>NZ_JBIUAP010000008.1:57290-260260 GCF_044547525.1 Promicromonospora sp. NPDC052451
CCTACTCCCCCGCCGCGGCCTCCCCGCGCCCGCGCCCCCCCCCCGCGCGCCCCCCCCCCCCCCCCCCCCCCCCCCCCCCCCCCCCCCCCCCCCCCCCCCCCCCGACTCTGCGCGGCAAACTGCCGACCTCAGCCGGCCGTCGGTCGTCAGCGCCGGCGTCCCGCCTCTCGGGTCCGAGCGAAATGTGACAGCCTGACCTGCCGGACGGCACGGACCACGGGGGAGACCTGATGCGATCACCAATTCTCGATTACCTCGACACCATCATCGAGCAGACGGCGCACATCGACTCCGGTGCTCTGGCGGACTACATCCCGGAGCTGGCGGCCGCCGACCCCGACCGGGTGGCGGTCGCACTGTGCACGGTGAACGGGACCGTCTACGCCAGCGGCGACACCGACCACGAGTTCAGCATCCAGTCGATGTCCAAGCCGTTCGCCTACGCGCAGGCGATCGAGGACCGCGGGCTGAAGACCGTGCTCAAGCACATCGGCGTCGAGCCCAGTGGTGAGGCTTTCAACGAGCTCTCGCTGGACCCGCAGACCGGCAAGCCGCGCAACCCCATGATCAACGCGGGCGCCATCACGACCCACGCCCTCCTCAAGGATGACGAGGAGTCGGCGGTGGACCGCATGCTCGGGCTGTTCTCGCGGCTCGCCGAGAGGCCGATCGAGGTGGACGAGGCAGTCGCTGCGTCGGAGCTGGCCACCGGGGACCGCAACCTCGGCCTCGCCTACCTGCTGCACTCCTCGGGCGCGCTGCGCCAGGAGCCCCGCGCGGCGGTCACCGGCTACATCCGGCAGTGCGCGGCGTCGGTCACTGTGCGCGACCTCGCCCTGATGGCCGCGACGCTCGCCAACGGCGGCGTCCAGCCCAACACCGGCGAGCGGCTGTTCAGCAGGTCGGGCACCCGGCACCTGCTCAGCGTCATGGCCTCGTGCGGCATGTACGACGCCGCCGGCGACTGGCTCACCACGGTCGGCATCCCCGCCAAGAGCGGCGTGGCCGGCGGCATCATCGGCGTGCTGCCCGGGCAGATCGGCGTCGCCGTCTTCTCCCCGCGCCTGGACCCGCACGGCAACAGCGCGCGCGGCGTCGAGATGATGCAGCTGCTCTCCGACGACCTGGGGCTGCACCTCATGGAGGCCAGCCGGCCCGCCCGGTCGTCGCTGCGCGAGACCCGCGAGGTGACGATCGACGGGCAGCCGGCCACGGTCTACGTGCTGCAGGGCGACCTGGTGCTGAGCAGCATCGAGTCGCTGGTGCGCGTGCTCATCGAGGACCCGCCCTCGACGGAGCTCGTGGTGTTCGACCTGAGCCGCGTCGACGAGGTGCTGCCCGTGGCGCGCCGCACGGCGTCCGAGACGGCGACGAAGCTGATCGACGAAGGGCACCGGATCGCGCTGGTCGATCCCGAGGAGACGGTTGTCGGCTTCTCGGACAGCCAAGGGCGGGCGGTCGAGTGGTGGAGCGTGGAGCGGTTGGAGAAGTGGGCGGCGGGCGTGGCGTGATGGTTCGGTCGGGGGCGGACATCGGTGCGCTGGTTCAGCAGCACTGCATGACGAACCGGGTGTTGGACAGGTCGCTTCGACCTCCACCGGGCCCTGTACCGCGATCGCCCATCCGGGATGGCCGTAGCCAGCTGCGGCCACGACGTCCCGACCGGTGGCCGGGGCTGGCCCCCAGCCGGGCGACGACGGCGTCGTCCGGCGTTGACTCGACCATGGCGACAGCGGGACGGACGACGCGCAACCGCGCCTCAGCGGTCGCGGCGTCAAGGTGCTGGTGGGCGAGCGTCGTCGCGTCGTCGAAGATTCTGGGCACACCGGGGAGGGACCGGCGGGTACCGTTCACGCCCTTCGGTAGTCTCCCCGTCGTGTCCGGTTACGAGACAGTCGAGGTTCGCGACGACGGCTACGACGGCGGGCGGGAATACAACCGTCTGCGCGACGAGATCCGAGAACTCCCTGCCCGCGACCTCGAGCAGTATCTGCTCGCGTTGTGGGGGCTGATCGATCAGCGGCATGCGAGCGCGATGGACGAAGCGCTGTTCTTCGAGCTTCTCTGCCAGGCGTTCACGGCCGATGCGCCGGAGTTCGATGAGCGGTGGCTGGCGTCGACACAACCTCCGAGCCTGCCGACCGACGGCGGCCTTGCGGACGAAGGACGTGCGTACACCCGCGAGGTGATTCGCTTTCAGACTGCGGAGCTCCACCGCATGCGCGGCAAGCAGCTCGACGACGAGATGCGGTACTTCGGCGTCTGGTCCGAGACGGGTCACCGGTGGTACAACTTCGAGCCGCATTCATTGCTGGAGTGCGGTGCCGCCGGTCTGTGGGACGAGGACGAGCCCGTGACATGGAGCTGGAGCCTCGTCGGCGAGATCCTTGAGACCGGTCGCATCTATGAATAACCACCGCATCCAAAGGTGCCGACCGGGGCGTCGCGCTTCGCTGACTGCTAGCGAACGGCCCGGTCAGCACCTGGCGCGTTACCGGCCTGTCGGCATCCGCGTCGTCCCCGCCGGCACCGCCTCGCAGACCGTCCCTTCCTCAGGCAGCACGCGGTCGATCAGCGCCGCGTCGACCGCGGAGTCGATGCACGGCCCGCTCGTCCGGTAGGACGTGTGGCCGACGCCCGTCCGGGTCAGCAGCACGGCGCCCTCCAGGCGCTCCGTCATGGCCTGCGCCCAGTGGTACGGCGACACGTTGTCCACCTCGCCGCCGACCACCAGGATCGGCGGGGCGCCGGCGCCCGTGAGCTCGGCGGTGAACCGGTCCTTGTTCGCGGCGGGCCAGAACGCGCAGCTCAGCGCGCTGTACGCGGCCCGGCTGCCGAGGCGCTCGCCGCGGGCGTCGATCTCGCGGGCGGCCGCCCGGTGCTCGCCGAGGTTGCGCAGGGCGGGCCAGTCGGCGCAGCGGACAGCGGTGTGCGGCTCCTGCAGGGTGGTGGCGAACGGGCCGCCGAACGGCGCGACCGTCAGGTTCACGACCATGAAGTGGAGAAAGGCGCCGTTGCCCTGCTGCGCCGCGAGCAGGCCCGCGGTGAGCTGCGGCCAGAGCGTGCGGACACCCGCCGCGGCCCGCACACCTTCCAGCGCCATGGCGCCGTCGAGCGTCCCGCCGGGGGTGAGGCCCTCGATCGGCGGGACCTGCAGGGGCTCGCGCTCCAGGTCGGCGATCAGGGCGTCGAACGCGGCCTCCGGGTCGCCGTCGCCGAACGGGCAGGCCTCCACGCCCTCGGCGCGGCACGTCTCGAACCAGATGTCGAGCGTCTCCTCGTTGGACCTGGCGACGTCGTCGAGCAGGCGGAGCGGGTCGTTCTGCCACAGGTCGGTGTCGACGGGGCCGTCGATCACCATCTGGCGCACGCGCTCCGGGAACAGCGTGGCGTACATCGGGCCGACCACCGTGCCGTACGAGGCGCCGTAGAACGTGATCTGCTCCTCGCCGATCGCGGCGCGCACCTGGTCCAGGTCGCGGGCGACGTTGTCGGTGGACAGGCTCGCCAGGTACGCGCGGTCCTGGTGCGTCGCGCAGCCCTTCGCGAAGGTCCGGGAGTCCTGGACCAGCTGCCGGAACGACTTGCCGCCCGGGATGGTCGGGTCGCGGTCCTCGGCCGCCTGCTCGGCGCGCTGCTCGTCGGTGAGGCAGCGGACGGCGTCCGACTCCCCGACACCGCGCGGGTCCATGCCGACGACGTCGAAGCGCGCCACGACGTCGGGCGAGAACGGGCCGGTCTCACCGGTGGGGTCGATCGAGCGGACCATGTCCGACGCCGGCACACCCGGGCCGCCCGGGTTGATGAACAGGCTGCCGATGCGCCGGTCCGGGTCGGTCGCGCGGTGCCGCACGACGGAGAGCGGGATCTGCTCGCCGTCCGGGTCCGAGTACTCCAGGGGGACCTCGACGGTGGCACAGTCCAGTCCGGGGCCGCACTCGGTCCAGTCGATCGGGCCCGGGGCCGGGGCGGAGACGGTCGGGCGGGGGACGCCGCCACCGGCCGACGCCGCCAGCGCCGCGCCGGTGCCCGCGCACCCGGTCACGGCCAGGGCGACGACGGCGAGCAGCGCAGTGATCCGCAGCGACGCACGAGTTGTTCTTGGCATGGCACCGACGCTAGGTATCTCACCCGGTGAGTGCATCCGCCGATGGGTCCGGACCCGCCGACCAAAGGAGGAGCGGCCCGGTCACCCCGGCCGGCCGTGGTCGCCGAGCCCGGCCTCCTGCACCAGCAGCGCCACCTGGACCCGGTTGTTCAGGCCGAGCTTGGCCAGGATGGACGACACGTGGGTCTTCACGGTCGTCAGACCCAGGAAGCGGCGAGCCGCGATCTCGGCGTTCGAGAGCCCCGCCCCGATGTCGACCGCGACCTCCCGCTCCCGCTCCCCGAGCACGTCGAGGCGCCGGCGAGCCGTGGCACGGCGGCCGTCCTGGTCCGAGTCGGCGACCCGGGCGATGAGCCGCCGGGTCACCTCGGGGGAGAGGACGGGGCGCCCCTGGGCGGCGTGCCGGATGGCGACGACGAGCTCGTCGGGCGGGGTGTCCTTGAGCAGGAACCCCGCCGCTCCGGCGCGCAGTGCGCGCAGCACGTGGGCGTCGGCGTCGAAGGTCGTGAGCACCATGACCTGCGGGGCGGGCGAGCCGCGGCGCAGCGTCTCGGTGGCGGTGAGCCCGTCGGTGCCGGGCATCCGGATGTCCATCAGCACGACGTCGGGGCAGTGGCGCCGGGCCAGCTCGACCGCCTCGGCGCCGTCCCCGGCCTCGGCCACGACGCGCAGGTCGGGCGCGCCGCTGAGCATCATCCGGAGCCCGAAGCGGACCACCGGGTCGTCGTCGGCGATGAGCACGTCGATGGCCGGCTCGTCGCCGGGCGCGGGATGAGTCACGTCGGCCAGGGTAGGCGGAGCCGGACCTGCCAGCCGCCCCGGTCCGTCGGGCCGTGGTCGAGGTGGCCGGCCACGAGCCGGGCGCGCTCCTCGAGCCCGCGCAGGCCGGTCCCGGAACCGCTCGGTCGCGTCACCGGGGCGGCGGGGGGCGCGTTGACCACCTCGGCGACGACGTCGTCCCCCGGGCGCCCTGTGATCCGGACGGTGACCGGTGCGCCCGGGGCGTGCTTGCGGGCGTTGGTCAGGGACTCCTGCACCACGCGGTAGACCGTGCGGCCCTGCAGGTCGGGGAGGGTCCGCTCGCTGGTGGTGACCCCCGCGTCGTCGTGCAGCGTCACCGGCGTCCCGGCCGTGCGGGCCTCCTCGACCAGCTCCAGCACGTCCTCGACGGCGGGCACGGGCAGCTCTCCCACGGGGGCGCGCAGCACCCCGATCACCTCGCGCAGGTCCTGCAGCGCGCGGTGCGCGTTCTCCCGCACCACCTCGGCGGCCCGGCCGACGTCGTCCGGCGGGGCCGTGCGGGCATAGGCGAGGGCACCGGCATGGACGCTGAGCAGCGACAGGCGGTGGCCGAGGACGTCGTGCATCTCCCGCGCGATGGCCTGGCGCGCCTCACGCTCGGAGCGCTCGGCCCGGAGCTGCGCCTCGACCTCGGCGGCCGCGGCGCGCTCGCGCAGCGACTCGACGAGAGCACGCCGGTTGCGGATGGTCAGGCCCCACGCGACGGTCGCGGCGCTGCCGAGGCCGATCAACGTGAACACCGTCAGGGGCGGGACGGTCTGGTCCGGCCAGACGAGCTGGTAGGTGCCGAGGGCCGCGACGCCGGTGGCACACACGGCTGCCGTGGCGCGGGTCGAGGCGTGCAGGGCCACGGTGAAGAGCGCGACGATCGCGGCGCCGCTGACCGTCTCGGAGTAGACGCTCGCCACGGCGAGGGCGAGGCCGACCTGGACGGGGTACGCACGGCGCCACCACAGGGCGACGCAGCCGAGGAGGCCGGTGAGGCGGTCGGCCACCAGGAGTGCTGCGGGGAGCGGGTCGGGCTCGGCGGCCTGGATCCACAGGGACGTCCACGCCAGGGCCACGGCGACGACGATGAGGGCGACGTCGGTGAGGCGCTCCCGGAGCGCGGGGGTGGTCGGCGTGGTGGGCATCGGGTCGAGCCTAGAGCGGGGTGGGTGCGGGCATCGGGTCGGAGTGTCAGTAGCTCCGCGTAAGTTCCTCGCCATGGGTACATCGAGCACTGACGACCTGGGGCCGAAACATCCGGCCTTCGCCGCCCACTTCCGTGACCCCATCTACGACGACGAGGGCGACGACTTCGCGCCCTTCGGCAACGACGAGGGGTGGGACCTGGTCTTCCTGACGGCGCGACGGGCCGACGAGCTGGACGGCAGCACGACCGTGGCGCAGATCGACCCCGAGTGGTTGGGGGACGAGGCGGAGGTGGCTGCCGGGCTCGACGAGGGCGACGTCGACATGGTGGACGTCGTGATCGGCGCGGGGTTCACGCTGCTGCGCCTGACCGGGCAGATCGACGACCTCGGTCGCGCGCTGGTGCTGCGTGCGCTGGACACGCGGGACCGGGTCTACGGGCGGCATCCCCAGACGGAGCGGATGCGGGCCGACCTGCTGGCGTTCGGGTGAGTGGCACACACCTGACCACGACGGGTTAGTCTGCCCCCTTTGGCCGAACTTTCACCCAGGAGTGCCTATGAGCTTCGCTGATCGCATCGTGGCCACCAACGAGCTGATCTGGTCCATCCCGCTGATCGCCCTCTGCCTGCTCGCAGGCCTGTACTTCTCCGTGCGCACCGGCTTCCTCCAGGTGCGGCACATCCCCGACATGCTGGCCCAGCTCAAGCAGGGCAAGGAGTCGGAGGAGGGCACGTCGTCCTTCCAGTCGCTGATGATGTCCCTGGCCGGCCGCGTGGGCATGGGCAACATCGGCGGCGTCGCCACGGCGATCGCGTTCGGCGGTCCCGGCGCCGTGTTCTGGATGTGGACCTCCGCGTTCCTCGGTGCCGCCACCTCCTTCGTCGAGAGCACCCTCGGGCAGATCTACAAGGAGAAGGACCCGGACACCGGCGAGTACCGCGGTGGGCCGGCGTACTACTTCGAGAAGGCCTACCGGCACAAGGCCCGTGGCCTGTCGCTGGTCTACGCGATCCTCTTCGCGGTCGTGACCATCTTCGCGATGAGCTTCTTCCTGCCGGGCGTGCAGGCCAACGGCATGGCCTCGGCGATCAACAACGTCTGGGGCGTGCCCACCTGGGTCACCGCCGTCGGCCTCGTCATCCTGCTGGCCTTCATCGTGATCGGCGGCGTCAAGCGCATCGCCCACTTCGCCGTGATCGTGGTGCCCACGATGGCGTTGGTCTACATCGCCATCGCCCTCATCGTGCTCTTCGTGAACTTCAGCCAGATCCCGGCCGTGTTCGGGCTGATCTTCGGGAGCGCCTTCGGGGCCCAGCCGGTGTTCGGCGCGATCCTCGGCCTCGCCGTCAAGTGGGGCGTGCAGCGCGGCATCTACTCCAACGAGGCGGGCCAGGGCACCGGGCCGCACGCCGCAGCGGCCGCCGAGGTCTCGCACCCGGCCAAGCAGGGCTTCGCGCAGTCCTTCGCAGTGTACGTCGACACCCTGCTCGTCTGTTCCGCGACGGCCTTCATCATCATCTCGACCGGCATGTTCAACACCTTCGCCGGCGAGACCTGGCCGAGCGACGTGATCCACGAGGGCACCGGCGGTCTCGGCACCGACGTCGAGCCCGGTCCGGGCTTCGTGCAGCAGGGCCTGGACGCGGTGTTCCCGGGCGCCGGCCCCGCGTTCGTCGCCATCGCGCTGGCGTTCTTCGCGTTCACCACGATCGTGGCGTACTACTACATGGCCGAGACCAACCTGACCTACCTCACCCGCAAGATGACCAACCGGATCGCGGCGCGGGCCGTGCGGCGGGTGCTGCAGGCCCTCGTGCTGGTCTCGGTGGCGTACGGTGCCGTGACCACGGCGGGCGCGGCCTGGGGCCTGGGTGACATCGGCGTCGGGTCGATGGCCTGGCTGAACATCGTCGGCATCCTGTTCCTCCAGGGCCCTGCCCTCAAGGCTCTCAAGGACTACCGGGACCAGAAGCGGCGTGGGCTGGACCCGCAGTTCGACCCGCGCACGCTCGGCATCCGGAACGCGACGTTCTGGGAGCGCCGCGCCGACCGTGAGGCTCAGGGCACGTCCGGTGGGGACGAGCCCGAGAGGGAGCTCGACCGGGCCTGACGGTTCCTCCGGGCCGGGCGGCGTCGCCCGGCCCGGAGGCAGTACGCTCCGGCCGTGACCCCCGAGACCCACGGCCAGCGGCCCACCGCCGCCGGCGCGGCGTACGACTTCGTCCCCGTCCGTACCGACTACGCGGACCTGCTGCGTGCCATGCCCCAGATGCGTGCGGTACGGGTGCTCGGCTGGTGTGTTCTCGGCCTGATCGCCGCGATGATCGGGCTGTCCTTCCTCCTCGTCCAGGACGACGGCACGCCCGTCGCCGACGCCGCGACCCTGGCCCCGCTGGTGGTGCTCGGTGTGCTCACGGGCGTCGTCGTCCTGGGCTACGCGCCGCTGGGCGCGCACGCCGCCTGGCGCAGGCCGGCGAACCGCGAGCCGGTGCGCGCGGTGCTGGACGACGACGGTTTCCGGCACGAGGGCCCCAGTGGCAGCCAGGCGTGCGTCTGGGGCGTCGCGTCCCAGGCCCGTGAGACGGCCAGGGCCTACTACCTCTACGTGCCGAACGGGCTGGCCTCGATGATCTTCTGGCTGCCCAAGCGGGCCGTCCCGGTCGGCGAGCAGGCCCTGGTCCGGGAGCGCATCCGGGCGCATGTCGGGCGGTACGTGATCCGCTGAGCCAAGGGTTGCTCAGCCGAGGGCGTCCAGGAGCCGGGCGCACCGGGGCGGGTCCTCGGTCAGCCCGTGCTCCAGGCCCCACAGCCGGTGGTCCGTGATCCGCCACAGCGCCCACGCACGGGCCAGCCCGGCGTCCAGCGCGGCGGCGTCGACGAGCAGGTCGAACCAGCGCGGGATCTCGTGGTCCGCCATCTCGTCCACGCGGTGCCAGAGCACGTTCACCGCGGTGCGCTCGGCGTCGCCCCGGCGCAGCACCGGGTCGACCACGCGCCAGCGACCCGCGGCGTCCCGCAGCACCTGGTCGAAGTGGAGGTCCGCGTTCACGGCCACGGGTCCGCGGCGCTCGGCCAGGATCGTGGTCGCGGCCTGCTCGGCGACGTCGATCGCGGAGCGTTCGAACGGCCTGCCGAGGCGTTCCCAGAGCGCGCGCAGGTGCGGGGTCTGCTCGGCGACCTCGTCGGACGTGTGCGGCAGCCCGGCGGCCACGTCGTCGCCAGCGGGGACGGCCAGGCGGCGGGCGATGCGCCCGATCTCCGCGACCGCGACGTCGAGCGGTTCGCGGACCAGCGAGCGGTCCGGGTCCAGCCGTTCCAGCAGGAGGACGCCGTCGTCCGCGTTGCCGGCGAGCTCGACCACCACCCCGTGCCCGTGCCAGAAGCGCAGCGCTGCGGAGAGTGCGGCGACGTCGTCGCCCGGGGGAGCCAGCCGCAGCGCGGCCGGTCCGCCCGGGCTGCGTACCGGCACGACCAGTGCGTTCGAGCCGTGCCGGGCGGTGCCGTCGACCATCAGGTCCCAGCGTTCGCACCAGGTTCCGACCTGCTCGGGCAGGTCGGTGAGCCACTGCCGTTCCTGCGCCGACGCGTTCCACCAGCGGGGCATCGCGCGGAACGTCGGTGGGATCTCGATCATGCGGGGCACGCTACGGAGTGCCGCTCGGCGTGAGCCAAGGATTTGCCCCCGTGCACGAAATGCCTTGCCGCCGGGCCGGACCACCGCCACGCTGGGCCCGATGCCGAGCGACGACGTGGTGCCGACCGACGAGGTGGTCCTGGGTTGGCGTGCGCCCGTGTCCGACGAGGAGGTCGTCGACCTCACGCGGTCCCACGGCGGACACCCCGAACCCGGCTGGTGGGACCAGGTCCGCCCACACTCCCTGGGATGGGTCACCGCCCGGAGCGCGGACGGAACGCTGGTGGGGTTCGTGAATGTGGCGTGGGACGGCGCGGGCCACGCCTTCCTCATCGACACCAAGACGCGCCCCAGCCACCAGCGCCGCGGCGTGGGCACCGCCGTCGTGCGCCGGGCGGTCGAGGGAGCTCGGGCCGCGGGCTGCGAGTGGCTGCACGTGGACTTCGAGCCGCACCTCGAGGGCTTCTATCTCGACGCCTGCGGCTTCCGGCCGACGGCGGCCGGGCTGGTGCACCTCAGGACTGCCGCATCTGCCAGGATGCGTCCGTGACCAGTCACTTCGCCCGGTACCAGGCCGGGGAGCACGACGGCGTGTGGCAGGACCTGCGCGCCCTGGGGCTGACGGCCTTCGACGCGCCGTACCGCGAGGACGCCCAGGCCGTGGCCTGCGAGATGGCGGCACGCGCCCGCCGGAACGTGGAGACGCTCGTGGACCGCCTGACGGCGGACGGCTTCGTCGCCGCGCGGAACGACGACGACGCGACGCCGCGCCCGGCGCACTTCCCGCCGTCCGACGGCGCACCCGCCCTGGCGGACTGGATGGAGGCGCAGTTCGCGCCGTTCCCGATGACGGTGGCGGCATGGATCCGCCAGGTCGGTGACGTGTGGCTCGTGGGCGAGCACCCGCGCTGGCCCGAGAGCGTGCTGGCCGACCCGCTCGTGGTCGAGTTCGAGCACAGCGTGTACGGGGGTGGCTCGCGCGAGTACTACGAGGGCGAGTGGGAGCTCTGGCAGGAGGACGCGGACCAGGACGGCGTCTCCCCGTTCCAGCTCGACTACGCGCCCGACGCCCTGCACAAGGCCAACATCAGCGGCGACGGCCCGTACGGGATCGAGCTGCCCGGCGTCGGCGTCGACGGCCTCGTCGGTCCGGCGACGTGGTTCGTGGACGACCTCAACACCGCGTTCGCGGCAGGCGGGTTCCCCGGCGCGCTGCGGGCCGAGGGCTACGTGGACCCGCCCGCCGGGCTGCGCGAGGGCCTGGCGCGGGACCTGCTGCGGCTCTGACCCCTCCGGGTCAGGGCACGGAGGCCTCATCCAGGGTGGGCTGCCGGCGCGCGTCGAGCAGGGTGTGCGCCACGGTGACGCCGAGGGCGCACACGAGTAGGACGAGGGTGCCGGCCAGCGTCGCCCGCAGGCCGAGCAGGGCGAGGAGCCCGCTGGCGACGATGACACCGAGCGACGTGGCGGTGCGCAGCAGCGCGAACAGCTCGGCCCGGCGGTCGGGCGGGGCGAGCCGGTCCAGGGCCAGCGAGTAGAAGGTGCCCAGGACCGGCAGGAAGAAGCCGATGACGGCGGCGCCGGCGAGCGCCGTGGCGAGGTGCCCGCCGAGCAGCACCAGGGCGGACGCCGCGGTGGTCGCGGCCAGGTAGGTGACGACGCTCCAGGGGCGGGGCATGCGGTTGCGGACGCTGACGACGACGCCCCCGGTGACCGAGCCGACGCACAGGACGAGGGCGAACAGGAAGGACCACGCCGGGCCGAGCCCGAAGGCGAGTGCGAACGAGACGGCGCCGACCTCGACGGACGCGACCACCCCGCCTCCGGCGGCGGCGCACAGCAGCCAGACGTAGGCCTGCCGGGGGATCCGCCGGCGGGCGCGGGCGGGTTCGTCGACGCGCAGGTCGTGCGCCTCGGGGACGGCCGGCATGAGGACCAGCGGCCCGACGCCGAGCACGGTGACGGCGGCCATGGCCCACACGGGCGAGACGGCGCCGAGCAGGGAGGCGAGCACCGGTGCGAGGGCGAAGGTGATCTCGTTCAGGGTCGCGGCGACGCCGAGCGCGCGCGGCAGGTCGCGGGGTTCGACGAGGTGGTTGAGCAGCAGCCGCTGGTAGCCGTAGGCGGCGCCGTTGACGGCTCCGGCCGCCACGACGGCGAGCACCAGCAGGGCGAACGGCGCCTGCGCGGCGGCCAGCACGGTCACGGCGGCCAGGGCGGCGGTGCGGACGGCGATGAGCACGCGCAGGTAGCGCACGCCGTCGAACCGGCGGCCCAGGCGGGACATGGGGACGGCGCCGACGATCTGGGCCGCCGTCATGGCGAGGACGAGCGCGGCGCCGGACTCCGCCGTCCCGGTGATGGGGAGGGCGATGAGGGCGAACGCGATGGGGGCCGCGGCCTGGGGCACGCCGAACGTCCCGTACCCGGCCTGCCAGCGGAGCACGTCCCAGCGTGAGCGCTGCCGGTGGGGCGTGTGCTCCGGCGCTGGTGCCGGGGTGCGGGTCATCGGGGTCTCTCGTTCCTGTGGAGCTGGTGTTCGTAGAATGCGGCTGCGGCCGGCTCCTCGGCCGGACCACGCACGGTGAGCACTATATTGCTCACTGAGGGTGGATGTCGACGTGCCGGTGAGGCGAGGGGTGCATGGCGGAGCGGATCAGGCCCGAGGTGGCGGTCCTCGTGGGCCGGCGCATCCGCGCCCTGCGGTCGGGTGCGGGGCTGAGCGTCGCCCGGCTGGGGGAGCTCAGCGACGTCAGCCGCCGGATGCTCACGCAGATCGAGCTCGGCCAGGCCAACCCCAGCCTCGCCACGGTCGACCGCATCGCCTCGGCGCTCGGGACCACGTTCCCCGCTCTGGTCGGCCTGGCCGGCGAACCCTCGCCCGACGGCGTCCTGGTGTGGTCGACGCCGAACGGGAGCTGGGCCTACCTGCTCAAGTCGACCGAGACGAGCGAGGTCTCGGTGGAGCTGTGGAAGTGGCACATCGTCGGTGACGACACCTACCAGACGGCGCCCGAGCAGGGCGCGCCCGACTCGATGGTGCACGTGCTGCACGGGCGGCTGCGCCTCCGGTCGAGCACGGCCGAGCTGCACGTGGACGAGTCGGAGTCGGCGCGCATCGTCAACGACCCGGCGTACGCGTTCGGGACCGCCGCCGAGGCGACGGACTTCCTGTGGGTGGTGATGATCCCGCGCCGGGGGTGACGGGACCTGCCGGCACCACTGACAGATGTCACGCCGAAGACGTGACGTGACGGCACTGTCGGACGGGTGAGATCTCGGGTGTGATCGTTGGTGCCGGGCAGCTGCACGCCGCCCCCGGCGCGACCCGCACCCGACCTCGGAGATGCCCATGAAGAGATCACGCACCACAGCAGGTACCGCCTCGGCGCTCGCCGCCGTCGTCGCGCTCACGGGAACGCTTGCCGTCCCGGCGGCCACCGCGGTGTCCGGTGCCGGGACACCGGGCCGTTCGGCGGTGGCTACGGCTGACGACGCGGTCACGCACGACGAGAACGACCGGGTCCCGGAGGGCGCCGCCTGGACGCAGCACTACTTTCCCTCGTCCGACGGCTCCGACGTCGAGCTGCACGCCGACGTCCTGCTCCCCGAGGACCTGGGCGCGGACGAGCAGGTGCCGGTGATCCTGTCGGCCGGCGCGTACTTCGGGCACTCGGGCGAGCTCGCGGTCGAGGGGCATGCGCACACCGGTCCGTCGGGCCGGTTCGGCGACCTGGTCGAGGGCATCGACCTGTTCGACCGGGGCTACGCCCTGGTCCTGGTGGACGTGCGGGGCTACGGCGGGTCCACCGGCTGCCTCGACTTCGTCGGGCCGGGCGAGCAGGCGGACGTCGCCGCGGCGATCGACTGGGCCGCGGAGCAGCCGTGGTCCACCGGCGCCGTCGGCATGTACGGCAAGTCGTACGACGCCACCACCGGCCTGGTCGGCAACAACCTGGACCAGGATGCGCTCAAGGCCGTCGTGGCCCAGGAACCGATCTGGGACATGTACGACCGCGTGCGATCGAACGGCGTGCCGCGCCAGGAGGGCATCATCGCGCCCGGCACGTACAACACGATCGCGACGCTGCCGCAGCTCCCGGACGACGACGAGCGCTACCGGGAGAACTCGACGTACGAGCAGCGGCACCCGGAGTGTCTCGCGGCCAACACGTCGAACACGTTGATCGCGGACCCCGGTACCAGCTACTGGAGGGACCGAGACCTGGCCCGCCAGGCGGCCGGGAGCGACACGCCCCTGTTCGTCACGCAGGGCTTCCTCGAGTGGAACACCCGGCCCGAGGGCATGGCGGAGTACCTGGCCAACCACGAGGGTCCCCAGCGGGGCTGGCTCGGTCCGTGGGACCACGTGCGCGGCAACGACCGTGACCCGGACGGGACCCTGAAGATGGGGCGTGAGGGCTGGTTCGACGAGATCGGCGCGTTCTACGACCAGTACCTCAAGGGCATCGAGCCCACCACCGGCTACCCGGCCTTCGCGGTCCAGGACAGCACCGGCGCCTGGCGCGGCCAGGACACGTGGCCGGTCGTGGAGCGCACCGCGCGGATCCGGCTCGGGGACGGTTCGTACGTGGACGACGGCGGCCCGTCGGAGGAGCAGGACGGCGCGCGCTCCAGCTACGTCGTGTGGTCCGCGCCGGTCGAGCAGGCCACGCGCGTGGTCGGGGCGCCGAAGGTCGCGCTCCGCGCCCAGGGGACCGGCAACGTGCTGGTCGAGCTCCACGACGTCGCCCCGGACGGCACCGCCGTCATGTTCGACGAGCAGGCCGCCGTGCTGGGTCCGGGCCGCCTCGACCTCGACCTGGAGCAGACCGACTGGACGCTTGCCGCCGGTCACCGGCTGGCGGTCGAGATCGGCTCGATCCAGGGCGGCTCGTGGATCGACACGCCGTCGGGCCAGACGATCCGGGTCACCGACGCGCGGCTGGAGCTGCCGCTGGACGACCCCGCCGACGACGTGCCGACGGCCGGCGGGCGCGCGACGTGGCTGGACGCCTACGTGGCCGCGTACACCAGCGAGCTGCCCGTGGGAGGGGCGGACTTCAGGTTGCCGCCGGTCGGCTGACCGGCACCTGGTCACCCGGCCCGGGTCAGGTGACCAGGCCGGTGCGGTAGGCGTGGACCACGGCCTGTACACGGTCCCGCAGGCCGAGCTTGGTCAGGATGCGCGACACGTACGTCTTGACCGTCTCCTGGCTGATCACCAGCCGCGTCGCGATCTCCCCGTTGGACAGGCCGTCGGCGATCAGGCGCAGCACCTCCAGCTCGCGGGGGGTGAGCCCGGTGTCGCCGGGCTCGTCCCGCGCCGGACGGATCCGGGCGGCGTACCGGCCGACGAGCTGCCGGGTCACTTCCGGGGCTAGCAGCGCGGCCCCCGAGGCGACCGTGCGGATGCCCTGCAGCAGCTGCGCCGCCGGTGCGTCCTTGAGCAGGAACCCGCTCGCCCCGGCGCGCAGCGCCTCGTACACGTACTCGTCCAGGTTGAACGTGGTCACCACCAGCACCTTGACCGGGCGGGCCACCCCGGAGCCGGCGAGCAGCCGGGTCGCCTCGATGCCGTCCAGCACCGGCATGCGGACGTCCATCACCACGATGTCGGGCCGCAGCTCGTGGGCGAGCTCGACGGCGGCCCGCCCGTCCCCGCACTCGCCCGCCACCTCCATGTCGGGCTGCGCGTCGATGATCGTCGTGAACCCGGTACGGATCAGCATCTGGTCGTCGCACACCAGCACCCGCAGCGGTGCGGCCGGGGAACCGGCGGTCACGAGGCGCTCCCCGTGGGGATGCGCGCCGACACGACGAAGCCGCCGTGGGCGTCAGGGCCCGCGCCGAGCTCGCCGCCCAGCGCACCGACCCGCTCCCGGAGCCCGGCCAGGCCCCGCCCGCCCCGGCCCGGCGGACGGTTCGCCACCGGACCCGGCAAACCCTCCTGTGGTCCCGGCACCGCTGTCACGACCTCCACGCCGATCTCCCTCTCGTCGTAGTGCACGTCCACCACCGTCCGGCTCCCGCGCGCATGCTTCAGGGCGTTCGTCAGCGCCTCCTGGACCACGCGGTACGCCACCAGCTCCGCGCTCCCGCTCGCCGGCGACGGCGTGCCGTGCTCGGCCAGCTCCACGGGCTGACCCGCGCGGCGCGTCTGCTCCACGAGCGCGTGCAGGTCACCGGTCGACGGCGCCCGGGCCGGCCCGTCGTGCCCGGGATCCAGCACGTCGAGCAGGTTCCGCAGGTCGGCGATCGCGCGCCGGCCCGTGTCCGTCACGGCGTCGAGGGTCTGCTCCAGGCGGTCCGGCGCCGCCGTCAGGTACCGCGCGGCCTCCGTCTGCACCACCATGGCCGTCACGTGGTGGGTCACCACGTCGTGCAGCTCGCGCGCGATGCGGGTGCGTTCGGCGGCGCGCGTGTCCTCCGCGACCCGGAGCCGGCGCTCCGCCTCGGCCGCCCGCGTCGAGCGCAGCCAGGCGCCGATGCCCCAGGTGAGCACCAGGGCCAGGAAGAACGTCACGTACTCGTCCGGCCGTTCCGTACCGCCGCGCCGGTCGAGCGCCACGGCCAGCACCGCGTACCCGGCGCCGAGCGCACCGGCCACGGCGAGACGGCGTCGGGCGAGGTGGGCGCCCGTGCTCACGAGCGCGACCGCCAGCGCGTTCCCGGCGAACGACGGGTAGGCCAGGAGCTGGGCGAGCGCGAACCCGGACGAGACCAGGGCGACGCACGCCGCGGGCCACCGCCGTCGCACGGCCAGCGGCAGGCACTGCAGGGCGATGGCCAGCACCGCCCACGCGTCGACCGGCCGGGCCGGCAGGCCACCGACCTGGGTGCCGTAGTCGCGCAGTACCGGCACGAAGGCCGCCGCGGCGAGCCCCAGGCCGAGTGGCAGGTCCCGGACGGTGACGTCGAGCCGGTGCCACCGGTCCAGGACCGGCCTCAGATCGATCACCGGGGGAGCGTAGCGGTCACGTCCGTCCGTGCGGCCCGCCGCAGCGGCACGATCCGGCCCCGCCGGTGGGCCACCACGAGGAACACGGCGGCCGTCACGACGCAGAACACCACCGAGTACAGGCTGCCCTCCGGTCCGAAGGTGCCGCCCGTCACGAGCACGTGCCCCGACGTCGTGGCGTCGAGCAGCCCCTGCGGGGTGTCGTTGCCGGAGACCTCCGTGCTGAAGATCGCGCTCCCGGCCACGTTCCAGCCGAGGTGCAGGCCGATGGGCACCCACAGCCTGCGCGTGGCCACGTACGCCGCGGTCAGCATGCCGCCCGCCTCGATCGCGATGGCGATCGCACCCCACAGGGTGGCGTGCGGGTTGAGCAGGTGCGCCAGCCCGAACAGGAGACCGGTGGCCGCCAGGGCGACCCAGGTTCCGGTCCAGCCCTCCACCACCCGGAACAGGACACCCCGCCACAGCAGCTCCTCGGTCACGGCAGCGGCGGCCATGAACCCCAGCAGCCCCAGTGCGCTCGACGGCGACCCCAGGCCGTGCACGGTGTAGCTGCCGAGAAAGGCGAGGTTCACGATGACGAGGGCGAACAGGCCGAGGCCGAGCAGCGTGCCCCGGACGAGGGCGGGCGCGGCGCCCCGGAGGGCCGCCTCCACCACGGCTCGGCGCTCGGTCAGCCGCACCACCCACCGGTAGACGACGACGCCGACCACGGCCGTCGCCAGGCCGACGGCGAACGTCAGCCAGGGGCCGTCCTCGACCGCCACGAGGGCCTGTCCACCGAGGAACGAGACGGCCACGACCGCCACGAGCTGCCACACCAGACGCACGATGACTCCTTCGCGAGAGGCCGCGGCGGGTGCGCCGCGGGCTACCCGGAACGCTAGGGAACCGGGCCCCGTCAGGTCGTCACCGCACGGTGGACACCTGCGGGTAGCTCGCACGGGGGACAGCCACGGGGCCAGACTGGGCCGGGTGCAGACCACCCTCGACCGCATCCGCGCCGAGATCGCCGCCCACCCGTCCAACGCCTGGGCCCGTGACCTCGGGTACGAGCCGCTCTACACCGCGGGGCCGGGCGCGCGGATCGCCCTCGTCGGCCAGGCCCCCGGCCGCAAGGCACAGGAGAGCGGCGTGCCGTGGAACGACGCCAGCGGGGTGCGGCTGCGCGCCTGGCTCGGCGTCGACGACGCCCAGTTCTACGACCCGGACCGGTTCGCCATCCTGCCGATGGACTTCTACTACCCGGGCAAGGGGGCGTCCGGCGACCTGCCGCCCCGCAGGGACTTCGCCGCCCGGTGGCACGGGCAGATCCTCGCCGAGCTGCCCCACGTGGAGCTCACGATCCTGGTGGGCGCCTACGCCCAGAAGTACTACCTGGGCTCCCGCGCGAAACCGACGCTGACCGCGACCGTGCGCGCCTGGGCCGAGTACCTGCCGGCGGACATCCCGCTCGTGCACCCCTCCCCGCTCAACTTCCGCTGGCAGGCCAGGAACCCCTGGTTCGAGGACGAGGTCGTGCCCGCCCTCCGGGCGCGGGTGGCCCAGGCGCTCGCGGCCGGCGGCCGAGGGGCCGCGGTCAGCCGCCGTGGCTCACCCGCGCCGGCTCCCACGCGAAGCCGTCGGGGTCGGTGACGGTCCCGAGGTCGCCGTGCACGACGAGCCGGTGCGAGCCCGAGCCCTCCGGCGGCACCCCGGCGTCCTTGGCCAGGGCGCGGTGCTTGTACAGACCGAACCCGACCCGGCCGGAACCCTTGCCGAAGTCGACGTAGGAGCCGAAGCTCTTGCCCACCGTCAGGCCGCGCTCCACGTAGAACGCCTTGCTGGCCCGCACGTCCGCCGCCCCGACCAGGAGCACCACCTCGTCGATCGTGCGGGGGACGGGGGCGGAGTCCTTCCGGGCGGACGTCGCGACCTTCCAGATCGCGCCGTCGGGCGCCTGGACCACGCCGCCGTGGCCCCACAGGGACGCGGCCACCGGCTTGAGCACGGTGGCGCCGGCGGCGACCGCGGCGTCGAACAGCGCGTGGACGTCGCCCGGCTGCGCGGCGACGAGGGACAGGTGGTACCCGCGGAACCCGGAGGTGGGTGCGTCGGTCTCGCGCAGGTGCAGGACGTCGCCCAGGTCGAAGGCGGCGTCGTAGAAGGAACGTGCCGAGCTGAGGTCGGTCACCTCGAGGGTGACGGAGTCGATGTGTGCCATGTCGTCGACGCTAGGCGGCGCGCGCCGGCGGGGGCTTCTCGATTCCTGACCGGATGCGCGGGCCGGGGGACGAGACACGTTTGACGGGTCATTTACAGCGCTGTAAATTCCGACGGTCGCCGCGAGCAATGGAGTTCGAGCAATGGGAGATGCAGCGTGAGTCCAGGTGTGAGTGCAGGTTTCAGCCGTTCCGTCCCGCTGAGCCGCCGGTCGTTCCTGGCCGGCTCGGCCGCACTTCTCGCACTGGGTGCAGCGGGCTGCGCGTCGCCCACCGGGTCCTCCGGTGGGGGCACCACGCTGCGCTTCTACGAGCAGAAGCAAGAGGTCATCGCCTACTTCGACGAGCTGCTGCGCCGGTTCGAGAAGGAGCGGCCCGGCATCACCGTGGTGCACGACTCGACCGTGGCCATCGCGCCGCAGTTCGTGCGCAACGAGCCCGCCGACGTCGGTTGCTTCAACGACAACCTGGAGCTCGCCCGGTACATCAAGCGCGGGGTGCTCGGTGACCTCTCCGACCTGCCGTCGGCGCAGACGGTCCGGACCGACATCGGCGAGCTGACGGACCAGTACGCGACCTACCCCGGGCGCACGAGCGTGCTGCCGTACTCGCTCGCCGCCGCGGGCGTCATCTACAACAAGAAGATCTTCCGCGACCACGACCTGCCGGTGCCGGAGACCTGGTCGCAGTTCGTCGACGTCTGCGAGGAGCTCAGCCGCGCCGGGATCACGCCGGTCTACGCGACCGACCGGGACACCTGGACCCTGTGGCAGGGCCTGTTCGACTACTCGGTGGGCAGCCTCGTGGCGCCGGGAGAGTTCTTCGCGCGGATGAAGGAGCTCGGCACCGAGGTGGGTCCCGACTCCGAGGTGTCGTTCGAGAAGGACTTCGCCGTGCCGATGGAGCGCGCCAAGACCGTCTCGTCGTACTTCAACCCGGACCACGCGGTGCGCGCCTACGCGGACGGCAACCTGGCGTTCGGCAAGGGCGAGGCCGCCATGTACCTCCAGGGGCCCTGGGCGCTCAGCCAGATCGCGCTGGTGGACCCCGACCTGGAGATCGGCACGTTCCCGCTGCCGGTCTCCGAGAACCCGGACGACCGGCAGGCCCGGGTCAACATCGACCTCGGCCTGTGGATCCCGACGGCGTCGCAGCACCAGGAGGAGGCGCGCGAGCTGGTCGAGTTCCTCATGCGGCCCGACATCATCAACGCCTACAACGCCGACAACCTCGCCTACTCGACCCTCAAGGACGCCCCGCCGCAGCGTGACGAGCGGCTGGCCGGGCTCCAGGAGTACGTGGACCGCGCGGCCTTCTACCAGGGCGCGGGCACGTTCGTGCCCACGTCGATCCCGCTGGGCAACTACCTGCAGTCCGCCATCCGCAGCGGCAACTTCGAGGGCATGCTGCGCCAGCTCGACGCCGACTGGCGCCGCCTGGCGGGACGGGGCGCGACCGTATGAATGGCACAACGTTGTATCACCTGGAACCTGCCCGGCTCGACGAGGAGCGACGATGACCGCACAAGCCGCAGTGCCCCTGCCCACCGCGGAGGGAGGGCGAGGAGACCGGCACCGGTCGGGCGGCCGGCGCGTCGAGCCGGTCTTCTACCTGTTCCTGGTGCCGACGCTGCTCGTGTTCACGGCGTTCGTCGTGGTCCCGGCGCTGATCGGCATCTTCTACAGCCTCACCGACTACGTCGGCTTCGGGGACTGGTCGTTCCTGGGGTTGCGCAACTACGCGGCGCTCTTCAGCGACCCGCGGATCCTGGAGTCCTACGGGTTCACGCTCGGGTTCGCGCTGGTCACCGTGGTCGTGGCGCAGGTGATCGCCCTGGCGCTGGCCGTGGCGCTGTCCCGGCGCATCCGCTTCGTGACCACCCTGCGCACGGTGTTCGTCATCCCGATGGTGGTCTCCGGCATCGTCGTGGCCTACGTGTTCAACTTCCTGTTCTCCAACTCGCTGCCCGCGATCGCCACGGCGGTCGGGTTCGGGCCGCTGGAGGAGAGCATCCTCGGCAACCCGGACCTGGCGTGGCTGTCCATCGTGATCGTGTCCGCGTGGCAGACCATCCCCGGCGCGCTGCTGGTCTACACCGCCGGTCTCACCTCGATCCCCGGCGAGCTGTACGAGGCCAGCGCCCTGGACGGCGCCTCCCCGTGGCGGCAGTTCCGGTCGATCACGGTGCCGCTCATCGCGGGCTTCATCCTCATCAACACGATCCTCGGCGTGAAGGGCTACCTCGGCGTCTACGACGTCATCGTCGGTCTGACCGGCGGCGGTCCCGGCACGTCGACCAGCAGCGTCGCCATGACGATCTTCGGCGGCTTCACCGGCGGCGACTACGCCTACCAGATGGCCAACGCCACGGTCTTCCTGATCGTCACCGCGCTCATCTCCGTCGCCCAGATCGTCGCCACCCGAGGAAGGGCGGTCCAGCTGTGACCACCGTCGACACGACCCGCGCGGCCGCGCCGCGCCCCGCCGTCCGCCCCCGCAACCGGCCCGGCGCCACGGGCCGGGCCCACCGCACCAACTGGCCGCTGACCGTTCTGCTCTGCCTGGCGACGCTCACGGTCTTCGTGCCGCTCTACGTCACGCTGTCGATGGCGTTCAAGACCAGCGCGCAGTCCGCCGACGGCAACGCGTTCTCCCTGCCGGCGCCGTTCAACCCGGCCAGCTTCGCCGAGGCGTGGTCGCTGACCCGGTTCCCGGTCTCGTTCGGGATCTCCGTGGCGGTCGCGGCGATCGCCGTCGTGCTCACGCTGCTGCTGAGCTCGCTGGCGGCCTACGCCATCGCGCGGAACTGGTCCCACCGGTTCTTCCGCTGGTCGATGATCTACCTGCTGGTGGCGCTGTTCCTGCCGTTCCCCGTGGTCGCGCTGCCGCAGATCCAGCTCACGGCGCTCACCGGCCTGGACAACCCGCTGGGCGTGGGGATCCTGCACGCCATGTTCCAGCTCTCGTTCAGCGTGCTGCTCTACACGGCCTACCTGCGCTCCATCCCCGTCGAGCTGGAGGAGAGCGCCCGGATCGACGGCGCGAGCACGGGGCAGATCTTCTGGCGGATCATGCTGCCGCTGCTCGGTCCCATGAACGCGACGGTCGGCATCTTCGCCTTCCTCGCCTCGTGGAACGACTTCATGATGCCGTCGCTCATCATGTCCGACCCCACGCTGCAGACGCTGCCCGTGGTGCAGAACATCTTCCAGAGCCAGTTCGGCACCAACTACAACGTCGCGTTCGCGTCGTACCTCATGGCGATGGCGCCGACGATCGTCGTGTACCTGTTCGCGCAGCGCTGGGTGATCAGCGGCGTGACGCAGGGCGCCGTCAAGCACTGACCCCCGGCCGCCGCACCACCCGCACCACCGACTCCCGAGGAGCCACATGTCTCAGACCGTCGACAGCCTGCCCGTCGTCCGCCCGCTGCCCGACGCCGCCCCGCACGCGCGGCCCGAGCAGCAGGTGCTCGGCGCCGGCTGGCGGATCACCGTGCTGACCGAGGGCGTGTTCCGCGTCGAACGGTCGGCCGACGGCGGCTTCGAGGACCGCGCCTCGACGTTCGCGATCCGCCGGGACCTGCCGCCGGCCGAGTTCGCCGTCGAGCGCGTGGGGGACGGCGTCGTGGTCACCACGCGCCGCGCCCGCCTGCGGTACGACGGCGGGGAGTTCTCCGCCAGCGGGCTCGTCGTCGAGGTGCTGGGGCGCGACTCCGGGCGCTGGCGGTACGGCGAGCCCACGCGCGACCTCGGTGGGACCGCCCGCACGCTGGACGACGTCGACGGCCGGACCGACCTGGAACCAGGCGTCGTGGCGCCCGACGGGATCGGCGTGATCGACGACTCGGCCTCGTTCCTGTTCGAGGACGACGGCTGGGTGGGCTCCCGGGTGCCCGGCCGGCAGGACCTGTACGTGTTCGTGCACGGCCGCGACTACGCCGACGCCGTCGGTGACCTCTACCGGGTCTCCGGCAACCCGATGCGGCTGCCGCGCTGGGCACTGGGCAACTGGTGGAGCCGGTACCACCCGTACAGCGACGAGTCCTACCTGGCGCTGATGGACCGGTTCGACGAGGAGGGCGTGCCGTTCTCCGTCGCGGTGATCGACATGGACTGGCACCGCGTGGGGTCGGTGCCGCCCGAGTACGGCAGCAGCTGGACCGGGTACTCGTGGGAGCCCACGCTGTTCCCCGACCCGGCGGCGTTCCTGCGCGCCCTGCACGAGCGCGGCCTGCGCACCACGCTCAACCTGCACCCGGCCGACGGCGTCCGAGCCTTCGAGGACGCCTACCCGGCCATGGCCCGCGCCCTGGGCGTGGACCCGGACAGCGGGCATCCCCTCGGGTTCGACCCGACCGACCCGGCGTTCCTGCAGGCCTACTTCGAGCACCTGCACCACCCGCTGGAGGAGCAGGGCGTCGACTTCTGGTGGATCGACTGGCAGCAGGGCCGCACCTCGGGCATGCCCGGCGTGGACCCGCTGTGGGTGCTGAACCACTTCCACCACCTCGACGCCGCGCGCGACGGCCGGCCGGGCATGACGTTCTCCCGGTACGCCGGACCCGGCAGCCACCGGTACGCGGTCGGGTTCTCCGGCGACACCGTGGTCTCGTGGGCGTCGCTCGCGTTCCAGCCGGAGTTCACCGCGACCGCGGCCAACATCGGCTACTCCTGGTGGAGCCACGACATCGGCGGCCACACCCGCGGCGTGCGGGACGACGAGCTGGCCACCCGGTGGGTGCAGTCCGGCGTCTTCTCGCCGATCATGCGGCTGCACTCCGCGAACAACCCGTTCATTCGCAAGGAACCGTGGCAGTTCCCGCCGGAGCACCGTGCCGCGATGACCGATGCGCTGCGGTTCCGCCACCGCATGGTGCCCTACCTGCACACGATGAACCACCGTGCGGCGGCGGGCGTGCCGCTCGTGCGGCCGATGTACCACCTGGAGCCGCGCCGGCACGAGGCGTACGGCGTGCCCAACCAGTACGCGTTCGGCAGCGAGCTGCTGGTCGCGCCGATCACGACGCCGCGGGACGCCGCGTCCCTGCGGGGGAGCGTGCGCGTGTGGCTGCCCGAGGGGCTGTGGACCGACATCTTCACGGACGCCGTCTACCAGGGCGGGCGCACCGTCGAGATGCACCGGACGCTGGGTTCCGTCCCGGTGCTGCTGCGCGAGGGCGGCATCCTGCCGTTGGACGGCGGGACCGACCTGGACGCCACGCGCAACCCCGAGGCGCTGGAGGTGCTCGTGGCACCGGGGGCGTCCGGCGAGCTGGTGCTGGGGGAGGACGTCGAGGACGGCGTCGTGGCGGACGATGGCGCGTCGGTCGACGGCCTTGCCGCGATCAACGGTGCACCGACCGCCGGTGACGGTCCTGCCGCGACGACCACGCTGCGCTGGGACCGTGACGCGGGCGAGCTCCGGATCGAGCCGGTCCGCGGCGACGCGACAGCGGTGCCCGCGCACCGCGAGTGGACGGTGACGTTCCTTGCCGGCATCCCCGCGGGCCCGGTGACGGTGAACGGCGTCCCGGTCCCGGTGGACGGTGTCGACGGCCGCTGGAGCGTGCGCGCGTCGGGGCCCGTGACCGGCGAGATCGTCGTCCGGGTCGCGGGCGGGCCGCTGCGGGTCGGCGCGGACCGGACCGAGGCGGCGCGCGTCGTCCTGGAGAGCGCGCAGTGGGGCAACCCGGAGAAGCTGGAGGCGTGGGACGTGGTCAGGAGCACGCGTCCGGTGGCGCAGAAGATCGCCGAGCTCACCGCCGTCGACCTGCCGGAGACGGTGCGCGCGGCGCTGGTGGAGCAGCTCGCGGCGGTCGACCCGGCGGCGCGCTGAGGGGCTGCCCCGGCGGCGCGCGTCGGGCTGCCCCGCTGGGGCGCGTCGGGCTGCTCCGGCGTCGGCAGTTTGCTTCGAAGGTCGGCAGTTTGCATCGAAGTCGGCACAGGCCTGGACCGACTTCGAAGCAAACTGCCGACCTGGTTGAGGGGAGTGCCGACCTGGGCGGGGGAGCGCGGACCTGGTTGAGGGGAGTGCCGACCTGGGCGGGGGAGCGCCGACCTGGTTGAGGGGAGGGCCGATCTCGCCGGCGGGGCCACCGGGGTTGCTCAGGGCATGAGCTCCGGGGCGCTCTCGCGGAACTCGATCCGGTGGCCCACCGTGACGTGGCGGCCCGGGCCCGCGTAGCCCTCCAGGCGTTCCAGCAGCAGGTCGAGGGCCTGCTCGGCGAGCGCCCGGGTGTCCGGCGCGACCGACGTCAGGCTCGGCGCGGTGCTCGCACCCAGCTCGATGGCGTCCCAGCCGATCACCGCGACGTCGCCCGGGACGTCCAGGCCGTGCCGGCGCAGGGCACGCAGGGCGCCGATCGCGGCGAGGTCGTCGCGGCACAGCAGGCTGTCCAGCTGCAGCCCGGCGTCCAGCGCGGCACCGAGGGCCTCCTCGGCGTCGCGGGCGTCGCCGTCCTGCCGCCGGGTGACCAGCAGGTCCGGGTCGACGGGCAGGCCCGCCTCGGTGAGCGCGGCGCGGTAGCCCTCCATCCGCAGCCTGGAGGTCCACGAGATGTGGTCGGTCTCGTGGCCGAGGAAGCCGATGCGGCGCCGTCCCGCGCGCACCAGGTGCCGGACGGCATCGCGGGCCGCGGCGACGTTGTCGATCGCCACCTGGTCCGCGCCGTCGGGCTGGGGGTCCTCGCCGAGGAAGACGATGGGCAGGCCGTGCCGCTGGTCGTCCAGGTCGCGAGCGGCCAGGACCTGCGGCTGGAGCACCATCCCGTCCATGATCCCGTGCTCGGGGTCGCGCAGCACGGACCGCTCGCCGTCCGCCGTCGCGCCCGTCTCCGCGAGCAGCAGGCGGTAGCCGCGTGCCTCGGCGACCCGGGCGAAGACGTGCGCGAGCTCCGCGAAGTACGGCCGCCGCAGGTCGGGGAACGCGAGCCCGAGCATGCTCGACCGTCCTGTCGCGAGGCTGCGGCCGGTGCGGTTGGGGCGGTAGCCGAGCTCGTCGATCGCGGCCTGCACGCGCTCGCGCATCTGCGGGCTGACGTGCTGGTAGCCGCGTACCACGTTGGACACGGTCTTCATGGAGACCCCGGCATGACGAGCCACGTCCTGGAGGGTCACCCGGTTCATGACGAAAGATTACCTTTGGCGTGCCGGGGCACACGGAGAGGTCCGCCGCGCGACGTCCGCGGCGGACCTCCGGGCAGTCCGGGTCAGGCGGTGACGGCGTGCGCGCCCGCCACCGCGAGACAGGTGACCGCCGCCGCGGCCGACCACGCCTGCGGGCGGCAGGCCGCCGGGTAGGGCGTGGGGACGCCGGCCCGGGTGGCGGGATCGCCCGCATGCAGCTCCGGGACCCGGTAGGCGAAGCCCTCGGCCGCCGCGAGCAGGCCGTCGACCGCGCGCCGGGCGTGGCCGGCCAGGCCCGCCCGGTGCATGCCGTGCACGGCGATGGCGGTGTCGTGCGTCCAGACGCTGCCCCCGTGGTACGACAGCGGCCAGTACCCCGCGGCGTCCGTCGACATGGTGCGGATGCCGAACCCGGACGACATCGTGGGGCCGAGCAGTAGGCCCGCGACGTGCTCCTCCTCGGCCGCGTCCAGGATGCCGGTGCCGAGCAGGTGCCCGATGTTGCTCGTCAGCGTGTCGACCGGCCGCTTGTGCCGGTCGAGCGCGACGGCCGGGTACCGGCCCTCCGGGGTCTCGACCCAGTACGCCTGCGCGAACCGGGTGCGCAGGTCCGCGGCCCAAGCCCGCAGCCGGTCCGGGTGCAGCGGGTCGTCGGCCGTCGCGCCGCCCGCCGTCGCCCCGAGGGTCTCCAGGATCTCGGCGCCCGCGAGCGCCGCCTCGTAGGCGTAGCCCTGGACCTCGCAGAGCGCGATCGGCCCCTCGGCGAGGCTGCCGTCGCGCCACTGGATGGAGTCGCCGGAGTCCTTCCAGCCCTGGTTGGCCAGGCCGCGGCCGGTGCGGTCGATGTAGTCGAGGAACCCGTCGCCGTCGCTGTCGCCGTGCTCGACCAGCCAGGTCAGGGCGCCGCGGAGCGCGGGCACCAGGGCCGCGACCTCGTCGTCGGGCATGCCCGTGCGCCAGGCGTCGGCGAGCAGGCAGACCCACAGGGGGGTGGAGTCGACGCTGCCGTAGTACAGCGGCGGCAGGACGATGCCCTCGCCCGGGATCTCCAGCGGTGCGGCGCGCAGTTCGTGCAGGATCTTGCCGGGTTCCTGGGCGGTGCCGACGTCGTGCGTGGTGCCCTGCAGCCGGGCGAGCACGCGCAGGGTGGAGGCCGCGATGCGGACGTCGACGGGGAGCGCGAGCCGGGCGGCCCAGATCGCGTCCCGGCCGAA
Source organism: Promicromonospora sp. NPDC052451 (assembly GCF_044547525.1). NCBI lineage: Bacteria > Bacillati > Actinomycetota > Actinomycetes > Micrococcales > Promicromonosporaceae > Promicromonospora > Promicromonospora sp. NPDC052451. Next base: position 84,474 of record NZ_JBIUAP010000008.1, read on the forward strand.
GAGCGTGAAGAACCAGGGCGCCCCGGCGGCGAAGAACTCGTCGCCGGGCTGGTCCGGCAGGGTCAGCCGCAGGGCGTCGAGGTCGTCGAGGGCGGTGTCGAGCCAGCGGCCGAGGCGGGGGTCGGCCCCGGCGGGGACGGTGGGCCGGCTGACGCCGCTGGAGCCGGCGGGGCGGCCGGGCCAGGTGCCTCCGGCGCCCCGGACGACCAGGGCGTCGTCGTGCAGGTCGAGGGTCCAGGCGGCCTCGGCGCTGCCGCGGGCCGGGACGTCGAGCGCCCAGGAGGCCACGATCTCGCCGTCCGCGGCGGTGGTCACGGTCGCGCCGTCGGCGGTGAGGGTGAGCGATCGGGTGCCCGAGGCCGCCGTCGCCGTGCCCGGTGCGGTGGTGACGGCGAGGGCGTGCCCGGGCTCGTCCATGGCACCGGCCGGGCCGGCCAGCCCGGCCTTGACCTCGTGCAGCGTCGTGAAGTCCGGGCGCAGGCGCAGGCGGAGCGTGATGCTCGCCGGCTCGGTCAGGTGGGAGGCGACCGTCCAGGTCTCCGTGAGCGACCCGTCCGTGACGCGCCGGTCGCGCACGAGGCGCACCTTGGGGTCGGGCTGGGCGTCGTCCGCACCGCGCAGCAGCCCGCCGAACACCACCCGCGAGGCGCTCTCGGGCGCGACGGAGACGTACTCGACGGCCGACTCCGCGCACTCCAGCACGAGGCCGCGCACGTGCCGGACGTCGCCGTGGTAGACGCCGTCGACCGGCGCCGCGCCCAGGTCGCCGTCGCGGCCGGACCAGACCTGGGTCGGGGCGCGCAGCGCGATGACGGCGTCGTCGAGCAGCGGCTGGAGGGGCCGGGTGGTGGGCGGCGTGAGGCTCGGCGTCATGCTGGACGTCGTCATTCCTTGACGGCTCCTTCGCTGGTGTTCATGATGCGCCGCTGGAACACGAAGAACACGACCGCCACGGGGATGGTCATGATCGCCGCGGCGGCGAGCTTGATCGGGTACTGGCTGCCCTGGCTGAGCTGGCCGCTGGCCAGGGAGGCGACGCCCTTGGTGAGCGTGGTCAGCTCGGGGGACTGGGCGGAGACGATGAAGTGGCTCAGCTCGTTCCAGGAGCCCTGGAACGACAGGATGACGATGGTGACGAGCGCGGGCCGGGCCATGGGCAGCACCACGGACCAGAAGATCCGGAAGGTGCCGGCGCCGTCGATGCGGGCCTGCTCCTCGACCGAGGCCGGGACGGACTCGAAGAAGTTCTTCATGATGAACACGCCCGCCGCGTCCACGAGCAGCGGCAGCACCATGCCCGCGTACGAGTCGTAGATGCCGAGCTGGTTGATCACGAGGAACTTGGGGATCAGCAGCACCACCGTGGGCACCGCCATGACGGCCACGAGCGCCGCGTAGACCACGCCGCGGCCACGGAAGCGCAGCCGGGCCAGCGCGTAGCCCGCCAGGGAGTCGAAGAACACGCGGCCCGCGGTGACGAGCACCGTGACGACGGCGGAGTTGGCGAACCAGACCGGGAAGTCCGACCGCAGGAACAGGCGCCCGTAGGCCGACCAGGTCAGCGGGTCGGGGACGAGCGAGACCGGGTCCGCGGCGGCGTCCGCCTCGGTCTTGACGGACGTCGCGAGCTGGACCAGGAACGGGTACACGTAGACCAGCGCCAGCAGGACCAGCAGCGCGTAGAGGCCGACCTGCCACGTCAGGCCCGTGCGCGACCGCCGGCGGGTGCGCAGCGGAGGGCGGGCCGGGGCGCTCATCGGGCGGCCCCCGGGGATGCGGCGCGGCGCCGGGCCCGGCGGGGGACGTCGGGGCGTTCGCGCAGGACCCACCGTTGCAGGATGGTCAGCAGCACGATGATGACGAACAGGATGAACGCGATCGCCGCGCCCTGGCCCCACTCCTGCGACAGGAACGCCGACTGGTAGCTGAGGTAGGCGGGCGTGAGCGTCGTCTTGCCGGGGCCGCCCTGGGTGCCGGTGTAGATCTGGTCGAACACCTGCCAGCAGCCGATCAGGCCCAGGGTCAGCACCGTGAACAGCGTGGGCCGCAGCTGGGGGAGCGTGATGCGCCAGAACCGCTGCCAGCCGTTCGCGCCGTCGACCATCGCGGCCTCCTCGACCTCGGGGGCGATGTTCTGCAGGCCCGCGACGAACAGCAGCATGAACGTGCCGCTGGTGGTGAAGATCGCCATGAGCACGAACGCGGACATCGCGACCGAGGGCCCGGCCAGCCAGTCCCACCACGTGAGGCCGAGAAAGCCGTGCTGCGTCAGGGCATCGGGCCCGGACCGGACGCCGAACGCGGCCAGCAGGTTGTGCAGCACGCCGCTCGGCTCGTTGAACCAGTTGGGCCCGGCGATGCCGACCCGGGCGAGGACCGTGTTCACCACGCCCGATGTGGAGAACAGGAACAGCCACAGCACCGTGATCGCCACCGAGCTGGTGACGGACGGGAAGTAGAAGGCCGTCCGGAACACGCCGCGCCCCCGCAGCGCCGCGCGGTTGACGAGCACCGCGAGGAACAGGGCGAGCGCCGTCTGCAGCGGGACCACCAGCAGCACGTACCAGGCGTTGTTGCGCAGCGCGACGCCGAAGTCGCGCTCGGCCAGGCCGCCGCCCGTGGTGACCGCCGCGTAGTTGTCCAGCCCCACGAAGCCGACGCCGGACGACAGGGGGCTGCCGCGCCCGGACCAGTCCGAGAAGCTGACCCAGAGCGCCATCAGGACCGGGACGAGCAGGAACACGCCCAGGATCACGAGCACGGGCAGGGTGAAGAGCCAGCCGGCCACGGCCTCGCCGTGCCGGATCCCGCGAGGGGACCCGGCACGGCGGGGTGCGGCGTCACGCGGCGACGCGAGAAGGGACATGCGTGCCTACTCGGCGATCGCTTCGAGGTTCGACTGCGCCGTCTCCAGGATCGTCTGCGGGTCACCGGACTCCAGCGACTCGAGCTGCGCGTTGAGGTCGGTGATGACGTCGGTCGCTCCGGCCCAGTTCGGCGGGAACTGTGCGTACGCGGCGCCGTCGAGGAAGGCGGTGAGGTCCGGGTTGGCGGCGCTCCAGTCGGCCGCGGCCGAGTCGATGGACGGCATCGGGCCGAACGCCTCCGAGAACGCGAGCTGCTGCTCGGTGCTCGTCAGGTGCTCCACCAGGCTGAGGGCGGCCTCCTGGTTGGGGCTGTCGGCGGCCATGCCCCAGCAGTTGGTGAACTGCAGCGTGCCCTGGCCGGCGGGTCCGGCGGGCAGCTCGGCGACCTGGTACTCGATGTCGGGGAAGTCGTTCGTCAGTGCCCCGGTGACCCAGTTGCCCTCGATGACCATGGCGGCCAGCCCCTTGCCGAGGGCCTCGCCGCCCCAGCCGGCGCCGAGGTCTGCCGCGTACGCGAACGTGCCGTCCTCGAGGTGGCTCTTGACGTAGTCCAGGCCCTCGACGCTGCCCGCGCTGTCGGCCACGGGCTCGCCGTCGACCACGAGGCCGCCGCCGGCCTGGGCCATGAAGGTGCCCACGCGCTGGTACTCGGCGCCGAACGAGAGGCCCACCTGGTCGTCGGTGGTGAGCTGCTCGGCCACGGCGGCCAGCTCGTCCCACGTGGTGGGGATGTCGGCGTCGGTCAGGCCGGCGTCCGCCCAGAGCTGGGTGTTGATGACGAGCGCCAGGGTCGAGAAGTCCTTGGGCGCGCAGTAGAACGTGTCGTCGACGGTGAAGTTCTCCACGAGCGACGGGTAGAAGTCGTCCTTGTTCGCCAGCAGGTCGCCGTAGGGCTGCAGCGAGCCGTTCTCGGCGTAGCCCGCGATGGTCTCGGGCGCCAGGTAGAACAGGTCCGGCGGGGAACCGGCCGCGAAGCCCTGCGAGAGCTGCTGCGGCAGGTCGGAGGCGACCTGGACCTCGGCCTCGACGCCGGAGTCGGCGGACCAGGCCGCGACGGCCTCGGTGACCGCGTCGGTCTCGGCGTCGCCGGACGACCCGATCAGGACCGAGAGCGCGTCGTCGGAGCTGGTCAGCGCGCTCGTGGTCGGGTCGCCCTGGGCGGGCTCCTCGAAGCCGGAGCCGCCGCAGGCGGTGAGCGTGAGCACACCGGCCGCGAGGAGCGCGCCGGCGCCCGCGGCCGTGCGCGAGATGGGCCGTGTCATTGTCTCTTCTCCCTTGACGAGTCCCGTGACGTGGCAAATTTGAACGATCAAATTATGCTGAGCCTGAGATTAGGGAGCGCCCGGGCGGGATGTCAAGGCCGGGTGCCGCCCTAGGATGACGTTCCGGACGCCCCGGCTGCGGGCGGCGCAGGCTGGTTCACGACGGCGGGCAGGAGGGATCACCATGGCGAAGGTCCCCACCGTGCAGGACGTCGCCCGCGCCGCCGGCGTGTCCCGGCAGACCGTCTCCAACGTGCTCAACTCCCCGGAGATCGTCCGGGCGCCCACGCGGGAACGCGTGCAGCGCGCCATCGCCGAGCTCGGCTACCGCCCGCACGCCGCCGCCCGCCGGCTGCGCACCCGGCGCAGCTCCACCCTCGGCGTGCGGCTCGACCCGTACGCGGGCGGCATCTCCGGGGTGGTGCTCGACCGTTTCGTCCACGCCCTGACCGAGCACGCCAGCGAGCGCGGCATGCGGGTGCTGCTGTACGCGGCACGCACACCGGGCGAGGAGATCGACCGCATCGGCGACCTCGTCGACGGCGGCGAGATCGACGCCGTCGTGCTCACCGGTACGTCCCACGAGGACACCCGAACCACCTGGCTGCAGGAGCGCGGCGTCCCGTTCGTCTCGTTCGGCCGCCCCTGGCGGTCCGACGGCGGCGTGCCGCCGCACTCCTGGGCCGACGTCGACGGCGCCGCCGGCACCCGCGCGGCCACCCGGCACCTGCTCGACCGCGGCCGGTCCACGATCGCGTTCCTCGGCTGGCCGGAAGGATCGGGGACGGGCGACGACCGCGCCCGCGGCTGGCACGAGGCGATGACCGCTGCCGGCGCCGTCGGCCCCCGCTGGCACACCGAGGAGAGCGTGAGCCTGGCGCGGGACCTGACCGGCGCCGCCCTCACGGCCCGACCGGCCGTGGACGCGATCGTCTGCGTGAGCGACTCCCTCGCCATCGGTGCGCACCTCGCGGCGACGGCGCTGGGCCGGCCCGAGCTGCCCGTGGTCGGGTTCGACAACACCCCGGCCGCCGAGGCGCTGGGCATCAGCAGCGTGGAGCAGCTCCCGGAGCAGGTCGCGGCCGGGGTGCTGGACCTCCTGATGGGGCCCACGGGCAGTGTCGTACTGGTCCACGACGCCGCCCAGGAGCCGACGTACGTGCTGGTGGAGCCGCGGCTGATCCTCCGCGACCCGCTGCCGTCGCGCTGAGCCCCCCGGCTTACTCGACCAGCTTGCCTGCCGTCGAGACCTCCTGGGCCGCGATCAGGGTGGCGATCTCCTCCGGGACGGCGGGGATCTCCTCGCGGACGATGCCCGTCGACGGCGACCAGACCAGGTTCACCTGCAGGTTCGGGTCCAGGTCCGGGTAGTCGCTGCGGTTGTGGCAGCCGCGGGTCTCGCGCCGCTCGAGCGCGGCCTCCAGCGTGGCCCGAGCCGCGATGAGGGACGCCTTGAGGTCGAACGCGTGGGCGAGGTCCTGGTAGCCCGCGATGTCCGGGTGCACGCCCACGTGCGTGGCGCGCTCCTCGATCTCGGCCAGCTCCTCGATGCCTGCGAGCAGCCCCGCCTCGTCCCGGACGACGCCCGCGTGCTCGGTCATCGTGTTGCGCACGGCGCGCTGCAGGGCGCGTACGTTCTCGGTGCCGTCGGCGGCCAGCAGGTCGGCGACCTCGGCGCGGGCGCGGGCCTCGGCGTCGTGGGAGCGACGCTGGGCCTCCAGGCCGGCGGAGTAGGCCGCGGCGGCGCGTCCGACGATGCGGCCGAAGACCAGCAGCTCGATCAGCGAGTTGCCGCCCAGGCGGTTGGCGCCGTGCAGGCCGCTGGACGCCTCGCCGATCGCGTACAGGCCGTCCACCTCGGTGCTGTGGTCCTCGGGCCGCACCCAGACGCCGCCCATCGAGTAGTGCGCGGTGGGCGCGATCTCGATCGGGTCGGTGGTGATGTCGAGCATCTGCAGCTCGAGCATCGTCTGGTAGACGCGCGGCAGGCGCGTCATGATCGTCTCCCGCGGCAGGTGCGAGACGTCGAGCCAGACGCCGCCGTTGGCTGTGCCGCGCCCCTCCTTGATCTCGGTGTAGGCGGCCAGGGCAACGCGGTCGCGGGTGGACAGCTCCATCCGCTCGGGGTCGTACGTCGCCATGAACCGCTCGCCCAGCGCGTTGCGCAGGATGCCGCCCTCGCCGCGCGCCGCCTCGGAGACCAGCGTGCCCGCCGCGTTCTCGGGCTCCAGGATGCCCGACGGGTGGAACTGCACCAGCTCCGGGTCGCGCAGCCGGGCGCCCGCCTCGACGGCCAGGCGGAACGAGTCGCCGGTGTTCTCGTCACGGCGCGAGGACGTGCGCCGCCAGATGCGGTTGTGCCCGCCCGCGGCGAGGATCACGGCGTCGGCGTGGATCAGGTAGGGCGTGCCGTCGGTGAGGTCGAAGCCGTAGGCGCCGAAGACGGCGCCGTCGTGCGTCAGGATCCGGGTGACGTACACGGAGTCCAGGATCGGGATGTCGAGCTGCGTGGCCCGGTTGACCAGGGACCGCTGGATCTCCAGGCCCGTGTAGTCGCCGGCGAACGCGGTGCGGCGGTAGGTGTGCGCGCCGAAGAATCGCTGCGAGATGCGGCCGTCCTCCTCCCGGGCGAAGGCCATGCCGTACCGCTCCAGGTCGGCGATGCCCTGGGCGGCGCCCCGCGCGACGATCTCGGCCGTGTGCGGGTTGGCCAGGAAGTAGCTCTCCTTGATGGTGTCGGCGGCGTGCTGCTGCCAGCTGTCCTCCGCGTCCATCGTGCCGAGAGCCGCGTTGATGCCGCCCGCGGCGAGCGAGGTGTGGGCGTCCATGCGGGGGCGCTTGCCCAGCGCGAGGACGTCCACCCCCTGCTCGGCGAGCTCGATCGCGGCCCGGAGGCCGGAGCCCCCGGTGCCGATGACCAGTGCGGTGGTGGAGATGCGCCGTTCGATGGTGTCCATACCCGAGTTGACACCGCAGCCGGCCTGGTTGTGACCCCCCTGCGCTGTGACAAGTCAGACGAAGTGAGATGTCGGACGCGCAGGTCACAGGGTCAGCAGTGGACCTCGGCGAGCTCCGTGAAGACCGCCCGGTTCAGGCGGAACGCCAGGTGCGTCTCCGCGAGGGTGGCCGCCACCTCGTCCTCGTCGAGGTCGAGCAGGTCGAGCTGGTGGCGGTAGGCGTCCTTGAACACCTTCACCTTCGGGATGTCGGGGAAGGTGTAGAACGCGAGGCCCTCCTCGTCCAGGCCGTAGTGCTGCTTCATCATCCGCTTGACGATCTGGCCGCCCGACAGGTCGCCCAGGTAGCGCGTGTAGGAGTGCGCCGCGTAGTGCGGCAGGCTGCCGCCGACCTCGCGGACGTGGTCCGCGTAGGCGCGGGTGGCCGGCAGGACGCGGATCTCCTCGCGCCACGACGGGCCGTACAGGAACGCCAGGTCCCGCTCGATCGCGGGCACGCGGGTGAGCTCCTGGAACACCAGGCCGGCGCCGCGATGGTCGGTGCCGAGGGCGGCGCTCGCCTCCTCCAGGGCCTCGTACACCACGAGGAGCTGGGCCGAGAGGTCGGCGTACGCGGCTCGCGTCAGGGCGCCGGACATGAGTTCTTCGATGAACTGCTCGGAGTTGGCCTCGCCGTGCGCGACGCGAGTGCCCTCGCGCAGCAGGGCGGACAGGGGGACGGGGGCGAATTCCTCGACGGGCAGGCTCACGGGTTCTCCTCCGGCGCGACGCTGGTGTGCTGACAAGATGTCATCACGTTGCGAGCATAACAGCAGAAGTTAGGGCAGCCTAAGCTCTCTTCGTGAGGGGTGTCGGTGGCTCGCGCTAGCGTCGGGGCATGCCCGGTACCTCGTTCGATCCGGCATCCGGTGCCGGCCTGCCCCCGCCCGTCCTGGTCGAGCTGCCCGGTGGCGATGCGGAGCCCGACGGCGGTGTCCGCGTCGCCACCTACGTGCTGGAGCCGGAGGGCCGGCGCCCGGCCGGTGACGTCGTGCTCTGCCACGGCACCCCCTGGTCGGCGCGGGTGTGGGCGCCCGTGGCCCGGGCCCTGGGCCGCGACCACCGGGTCTTCCTCTGGGACATGCCCGGGTACGGCGCCTCGCCCAAGGGGGCCGACGTCGCGGTCGACCTCGTGACCCAGCGCCGCCGTCTGGCTGCGCTGCTCGGGCACTGGTCGCTGGACCGGCCGCACGTGGTGGCGCACGACATCGGGGGAGCCGTGGCGCTCGGCGCCCACCTGCTGGAGGGCGTGGAGGTCGCGAGCCTGTTCCTGCTCGACATCGTGACGTTGGACCCCTGGGGGTCGCCGTTCTTCCGGCTCGTGGCCGAGCACGAACCCGTCTTCGCGGCCGTGCCCGGGCCGCTGCACGCCGCCCTGGTGCGGGAGTACATCGCCGGGGCCGCCAACCACGGCCTGCCGGACGACGTGGTGGCCACGCTCGCCGAACCCTGGCTCGACGCCGTGGGCCAGGCCGCCTTCTACCGGCAGATCGCCCGGCTCTCGCCCGAGCACACCGCGCCGATCGTGCGCCGGCTCGGCGCGGCGCGCAGCCCGGTGCGCATCGGCTGGGCCGCCGCCGACCCGTGGATCCCGGTCGAGCAGGCCGCCCGGCTCCGCGCGGCGCTGCCCGGCGACCCGGAGGTGGTCACCTTCCCCGGGCGCGGCCACCTGGTGCCCCTGGAGGACGACGCCGCGGTGGGGCGTGCCGTACGGACCTGGCTCACGGAGGTGGTCTCCGGGCGGGTGTGAACGGATTCGTGGTGGCGCCACGACCGCCGTCGGGCATAGCGTGTGCGGTGGTGAGCGTGAGGCGTGACGAACCTCGGTCCGGTCCGCCGGGCAGGCGCCCGCCCGCGCGTGCGGCGTACCGACGAGAGGCCGGGGCTTCCCGGCAAAGGAGTGGTGGCACCGCGACCTAGCCCCCGCCCGCTCCTCCAGGGCCTGCGCCTTCTGGAGGAATGATGAGACCACCCTTGCCGTCCCTGACCGCGTCGCCGACCGGCACCCCCGAACCCGGACGTGTCCTGGCCCGTGACCTGCCGGCCGCTCCAGCCGGTGCACACGTGCGCCTGCAGGGCTGGGTCAACCGGCGCCGGGAGCTCGCGACCGTGACGTTCCTGGTGCTGCGGGACCGTACCGGCCTCGCCCAGGTGGTGGTGCGCACCGGCGCCGGGCAGGACGCACCGGACGTGCCGCCCGAGGAGACCACGGTCGAGGTGACCGGCACCGTCACCGCCAACCCGCAGGCCCCCGGCGGCGTGGAGGTCACGGAACCGGAGATCGTGGCCCTCACCGACGCGGCGGAGACGCCGCCCGTCGAGCTGTGGCGGCCTGCGCTGACGGCGGCGCTGCCCACGCTGCTCGACCACGCCGCCGTCGCCTGGCGGCACCCTGCGCAGAAGGCGCGGTGGGAGGTCGCCGCCGCGAGCCTGCACGGGTTCCGCGCGACCCTCGACGCCGCGGGGTTCACCGAGGTGTGCACGCCCAAGCTCGTGGGTACCGCCACCGAGTCGGGCGCGAACGTGTTCGAGGTCGACTACTTCGGGCGGCCCGCCTACCTGGCGCAGTCCCCGCAGTTCTACAAGCAGCAGATGGTCGGCGTCTTCGAGCGGGTCTACGAGGTGGGGCCGGTGTTCCGGGCCGAGCCGCACGACACGGTGCGGCACCTGGCGGAGTACCGCTCCCTGGACGTCGAGCTCGGGTTCGTGCGCGACCACCGGGACGTGCTGGCGGTGCTGCGCGACGTCCTGGCCGGGATGTCGGACGCCGTCCGCGCGTCGGGGGCCGCCGACCGGCTGGGCGTCGAGGTGCCGCGCGTCCCGGACGCGTTCCCGGTGCTCCACTTCGCCGACGCCCTGCGGCTGGTCGGCGCGCCCGCCGACGAGCCCGACCTGGCGCCGGAGCACGAGCGGGCGCTGGGTCGGTGGGCGCTGGCGGAGCACGGGTCCGACTTCGTCGTGATCGAGGGCTACCCGATGGCGAAGCGGCCCTTCTACACCCACCCGCAGCCCGGTGACGAGCGGTGGAGCAACAGCTTCGACCTGCTGTTCCGCGGCCTGGAGCTCGTGACCGGCGGCCAGCGGCTGCACCGGTACGCCGACTACGTGGCGGCCCTCGCGGCCCGGGGCGAGGACCCGGCCGCGTACGCGTCGTACCTGGCGGCGTTCCGGCACGGGATGCCGCCGCACGGTGGGTTCGCCATCGGTCTGGAGCGCTGGGTGGCGCGGCTGGCCGGGGCCGCCAACGTGCGCGAGGTGACGCCGTTCCCGCGGGACCTGCACCGGCTGGCGCCCTAGCCGTCCGTGCCCGTGCGCCCGGTCCTCGGCCGGGCGCACGGGCGTGTCAGAGGCCACCAGTACCTTGTGGCGCGTGCTGCCGGAGGCGGCACGATCCAGGGGCGAGCTCTGCCCCGGGGCCGACGACGACGTGATGGGGCGAGATGCTGCAGGAGCTGATGGACCGGGTGCTGGGCGGCGACGAGACGGCGCGGGGCGCAGCGGATGCGCTGGCCCCGTTGTTGCTGGTCAGCGACGGTCTGTACGAGGACGCGGTGGGTTACGTGCTGCAGGGCACCACGCCGGAGGTCCTGACGGGCGTGGCGTCCGCCGCCACGGACGACGTCGACCGGCTGCTGGACCAGCCGGGCCGCACCACCTACTGGTCGAGCTGGGTCTCGCCCGACCTCGTCAAGAAGGTCGCCGCCCGGCACAAGGGCTGGACCACGGACAAGGGCGTCAACGCGCGCCGGCGCATCTACGTGACCGGCTCCATGGAGCAGGTCGTCCGGCTCGCCCGCCTGCTGGCGCAGGCCTGCGAGACGGTCGAGATCCCGGGCGTCCCCGAGTGGCTCTCGCTCCTGGTGCACGACATCGGGCACATCGGCACGCCCAAGCGCAACCGGCCCGGCACGGGCGACCAGCCCACGCGCACCCGCTGGACGCCCGCCACGTTCGAGGAGGCGGCGGCCGAGGGCGGCGTCCCGGCCGACGACGTCGCGCGCACCGTGCTCGTCGCGATCGTGCACCGGTCCGCGAAGAGCCGGTCCTGGTACTCCGACGCCCGCGAGGGGATCATGAAGTCCGCCGCCTTCGGCGAGTACGTCGGCGAGCACGCCCCGCTCCTGGCCGACGTCGTCCCGACGCTGACCGCGGCCGGCAAGGAGGAGGTGCTCGGCCGTATCGGCACGCGCCTGTCGACGCAGGAGGCCCCGGGTGAACAGTTCGCGCGGATCGTCGCGGAGCTCGCCGTCGACTCCGCCAAGGGCGTGCGCGTCGCGGCCCTCAAGCATCTCGCGGGCCTTCCCGACGACCAGCAGGTGGCACTGCTCGCGCCGTACCTGGCCGGTGCGCCGTCGGGCCGGCTCGCCGAGGCCGTGACCCGCCTGGTGGCGCTGGAGGGCGGCCTCGACGCGTGCGCGGCGGCCCTCGCCCCGCTGCGCGACGAGAACGGCAAGGTCGCGGGCGGGCAGGGCGCACGGGTCAGGCTGCTGGAGCAGACCCTGGAGCGCTCCCGCGCGCTGGAGACGCCCGTCGAGACGGCCGCCGTCGAGCTGCCGGAGTGGCAGCCGCTGCCCGACGTCCTGCTCGACGACGCCTGGCTGGCCCAGCTCCGCGCCGACATCGAGAAGGCGACGGTCGAGGCGCGCGACAACCTCGCCGAGATGAAGAAGCGGTTCTCGGTGAACTCGAAGGACTGGGCCCTGCGGTCCGCCCAGAACAACCTCGACCGGCTGCAGAAGATCACGGACAAGGACCTCGACGCGCTGCCGGGCGCGCTGTCCGGTCGGGAGCCGGTCAAGAAGCTCGGCCGCTACCAGGCCTCCGCGCTCGTCCAGTGGCTCACCGAACGCCGTCGCGACCCGTTCGCGGGGCAGGGCCTCATGGTGCACATCCGCCTGCAGGCGCTGGTGCACGCGGGCCGGGGCAACCGGAACAACCTGCTGTGGAGCCTGCGCGGGAATCTCGACGAGCTCACCGACCTGCGCCAGCTCCACGAGGCCCTGGTGCGCGTGCAGGTGCAGGAGCCCGAGGAGCTCATCACCGAGCTCGTGCTGCACCGGTGGTGGGGGCAGGAGGAGATCCCGGCGTCGGTGTCCTGGCCGTGGTTCGCGGAGCGGCCGGAGCTGCTGGACCGCATCCTGCAGTCCGGTGAGATCGGCGGTGAGCGCATCGCCAAGGCGCTCGACGTGCTGCGCGAGTTCCCGGCCGTGCCGCCGATGCTGCTACCAGGCCTGACCGCGCTCGCCCTCGGGTCCGGCAAGACCCACCGGCTCGCCGCCCAGCAGGTGCTCGAGGCGCACGCCGGCGCGCGCCCGCTGGCCGAGCAGGCGCTCGCGGACACCAAGGGAGAGGTGCGGGCCTCGGCCGCGGCGTGGCTCGGCCGCATCGGCGACCCGGCCGCCGTGCCGGCCCTGCGCGCCGCGCTCGGCAAGGAGCGGCGCGAGGCGGTGCGCGCGGCGCTGCTGTCCGCCCTGGAGTCGCTCGGCGACGACATCGCGGCCGACCTCGCGCCGGAGATCCTGCAGGCCGAGGCGGTCAAGGGGCTCCGGGCCAAGGTGCCGGCCGCCCTCGGCTGGTTCCCGTTCGAGCAGGTGCCGGACGTCCGCTGGGCCGCCGGCGCCGACGGCGAGCCGGGCGGCGTCGTCCCGCGGGACGTGGTCCGCTGGTGGCTCGTCCTGGCCACGAAGCTCAAGTCGCCCAGCGGCGAGGGCCTGATCGCCCGGTACGTCGGCCTCCTGGACCCGGCCTCGCGGGCGGCGCTCGGGTCGTTCGTGCTGCGCGCCTGGGTGGCGCAGGACACCCGCGGCCCCGACATCGAGAGCTCGCGCGCCCACGCCGACCACTTCGCGCAGGCCAACTGGAACAACCTCCAGTCCATGATCAAGCGCTACCCCGAGTACTACGCGGGCGAGGCCGGCAAGACCGTCGAGGACGTATGGAAGGGCCTGTACCGCGACCACCAGGCCACCTACCTCGGGTCGGCCACGCAGGAGAAGGGCCTGCTCGCCCTGACCGTCGGCATGCCCGGTGCCGAGCTCGCGTCGACCGCCCAGCACTACTTCTCCGCGCACAAGGGTCGCCGCGCCCAGGCCGAGTACCTGGTGCGGGCGCTCGCCGCCAACGGCGACCGGGCAGCGGTGCAGCAGCTCCTCGCCGTCTCGCGCCGGTTCAAGCAGCGCACGGTCCAGGAGACGGCGACCGCGCTGGCGCAGGACATCGCCGACCGCAACGGCTGGGACGCCGACCAGCTCGCCGACCGCACGGTCCAGACCGCGGGGTTCGACGACGACGGCATCCTGCGGCTCGACCTCGGCGGGCCCGCGGGCGAGCGGGTGGTCACGGGGCGCATCACCGAGGCCTTCACGCTCGAGCTGCGCAACCCGTCCGGCAAGGTGGTCAAGTCCCTGCCGGCCAGGCGCGCGTCCGACGACGAGGAGGCGTACGCCGACGCGAAGCGGCAGCTCAAGGAGTCGCGTGCCGAGCTGAAGGCGGTCGTCGCGCTGCAGACCCAGCGGTTCGCCGAGGCCATGGTCACCGGGCGCACGTGGACGTTCGCCGACTGGAGCGAGTTCGTGCTCGGGCACCCGCTGATGGCGCGGCTCGCGGCGCGGCTCGTGTGGGCGGCCGAGGTGCCCGGGGCGGCCACGGCCGTCACGTTCCGGCCCGGCGACGGCGGCGCGCTGATCGGCGTCGACGACGAGGACGTCACGCTGCCGGACGACGCACGGGTGTTCGTGGTGCACGCGGTCACGCTGGGCGACGACCCCGACCGCGGGGCACCGGCCTGGCGGGCGCACCTCGCCGACTACGAGGTCACGCCGTTGTTCGACCAGGGGCTGGGTGACCAGCAGGCGGGAGCGGCCCTGCCCGACCTGCCGGGCACGGCCACCGTGATCGACACGCACAACGGCTGGCTGAGCGACTCGTTCACGATCCGTGGCCGCGCCACCAAGCTGGGGTACACGCGCTCGCAGGCGGAGGACGCCGGATGGTTCTCGGCCTACTGCAAGGAGTACCCGTCGCTCGGCCTCACGGTGGAGATCGAGTTCACCGGCGCGTTCCTGCCCGAGGAGAACATCACGGCGGCCGTGCAGCACCTCGTGTTCCGGCGCACCGGGACCTGGAACGACCACGGCCGGATCGCGGTGCAGGACGTGCCGAAGGTGCTGCTCGCGGTCTCCTACCGGGACTACGTGTCCGTGGCGGAGGGCGGGGCGTTCGACCCGGACTGGGAGAAGAAGAGCGAGTACTGACCTCGTCCGGAGCCCGAGCGCGCCGACGTGTCAGTGGCTCCCGCTACCTTGATCGCACGCCGGCCGCGACGGCCCTGACCAGGGCCGTCGCGGTCGAACCGCACGCGATCACCGAAGGACGCCATGACTACGGACACCACCACGCCGGCGGGCACCGCCGCCGGCACGAGCACCGGCCCCGACGCCGAGATCCGCCCGCCCGCCGAGGTCCGCCACGCCGCCGAGCTCGTGACGCTCGACGCCTGGGACACCGAGCGCGGGCACGAGCGTCCGCCGGGCTGGCGGCTCAGCCCCCGTGCGGTGCGGGCGTTCGTGGTGGGCTCCGAGGAGCTGGGCGTGAGCCGCAAGTTCTACGGCGACGACCCGCTGGTGGACCGCGCCGTCGTGTCCCTGATGGGGCGGCAGGGGCTGATGCTCGTGGGGGAGCCGGGCACGGCGAAGTCGATGCTGTCCGAGCTGCTGTCGGCGGCCGTGTCGGGGTCGTCGACCCTGACGGTGCAGGGCACGGCGGGCACCACGGAGGACCACGTGCGCTACTCGTGGAACTACGCGCTCCTGGTGTCCGAGGGGCCGAGCGAGCGGTCGCTCGTGCCGTCGCCGGTCTGCACGGGCATGCGCGAAGGGCGTGTGGTGCGCTTCGAGGAGATCACCCGGTGTGCCCCGGAGATCCAGGACACCCTCGTGTCGATCCTGTCCGAGAAGCAGCTCATGGTGCCCGAGCTCGGGCCCGACGCGCGGGTCGCGGCCCGGCCGGGGTTCACGGTGATCGCGACGGCGAACCTCAAGGACCGCGGAGTGCACGAGATGTCCGCCGCGCTCAAGCGCCGGTTCAGCTTCGAGACCGTGGCTCCGGTGCGGGACCGGGACTTCGAGATCGAGCTGGTGCGACGCCAGCTCGAGACGGAGCTCGGCCCGCGCGACGAGCGCCCCGAGGTGTCGCGCGAGGTGCTGGAGGTGCTGGTCACCGTGTTCCAGGACCTGCGCACGGGCAGCACCCGCGAGGGCGCACCCGTCAAGCGCCCCGAGACGGTCATGTCCACGGCCGAGGCGGTCAACGTGGCCGTCGCCGCGTCCCTGGAGGCCCGGTACCTGGGCGACGGCACCGTGACGGCGGCCGAGGTCGCCCGGCAGATCGCCGGGGTGGCGCTCAAGGGCGAGGAGGAGGACGCACGTCGGCTGCGGCACTACGTCGACAACGTCGTCCGTGAGCGGGCCCGGCACGACGCGCGCTGGAAGGCCTTCTTCGCCGCGGCAGAGCCGCTGTGGCGGTGACGGGCGCGGCCGCCGCGGCCCGGCGCACCGCCGCCGTCCGGGACCTCGCTCCGGACCGCCTGCGGTCGGCCGCGGACGCCGTCGGGCGGCTCCGCAGCGAGCGGGGCGTCTACCTCGCCCCGGTGCGGCACCACAGCCCCGCGTGCGCGGTGGCGGTGCGTGCCGCGATCGAGGAGCTGCGACCGGCGGCGGTGCTCGTCGAGGGACCGGAGGAGTTCACCCGGCTGGTGCCCGACCTGCTGCACGAGGCCACCCGCCCGCCCGTCGCGGTGCTGAGCCTGGGCGAGCCCGGCCCGGCGTCGGACGGCGGCACCGGAGGGGAGGGCGCCGGCTTCTACCCGCTGGCGTCCTTCTCCCCGGAGTGGGTGGCGCTGCGCGCCGGGCACGCCGTCGGCGCCGAGCTGGCCTTCGTCGACCGGTCCTTCGGGGAGCGGTCGGCGGCCGAGCGCGCCGTGGCGGGCGGCGAACCCGCCGCCGGGCAGGAGGACCCGTTCGCGCGCACCCTGATGTCCGAGCGCTACCTCGCGCACTCGGAGGCGGTCGCCGCCCTCACGCGGCGGCTCGGGTGCCGGGACCACGACGAGGTCTGGGACCACCTGTTCGAGACCCGGCCGAGCACGCACCTGGCCGACTGGCGCGGCATGTTCGACGACGTGTTCGCGTGGGCCGCGCTGGCCCGCCTCGACTACGAGGAGAGCGTGCTGGCCGCCGACGGCTCGCTGGACCGTGAGGCGCGCATGGCGGCGCGGGTCGCGGAGGCAGCCGACCGGCACGCCGGGCCCGTGCTCGTGGTGACCGGTGCGTTCCACACGCTCGCCCTGGTCGAGGCGCTGTCGGGCGCGCCGGAGGGTGAGGCGGTCCGCGCCCGGCAGCCCGAGGGCGGGTTCGGGCCGCCGACGCCGGGCGAGGCGTGGCTGGTGCGCTACGACCACGAACGACTGGACGGGCTGCGCGGGTACGGGGCGGGCATGCCGTCCCCGGGCTACTACGAACGCCTGCACGCCGCCCACCTGCGGGCGCTGGGGCTGGACGCGGCGCCGCAGCCGGGCCCCGCCGGCCCGGGTGCGCTGGCCGCGGAGATCCTCGTGGACGTCGCCCGCGGCGCGGCCGACCGCGGTCACGCGGTGAGCCTGCCGCAGGTCAGCGCGGCGGCCCAGGCGGCGACCCGCCTGGCGGACCTGCGCGAGCGAGCCTTCCCGGGCCGCACCGACCTGCTGGACGCCGTGCGGTCGTGCTACGTGCAGGACGACGGCGGCATCGGCGGCCCCGGCGAGCCCGAGCGGCCGCTCGGGCTCGCCGTCGCCGAGGTCTTCGGCGGCCGGGCCCTGGGCGACCTGCCGCCCGGCAGCGCGTCGCCGCCGCTGGTCCGCGACGCCCGGGACCGGGTCCGGGCGGTGCGGCTCGTGGTCGACGACTCCGTGCCCCGCACGGCCCGTCTCGACGCCCGGCGCACGGCGTCGCACCGCGCCCGGCGGCAGGTGCTGGCCCTGCTCGACTTCGTCGGCGCGGGCTTCGGGCAGCTCGTGTCCGGCCCGGACCACGTGGCCGGCCGCGGCCTGGGCCAGATCACCGAGGAGTGGCAGTACTGCTGGACGCCGCTGGTCGAGGCGCGGCTGGTCGAGATGGTGCACCTCGGCGCCACGCTCGACGCCGTCGCGCTGGCCCGGCTGCACGAGGCGGAGGCCCGCCTGGCCGGGACGGGGCCTGGTGCGGGCGCCTCCGTCGACGGCGTCGCCCGGCTCGTGGCCCAGACGCTCGTGATCGGGCTGGGCGCCCACCTGCCCCGGATCGTCTCGCTGCTGCGCACCACGCTGGACACCGACCGCGACGTCGACTCCGTCGTCGCCGGGGCGCGGCGCCTGCTCGGCCTCTGGCAGGCGCGGGTCGAGCTCGGAGCGCAGGAGCACGCGGCCGAGCTGCTGGACCTGGTGGGCCAGACGCTCGCCACGGCCGCCTACCTCGTCGGCGACCTGGGCAAGGTCCGCGCCGAGGACGAGGACGCGGCGATCGGCACCCTGATCGGCCTGCGGTCCCTGCTGCGGGACGCGGCGGCGGCCGACGGCGAGACCGGCGGCGAGCGGGTCGACGCCGCCGCCCGGGTCGCCGTCGCCCGGGAGCTGGAGCGCCTGCGCGACGGCGACGGTACCGCCCCGGGCGTGGCGGGCGCTCTGCTCGCGCTGGGCTTCACCGACGGCGCGGTGCCCGAGGACGTGCTGGTCACCCGCGTCCGCGGCGCACTGACCGCCGGCGCGGACCCGGGCACCGCGGTGCGGTTCCTCGGCGGGGTGATGCGCGCTGCCCCGGACCTGATCCTGCACGCGCCCGAGATGTTCGACGCCGTCGACGAGGCACTGCGCGCCCTGGACCGGGACGCGTTCCTGGCCGTCCTGCCCGACCTGCGGCGTGCCTTCACCTGGTTGCGGCCCACCGAGACGCACCGGCTCGCGCGCCGCGTCGCCGAACGGACGGGCACGCGCGTGGAGCAGGTGGACGTGCGGGTGGCGCTCGCGGAGCAGGACCTGGCCGCGGGCCTGGCGCTGGACCGGGAGCTCGCCGCGGTGCTCGAACGAGACGGACTCGCCCACTGGGTGGCGGGAGGAGAGGCATGAGCGTGATCGACCCGGGTACGGATGCGTCCACCGCGGTCCCGGACGACGAGGCCGCCCGTCGCTGGCGGCTGGTCCTGGGCCGGTACGCGGCCGACGAGCTGTCGGTCGGGCAGCAGGACGAGGGGCTCGAACGGTCCCTGCGCTACCTGTACGACCGTGAGTACACGGCCCGCGGCCACCGCACCGGCCGGGGCGGCGACGGCGAGGCACGCCCCGACCGGGGCGCGGGACTCGGCGGGTCGCAGCCGCACGGCGTGGACGTGACGGCGCTCGGCTGGCTCGACGAGGCCGGGCGCCTGTTCCCCCGCGAGACCTTCGAACGCATGCAGGTCGACGCCGTGAGCCGGTACGGCCTCACCGAGCTGCTCCAGGACGACACCGCCATCGAGTCCCTGGAACCCTCGCGGGAGCTCGCCGTCGCGATGCTGCAGGTGCGCGGCGCCCTGAACGAGCGTGCCGCGGCGGGCCTGCGCCGGGTGATCGAGCGGGTCGTGGAGGACATCGTGCGTCGCCTGCGTCCCCGGTTCGCGACCGCCGTCAACGGCCGGATCGACCGGTCACGCCGCTCGATGCACCGCGTCGCGCGGAACTTCGACTGGAAGCGCACCCTCCGCGCCAACCTGGGCCGCGTCGACGCCGCCGGACGCATGACGGTGCAGGACGTCCGCTTCTCCGCCCGGGCCAAGCGCACCCTGACCTGGGACGTCGTCCTGCTCGTGGACCAGTCGGGCTCGATGGCGCCGTCGCTGCTGTACTCCGCGGTGTGCGCCGGGATCCTCTCCGGCCTGCCCGGCGTGAACGTGCAGCTCTACCTGTTCGACACCTCCGTGGTAGACATGTCCCACGTGGCCGACGACCCGGTCGCCGTGCTGATGACGGCGCAGCTCGGCGGGGGCACGGACATCGCGCGGGCCGTGCGGCACGCGGAGCAGCAGGTGCGCAACCCGTCACGGACCGTGGTGGCGCTCGTCAGCGACTTCTACGAGGGCGGGTCGGTGTCGAACCTCCTGGCGACGGTGCGGCGGATGGCGGCCTCGGGCGTGACCATGCTCGGGCTCGCCGCCCTGGACGAGGCGGCGGAACCCGTCTACGACCAGGGCACCGCCCGACTCCTGGCCGAGTGCGGCATGGAGGTCGCCGCACTCACCCCGGAACGGTTCGCCGAGTGGCTGGGGGAGGTGCTCTCGTGACCGGGACCACGACCGACCGGACCACCTACCCCTGGGCCGCCGCGTACGCGGGCCTGGACGACGAAGCCCCCAAGGCGCTCGGCAACGCGGGCCTGCTGCGGCGCGCCCGCAAGGATCTCGGCGGCGTGACCGAGGTGTCGCACGACCCGAAGGGCGCCGTCCTCGCGGTGTCGGGGGCGACCGTCCGCGTGGACGAGCGCGGCCCGGCGGCCGTCGCCTGCGACTGCCCGACGGCGGGCGTGTGCCAGCACGTGCTGACCGCCTGCCTGTGGGCGGCGGGGGTGGCGCCGGACGTCGGGCCGCCGGACGTCCGGCCGCCGGACGTTGCGCCGGGTGCGGGTCCGGCGCCCGGCACCGCGCCCGGCGCAACGGTGGTCGCACAGTCGGTGCCCGCCGTGCGCGCACCGTCCGAGGCCGTGCTGCGCCGGCGGCGGGAGGCGCTCGCGGAGGTGCGCGACGTGGTCGGGCGGCTCGTGTCCGGCGGGCTCTCCCACCTCGGCCCGGGCGACGCCGAGTCGCTGGCTGCGCTGGCCGGGCGCGTGCGTCTCGCCGGGTTCGACCGGGTCGGCACGGTGCGGTTCGACGGTCTGCTGCGGTCGGTCGGCGGCCTGGTCGCGGGCCTGGCCGGCCGCGACGACGCCGTGACCGAGCACGATCTGCTGGACGCGCTCGCCGAGACCTGGGCGATGTGCGAGGTGCTCCAGCGCGCGCTCGACGGGGACGGTGGCCCGGCGCGCGGGCAGGGCACCGGCCCGGCGGCGTCCGCGGACGCCGGGGCGACCGCGGGCAAGGGGGGTACCGACGACGAGACGGACGTCGCGCGCTGGGTGCCCCTCGGCGTGCGGTGGTGGACGTCGCAGAGCGGGTCGCGGGGCCTGGCCTACCTGGGCTGGGACGCGACCGCGACCGGCCGGGTGCGGCAGGTCGTCACCGGCCGCCCCGCGGGCACGGACCCCCGGTTCCAGCGCAGCTGGACCAACCCGCTGCTGTGGGGGCGCTCCCTGAGCACGCTGTGCGAGGGCGCGTTCTCCCTCGCCGCGGTGCGCACCCGGCCGGACGGCGCCCTGGGAGCGGGCGGGAACCCGGTGCTCCGCCGGCTCGACGGCGACGGGTTCGACCTGGACGAGCTCCGCACGATCGCGGAGCGCACGGGTGCCGGGGTGCGCCCGCGGGACGTCGTCGGGTTCGGCCGGCGCCCGGCGGGCGTGCGGCTGGTCCTCGTCCGGGACGTCGGCGAGGTGGGGATCGACGAGGTGCGGCAGGAGACGACCCTGTCGGTCGTCGCGTCGGACGGCGGGCCCCACCTGCTGCGCCTGCCGGTGGCGGACGAGCAGGCGGTCCAGACGCTGCTCTCGGTCCGGTCACGGCTGGTCGCCGTCACGATCGAGCGCCGCG
Source organism: Promicromonospora sp. NPDC052451 (assembly GCF_044547525.1). Lineage (NCBI taxonomy): Bacteria > Bacillati > Actinomycetota > Actinomycetes > Micrococcales > Promicromonosporaceae > Promicromonospora > Promicromonospora sp. NPDC052451. Next base: position 105,318 of record NZ_JBIUAP010000008.1, read on the forward strand.
AGGAGCGGGACGAGCCGGTGGGCCTGTTCGTGCGGGACCAGAGCTCGATCAGGCTGGTCAGCCCCACGGTCACCCCGGCATGGTCGCTGGAGCGCAGCTACTGGGACTTCTGGCGCCGCCGCATGCGCAGGCTGCGGGCCCAGGCGTCCGCCGCGCGGGCGGTCCGCGCACCGGCTCCGCCGCCCTCGCCGGTCCGGCGGGTGTCGCTCCTGCTGGGCGACGTCCTGGTGGCGGCAGCGGCGACCGGCCGGCCGGCGCTGACCGCGCGGCAGCGGTCGGACGTCGAGCAGGCGCGCGCCCTCGCGCGGGACCTGGGGCTCGGGACGCTGGAGGCGACCGCGGGCCGGCTGCTTCGTGACCGCCTGACCCCCGAGGTGGTGCTGCACGCCGCCTTCGTGGTGGGCAGGGCCCGGGCGGTGGCCGACGTGGCGGGCTGAGGACCGGGGCCCGGGGGCGGAGTGTCAGTGGCGCACGGCAGACTGGGCCCGTGCACACGGTGGTCTGGCGGGACGGCTCTGGCATCGGCCTGCGGCCGGTGTCCGACACCGGCACGCCCGAGGGCGAGGCGCGCGTCGTCGAGGCGGCAGGGCTCGCACGGGAGGCGTCGGCCGTCGAGGCGGCGCACGTCCGCTGGACCTGGGACGACACGAACGGCTGGTACCCGTCCGTGCTGGCCGACGGCGTCCGCGTCGACCGCGCGCACGACCTTCGGCTCGCCCACGCGGTGCTGCGCACCTCGGCCCTGTCGGCGCGTACCGCGCTCGCCGAGGCGGGGCCGACGGCCTGGGACCGCCTCGCCCCGGTCCCGCCCCCGGGCGGGCCGACGGCGGCGGCGCTGACCCGCCCCGAACGGCACCCCGGTTCCGAGCCGCTGTTCGACCTGGGCGAGATCAGCGCACCCCGCGGCGGGCGCGAGACCACCTCGCGTGGCCGCGCCGCAGCAGGGGCCGGACCACGGCCGGCGTCCACCGGGCGGGACACCGGGCGGGACGGCGCAGGTCCGGGCGGTGCGGCCGCCGACCCGCTCGACCCGGTCGCCGAGCTGTCCGCCCAGCTGCTCGCGATCAAGGACAGCGCCGACCCCGGCCGGCTCCGGCTCCTGCTCGCCGCCGAGTCCGCCGGGGCGCTCGCCGCCGCCGAGATGCACCACGCGGGCCTGCCGTGGCGCGGGGACGTCCACGACCAGATCCTGACCGACGCGCTCGGCCCGCGGCCCCGCCCGGGTGCCCGTCCGGCCAGGCTGGAGGCGCTGGCCCACCAGATCCGGGCCGCGCTCGACGCCCCACCCACGCTCAACCCCGACTCCCACCCCGACCTGCTGCGTGCGATGGAGTACGCGGGCGTGGGCGCGCGCAGCCTGCGCAAGTGGGAGCTGGAGAAGCTGGACCACCCGGTCATCGCCCCGCTGCTGGAGTACAAGGGTCTGTACCGCCTCTACACCGCGAACGGCTGGAACTGGCTCGACACCTGGGCACCCGAGGGCCGGTTCCGCATGGAGTACGTGGTGGGCGGCGTCGTCACGGGCCGCTGGGCGAGCACCGGGGGCGGCGCCCTGCAGCTCCCGCACAGCGTGCGGCGCGCCGTGGTCGCCGACCCGGGGTGGACCTTCGTCGTGGCCGACGCCGCCCAGCTCGAACCGCGCGTGCTGGCCGCCCTGGCCCGCGACGAACGGATGGCCGCCGCCGGGCGCAGCAAGGACGGCGCGAACACCGACATGTACGCGGGCATCGTCGCGGCGGGCGCCGTCGACACCCGGGAGCACGCGAAGGTCGGCATGCTCGGCGCGATGTACGGCGGCACCACCGGCGTCAGCGCCCAGGTGCTGCCCCGGCTGGCCCGCGCGTTCCCGCAGGCCATCGACCTGGTCGAGCGCGCGGCCCGGGCCGGGGAGCGCGGCGAGGTGGTCACCACGAGGCTGGGCCGCAGCTCACCGCGGCCCGGGGACTCGTGGGCCGCCGTCCAGGGTTCGGCGTTCGACGAGGACGCCGGGGCCGACGCCCAGTCCCGTGCCCGCAGCCAGACCCGGTCCTGGGGCCGGTTCACCCGGAACTTCGTGGTGCAGGGCACCGCTGCGGAGTGGGCGCTGTGCTGGATCGCGTCGATCCGGCGTCGGCTCTGGGCGCTGGGGGAGAGCGCGGAGGGCCCCGCCGGGCTGGCTCCTGCCCCCTTCGACCGCCGGCCGCACCTGGTGTTCTTCCTGCACGACGAGGTGGTGGTGCACGCCCCGGCCGCGGTCGCCCAGGTCGTGGCGCAGGAGGTCCGGGCGGCGGCCGACGAGGCGGGGCGGCTCCTGTTCGGGGACTTCCCGGTGGACTTCCCGCTCAGCGTCGCGGTGACCGAGAGCTACGCGGACGCGAAGGGCTGAGTGCCGCTCAGCCGAGGGACACCTTGAGCGACTCCTCCAGGATGTCCACGCCCCGGTGCAGGTCGTCCTCGCCGATCGTGAGCGGCGGTGCGATCCGGAAGATCCCGCCCATCCCCGGAAGCTGCACGATGTTCATGTGCAGCCCGCGGTCCAGGCATGCCGAGGTGACGGCGTTGCCCAGTGCGTCGGCGGGCACCTTGCTCCGCTTGTCCGCGACGAGCTCGATGCCCTGCAGCAGGCCGCGTCCGCGCACGTCGCCGACCACCTCGTACCGGTTGCGCAGCGCCACCAGCCGTTCCGTGAGCTGCGCGCCCAGCCGTGCCGCGCGCGCGACGAGCCCGTCCCGCTCGATGACGTCGAGCACGGTCAGCCCCACGGCGGCCGCCAGCGGGTCGGAGACGTGCGTCGTGTAGAAGAGGAATCCCCGGTCGTGGCAGACCCGCTCGATCTCGTCGCCGGTGACCACGGCGGCCACGGGCAGTCCCGCGCCGAGGGTCTTGGAGAGCGTCAGGATGTCCGGTGTGACGCCGTCGCGCTCGAACGCGTACATGGTCCCGGTGCGGCCGAGGCCGGTCTGGGCCTCGTCGAGGATCAGCAGCATCCCGCGCTCCGTGCACATCTCCTTCAGCCGCCGCAGGTAGCCGGGCGGCAGGTCGATGATGCCGCCGGACGACAGGATCGGCTCGACCAGGCAGGCGGCGAGGCTCCCGGCCGACTGCTGGTCCACCAGCGCGAACCCGTAGGCGAGCTCGGCCTCCCAGTCGTACGACCCGTCCGCGGCCCGGAACGGCGACCGGTAGGCGTTGGGCGACGGCAGCGCCAGGTTGCCGGGCGCGGGCGGGCCGTAGCCGCGCCGTCCGGCGGAGAACGTCGCGGACGCCGCGCCGTGGGTCATGCCGTGCCACGACCGGTCGAACGAGACGATCTCGTGGCGGCCCGTGAACAGCTTGGCCATCCGGAGCGCTGCTTCGTTGGACTCGGCCCCGGTGCTGAGCAGCATGGTCCTGTTCAGCGTGGGGGGCAGCGTGGCGTCGAGCCGGGCCGCCAGGTCCAGCACGGGCCTGCTCAGCATGCCGCTGAACAGGTGGTCCAGCGAGCCGATCGCCGAGGAGACCGTGGACACGATGTCCGGGTGCGCGTGCCCGAGGATCGAGCTCATCTGCCCCGAGGTGAAGTCGAGGATCGCGGCGCCCTCGTGGTCGTAGACGTACGAGCCCGCCGCACGCTCGATCAGGCGGGGGCTGAAGGTGGGGCCGTAGCGGATCAGGAGGCGGTCGGCCTCGTCCAGGAAGGTCGTGTCCATCGTGGTCCTCTCTCGCGTGCCGGATGCCATCGTCGGCCACCCGAAAGAATCAGCACAAGCACACAAGAACGGCTGACCGGTCGTCGATGGCGAACGGTTGCGTAAGGTCGGCGGCATGCTCAACCCCCGACGCCTCGAGATCCTGCGGGCCGTCCTGGCGGCCGGCTCCGTGCACCAGGCGGCACGCAACCTCAGCTACGCGCCGGCCACGATCAGCCAGCACCTGTCGGCCCTGGCCCGGGAGACCGGGCTGGTGCTGTTCGAGAAGCAGGGCCGGGGCATCGTCGCCACCGACGCCGCCCGGCACCTGGCCGACCAGGCGCAGGCGCTCCTGGCCGATTTCGGCCGTCTCGAACGCGTGGTGGCAGACCTGCGCGGCGGCCAGGGCGAGCACCTGGCGGTCGCGTGCTTCGCCTCGGCGGCCGAGCGGTGGATGCCCGGGGTGGTGGGCGCCGTCCGCGGCCTGCAGCCGAACCTCACCGTCGAGATCAGCCTGAACGAGCCCGTCGACGGCCGCGGGCGCCGGCTGCCCGACCTCGACGTCCGGACCGAGCCGGTGACCGGGCCCCAGGTGCGGCTGGACGGGTACGAGCGGCACGCGCTCACCGTCGAGGGGTTCCTCGCCGTGCTCCCCGTCAGGCACCGGCTCGCGGACGCGCCCGAGGTGGCGCTCGGCGACCTCGCGGACCAGCCGTGGATCGACTACGACATCTACGACAGCCCGATCGGTCAGATCGTCCTCGCGGCGTGCGCCACGGCCGGCTTCACCCCACGGTACGCGGCCCGTCTCGACGACCACCGGGCGGCGGTACGGCTGGTCGCGGCAGGCGTCGGGGTCACCGTGCTGCCCCGGCTCGCCGTCCCCGGCCCGCACGACGGCGTGGTCACGCGACCGGTGGTCCGGCCGTCGGTCGCACGGCGCATCGTCGTGCACGCCCGGCGGGACCGGCGGCGGGCCGCGCTCGTCGCCCGTGCGGTCGCCCAGCTCCAGGCGGCGGCCCGTGAATCCGACGCGGACGCGCCGGGCGGCCCTCAGCACCCGCCGGTGCCCGGGGTGGCCGGCGCCGTCAGCCCGCCAGCACCCCGAGAGCTGCCGTGACCAGGCGCGCGGACCGCAGTGCCGCGTCGTCCACGTGGGTGAGGAACTCGGTGCCGTCCGGCGCGCACAGGTCGGAGACCGCCCGCACCGACACGAAGCCGGTACCGAAGCTGTGGCAGAGCTGGGCCAGCGCCGCCGACTCCATGTCGACCGCGAGCACGTCGGGGAAGTCGGCACGCAGCTGCGCCGCCAGGTCGGCGGTGACGAACTTCTCGCCGGAGGCGATGGTGCCCTCCCGCAGCACCGGCGCCGCGGACCCCGCGCCCGCACCCGCCGCCCGGCGCACGGCGTCGGCGAGCGCGGGGGCGGCGTCGTACGCCTCGGGCATGCCCGGGACCTGGCCCAGCACGTAGCCGAAGGCGCGCGCGTCGGCATCGGCGTTCACGAGGCGGGTGCCGAGCACGACGTCACCGACCGCGACGTCCTTCGCGAGCCCGCCCGCGCTGCCCGCACTGATCAGCGGGACGTCGGCGCCGTACCGGAAGATCGCCCCCGCCCCGGCGGCGGTGGCGTTGACGAAGCCGATCCCGCTCCGCACGAGCACCACCGGGCGGCCGGCGAGCGTGAGGCGCCGGTGCTGCGCGCGTCCCACGAGCTCGGGCTCGGCCGCCTCGGAGGCGAGGTCGAGGAACGGCGCGGCCTCGTCGTCCATCGCCACGACCACGACGGCGACGGGCGTGCCGGAGCTCACCGGCCCGTCGCCCCACCGCTCGCCGGGTCCTCGCCCGGCGCCGTCTCGCGTGCCGCACCGTCCCGCGTCGCCGCGTCCTGCGCCGCCGCCGCACGCGCCGCGGCGTCCCGGGCCGCCATGTCCGCGGCCGACGCCTCGCCCGGCGCACCGTCGCCGAACACCTGCGACCACACACCCCGTGCCGAGAGGAACACCGACGCCGCCTCCTGCGCGCCGGCCAGCGTGTGGTTCGCGCCCCAGCCGCACTGCACCTCGTTGGCCGCGGGCACCTCGGTGGCACGCACGACGTCACGCAGGGTCGCCTCGACCAGGTCGAGCACGTCCTCGTACGCGGGCTCGCCCTGGAGCATGAGGTAGAAACCCGTCTGGCAGCCCATCGGCGAGAAGTCCAGCACGGCGTCCGAGTGGTTGCGCGAGTGCTCCGCGAACAGGTGCTCCAGGGAGTGCACGGTCGGCATCTCCAGGTGCGCCACGTTGGGCTGGGTGAACCGCACGTCGTACTTGACGATCACGTCGCCCGCGGGAAGCTGCTTGCGGTCCGCGAGCCGCACGTACGGGGCGGCGACGGCACGGTGGTCCAGGTTGAACGACTCGACGTTCATGCGGGGCGCCGACGAGGCGGACGCCGCGGAGGATGCTTGCTCGGTCACAGGACGAGCCTATGTCCTCGCGGCCCGCCCCGGGAGACCGCGTACTACGCTGCCACGCGTGAGCAGCACCGACGCCACCGCACCCGCCACCGACCCACGGGCACCCACGCTGGGGCAGGTGGTCGGCGCCCTCGACGGGCTCTACCCGCCCTCGACGGCGGAGGGATGGGACGCCGTCGGGCTCGTGGCCGGCGACCCTGCCGCGACCGTCCGCAGGGTGCTGTTCGCGGTCGACCCGGTGGCCGCCGTCGTCGACCAGGCCCTCGGCTGGGGCGCCGACCTGCTCGTCACCCACCACCCCCTGTTCCTGCGCGGCACCAGCTCCGTGGCCGCGACCACCTTCAAGGGCACCGTGGTCCACCGGCTCCTCACCGGCGGCTGCGCCCTCCACGTGGCACACACCAACGCCGACGCCGCCCCGCGGGGCGTGGCCGACGCCCTCGCCGACCTCGTGGGCATCACCGGCCGACGCCCCCTCGAGGTGAGCGCCGCCGGCCCCGACACGGACAGCCGCGGCATCGGCCGGGTCGGACGGCTCGCGGAACCGACGACCCTCGCCGACTTCGCCCGCCGTGTCGCCGCCGCGCTCCCCGCCACCGCCCAGGGCATCCGCTACGCCGGCGACCCCGACGCCCACGTCACCACGGCCGCCGTCCTCGGCGGGTCCGGCGACGGCTACTTCGACGCCGTCCGCGCGGCCGCCGCCGACGTCTACGTCACCTCCGACCTGCGCCACCACCCCGCCTCCGAGCTGCGCGAGCGCGCCGAGTTCGAGGCCCGGGCCGCGGGCGGCGCCGGACCGTCCGGCACCCCGTTCCTCGTCGACACCGCCCACTACGCCAGCGAGTGGCCCTGGCTGCGCTACGCCGCCGACGACCTCACGGCGGCGCTCGCGGCCGACGGGCTCGCGGTCGAGACGCGGGTCAGTGAGCTCGTGACCGACCCCTGGACCGGCCGAGTCCCCTCCCGCTGACCCGGGGTGGGCACGGACCGGTGCTCCACGCCGTCGGGCGCGGGGTAGCGTTGGACCACCCCCGACCCGATCCGACCCGAGAGGACGCCTCCGTGGCTACCGCACCAGCCGAGGACCAGCGCAGGCTGCTCGACGTCCAGGCGCTCGACACCCGTGCCCAGCAGCTCGCCCACCAGCGCAAGAACCTGCCCGCGCTCACCCGGCTGAGCGAGCTCGACGGTCAGATCGCCGACCTGCGCACCTCGCTCGTCGAGTCCCGCACCCGGGTGGCCGACCTCAAGCGCGAGCTGACCAAGGCGGAGAGCGACGTCGAGCAGGTCCGCAACCGCGCCGCCCGCGACCAGCAGCGCCTCGACTCCGGCAGCGTCAGCGCCAAGGACGCCGTGGCGCTCACCGACGAGCTCTCCTCGCTCGCCACCCGCCAGGCCGCGCTGGAAGAGGTCGAGCTCGACGTCATGGAACGCCTGGAGGCGCACGAGGACGCCCTCGCCAAGGTCGAGGCCGCCAACGACGCCCTGGTCGCCGACAAGACCGCCGTCGAGGCCGAGCGCGACGCCGCCTGGGCCGAGATCGACGCGCAGGCGGCGGCGCTCGCGGCCGAGCGGACGCAGGCGGCCGAGGGCCTGGACGCCGGTCTGGTCGCCCTGTACGAGAAGCTGCGCGCCCAGCTCGGCGGCACGGGCGCGGCGGTGCTCAACGGCAACCGCTGCGAGGGCTGCCGCATCGACCTCCCGCCGGGCGACGTCGCGGCGATCAAGAGCGCGGCGCCGGACGCCGTGGTGCGTTGCGAGGAGTGCGGCCGCATCCTGGTGCGGGTCGCGTCCACGGTCGGCTGAACCGCACCAGGGTCACCGCCGCCCGAGCGACCCCCGGGCGAACGCGGGTGCGAGCGGGATCAGGGCGAGCACGAGGACGGCGGGCAGGGCGAACCCGAGCCGCAGGTTGTCGGCGCCGACGAAGCCGGTGAGCACCGAGCCGAGCAGCGCGCCCACGTAGTTGAACTGGTTGAAGCGGGCGATGACGGCGTCGGTGCGGGCCCGGTCGGCAGCGCCGACGCCACCCGCGGTCGGTGCTCCGGCGGGTGTCGTGGCGCCGCCCGCCGCGATCCGCCCCGCGGCCGAGAAGCTGAGCGGTGCCACCAGCGCCACGGCGGCACCGAGCACGGTGAAGCCCGCGACGGCCACCTGCCACGTGGGCGCGAGCACCACGAGCGCGAGCGCGGCGAACGCGACCACGGCCCCGACCCGGAGCAGCACGGTGACCCCGAACCGGGTGACCAGCGCCCCGCCGGTCAGCCGGACCACGATGGACGTGACCAGGTACGGGAACGTGGCGAGCGCGACGAGGTTGCCCGGCGCGTCGAACGCCCGCGCCAGGTAGACGGGTCCCCAGGCCGATGCGGCGGTGTCGACCATGTAGAACACGACCAGCCCCGCGCCCACCAGCCAGATGGGACGCCAGGGCACGGGCTCGGCCGGGGTGGTGGTCCCGGCGGGGGTGGACGTCGTGCCGGTCCGCCTGGAGCCTGCCGGCCCGGTCAGTCCCGGCACCGGCCCGGCGGCCTCCGCGCCCCAGGAGGGCCCGGCGCGGCGCCCGGCGTCGTCGTCGGCCCGCTGGTGCGGTAGATACGGTGCGAACGCCGCCACGAGCGGGACCACCACGACGAACACCCCGGCCGCGGGGGAGAGGTGCCCGGTGGCGAGCGACACGGCGGCGGCGAGGATGCCGCCGGTGGTCCACCAGCCGTGCGACGACGGCAGGATGGGCCGGTCGTACCGGTGCTCCAGGTCCACGGCCTGCATGTTCGAGGCGGCGTCGACGAGACCGAGCGCGATGCCGTAGGCGGCCACGCCGCCCACGAAGAAGGCCATGGCGGGTGCCAGCACCAGGGTCGGGACGGCCACCACCATGAGCACGAACGCGATCCGCAGCAGCGCCGCGCTGCCCACGCGCCGCGCGGTGTGCTCGGCCACCAGGGAGCCGGCGCCGGCGAGCAGCACCATCATCAGCAGGAGCAGGGAGAGGGCCACCTCGTCCAGCCCCCAGCGCTCCAGGAACCGCGGCAGCCGGGTGGTGAGGCTGATGAAGACGAATCCCTGCGCGAAGAACGCCGCGGCCACGGCGACCCGGACGCCCGTCAGGCTGTAGGTCATGACGGCACATCCAACCGGTCGCGGCCTGCGGGCGCCAGGGGTGCGGCGCGGTCGTTACCGGAGCGTCGCCGGGCGGGGTGCGGGGGCGGCCGGGCCGCTCAGGCGAGGACGAGCTCCAGGGTGCGCGGGCCGCGCGGTCTGCCGTCGAGCAGGTTGGCCTCGATCAGGGTCTGGTCCTTGCCGGAACCGATCTCGGTGAGCACCACCGAGCCGACCAGCTCCTGCGCCGCCTTGAGCACGTCCTCGCTGGTGCGTGCCTCGTGCTCGCGGCGCAGCAGGTGCCCGGCCAGCACGCCGCGCGTGTGCTTCGCGTTGTGCGAGACGACGGTCCGCTTCCCGTCGGTCTCGCGCAGCACGCGCACCTCGACCCATTCGGCGGCGTCCGCGCCCGTGGTCCGCGGCTTCCAGGCCGCCACGTACGTGGCCGACCGGCAGTCCACGACGACGTCGCCCGCGGCCCGCGCGTCGAGCACCGCGGCCAGGGCGGGCTTCCAGTACGTGGCGAGCCTGCCGACGTCGGGCAGGCTCACGCCCATGCCCAGCCGGTAGGCGGGGATGCGGTCTCCGGGCGCGACCACGCCCCACAACCCGGAGAAGGTGAGCACGCTCGCGTGGGCGTGCCGGGCGGCGGCGTCGGGCAGGCCGGCCAGGCCGGCGGCCGCGTACAGGACCCCCGTGTAGACCTCGGCGGCGCGGGCCGTAGGTGCCTCGCGCAGTGTCGTGTTGCGCGCCACCTCGTCCGCGAGCCCGTCGCCGACGCCGAGCACGGCTGTCGCATCGGGCCGCGCGCTGGTCCGCGCCAGGTGGGTCAGCATCTCCTCGCGGCGCTCGGTGAGCTCCGGGTGGGCCAGGGTGGACAGGTCGAGGGGCGCGGCGCCGTCGGGCGCGGGCGTCTTGCCCTCGGAGGGCGGCAGGAGCAGGAGCACCCGCCTAGCGTAAGTTGCCGCGCATGGCGCAGCTCAAGGTGTACGGCAGGCGGTCGGTGTGGGGCGAGCGACGCACGGAGATCTCCGACGCCCTGCACGACGTGCTGGTGCGCACGTGGCAGCTCCCGCCCGACAAGCGCTTCCACCGCTTCCTCCTCCTGGACGACGGCGACCTGGTCGCCCCGCGCTCGGACGCCTACCTGGTCGTGGAGATCGTCTGCTTCACGGGCCGCAGCCGAGAGGCCAAGCGCGCGCTGATCGGGGCCGTGTACGACACGGTGGCACCTCGTCTGGGCCTGTCGGCCGACGACCTGGAGCTGGTGATCCTGGAGAGCCCCCGGGAGAACTGGGGCATCCGCGGCGTCTCGGGCGACGAGCTGACCCTGGGCTACCGCGTGGAGGTGTGACGCTGCGCCTGCCGCCAGGTGAGTGCGGGAGCAGTGGCGTTCTGACCGGTCAGAACGCCACTACTCCCGCACTCACCTGGCGACGTGCTCAGGTACGATTCATCCGCGGACGAGTCGGTCGGGCGGTCGCGTCGGGTGCCTTCGGGCGCCCGCCGAGGAACGTCCGGGCTCCACAGGGCAAGGTGGTGGCCAACAGCCACCCGGGGTGACCCGCGGGACAGTGCCACAGAAAACAGACCGCCCTCGGCCTCGGCCGGGGGTAAGGGTGAAACGGTGGTGTAAGAGACCACCAGCGCTGCCGGTGACGGCAGCGGCTCGGTAAACCCCACCTGGAGCAAGGTCAGACAGACTGTGTTTGAGGGCTGCTCGCCCGATTCTCTTGCGAGAAGCACAGTCGGGTAGACCGCTCGAGCCCTGCGGCAACGCAGGGCCTAGATGGATGACCGTCGCCCGCGCCGGGGTAACCGGGCGCGGGAACAGAACCCGGCGTACAGGCCGGCTCGTCCGCTTTTAGTGACGCAGATCGTGAAGTCGACTGGATGTCCTCGGAGTCGATCGGGGCTAGCGGCAGGTGCCCCAACCGTGGGTAGGTTCGCATCTCAAGAACCACGTCGACCTGGTCCTCTGTGTTGCCGCGAGCTCCGGTCCAGCACCTCGCTCGGGCTGACCGGAATGCTGACGATCGTCTCGGGCGCGCTTCGGCGGGGCCAGCATTGACGCTGGCCCCGCCGGCCTGTCGTCGACGAGGAGTCGCTACCTCGCGTTGCCGAGGGAGATCCGGCGCCGCAGGGCCTGGGCCAGTGGTGCTTCCCACGCGTCGGTGCCCTCCGTCGGATCGGGACCGTCGTGCGGAAGCCGGGCCATCGTCTGCTTGGTGACGCGGATGGCCTCCCGGTCGCGCCGGGCGATGCGCCGGGCCAGGCGCTTGGCCTCGGCCCCCACCTTCTCGGTCGGGACGACGGACTGCACGAGCCCGCCCTCCAGCGCCTCCTGGGCGTTGATGGCATCGCCGAGCAGCAGCATCGCGCGGGTCCAGCCCGAACCGATCTCGGCGACCAGGCGGTCCAGCACCTCGCTCGGACCCACCGGGATGCTGACGACCGTCTCGGGCGCGCGGAACCGTGCGTCCTCGGCGGCCACGCGTAGGTCGCTCGCGACCGCCAGCCCGAGCCCTGTTCCGGCGACGTTGCCGTGCAGCGCCGCGACTGTCACCGCCGGGCAGGTGCGCCAGGCGCGCAGCACCTCGTCGCCGAGCTCGACGAGGTTCCGGTAGCCGTCGGGGTCGTTGGTGGCGAGCTGGGCGAGCTCGTCCAGGTCGCCGCCTATGCAGAAGTGGTGCCCTTCGGCGCGCAGCACGACGGCGGCGATGTCGTCGGGCAGCGTCGTGAGCACGTCGCCCAGGGCGGTCAGCGTCGCTCGGTCGAGCCGGTTGTCGCCGTCGGGCCGCGTGAGGGTCACCACCAGCACGGCGTCCTCGCGGTCGACCACGACGGGTCCGGCGGCGGACGCGCTCTCACCAGCGGCCACCGCCGCACCAGCGGCCACCGCCGCACCAGCACTCGTGGTCGCGGCTCGACGGGGTCGCCGCCGTACCGGCACCGAACGTGTTCCGCGGAAGGCGAGGGTCTCGTCGTAGCCCACTGGCCCGGCGAACTCGAGATCGAACCGCTGCAGCACCTCGGGGAACAGGGTCGTCGCTTCCAGACGGGCCAGCGGCGCGCCCAGGCAGTAGTGCATGCCGACGCCGAAGGCGAGGTTGCGGCGAGGCGGACGCGAGAGGTTCAGGTCGTGCGGCGAGTCGTAGGCGTCGGGGTCGTGGTTGGCCGCGGCGACCACGGCGTGCACGATCTGCCCGGCCGGCACCGGGATGCCGCCCGGCAGCTCCGTGTCCTGCGCCGCGTACCGGGTCATGAGCTGTACGGGCGATACGAAGCGGACCAGCTCCTCGACGGCGCCGTGCACGGCTTCCGGGTGCTCGAGCATCCACGTGGCCTGGTCGGGCCGGCGCAGGAGCTGCACCACGCCGTCGGACAGCAGGGACGTCGTCGTCTCGAGGCCCGCCTCGATCATGACGTTGAGCTGGGAGCCGGCCACCGCGCGCACCGCGGGGTCGGTCTCTGTGTCGAGCCACTCTCCCAGCGGGGAGTCCTCCGGGAGCCGGGGTCTGGGCTGGGCTACGAGCTGTTCCCAGTACGCGTTCCACAGCTTGCCCGCGCGGTCGGCCTGCGCCATCCGCGCCTTGCTCGGCGCGAGGTCGTGCACGTTCGAGAGCATGCGGCTCATCTCGCACAGCAGCGGGATGTCCTCGCGCGGCAGCCCGAGAACGATGCAGAGCACCGCCATGGGCAGCCGGTCGCCGACCAGGGCCCCGAAGTCCGCCTCGCCGTCGGCGCGCAGCACCGCATCGAACCGGTCGAGGTACTCGTGGACGGTCTGGACGATCTGCGGTGTGAGGTCAGCGACCGACCGCGGCGAGACGAACGAGCCAAGGCTGCGGCGCAGCCCGGCGTGCCCGGGCGGGTTGGTGCCGAGCGCGGAGTCGTGCAGGAACTTCAGGCCCGGGTGCCGCACCCACGTCGGCTGGCGCGCGGTGCGCCAGGCTGCGTCCACGGTGCGCCAGCCGGATCCGCTGAGCACCTCGTGGCTCGCGCCGTGCGAGGTGACCATCCAGGCTCCCCACGGCATGCGTACCGCCGGGCCCATGGCCCGCAGCTCGTCGTAGACGGCGTGGGGGTCGGCGCGCCCTTCAGGCGTGCTCAGGTGCCGGATCAGCTTGGTCACGCGGCGGCGGGACTCGCGGTCCGAGCTGGCTGCGGCGGCGTCTGCCGTCTTCCGGGATCTGCCGGTGTGGTCAGGCAATGGGGGCTCCTTCTTCAGCCAAGACACCATCTCGTCTGCCGATGGACAACGTTAAACATAACGTGCATACCGGGCAGAACATACGGCCCTTGCGAGTCGCCGTGTGACCATTGCGTAAACAAGTGACTATGAGGAAGTCATGTGGCGGTGCGGTTAGTCTTGTGCGTCGTTGGCGCAACCTGGCAGCCTCGGCAACTGCCTGCCACGCCGCCCCCGGCGTCGAAGACCCCCTGTCGGTTCGTCACGAACGACACCGTCATGGCGGGGTCGGTCGGCGGAGAGGTGCGACGCCTCGGGGAGGCTCCGGTGGACGAGGTCGAGTCCTGGGTGCGCACCGGGACGTTCCGTACGCCGGTGCACCCGGGGACCCTCGCCAGCACGGCCTGAGTTCCCCAGCCGCTGGTGCTCGTCCCGAGCATCGGTAGCTCGAGTCGCCAACATCCTCGACGAGGCACGCTGGAGCCTCGAGCTCGTGCTCACGATGCAGGTCCCCGACGGCGAAGCCCGCGGGCCTGGCGCACGAAGACTTGCGCGAACGGCAAGGCGCACGTCGATGCCGTCTGACGCTCCAGGGGCAGGTCAGATGCGGGCAGGCGTGCGGGCGGCCTGGCGCTCGGGAGTGAACGTCACCGGCAGCGTGGACGGGTAGCGCGACCACGGCGATGGCGCCCACTTCACCACCGGGTCGGTGAGCCTCAGGTCGAGCCGCTCCATGAGGCTCTCCACCGCGATCTTGACCACGAGCCGCCCGGGGCGCTTGGCGGGGCACGCGTGCGGCCCGACGCCGAACGACAGGTGCGACCGGTTGCCCGCCTCGAACAGGTCGTCGCTGGTGCGCACCCGCGGGTCGTTGTTCGCGGCAGCCACGCCCATCACTATCGCGTCACCGGCGCGGATCCGGGCGGTGCCGAGGGTGCAGTCGGTCACGGCGTACCGGGCGGGCAGGTTCGCCACGGGCGGCTCGCTCCACAGCGTCTCGTCCATCGCGTCGTCCAGGCCGCGGCGCACGCCGGTGAGGCGGCCGGTGTACCGGGGGTCGGTGAGCATGCGGCGAAGCGTGGCTGCGATCCAGGTCACGAGCATCTCGTTGGCCGCGCAGATCGCGACCACCATCGTGTGCACGATCTCGGTGTCGTCCTCGAAGCTCGGGTGCTCGATGAAGCTGGTGGTCAGGTTCGGGCTTGGCTCCGCCCGGGTCGCGATGACGTGGTCCATCACGATCTGGTCCATCCGGACCAGGGCTGACACGGGATCGCCGCCGTGCCCGAAGATCTCGCTGGCGCAGCGCAGCAGGTCGACCCCCTGCCGCTCGTCGAACCCGAACATGGCCGACACCGCCAGGAACGACACCGCCGCCGCATACTCGCCCATCAGGTCCGCACTGCCCTTGGCGGCGAACGAATCGATGAGCCGGGCGCAGACGACGCGCACGAGCGCTGCCGTCCGGACCTCGTCCATGTCGGCGAACGCCTCGTCCACCGGGAGCCGCAGCCGCCGGTGCTCCGCGCCGTCCGCGAAGTACAGGTTCCGCCGTCCGGTCGGGGACAGGATGGCGTGCAGGTTCGACTGCGGTGGTAGCTGCTCTCTCCAGTGCCGTGGGTTCCGGGCGAAGACGCTCTCCGTGCGCATCACCTCCATCACCTCGGCGTGCCCCAGCACGAGCCAGCCCGGTACGCCTGGCTCCAGGTCCACGGGGGCCACCGGCCCCCACTGGTCCTGCAGCTCGCGCAGTGCCGCAGTCATGTCCTCTGCGCCGGTCAGGTCCACCAGCGCGACCCGGCCCTCGCTCGGCTGCGGTTCCAGGTCAGGCATGCCACTCCACCCGTCGACATCCATCTGAATTATCCACCGAAATCTGGGGCGACCTGCGTAGACGCCCGATCAGGCGTTTCTATCACGGGCAGCAGAGAACACGAAACACGCGGCGTTCTTCCCCACGGCGGCCAGGTCCGGCTCATCGTCGTCGCGAACGCCAGCGCCCGGAACGCCTCTCGCGAGACCCGCGCTCCGCTCATGACCGCTCAGGGCCAGCTCGACCCCATCCTGTGGTGACCTGCTGTCCGCTCCGGTAGAACGATCGCCAGGAGCTGGGTGGCGAACGTCAGGATCTCGGTCGACATGGACGACGTGGAGAACGCGGAGGCGCTGAGCGAGCGGCTGCGGACGGAGGCTCCGACCTCCGGTCGAGTCCTGAGCGTGGCGGAGCACCCGCCGCCGGCACCCCTTGCCGCGTCACGTGCCTGGTCGTCATCGCCAGGCCCGCGACTAGCGAAGCGCCCTCAGCTCGTCGAGGGCACGATGCCCACGCTCGACCACCCCCGGAACGCCATCGCGGCGTCCTTCACGGATGGGGATCTCGAGCATGTGGAGCACGTGAGCCGCTGTGAGCACGGCCGCTCCTTCCCCGCCGACCAGATCGAGGATCTTCGTCCACAGTCGCCTTCGGACGTCGTCCAGCAGCGGGTCCTGGAACGAGTACCACACGAGCGTGGTGAGATCGATGGCCCGCGTGCCGCTACCCGCGTTCCCGATGTCGACGACCGCCACCACAGCCCCGTCGCGGACCAGAACGTTGCCGGGTGTCGAGAGGTCGGCGTGGACCATGTCCGGTGCCTCTCGTGGTGCCGGGACGTCGGCGCACGCGAGCCGCAAGCGCTCGACCAGGGCTGATACCGCGTCGGAATATCCCGAGAGCCTGGCGATGGACCGGCGGAGGCGCGACTGCTCCGGCGTCTCGCTGAGCTCCGGCCCGGCGCCAGCCGGTTCCACGCCGGCGGCGACCCGCCAGGCGTACGACCAGTGGTCGTAGGGCTCGGAGCCTTGGCCGGCCTGGAGCTCGACGATCTCCATCAGCTGCTCGACGAGGGACGGCGTGAGCTCGGCCGCGGGTGCCGCGTCGACGAAGTCCATCAGATGCCACACATGAGTGGCCGTGGCCCCAGCCCCGAGCCACGCCGGGGTCGGATAGCCGCGGCCACGCATGTGCTCGACCACCCGCTGGGCGCGCAACGTCTCGTCCAGGTGCCCGGGGTGAGCGCGGGGAACTGCTTTGAGAACCGCGTCGGTACTGCCGGCAAGCTGCACGCGCACGGCACCCCCCGTTGACGCCGCCGGGCAGGCGGCCGAGAAGAGTGACCTCTGCCCCGACCGCAGCGGCCACATCGTCCAGCAGCTCGGCCGATGGCTCTTCGGGAGGGATGCTCTGGTTCATCGGCTCGTGGTCGCAACGGCGGGAGCACAGCACATGCGCACCACCCTACGGTCGGACCCGGCCCCGGCGGCTGGTCGCCGTCCGCTCGCGAGGCTCTGGCGGCTGACGAGAGCCGGTTCGCTCGCGACGCCCACGCCAGCCGCGTGTCCCAGCACGATGAATAGCGGATTCTTTACGCATCATCCAGCCGCTCGCTCCTCGACGCAGCCGTCCCGTGGGTGTCGAGCTCGGCGGCCAGCTCCATGCAGCGCAGACGAGCCGGGGAGACGTCGTACGGGATCTTCCCGAAGGCTTCGAAGGCGCTCATGGTCTTCTGCCCACCGCCGGCATCCTCGTCCAGAGCGGGATCCCAGGACTCGAACAACGCCTCGTCACGCTGAGCCAGGCCGGATTCCTCGATCACGGCGTGCAGTCTCGCTTCGAAGGCGTGTCGTTCGGCAGCAACCCTGGCTACACGGGGGTCGTCGACGGCGACCGTGTCGTCGAGCGCCTCCTCGGCGGCATCCACCCGGTCGGACTCCTCGCGCAGGTCCCGGTGGGTGGCCAGGGCGATGAACCGGGAGGCCCGGACGGCCGCGCCGAGCGGGCCGAGGACCCGCTCGGTGACCAGCAGGTCGTCCAGGTCCGCCTGCCGCAGCGAGCCCGCGGGCAGGTCCTTCAGCCGGCTCGTGATGACGTCGGAGAGCAGGCCCATCCGGCTGCCTTCGGTGCGCATGCGCTGCACGGCGGCCCGCTGGCGCCGCAGCGCTGCCTCCCGGGCGTCGATGGTCTGCTCCAGCCGGTCCAGGATCTCCACCACACCGTGGTCTGCCGAGGGCACAGCAGGATCAGTGTCGGCGAAGGCGTCGCGGATGTCGTCCAGCGCGATCCCGGCGTCGGCCATCGTGCGGATCCACAGGAGCCGGATCATGTCGTCGTAGCCGTAACGACGGCGGTCGTCGCCGCCGCGCTCGGGCTCCGGGAGCAGGCCGATCTCGTGGTAGTGCCGGATCGCTCGCGGCGTGGTGCCGACGAAGGCCGCCGCGTCACCGATCTTGACCTGGCGCGGCGGGATGAAGGACGGATGCATGAGCGGGCCTTCCTGAGAGGGACGTGAGACCAGCGGAACACATGCCGCTACGGGAGGTGCAACTCCAGGCAGCCCGGTACCCGATCGCCGGGTCAGGAGACCGGACGGCGGTTAGCCTGCGTGCGTCGCAGGAGCTCGACGACCAGGAAGGCACCGGCATGGCCGACGACGTCACCGACCCCGCAGCGGCGGGCGTCGCGAACTTCGCCCACGAGATGGGCGTGCTCAAACGGCTCCGCAGGTCCGGGTGGTGGCAGGTGGGCGTGCGCGACCCCGAGTCCGTGGCCGAGCACAGCCTGCGCGTCGCCCAGCTCGCCGCGCTGATCGCTTCCGAGGAGGGAGCCGACCCTGCCCGGGCGGCGTACCTGGGCCTGTGGCACGACTCCCAGGAGACCCGGATCACCGACCTTCCCCACTCGTCCCGCGCCTACCTGGCACGGACAGGCGACAACGAGACCATCACCCGGGACCAGACGTCCCACCTGCCTGACGCGGCGGCGAAGACCGTGACCGACGCCGTGATCGAGTACGAGGCCCAGGAGACCCCGGAAGCCCGGTGCGCCAAGGACGCCGACAAGCTGGAGTGCCTGCTCCAGGCCCTGGAGTACCGGGCGGCCGGCCACCAGCACGTCCAGAAGTGGATCGACAGCTCCCGCGCCGGGATCAGGACGGCGTTCGCCGCCCGCGTGGCCGACGCGGCACTGGCGGGAAGCACCATGGCGTGGCACGACCAGGCCGGGTCCTGAGTTCGAGCAACACCGAGCATCCTGGTCCATACACTGCCCGCATGCCCCACCCTTCCCTGATCCAGGTACGAGAGCACGCCGCCCTGGTCGACGACCTCCGCACCCTCACCCCGGCCCAGTGGCGCTCGCGGTCGCTCTGCGGTGACTGGACCGTCGAGGACGTCGTCGCGCACCTGGGTGCCGCCTCCACGTCGACCTTCTGGGGTTGGCTGCGCAGCATGGCCGGCGCTCGTTTCGACGCGGACCTGCACAACCAGCGTCGCCTCGAGGAGTTCCGTGCGGACTCGGCCGAGCAGACGCTGGAGCGTTACGCCGCCGTCGGCCCGATCGCGCTGCCGCGCACGGAGAGCGTGGCGGGGCTGGGCGGGCTGCTCGTGCACGCCGAGGACATCCGCCGGCCGCTGGGCCTGGCACACCGGCCGGACGCCGAGGGGCTGCTCATGGTCGCCCGGTTCTTCGCGACCAGGGACTTCGCCGTGAACAGCAGGTCGCTGGTCAAGGGGCTCCGCCTGATCGCCACCGACGCGGACTTCCGGACGGGTGACGGCCCCACGGCGAGCGGTCCGCTGCTCTCCCTGGTGATGGCGATGGCAGGACGGCGCGAGGTGCTGGCCGACCTGGCCGGCGACGGGGTCCTCGTGCTGGACGCACGACTGGCTGCGTGACCCTAGCCGACCATGTCGCCGCAGCTCAGCGCCCCCTCCGGCGCGACCGCACCGTCGGTGCGCCGCAGGTGGGCCTCGCCCCAGACCCGCACGCCCTCGACCACGGGCAGCACCGTGGTCCCGTACGGCGTGAGCCGGTAGATCACGGGCGCCGGGACAGGCCCCGTCACCACACGCTCGACGAGCCCGTCGGCCTCGAGCTCACGGAGCTGCTCGGCGAGCACCTTGGCCGTGATGGGTGCACCGCGGCGGCGGAGGCCGGCGAAGTGGGACTCGCCGTGGGCGAGCCAGTAGATCAGGGTCAGCTTCCACTTGCCGCCGATCGCGGTGAACGCGGCGGCCATCGGGCAACCAGGGAGCGGATTGGGACGAGAGGGGTTACCCGCAGGTGCCTTCTTGTTCATGACCATGCTCCGCTCAATAGTCGAACCATGACGATTCCATACCGACGAATCCTGACTGTAGGCCTGTCCGCCGCCCTGTTGTTCGTGACGGCGGTATCGGGCGACGCCGCGCCGGCCTCCGTGTCATCGACGACCACCGACCCGCAGCGCGACTTCGACTGGGAGATCGGCACCTGGCGCTCGTCCGTGCGGGTGCTCGCCGACCCGCTCTCGGAGTCTCCGGACGAGTGGCTCCGGTTCTCCGGCACCAGCACCGTGCGCCCGCTCTCCGAGGGGCGGGCCAACGTGGTCGAGTTCGCGGTCTCGGGACCGGCCGGCAGCATCGACGCACTCAACCTGAGGCTGTACGAACCGCAGGCGCAGCGGTGGAGCCTCACCTTCGTGAACATGCGCGACGGCCTGCTGACCCCGGCTGTCTACGGCGGCTTCCACGACGGCGTCGGCGAGTTCTACGGCGACGACCACCTTGGTGACCGCCCCATCAAGGTGCGCTTCCTCATCACCCGCGTGAGCCAGGACGAGGCGCGGTTCGAGCAGGCGTTCTCGGCCGACGGCGGCGCGACGTGGGAGACGAACTGGGTCGTGGTGGACCGCCGGGTCCGGCACTGAGGTTGCACCCGCTGCGCCCGTCTCGGCCGTGGAGTGCGACCGAGACGGGCGTCGGCCTAGCTGAAGGCGCCGACGTGACGCGCGACCCAGTCGTCGAACGTCCGCGGGCTGCGGCCCAGGGCCAGCGCCGTGTCGGGAGAGGGCGTCCGCTCGTCCTCGGTCGGCGTACCGAGCGCGTCCAGGGTCCTGTCGACGACTGCCGGGGGCCAGAACTGGGACAGCTCGGCGAAGGCTTCCTCGCGGCTCTGCTCCACGAACCGGACCTCCTCGCCGAGTGCCGCCGCGATGGCGGCCGTCTGGGCGCGCGGGGTGAGGGCCTCGGGACCGTTGAGCGTGTAGTGCCGGCCCAGGTGAGCGTCCTCCAGCAGGGCCGCCGCGGCGGCCGCGGCGATGTCGGCGGGGTCGATCGGCGGGAGCGGGACGTCGCCGAACGGGGCGCGGACCGTCCGCGCCGAACGGACCGACTCCGCCCACAACAGGGCGTTGGACGCGAAGCCGCCCGGACGCAGGACGGTCCACTCGGGTGCCTCGGTGGTCACGGTCCGTTCCAGGCCGGCCAGGAACGGGTCGTCGCCCCGCGACGTGGCGCGCTGGGAGGAGAGCAGCACGATCCGTTCGACCCCGGCGGATCGAGCGGTCCGGACGAGCTCGGCCACCGGCAGGGTCGGGTCGGGAGCCATCAGGAACATCCGGTCGGCGCCCTCGAGGGCGGGCGCGAGGCCGGCCGGGTCGGCGAGGTCGCCGGATGCGTGCCGGGCGCCGTCCGGCAGGGTCGTCGGACGGCGTGACACGGCGGTCACCTCCTGTCCTGCGGCGACGAGTGACTCGATGAGCGGGCGACCGATGTTGCCCGTCCCGGTGACGACGATCATGACTGTCCTTTCGACGTGGGTACCGGGCGACGCTAAGCAGCAGGCTTACCGAAAGAAAGGGCATACCTCGGGGTAAGGTCCACACGTGGAGAACGGAAAGACGGAGGCGTCCGCAGAGCCTGAGGGCCTGCGTGACGTGTTTCACACGGACTGCGCGGCCCGGCAGGTGCTCGATCACGTCACCAGCCGCTGGGGTGTGTGGGTGCTGATCAGGCTGGGGGAGCGGCCCCTTCGGTTCTACGAGCTGCGCGATCGCATCGAGGGCATCAGCGAGAAGATGCTGTCGCAGACCCTGCGGAACCTCGTCCAGGACGACCTGGTCTGGCGCACGGTCGAGCCGACCGCCCCGCCGACCGTCACCTACGGGCTGACGCCGTCCGGCACCGGTCTCGGCGAACGCCTCGCCGCGCTGCTCGACTGGATCGAGTCCACGTTCGACGAGTCCGGTGAGGCCGCCGAACCGTCGTCGGTGGCGGACGCCGTGTCCGCCGTCGGCGCCTGACCGTACCGTCTCGTCACGCGCCTCCGGCGCCGTCGCGCCGGAGCGCCCGGAGATACCGGCGTCGATAGACCCGCTGCGCGACCAGGATCAACGGGAAGAGCGCACGCCACCGGCCGCGCCCGGCACGGGTCAGGGAACGGAGCGTCAGGCGCACGGTCCCGGCGTCGTCCCGGTGCACGACGAACGCCTCCTCGCCGGAGACCGGATGGCCCTGCAAGGTGCCGTAGGCGAGCGCGGCGCGATGATCGGTCGCCACCGTGGCGACCACCTCGACCGGCTCGCGCACGCGGAGGGGCCCGATCCGCGCCACGAGCCAGTAGCGCTCACCCTGCCGGACGTCGCGCCCCGCCCCGGGCGACGGCTCGACGGCGAACCCGCTGCGGGTCTTGACGCCCCAGGCGAGGACCGCCGCCGAGACCTCCTCCCAGAGATCCGCGCCGGAGCCGAGGGTGACGGTGCGCTCGTAGGCCCGCCATCCGTCGGGCGGCGACCACGCCACCGACGCCGGGGTCGTCCGGCTCACGACGTCGTAGCTGAGGGCGCGCCTGTCGAGCCGGTTCCCGCCGGCAGCCGCCGGTGCGGCGTCCTTCGCTGTGCTGCCCACGCCGCACATCCTGCCGCACCCGTGCCCGCGGGAGTCTCGCCGCGGGTCCCGGACTGTCGTCGTGACGCGGCACGATGACGGCATGACCCGTCCCCGGAGAACCGGCGGCCCCTCACCCGGATCGGCTGCGACGACGCACTGCCGGTGGTCACGATGCGTGCGTTCCTCGGAGATCCGGCACGGTTCGTGCACGGTCTCCGGAGCAACCGACCCACGGGCCGGTCGCTCGTCCCACAATGGACCGATGATCTCCACCGACCTTGCCGTCCGGCTCCGCGACGCAGGCCTGGTCTGGACCCCGGCCGACGGTGACCAGTTCCAGGTCCGGGCGCCCGACCTCGCCGGAGACGTCTTCACCGTCAGCACCATGACCATCGAGGCGCACGAGTACCCCACGGGCACCATCCTCGGTTTCAACGGCACCACCGAGTGGGCGCTGGACGCCGTGGCGATCGAGGACGCGCTGTGGCTGCCCCGCGAGGACCAGCTCCGCGGCCTCCTGCGCTCGACGTTCCGGGCGCTGCGGCGTCAGGGCGACGGTTACGAGGTGGAGGTCGAGCTGCTCGGGCAGACCCGCGTGTTCGCGGACCCGGATCCCGCGCATGCCTACGGTGAGGCGCTGCTGGCGCTCATGGACCTCAGCCGCTGAACCGGACGGAGGGCTCAACGCCCGCCCCCGGCGCTGCCGTGCTGCGCAGAACGGGCCGGGGTTGTTCGAGCACGGGTCATTCGAGGAAGCAGGGAAACTGCTCGAGGTCGGCGATGCTCGCCGGCGGAAACTGGCGCGGAGGACCGACGGAACCTCTCTCGTCGGCGCGCAGGTGCCGGTCGATGAAGCGTTGCGTGTTGCCGAGGGTGGCGGAGCACTGGGCGGCTGTGATCCGACCCTGGTCGAGGGCCTCGCCCAGCTCCTCGAGGTCCAGCACGTGGTAGCGATCGGCGCCGGGCGGCACCAGGAAGTCGACGTAGAGGTCGTGGACCACCAGTCCGGCCCCCGTCGTCTCGATCTCGACCAGGTCGACGTACCACCAGCCGTCGACCGGCCCCACGAACGTCACCGGCCTCGTCAGCTGTACCCCCTGATCGAGCAGCAGGTAGCAACGGTCGACCGTCGGCCGTCCCCGCACCTGGTACTCGGGCAGGATGCGAACGTCGTAGGCGGCTACCTCGCCGATGCGCCGGCCGGGGCACCACTGGCCGGTGCGGTGGAGGACCTGGATGTCTTCGACGGGTGAGGCGGGGGTCACCACGCGACTCTTTCACGGGCGGTCGCCAGGGCCCCTGGCGACGCGGTGCAGCACGGTCTCCGTGCCGGTCCTTCGTCGCCACCATGCAGGATGGACCGATGACGTGCACCGACCCGCAATGCGCCGTCCCCGGCGGCGGTACGCCATGACCCTGCCCGCCGACAGCCACGTGCACAGCGAGTGGTCCTGGGACACCGGCGGCCCGCGCTCCCACGCCGTCGGGCGCATGCGCGCCACGTGCGCTCGCGCGGTGCGGATCGGGCTGCCGGCCCTGTTCTTCACCGAGCACCTGGACATCCCGCGGAGCTGGCGTGCCGAGCCCGACGACCTGATGCCGCACCAGCGTCACCTCGTCGACGACGCCGGCCTGGTCGACATCGAGCCGCTCGACACGGACGGCTACCTCGACGCCGTCGACCGGATGCGGCACGAGTTCCCCGGGCTGCGCATCGGGACGGGCGTCGAGTTCGGGCAGCCGCACCTGAACGACGCCCAGGCGGCCCGGATCATCGACCTGGACCTGGTCGACCGGGTGCTCGGGTCGCTGCACACCCTCGATCTCGGCGGCGGTCACGCCGAACCGAGCCGGCTCTTCCAGGAGCAGACCCGGCCGTCGTCATGCACCGGTACCTGGAGAAGGTGCCCGTCATGGTGCGGGGCTCGGACACGTTCGAGGTCTTCACCCACATCGACTACGCGGTCCGGTCCTGGCCCGCCGAGGTGCACGGGCCGTTCGACCCGCGGGCCTTCGAGGAGCCCTTCCGGGTGGCGATGCGGTCGATCGCCGCCGGCGGCCGCGCCCTGGAGATGAACACCCGGCGGCTCTGGCCGTGGACCCCGCAGTGGTGGGCCGAGGAGGGCGGCCGGACCGTCAGCATCGGCAGCGACGCGCACACTCCCGACGCGCTCGCGGCGAACTTCCCCGAGGCCGCCGCGATGCTGGAGCACCTCGGATTCCGGCCGGGCCGCGCTCCCGAGGACCTGTGGGTGCGGGCCTGACCCGCCTGCGTGCCTGGGTGCGGCACTCCCAGGAGAGCCGCTGCCTCGTGCGGAGGCGTCCGCCACGGCAGTGTGGACGACATGCCCGCACCCGCAGAGCCTCAACCACGCATCGTCGTCACGGGCGCCCTCGTCCACCGCACGCCCACCCGGACGGTCCAGGAGGACCTGGCCACCGACGGCCCGCTGATCGCCGCGTCCGCGGACGGGGCCGCCGAACCCCTGGTGATCGACGGCCGCGGGGCCTCCGTCGTGCCGCTCCTCGTCGAGAGCGTCTTCGCCGCGCCCCGCCCGCCCGCCCCGGACGCCTTCGACCTCGGCCCGGGGCGGCCGGCCACGTTCGCGGTGGTCGACGGCACGGTCGCCCCGCACCGGATCACCCGCATGCTCGTCGTCGACCCCCGCGCCCTGCGCGCCGTCGTCGTCGACGGACGGGTCGTGGTGCGTGACGGCGTGGCCACCCGACGTCGCGGCACCGGCCACGCGCCGGACGACCCGCGGCTCGGCGCGTGGACCGACCCGCGGCGCGACATGACCCAGTACCTGACGGCCGACGGCCGGTACAGCGAGAGGCGGGGCACGACCCGTGACGCCTACACCGGAAGCTTCTGGCTCGACGGCGACCGGATCACCTACCTCGACGACACCGGCTTCTGGGCCTTCGGCCAGTACCACGAGGGTGTGCTGCACCACGCCGGATTCGTCCTGCACAGGGCCTGAGGGCGGCGCGGCCCGGCCGACCGCCGGCACGGCTCAGCGTGTCAGCCGTGCAGCGTAGGTCGGTAGACCAGCTCCTGGACGTGACCGTCGAGCGTCCGCTGCTCGAGCAGCTCCAGGTCGAAGTCCGCGGCACCGCGGAAGATCGGGTCGTCCCCGGTCCGCCCGGTGACCACGGGAAAGAGGGTCACCTGGAGCCGGTCCACGAGGCCCGCCGCCATCAGTGCCCGGTTCAGCGAGAGGCTGCCGTGCGAACGCAGTGGCACGTCGGACTCCTCCTTGAGCCGGGCCACGACGTCGACGGCGTCGCCGCGGGCCACCGTCGCGCGTCGGTCGAGCGGGTCCTCCAGCGTGCTCGACACGACCGTGGCCGGCAGGTCGAGCATCCGGGTGACCCAGGGGTCGCCGACCTCGGGCTGGTCGGCGATGGCGGCCACCATCTCCCCGAACATCCGGTAGGTGGTGGCCCCGAACACCATGCGCTGCTCCGGCTCGTACAGCGCGAGGCGGTGGCCGAGCAGCTCGGGCCCCTGCTTGCCCCAGTACCCGGTCCAGTCACCCCCGGCGCTGCCGAAACCGTCCAGGCTGGAAAACACGTCGAACGTGTAGGTGGCGGTCATGATTCCCTCTCCGAGCACGATGGAGTGCGGTCGAAGAGAGAGACCGGGGCGCCGTCCGGAACTGATCGGCGAACGGCGCCCGCCGGCTCAGGCGACGCGGATGAACGTGGGGCCGGACTGCCAGATGCTCGTGTAGCGCACGCTCTTGCCCGGCACCGGCGCCTCGATCTGCATGCCGTCACCCGCGTAGATCGCGATGTGGCCCGGGGTCCAGATGAGGTCGCCCGGCAGCGCGTCGGCCCAGGACACCACGGTCCCGGCGTACCGCTGCGACGAGGACGTCCGGGGCAGGTCGATGCCGACCTGCGCGAAGACGTAGGAGGTGAACCCGGAGCAGTCGAACCCGGCGGGCGTCGTCCCGCCCCACACGTACGGCACACCGAGGTACCGCATGGCGATCGAGACCACCGACGCACGACGCTGCGCGGCTTCCTCCTCGGCGCGCTGTGCGGCGATCTCCGCCTGGTACTCCGCGTTCTCGCTCGCGGAGACCACCGAGACAGCCGTCTTCTCGACCTTCAGCTCCGCGGTGGGCGCGACGGCGACGACGTTCGCCGCGGCGACCGCCTCCCGGGCCTGCGTCGTCAGGGCGTTGAGGTCGGACGAGTTGAGGGTGCCCTGCATGGGGCTGCCGGTCAGCGTGGCTCCGAGCTCCGTGGCCGGCGCGGCCTGCGCGGGCGGCGCGATCAGCGACAGCAGCACCCCGGAACCTGCGGCGGCGATCACGGCACCGCGTCCGGCGACGGCGGCGGTCTGCCCGGTGGCGGCACGGGTGAGGGTGGGCAGTGCCGGGCGACGTGCTGCCCGGTGGCGACCGCGGGCACGCAGGGCCGTCGTGGAGGACTGGGGATCCATGAAGGCGGGGACCTTTCAGATCGACGGGGGGACTACACCAGCGCGGCGAGTGTCTGTCGGGTCCACGTCCCGCGCATAGCGCCCAAGAGTAACGGAACGGACACGATGCGGGAACCACCGTCCGGAAAATCGTCGCACCCCCTCGGGCTCCCCGGCGGCGCGGGTCGTCGGGGAGAATGCACCCCATGCGACTCCTGCTGCTGCGCCACGGACAGACACCCTCGAACGTGGACGGGCTCCTCGACACCGCGAGCCCGGGCCCGGGTCTGACACCGCTCGGTGAGCGGCAGGCCGCGGCCGTCCCGCACGCGTTCCGCGACCGGCAGGTCGACGCGATCGCCGTCTCGTCGCTGGTCCGCACGTCGCTGACGGCCCAGCCCCTGGCGCGGGCGCGGGGCATCGAGCCGGTGTCGCTGGCGGGGCTGCGCGAGATCGAGGCGGGCGGCCTGGAGATGGCGAGCACCCACGAGGCCCACATGCGCTACCTCGACACCGTCTTCGGGTGGGCGCGGGGCGACGTCGATCGGGCCATGCCCGGTGGTCCCGACGGGCGGGCGTTCCTCGCCCGTTACGACGAGGCGGTGGCCAAGATCGCGGCGGGCGGCTGGGACAGCGTGGTCGTGGTCTCGCACGGCGCCGCGATCCGCGCGTGGGTCGCCGCGCGCGTGGCGGGCGTCGACATCGACCACGCGGAGCGGACGGCGCTGGCCAACACCGGCCTGGTGGAGATCGAGGGCGACCCTGACGGTGGGTGGCGGCTGACGGCCTGGTCCGCGGAGCCGGTCGGCGGGCCGGGCGTCGACGCGCTGTTGGCCGACGACCCGACCGGTGAGCCCCTCGACGACTGACGCCCGGGTTCAGCCGTTCGCCGTGCTGCCCGCGACGAACACCCCGACGAACAGGTTCGTGGCGATGAGCGCCGCCATGGTGCGGCGCACGGACTCGCCCACGGCCTCCGCGCCCCAGTCCCCGCGCTGGAGCTCCCGGCCGCGGGTGTAGACCGCGCCCGACCACGGGATGTCCTTGTACAGGGCGGGCAGCCCGCCGCTCGCCGCCAGGAGCGCCGCCAGGGCGCCGACGCGTGGTTCGGGGTCCACGCCGTCCACGAGGGCCGCCCGGATCGGGGCCAGCAGCTCGGCGCGGCGGCCCGTGCCGCCGTCGACCAGGGCCGTGGTGGTGATCAGGCCCAGGGCCTTGCGCTTCTCGCGGCCGAGGTGCCCGCGCTCGACGACGCGGTCGATCACCTCCTGGCGCAGGCGCGGGCCGATCTCCAGGATCAGCGAGTGGACGTCCGTGGGCTTGCGGGCGATCCGGTCCCACGTGCCGCGCAGCAGCGGGTCGGACGGCGCCGCGCCGTCGAGCACGCGGACCTCGCGACCGCGCAGCGTGGTGCGCGCGTCGATGTCGACGTACCCGCCCGACGCGAGCTCGACGAGCACCGCACCGGCCAGGGTGTGGAACAGGTTGTTGCCCTCGCCCGCGATCGTGCCCGACCGGGGGTCGAAGAGCAGGAGCAGCACGTCCTCCGCGAGCAGCGGCTCCCGGGACATCTCCTCGTTCGTCGGCGTGGCCTCGTGCTCGGTCATCGGTCCGTCCCCTCGTCGGCGGCTTCCAGCCGGTCGTCGGTCATGCCCTTGATGATCAGGTCAGCCCGGTACAGCACATCGAGCTGGGCGAGGTTGTAGACCTCCCGCAGTGCCGCCACCATCGTCTGCTCGAGCGTCGCGGCCCCCTTCGTCGACCTCGGACCGGGGTCGGTGAGCCAGGGGTACTTGTCGAGGTGCTGCCGGATCTGCGGTGCGAAGTACTCGGCCAGCCGCTGCTTCGTGGCGGCGTCGGCGTCCGCGGGAAGGTTGTCGAACTCGTCGTCCGCCTCCGTGCGCGGGTTCTCGTCGAGCATCTCGCGCAGGTCGCTGAGCGCGCTCTCGTCGTAGAGCTGCGAGTAGATGGTCACCAGGGACCGGTCCTGCTCCGACAGGTGGCGGGACACGGAGCCGAACGTCGCGGGCAGGTCGATGGGCGCCCGGTCCCGCAGGATCAGGGCCAGCTCCGCGCGGGCGCGCTGCAGCCGTTCGATGGTGGCCTCGAGCTCGGCGTCGAGCACCCGGAGCGCCTCGGCCGGGTCCTTGTCGGCGCGGCCCATCGCCTCGATCTCGGCGAGCGGCACGCCCAGCTCGCGCAGGCGGCGGATCTGCAGCAGCCGCACCAGGTGCGGCACCCCGTACTGCTTGTACCCGTTGGACCGGCGCTCGGGCTCCTCCAGCAGGCCGGCCTCGTGGTAGTGGCGCACGGCATTGACGGTCGTCCCCGCGAGGTCGGCGATCTGCCGGGTGCTCCACGCCACGGTTCGCTCCTGGTTCCGGTCGGTCAGGTCGGCCGCGGTGTGCGGCGACAGGTCCAGTGGAAACTATGTTCCGGGAACAGGGTCAAGCGCAGCCCGAGGAGCGCGGGTCAGAGTCCGAGCTCCGGCGGCAGGTCCCCGTCGTGCCGCACGACGAGAGACGTGACGGCGCGCGTGAGGCAGACGTAGAGCCGGCGCAGTCCCGTCGCCCGGTCCGGCTCGGCGGCCACGACGGCGGCCGGGTCGTGCAGCACGACGTGGTCGAACTCGAGGCCCTTGGCCAGCGAGGCGGGCACCAGCTCCAGGTGCGCGTCGAACTCGGAGGATCCGGAGTCGTCGGCCGTGCTGTCGTCCGGGGCGTCGTCCTGCTCGCCGACGACGGCGAACGTCAGCCCCGCGGCCGTCAGCACCGTCCGGGCGTGCGGCATGCCGGCGTCGGGCACGATCAGGCCGACCGAGCCCTCGCGGGCCACGACGTCGGCCAGCACCTCGCCGAGCGGCGTCGTCGTCACGGCGAGCCGTCCGCGGGTGCGGCGGACGGCGGTCGGCGGCTCCAGGCCGGGCGCGATGCGCGGCAGGAGCCGGGCGGCGAGCTCGATCACGTCGGCCGGCACGCGGAACCCGGCGGTGAGCTGCTCCACGTGACCGTCCGGCTTGTCGAGATGGCGCAGCACGTCCGCCCAGTCGGCCGACGCCCACGGGGTGGTCGCCTGGGCGAGGTCGCCGAGCACCGTCAGCGAGCCGTTCGCGGCACGCCGCCCGAGCGCACGCAGCATCATCGCGGACAGGTCCTGCGCCTCGTCGACGACGATGTGCGCCACGGACTCGGTCCGGTCCAGCAGGTCGGCGATCTCGTCGAGCAGCACGAGGTCCGCCGTGGTCCAGCGCGCGGCACCGGGGGAGCGGGGTGGCCGGTCCCAGGCCAGGAGCCCCTGCTCGGTCTCGGACAGGACGTCCTGTGCGCACGTCGCGAGGAACTCCGGGTCGGACAGCAGGCGGAACAGCAGCTTGCGCGGCTCGACCGCGGGCCACACGGCCGCCGCGTAGTCCCGGACCGGCTTGGTGCGGGCCAGGACGTCCCACGCCTTGTCGTCGAGGGCGTCGCCGGACTCCTCGATCTGCACCAGCACCCGGTGCGCGAGCGCGTGCCGGAGCTGGGCGGCGCCGAGCGAGTAGCGCACGTCCCGCGCCCTGACCTGCTCGACCGCCTCCCGCGCCGCGTACGCCGGCACGCGCCAGCGGAAGGATCCGCGCGGCAGCACCAGCGTCTCCTGCGGGGTGCCGACGTGCGACCAGACGGCGGCGCGCAGCACCCGGGCCATCCGGCCGTCGCCCTTGAGGGTCGCGACGTCGGCGGGCTCGGTGGCCCGCACCGGGGCGTGCGTGCCGACCACCTCCTCGATGGTGGCCTGCGTCGCGTGGATCTCGCCCAGGGCGGGCAGCACGTCGCGGATGTACCGCAGGAAGCTCTTGTTCGGCCCGACGACGAGCACGCCGCGCCGGGTGAGCTGCTCGCGGTGGGCGTAGAGAAGGTAGGCCGCGCGGTGCAGGCCGACCGCCGTCTTGCCGGTGCCGGGCGCGCCCTGCACCACGAGCGTGCGGTCCAGCGGCATGCGGACGATGACATCCTGCTCGGGCTGGATGGTGGCCACGATGTCGCGCATCGGCCCGGTGCGGGGGCGCTCGATCTCGGCCTCGAGGATCTCCGAGCGGGTGCCGGTGCCGCCGTCGGGCCCGGCCTCGTCGGGGTGCGTCAGGGTCTCGTCCTCGAAACCGGTCAGGTGGCCCCGGGCGAAGCCGTAGCGGCGCCGGGCCGTGATGCCCATCGGCTCCTTCGGCGTGGCCCGGTAGAACGGGGTGCTGACGGGTGCGCGCCAGTCCACGACCATCGGCTCGCCGTCGGGGTCCGAGACGTGGCGCCGGCCGATGTGGAAGATCTCGTCGTCGTGCCCGGTGGTGACGTCCGCGCCCACGGTGATGCGGCCGAAGAAGAGCGGGATCTCCGGGTCGTCGCTGAGCTGCTCCATCCGGCGGGCGAGGGCGGCCTCCAGCACGTCGGCGCTCACCGGGTCGCCGGCGTAGCGCCCGTCGAGCGCGGCGACGCGTTCGCGCATCCGGCCGAGCTGGGTACGGGCCTCGGCGAGGAACTCGCGCTCCTGGGCGAGCTCGGGCACGTCGGCAGGCACGGGAGGACCTCCAGGAGGGTGGCAGGGGAACGCGCGATTCTAGTGCCCGGGGCGACCGTGAGGCGCCCTGTTTTCCGCTGGCGGTGCGACACGCCGGACACATATGTCCTCGGAGTCCGTTTCCACTGTCGTCGCCTCCGGCCCCACGGTACGGTCGGGGAACCGCCCGGCCAATCGAGGAGCCCCAGTGTCGTCCGACGAGCTGCCCCAGGAGTTCCAGATCGACGTCCCCGACGAGATGGAGACCGGTGTCCCCGCCGACTTCGCCTCCGTCTGGCACACGCCGACCTCGTTCATCCTGGACTTCATCGCCGTGAAGCAGCCGCCGAGCCCCGTCTCGGACCCCGACTCGGGTGAGGTCACGTCGATTACCGTGCCGGGCCGGGTCGTGTCCCGGGTGCGCATTCCTCCGCAGCAGGTGTTCGAGCTCGCCAAGGCGCTCACTATGCAGCTCGATGCATGGGAGAAGGAAAGCGCGCCGACGATGCGCAATCCGCGTGCGGCGGAGGGTCCGGACGGCCCAAATCGGTCGTCTGACAATTGAATCTGGTGAATCTTTTTCTTGAACGATTGTCCAACTGGGCGGGTATATGTCCGGTCTGCCCGGTGGAAATGTTCCGGTTTGGATGGAGAAACTCCAACTTATACCAGTCCTGAGGGGGAAATGTAACCCAGCGCGACTGTTCCACTTGCGATCTTCACGGATGTAGGCTTCCCGTGATCGCGACGAAGGCGTTGCAATCTCCCAGAGTTGCCCGGGGGGTCGGGCGACCCGTTCCGGCGGCCATGTCGGGGAGCAATGAACAGGGGCGATGCAAGTGAGCAACACGGAATTCGATAACAGGGGGCGCACGGGCGGGATCATGTTCGAAGAACAGTCCCGCGCGAGTGTCGTGAGCATGTGGGGGGAGATCGACGTCTCCCTGCGTGGCGAGTCGAGTGCCGCGATAGCCAACGCCATCGAGCGGGCGAAGGCCGTCGTGATCGACACGTCGCGCGTCACGTTCATGGACTCGACCGGCGTGGCGTTCCTCATGCAGATGTACACCTACGGCACGCGGGAGGGCCTGACGGTCAGTCTCCCGGAGCCGCCGCCGGTGGTCCGGAGCGTCATCGAGATGCTCGGCGTCGACGCGCTCTTCGCGCAGCAGGCGCACCCGGCCGTGCGGGAGGCCTGAGCGGCACCGCCCGCGACGGACCGCCCGTCGGTGACGGCCGGGACGTCAGCGACCCGCGGCCAGGGCCGCGGCCCCGACGATGCCCGCCGCGTTCCGGAGCTGGGCCGGCACGATCGGCGCACGCAGGTGCAGGTGCGGCAGGTACTTCTCGTGATGCTTGCTCACTCCGCCGCCCACGACGATGAGGTCGGGCGACAGGAGATCCTCGACCACGCCGAAGTAGCGCTGCAGGCGCTCGGCCCACTGCTCCCACGACAGGTCCTCGCGCTCGCGTGCGGAGTCCGCCGCGCGGGACTCGGCGTCGTGCCCGTCGATCTCCAGGTGGCCCAGCTCGGTGTTCGGCACGAGGACGCCGTCGACCACCAGCGCCGAGCCGATCCCCGTGCCCAGGGTCGCCACCAGCACCACGCCGTCGGCGTCGCGGGCCGCGCCGTAGCGCACCTCCCCGATGCCGGCCGCGTCGGCGTCGTTCACGGCCACGACCTCCCGGCCGGTCGCCCGGTGCACCAGCGCCGGCAGGTCCACGCCCGTCCACGACTGGTCCAGGTTGGCCATGGAGCGCACCACGCCGTGCTGCATCGGGGCGGGGAACGCCACGCCGATCGGCACGTCCTGGGGCAGGTGGTAGGCGTCGACGAGCTCCGCGAGCACGCTGGCGACCGCCTGCGGGGTGGACGGCCGCGGGGTCGGGATCCGGGTCCGCTTGTCGGCGTACTCGCCGGCCGTCAGGTCGACGGGTGCCCCCTTGATCCCCGAACCGCCGATGTCGATGCCGAACGCCAGGTCGCTCATGTCAGGATCGTCTCATGAGCAACCACGAGCAGTACTGGTACAACACGGAGACGGGTGAGGTCGAGGAGGGGCGGCGCTCCTCCTGGACCCACCTCATGGGCCCGTACGCCACCCGCGCCGAGGCCGAGCGGGCGCTGGAGAGCGCACGCTCGCGCAACGAGTCGTGGGAGCAGGACGACGAGAACTGGGGCAAGAAGTAGCTACTTGTCGAACGAGTGCTCCGCGTCCGGGAAGGACGCGTCCTTGACCTCCGCGACGTAGTCCTCCGCAGCCCGCTGCAGCACCGCGCCCAGCTCGGCGTACCGCCGGGCGAAGCGGGGCGACCAGGCCGTCATGCCCGCCATGTCGGTCCACACCAGCACCTGCCCGTCGCAGTGCGGCCCGGCGCCGATGCCGATGGTCGGGATGCGCACGATCTCGGTGATCCGCGCGGCCACGTCGGTGGGCACCATCTCCAGGACGACGGCGACGGCGCCGGCGTCCTCGACGGCCTGCGCGTCGGTGGCCAGCCGCTCGACGGCCTCGTCGCCGCGGCCCTGCACGCGCGGCCCGCCCAGCAGGTTCTCCGACTGCGGCGTGTACCCCAGGTGGGCGACGACGGGGATGCCCGCGTCGGTCAGCGCCCGGATCTGCGCCGCCGAGCGCACGCCGCCCTCCAGCTTGACCGCGTCCGCGCCGGTCTCCTTGAACACGCGCACCGCGGTCTCCAGCGCCTGCTGCGGACCGGCCTCGTACGAGCCGAACGGCAGGTCGACCACCACGAACGCGCGCCTGGCGGCGCGGGCCACGGCACGCGCGGCCGGGATCATGTCGTCGACCGTCACCGGGATGGTGGACGTGTGCCCGTGCATGACGTTCCCGATCGAGTCGCCCACCAGCAGCATGTCCGTGCCGGCGGCGTCGAGGATCGTGGCGGTCACGGCGTCGTACGCGGTGAGCATCGCGAGCTTCTCACCGCGGGCCTTGGCCTCCGCCAGGTGGTGCACACGAACCCTTTTGGGGCCCGGAGTGGGTGAGGTGTGCGCGGACATGGTCCTCCTGTGGTTCGGGCGGCCTCGGTGCCGCAAGAAAGCCTACGACCGGTCGTCCATGCCCGGTACACGCGCCTGTAACAGGTTTAGTGCAAGATGGGCCCATGGACAGGCAGCAGGAGTTCGTGCTCCGCACGGTCGAGGAGCGCGACATCCGCTTCATCCGGCTCTGGTTCACCGACGTGCTGGGTGTGCTGAAGTCGGTAGCCGTGGCCCCCGCCGAGCTGGAGTCGGCGTTCAGCGAGGGCATCGGGTTCGACGGCAGCGCCATCGAGGGGCTCACCCGGGTCTTCGAGGCCGACATGGTCGCCAAGCCCGACCCCACCACGTTCCAGGTGCTCCCGTGGCGCGGCGAACGGCACGGCACAGGGCGCATGTTCTGCGACATCCTGACGCCGGACGGCGAGCCGTCGCTCGCCGACTCCCGGAACGTGCTCAAGCGCACCCTCGCCAAGGCGAGCGACCGCGGGTTCACCTTCTACACGCACCCCGAGGTCGAGTTCTACCTGTTCAACCAGCTCACCAAGGCCGACCCGAAGCTGGAGCCGGTGGACCAGGGCGGGTACTTCGACCACCTGGCCCGCGGATCGACACACGACTTCCGCCGTGCCGCGATCACCATGCTGGAGTCCATGGGTATCTCGGTCGAGTTCTCCCACCACGAGGCCGGCCCCGGCCAGAACGAGATCGACCTGCGGTACGCCGACGCGCTGACCACCGCGGACAACCTCATGACGTTCCGCACCGTGGTCAAGGAGGTGGCGCTCGAGCAGGGCGTGTTCGCCTCCTTCATGCCCAAGCCGCTGGCCGACCAGCCCGGCTCCGGCATGCACACCCACGTGTCGCTCTTCGAGGACGACCGCAACGCGTTCTACGAGCCCGGCGCCCAGTTCGAGCTGTCCAAGACGGCGCGCCAGTTCATCGCGGGCCTCATGGTGCACGCCGGCGAGATCACCGCCGTCACCAACCAGTACGTCAACAGCTACAAGCGGCTCTGGGGCGGGCAGGAGGCCCCGAGCTACGTGAGCTGGGGCCACAACAACCGCTCCGCGCTGGTCCGCGTGCCCATGTACAAGCCGGGCAAGGGCAACTCCGCGCGCATCGAGTACCGCGCGCTCGACTCGGCGGCCAACCCGTACCTGGCGTTCGCCGTGATCCTGGCGGCCGGCCTCAAGGGCATCGAGGAGGGCTACGACCTCCTGGACCACACCGAGGACGACGTCTGGGAGCTCACCCCGGCCGAGCGCCGCGCCCTGGGCATCGCCCCGCTGCCGCGCGACCTCGACGAGGCCATCCAGTTCATGGAGAAGTCCGAGCTCGTGGCCGAGACGCTCGGCGAGCACGTCTTCGACTACTTCCTGCGCAACAAGCGCGAGGAGTGGGAGACGTACAGCGCCCAGGTCACGCCCTTCGAGCTCAAGCGCTTCCTGCAGCTCTGACAGGGGTGCTGCACCCCCCGCCCGCGTCGTAGGGTCGGGGGGTGCAGAGCCGCCGACCCGAGACCCTCACGACCCACCTGATCCGGGCCGGGTTCGCCGACCTCACCCGGTCCGCCGCGCTGTGGCGCGACCCGGACCTGGTCACCGTCCTGGACAGCCGGCCCCGGGCAGCCGCCGACCGCGCCGCCGGCCCCGACCGCGGCGCCGTCGAGCTCGACCCGGCCGACGCCGTCCTGCTGCGCTCGCTCGCCGCCGTCGCCGACCCCGACCTCGCGCTCCTCCAGCTCGTCCGCCTCGCGGCCGCCGCACCCGACCGGCTGCGACGGCTGCTGGACCAGCCCGGCGACCCGGCCGACGACGACGCCCCGCCCCGGCCGGCCCCCCGCGACCGGCTGGTGCGCGTGCTCGGCGCGTCCTCGGCGCTCGGTGACGAGCTGGTCCGGCACCCGGCCCTGCTCGACCTCCTCGCCGACCCGGCACCGGGCACCGGGGTACCCGCCCGGGAGGTGCGCGCCGAGCTGCTCCGCGCCGTCGACGCGGACCCCGACAGCCCGGATCCCGTCGCGGGCACCCACCCGGAGGTGACGGTGACGACGGGCACCGACACGCCGCCGTCGTACACGGACCGCCTGCGACGCGCCTACCGGGCGCGGCTGCTGCGCATCGCCGCCACCGACGTCACCGCGCCCGAGCCGACGGCCGTCATGCCCGCCGTGGCCGCGGCGCTCGCGGACCTCGCGGCCGCGGCCCTGGAGGGCGCGCTGGCCGTGGCCCGCTCCGAGGAGGAGGACCACGCCGCCGGAGTCCGCCTGGTCGTGCTCGGCATGGGCAAGACCGGCGGCCGGGAGCTGAACTACATCTCCGACGTGGACGTCGTGTACGTGGCCGAGCCGGGCACGCTGCCCGACGGCACGCCCGCCTGTGACGAGGACCACGCCCTGCGCGTCGCGACCCGGCTGGCCACGCGGCTGGCCCAGGTCTGCTCCGGGGCGTCGGCGGAGCCGGCCCTGTGGCAGGTCGACGCCGCGCTGCGCCCCGAGGGCAAGCAGGGCCCGCTCGTGCGGACGCTGGCCAGCCACGTCGCGTACTACGAGCGGTGGGCCGTGACATGGGAGTTCCAGGCGCTGCTCAAGGCGCGCCCCGTCGCGGGTGACCTGGCGCTCGGGGAGGCGTACACGGCCGCCGTCGGGCCGCTGGTGTGGCAGGCCGTGGAGCGCCCGAACTTCGTCGAGGACGCCCGCGCCATGCGCAAGCGCGTCGAGGACAACGTGCCCGTGGCCGAGGCGGACCGGCAGATCAAGCTCGGCAAGGGCGGCCTGCGCGACGTCGAGTTCACGGTGCAGCTCCTGCAGCTCGTGCACGGGCGCGCGGACGAGGACATCCGGTCGCGCACCACGCTCGACGCGCTCGAGGCGTTGTCGAAGGGCGGCTACGTGGGGCGCGAGCACGCGCGCCGGATGGGGGAGTGCTACCGGTTCCTGCGGGCGCTGGAGCACCGGGTCCAGCTCTTCCGGCTGCGCCGCACGCACCTCATGCCGACGGCGGAGGCGGACCTGCGCCGGCTCGCCCGGGGGCTCGGCGTCGGCGGTGCGGACGACCTGGTCAAGACGTGGCGGGCCGTGCGGCGCGAGGTGCGCGACCTGCACGAGGCCGTCTACTACCGCCCGCTCCTGCCGGCCACCGCGCTACTGTCCACGGGCGAGGCGTCGCTCGCGCCGAAGGCCGCCATGGCCCGGTTCGCGGCGATCGGCTACCGCGACCCGGCCGGGGCCATGCGGCACGTCCAGGCCCTGACCGACGGCGTCTCACGGCGCGCGTCGATCCAGCGCCAGCTCCTGCCCGTGCTGCTGGGCTGGTTCGCCGAGGGCGCCGACCCGGACGAGGGGCTGCTCGCGTTCCGCAAGCTGTCGGACACGCTGGGTTCCACGCACTGGTACCTGCGGCTGCTGCGCGACTCGGCGGAGGCGGCGTCCCGGCTGGCCCAGGTGCTGTCCTCGTCGCGGTACCTCGCGGACGCGATCGGGCGCTCCCCGGAGTCGGTGCGGTGGCTCGCCGAGACGGAGTCGCTGGCGCCGCGCGGGGTGCGGCGGCTCGCGTCCGAGGCGGACGCGCTGCTCGGGCGCGCCCAGGAGGTGGAGGCGGCCACGGTCGCGCTGCGCGCGCTGCGGCGGCGCGAGCTGGCCCGCACCGGCGTGGCCGAGGTGCTCGGGGCGCTCGGCCCGGTCGGCGCGGCGAAGGCCATCTCGGACGCCGCCGACGTGGTGCTCGCAGGCGGGCTGCGCATCGCCGAGCACGAGGCGCGCGGAGCCCGGCACATCGCGCGCGGGGACGAGCCCGCCCGTCTGCTGATCGTGGCGATGGGCCGGCTCGGCGGGCAGGAGCTCGGGTACGGGTCGGACGCCGACGTCATGTTCGTCTACGAGGCCGTGGGCGGCGCACCGGACAAGGAGGCGAACGACTACGCCCTCACCGTGGCGAAGAACCTGCGCCGCATCCTGTCCGCCGTGGGGCCCGAACCGGGCCTGCCCGTGGACGCCGACCTGCGCCCCGAGGGGCGCAACGGCCCCCTGGTGCGGTCCTTCGACTCCTACGTGGAGTACTACGGACGCTGGTCCTCCCCGTGGGAGGCGCAGGCGCTCCTGCGGGCGCGGGCACTGTCGGGCACGCTGAGCGTGGTCGCTGCGGGCGGCCCCGAGGAGGGCGCCGTGGCGGCGGCGCTGGACCTGGGGCCGGGCGCCGAGGGCGGGCGCTCGCTCGGGGAACGGTTCACGGCGCTGATCGACCCGCTGCGCTACCCGGACGGCGGACCCGGTGAGGCCGTCCTGCGCGAGGTGCGCCGCATCAAGGCCCGCGTCGAGTCGGAGCGCCTGCCGCGTGGCGCCGACCCCGCCCGGCACCTCAAGCTGGGCCGCGGCGGGGTGTCCGACGTCGAGTGGACCGTCCAGCTCCTGCAGCTCCAGCACGCGTTCGAGGTGCCCGGGCTGCGCACCACGGGCACCGTGGCCGCCCTGGAGGCCGCCCGCGACGCGGGCCTCCTGACCGACGACGACGCCGAGGTGCTCCTGGAGGCCTGGCGGCTCGCGTCGCGGCTGCGGTCGGCGATCGTGCTGTGGTCGGGCCGCACCACGGGCGCCGGCGTGGACATGCTGCCGCACGACAGCCACGCCCTGACGGGGATCGCCCGCCTGCTGGGCGACGTCGGGACGGGGCCGGAGCTGGAGGAGCTGTACCTCCGCGTCGCCCGGCGCGCGCGTGCGGTGATGGAGCGGGTCTTCTACGGCGCCGACTAGCCGTCCCGGGCAGGGACGCGGGCCGACGACCATGCATCTGCTGCCAGGCGGCGGGGATTCCTGGCAGCAGGTGCATGGTCAGCTTGGCCGTGGTCGTCCCGGCGGTCTCGCCATGGCCACCGGGACGACGACGAGGCTCAGCACGAGGCGTTGTACCCGCGCGGCGGTGACCTTGGGCCCTGCCGACGCCGGACGGCGCGGGCGAGGCTCGGCACATGAGCAGCTGCACGATCCGACCGGTCCGGCAGCAGCGCCGCGGGCGACGTCTGGTGGCGTCTGCCGTGGCCGCCGGTGTGGTCGCGTACGCGTGGTGGGTCAAGCGGGGGCACGACCGCTGGGGTGCGACCGACGCGGAGGTCGCGGCGGTGCTGCCGGGGGACGATCTCGTCCCGGGACCGGCGATGCAGGTCACCCGGGCGATCACGATCGACGCCCCGCCGGGTGACGTGTGGCCGTGGGTGGTGCAGATCGGTGCGGACCGGGGCGGCTTCTACAGCTACGCGTGGCTCGAGAACCTGTTCGGCCTGGGGATCCGTAACGCCCAGGAGGTGGTCGAGGAGTGGCAGGACCTGCGGGTCGGTGACGTCGTCCGGGCCACCAGGGCGCGCGGCGGGGGCTGGTACGTGGTCGGTCTCGTGCCCGGCGTGGCGCTCGTGCTGCAGATCGCCGACCTGGATGCGGGCCGGCCCGTGCGGCGCACCGACCCGGCCGGGTGGGAGTTCCTCTGGACGTTCGCGCTGCGGGAGACGAAGGACGGCCGCACGCGGCTGCTCCTGCGCGAACGTGTCGCCTTCGGCAGGCCGCTCGTGCGGTGGCTGACGGCGCCGCTGGGCGAGGTCAGCTACCTGATGTCGCGGCGCACGCTGCACGGCATCAAGGAGCGGGTCGAGGGCCGGGCTTCCGGCTAGGGTGCTGTGCGGCAGGAACGGCCTGCCCTGGACGGCGGGGAAGGTGCATCGGTGGAGCTGTCGCTGGTACTCGGCCCCATGAAGTCCGGCAAGTCGCTGGATCTCATCGCGCAGATGGCGCCGCTGGCGTACTCGCGGCTGAGCTGCGCCGTCGTGCAGTCGGCCCGGCACGTCCGGGACGCGCGCATCGTCTCCCGGACGGGGGCCTCCGTCCCGACGGTCAAGCTCGACACCCTCGAACCGCTGCTGCACACCACGGAGGACGTGGTCGCGATCGACGAGGTGCACATGTTCACGACCGCCGACGTCCGGGTGGTCGAGGAGCTGGTGCTGCGCGGTACGCGGGTGCTGGCCTGCGGCATCGATCTCGACCACCGTGGCGAGCTGTTCGCCACCGTCCGCGCGCTGCTGGAGCTGGGGCCGACCGATGTGCGCTACCGGCGGGCCGTGTGCGACCGCTGCCAGGACCTGCATGCCGCGTTCACCCAGGTGCTGCGCGACGGCGTGCCGTTCCTGGAGCCCCTGGGCGCCTCGGAGCCGCTGCCCGACGATGGCACGTTCACGTACGAGGCGCTGTGCCGGCGCTGCTTCGTCCTGCCCGGCACGGCGATCGTCACCGGCAAGTCCACGGTGCCGCGGCCGCACGCCACGTGACGGATGCGCTCCACGGGTAGCCCAGATGACCATGCATCTGCTGCCAGTTGACTGAGGTTCTTGGCAGCAGATGCATGGTCATCCTGCGAGCAGACGCCCCGCGATCTCCTTGGCGACCTCCGGCGGGCGGAGCGCTGTCGTGTCGATCACCTCGGTGCGGGTGCGCAGCCAGGGCAGGGCCGCGCGGTAGTCCGGCGCGCGGTGGCGGCGCCAGCCGACACCGCCGTCGTGGATCTTGATGTCCTGGAGCGTCGCCACGTTC
The DNA here is from genome assembly GCF_044547525.1 of Promicromonospora sp. NPDC052451. NCBI lineage: Bacteria > Bacillati > Actinomycetota > Actinomycetes > Micrococcales > Promicromonosporaceae > Promicromonospora > Promicromonospora sp. NPDC052451. The sequence continues at coordinate 145,945 of NZ_JBIUAP010000008.1, forward strand.
ACGTGGTCGTTCGCGATGCGGCGCTCGTGCTCGTCCGGGGTGCAGTCCAGGGTGAACGCGCGCACCTCCACGCCCGCGGCCGCCAGGCCGGCGGTGATCTCGTCCCAGTACTGCTCCACGACCACGGTCTGCGGGGCCACGATCGTGCGGCCGGTGTAGCGGTCGACGGACGCCAGCGCGGCCACGACGAGCTCGCGCCACGGCCGCCAGTCCTGGAAGTCGCGCACCGTCTCGACGGCGGACAGCGCGGGCACGATGGCCTCGCCGATCTTCTCCGGGTCGAACACGACGACCTCCGGCAGGAGTGCGTCGAGCTCGGCCGCCGTGGTGGTCTTGCCGCCGCCGAAGGGTCCGTTGAGCCAGATGATCATGTCCGGGAGGCTAGCGGCCGGGTGGGCGGGTGATGTGGGGCAGTGGTCAGCGTGTCGTGTGCGCACCGACGTCGTGCGCGGCCGTGCGCCGGGGCCGCCCGAAAAAGCGTTGATCCTCCGCGGGCTCCGGGCGCATGGTGGGCGCGACCGAGAGACCCGTAGGAGAGGAACCCCGATGACGGCTGTCACGCCCCGTGCCCTGACCCACCTGACCACGGACGTGACTGCCTTTGTCGTACCTCAACCTTGGGATCGTCGCTCATGTCGACGCCGGTAAGACCAGCCTGACCGAACGCCTGCTGCACCATGCGGGCGTGATCGACCGCCTCGGCTCCGTCGACGGCGGCGACACCCTCACCGACTCGCTCGCGCTGGAGCGCGAGCGGGGGATCACCATCCGCGCGTCCGTGGCATCCTTCCCCGCCGCCGACGTGACCGTGAACGTGCTGGACACCCCCGGCCACCCCGACTTCATCGCGGAGGTGGACCGCAGCCTCGCGGTGCTCGACGGCGCGGTGCTCGTCCTGTCCGCCGTCGAGGGCGTGCAGGCGCAGACGCTGGTGCTGATGCGCGCGCTGCAACGGCTGCGGCTGCCCGTGATCGTGTTCGTGAACAAGATCGACCGGCGTGGCGCCCGCCCGGACGAGGTGGTGGACGCCGTCGTGCGCCGCCTCAGCCCGGACGTGCTACCCGTGCAGCGGGTGCTGGGCGCGGGAACGGCGTCCGCGCGCGTGGAGGCGCTGCCCGGCGACGGACTGCGCGAGTGGCTCGCGGACGAGTCGCGGCGGGGGCGGGCACACCCGGTGCTGTTCGGGTCGGCCGTGACCGGCGTGGGGGTGCCGGAGCTGGTCGCCGCCCTGGGGGAGTTCCTGCCGGTGGCCGACGTCGCGGCGGCGCCCGACGCTGGGGCGGCGAACGCGTCGGCGTCCGACGCGGGCCCGTCCGGCGTGGTCTTCGCGATCGACCGCGAGGGCGGCCGCAAGCGCGCGTTCGTCCGGATGCGGTCGGGAGTCCTGCACCTGCGCGACCGGATCGACCTGGGCCACGGGCGTGCCGAACGGATCACCGGGCTGCGCGTTGCGCACCGCGGGTCGCTGACGGCGCGGCCGACGGCGGGGGCGGGCCAGATCGCCGTCGTGCAGGGGCTGACGACGGCGCGGGTCGGCGACGTGGTCGGGCCGAGGCTGCCCGGGGACGAGCGGGCGAGCCAGTTCCCGCCGCCGTCGTACGAGACGGTCGTGGACGCGGCGCCGGAGGCGCGCGGACGGCTGTACTCCGCGCTGTCGGAGCTGGCCGAGCAGGACCCGCTCATCCGGGTGCGGCGCCGCGACGAGGAGATCACGGTCTCGCTCTACGGCGAGGTGCAGCGCGAGGTACTGGCCGCGATCCTCCAGCGGGAGCACGGTGTCGAGGCCCGGTTCGGCGAGGTGCGGACGGCGCGCACCGAGCGGCTGACCGGCGTCGGGCACGCGCTGGAGGTGAAGAAGCAGGACGGGAACGAGTTCCTGGCCACCATCGGGCTGCGGGTCGAGCCTGCGCCGGTCGGCTCCGGGGTGACGTTCGAGCTCGAGTGCGAGCGCGGGTCGATGCCGCCGGCGTTCTTCGACGCGACGGAGGACACGGTGCGCCGTTCGCTCGCGGGCGGGCCGCTGCGTTACCCGGTGCCCGACGCGCGGGTGGTCATGACCCACTCGGGGTACGCGCCGCGACAGAGCCACATGCACCAGAAGTTCAACAAGGCGATGTCGAGCACGGGGGCCGACTTCCGCGGGCTGGCGCCGCGCGTGCTCGCGGCGGCCGTGCGGCGCGCCGGGACGGTGGTGTGCGAGCCGGTGCACCGGTTCGTGATCGAGCTGCCGGACGACGCCGTCGGCGCCGTGACCTCGCTGGTGGGGCGGCTGGGCGGGGTGCCGTTCGAGTCGGGACTCGCCGGGCCGGGGGTCGCCGTCGTACGCGGCGAGATCCCGGCCGGCGTGATCGCCACGCTGCAGCGGGACCTGCCCGGGCTGACGCACGGCGAGGGCGTGTGCCAGACGGAGCACGACCGGTTCGAGCCGGTGCGGGAGGTGGTTCGGCAGTGACCCGCCTGATCGACGCGATCGGCCCTGCGGTTCACCACGCGTCTGCTGCCAGGATGGCCCCGTTCCTGGCAGCAGACGCGTGGTGAACGGCGGGTGGGCTTCGAGGGACAGGGACCCCACGGGCGTTTCCCTGCCCCTCTGGAGTTCGGTTGGTGCCCGCCGGAGGCACTGGCGCCGGCATTGCTGAGAGCCGGAGAAGATGGCCTTTGTCAGAGTGCTCTCAGTACATCGGCCGCCATCGAGCGGATCCGATCCCACTCCCGATCGTGCCTAAGCGAGTTCAGGCTCCAGAAGTCTTTGGTGTCGGCACGGCTCTTGACCGCAAGGAACGAATCCAGCGCTGCGACCGCGCTCCCAACCTCCGGTTCTATCCAACCAGCGCGGACAAATTGTCCGGCGAGCAGCGCCCCGTCTTCGAGTTCCATGGCGAGTTCGTCCGCGAAGCCTGGTTCGCCCATCCCGAGAGACGACAGCCATGCAATCTGGCCATCTGCGGGTAGCGCCAGCACTGCTACGGCTCGCACGAGCTTGGCCAGTTCGGCCGGACTGATTTCAGTCATTGGATGTGGTGTCCCGCCGTTCCTTGTGGGGCTCGCGCCGGAGGTGGGGTGCGGTGGGGGTGGCGCAAAGGGTCGCCAGGCGCGCCGCGCGGGGGTCCCCATCGCGGGGCCCGCCGTAGGCGCGGGCCCGCGCGCCGCAGGCGCGCCTTGATCTTGTAGAAGCCGAGACACAGGCCCGCGCGGACCACCTGGGAATTACACGAGAGTTACACGGGAGCACGAGAAACGGCGGCCAACGCTGCGCAGCGTCGCAAGACGTAAGTGCAGGTCAGCCGCCGTTTCGGCGCATCTCAGCAGGTCCCGGGGGACCGACCGTCAGATGTCGTAGTAGAGCTCGAACTCGTGCGGGTGCGGCCGCAGGCGGATCGGGTCGATCTCGTTCTCGCGCTTGTACGCGATCCAGGTCTCGATCAGGTCCTCCGTGAACACGTCACCGGCGGTGAGGTACTCGTGGTCGGCCTCGAGCGCGTCGAGCACGCCACCGAGCGACGTCGGGACCTGGGCGATCTGCGCGTGCTCCTCGGGCGGCAGCTCGTAGAGGTCCTTGTCGACCGGGGCCGGGGGCTCGATGCGGTTCTTGATGCCGTCCAGGCCGGCCATCAGCATCGCGGAGAACGCCAGGTACGGGTTCGACGACGGGTCCGGCGCGCGGAACTCGATGCGCTTCGCCTTCGGGGAGGTACCCGTGATCGGGATACGGATCGAGGCGGAACGGTTGCGGGCCGAGTAGACGAGGTTCACGGGAGCCTCGAAGCCGGGCACCAGGCGGTGGTAGGAGTTCACCGACGGGTTGGTGAACGCCAGCAGCGACGGGGCGTGCTTGAGCAGGCCACCGATGTACCAGCGAGCCAGGTCGGACAGGCCGCCGTAGCCCTTCTCGTCGTAGAACAGCGGCTCGCCGTTCTTCCAGAGCGACTGGTGCGAGTGCATGCCCGAGCCGTTGTCACCGAAGATCGGCTTCGGCATGAACGTGGCCGACTTGCCGGCCTCGAACGCGACGTTCTTGATGACGTACTTGAACTTCATCAGGTCGTCGGCGGCGTGCAGCAGGGTGTTGAACTTGTAGTTGATCTCCTGCTGGCCGGCGGTGCCCACCTCGTGGTGCGCGCGCTCGACGGAGAGGCCCACCTGACCGAGGATCTTGACCATGTCGTCGCGCAGGTCGGCGAAGCGGTCGCTCGGCGACGTGGGGAAGTAGCCACCCTTGTACCGGGTCTTGTACCCGAGGTTGCCACCCTCCTCCTCGCGGCCGGTGTTCCACGCGGCCTCGACGGAGTCGATGGAGTAGTAGCTCTCGTTCGACGCGGTCTTGAAGCGCACGTCGTCGAAGATGTAGAACTCGGCCTCGGGGCCGAAGAAGACGGTGTCGGCGATGCCGGTCGACTTCAGGTAGGCCTCGGCCTTGGCCGCGATGTTGCGGGGGTCGCGAGCGTAGGCGTCACCCGTGAACGGGTCCACGATCGAGAAGTTCACGATCAGCGTCTTGGCCTTGCGGAACGGGTCGATGAACGCCGTCGTGACGTCCGGCACGAGCTTCATGTCGGACTCGTGGATCGCCTGGAAACCGCGGATCGACGAGCCGTCGAACATGAGGCCCTCGCTGAAGGCGTCCTCGTCGAACTGCTCGACCGGGATGTTGAAGTGCTGCGTGACGCCCGGCAGGTCGATAAACCGGACGTCGACGAACTCCACCCCCTCGTTGCGGGTGAAGGCGATCGCCTCCTCGGCGTTCTTGAACATCTGCGCTCCTTGCTCGCTCGATAAGTTCAGGGGGAGTCCGTCGGACCGCGCGCCGGACGAGCCGGGAACGATCGCTCGCGGATCGCCATGAACCTATGGGCAGGTGGTTTCTCTCTGGTTACTGATTGTTGCGGGAATGTTTCTCGGGCCTCTCGGCCGTGTAACCCCGGGGAGACCTGCAGGTCGAGACACCGGCGGCGATCCCCAGAGTGCCAGAACTCACAGGGCCCGGCCTGGCGGCGTCCGTCCCTCGGACGGGTGATCTGCGGCGGTGGGAGCACGCGAGAGGGGCGCCCTCGATGACGAGGACGCCCCTCTCGTGAGGCGGTTCCGGTGCCGGCCGGGTCAGCGGCCGCGCATGCCCTTGCGGTCGGGGCGGGCGCGGGTGGGGTCGATGCCCTTGGGGATCGGCAGCTTCATGCCGCCGATGGCCTTGAGCCGCTTGCTGACCTCGCTCACCTCGGCGCGCGTGAGGGTCGACTTGAGCCGGGAGACGGAGCGCGCCACCTTCGTGAGCGGCACCTGGCCCTCGGCGTCGCCGCACTGGATCAGGGTGACCGGCACGTTGGACAGGATGCGGCTGACCTTCTTGCGCTCCTGCTCCAGGAGGCGCCCCACGCGGTGCGGCGGCCCCTCCGAGACCAGGACGACGCCGGCCCGGCCGACGCCGCGGAACACGAAGTCCTGGTTGCGGGCGTCGACCGCGACGGGCTCGTCCTCGAAGGTCCAGCCGCCGCGCACCGTGCCGAGCGCCGCGCGGGCGGCCCCGGGCTGGCCGGCGATCTGCGTGTACGCGGCCTTCTCCGCACTGCGCGACAGGATGAACATCGCCGCGAGCACGGCGAAGGGAACACCGATGACCAGCGCGTAGATCCAGGGACCCGTCAGCACGCCGATGAGCAGCGCCACCGCCACCACGCCGACGAACGCGGCGAGCATCCACCAGGTGACCAGCGGGTTCTGCTTGCGGGTCATCTGGTAGACGTCCCACAGCTGGTGATACCAGCGGCGCTTCTTGGGCTTCTTCTGCTTGACGGCGGGCGCGTCGTTGCGCGCGTCGCCGCCGGACGAGGTTCTGGCCATGGTCATCGATTCTAGTGCTCTTCGCGTGTACTGAGAGCAGGAGGAGCGTCGGCTCAGCGCGCCAGCAGGCTCGCCGCCTCCTGACGGGAGGTGGTGGGCTGGGCGAGGTGCGACAGCGCCTCGGGGATCGCGCGGCCGTGCTTGGTCATCGCCTGCCCCCACAGACGGCCCGCGCGGTACGACGAACGCACCAGCGGCCCCGCCATGATGCCGAGGAAGCCGATCTCCTCCGCCGCCTCGGACAGCTCCACGAACTCCTCCGGCCGCACCCAGCGGTCCACCGGGTGGTGGCGCAGCGACGGGCGCAGGTACTGCGTGATTGTGATGATGTCGCAACCGGCGTCGTGCAGGTCCTGCAGCGCCTGCTTGACCTCGTCGACGGTCTCGCCCATGCCGAGGATCAGGTTCGACTTGGTCACGAGGCCGGCGTCGCGGGCCCGGGTGATGACCGAGAGCGACCGCTCGTAGGTGAACGCCGGGCGGATCTGCTTGAAGATGCGCGGCACGGTCTCGACGTTGTGCGCGAGCACCTCGGGGCGCGACTCGTTGACGGCGTCCAGCAGCTCGGGGATGGCGTTGAAGTCCGGGATCAGCAGCTCGACGCCGGTGCCCGGGTTCAGCGCGTGGATCTGGCGCACGGTCTCGGCGTAGAGCCAGGCGCCGCCGTCGGCCAGGTCGTCACGGGCGACGCCGGTGACGGTCGAGTACTTCAGGCCCATGGTCCGCACGGACTCGGCGACGCGGCGCGGCTCGTCCTTGTCGAAGTCGGCGGGCTTGCCGGTGTCGATCTGGCAGAAGTCGCAGCGGCGCGTGCACTGGTCACCGCCGATGAGGAACGTGGCCTCGCGGTCCTCCCAGCACTCGAAGATGTTGGGACAGCCGGCCTCCTCGCACACCGTGTGCAGGCCCTCGCCCTTGACGAGCGATTTCATGTCGCGGTACTCGGGGCCCATCACCGCCCGGGTCTTGATCCACTCGGGCTTCTTCTCGATGGGCGTGGCCGCGTTGCGCGCTTCGATGCGCAACATGCGTCGGCCTTCAGGTGCGATGGTCACGCAGATCCCTCCCAGGTCAGCGGGTTCGCCCAGCCTATGCCTCGGCTGACCGACGGCGAGCGGTCGCCCGGGGGGCGGGCAGTGGCGTTCGTCACGCGGTGGCGGCGACGGCCGCGGACGACGTCGCCACCGCCTCGTCCTCCCGCGCGAGCAGCGGTGCGAGGCGTTCCACGAGGGCCGCCTCCAGCAGCGGGCGCACCTCGTCGACGGTCACGCGGCGGCCGAGCTCGGCGGTCAGCGAGGTGACGTCGGCGTCGTCGATCCCGCACGGCACGATGTGGTCGAACGCGGCCAGGTCGGCGTCGCAGTTCAGGGCCAGGCCGTGCATGGTGACGCCCTTGGCGACGCGCGCCCCGATGGCGCACACCTTGCGCTCCCGCCGTGCGTGCGGGACGTCGGGGGAGTCGGCGGCGACCCAGACACCGGACCGGCCCTCGACGCGGATGGTCTCCACGCCGAGCGTCGCGCAGACGTCCATCACGGCCTGCTCCAGCGTGCGCACGTACTCGACGACGTCGAACGGCTTGGCGAGCTTGATGATCGGGTAGGCCACGATCTGCCCCGGCCCGTGCCAGGTGATCTTGCCGCCCCGGTCCACCTTGACCACCTCGGTGCCGTCGGTCGGGAACTCGTCGCGGTGCGTGCGGGCGCCGGCGGTGTAGACGGACGTGTGCTCCAGGAGGAAGAGCGTGTCGCCCCGCTCGTCGGTGCGGACGGACTCGTGGGTGCGCCGCTGGAGCTCCCAGCCCTCGTGGTAGTCGACGTGACCGGACAGGTGCTCGATGCCGATGGGCGTGTCCATGGCCGCCAGCCTACGTCCACGGAGGGCGCATGGCTGCACCGTCCACTGCCCTGGGTTCAGCAGGCCGCCGGCGGCCGGAACCGGCCCGGTCGCGGGTCGCATCAGCCTGCTGAACCAACCTCGGCTGGGGTGCGCCGGGAGGCAGCAAGAGGCCGGTCAGGATGCCGGGAGCGGCTCCGCCGGGCAGCTCGTCAGGACGTCCGCCATGGCGTCGTGCTCCGCGGGTGTGACCCACAGGCCGTACTTGGCCTTGACGGCGATCTGCCGGGCCACGTACTCGCAGCGGTAGGCCTGGTTCTCGGGGAGCCACTCGGACGCGTCCCTGGCCCCCTTGCCCATGTTCGCCGGGCCGTCCGAGGCCACCAGGTTGAGCGGGTCGTTGGCGATCTGGACCCGCTTCTCCTTGTCCCAGTCCGCCGCGCCGGTGGTCCAGGCGTTCATCAGCGCCACCACGTGGTCGATCTGCACGTCGCCGGAGTTCTCGCCGCGCTCGAACGCGATGGTCTCGCCCGTGTACGGGTCGTCCAGCGTGCCGGACGCGACCTCGCACGTGTCGCCGGAGCTGAACTCGATGTCCTCCAGGTCGCGCTGCAACATGTCGTTGCGCGTGTCGCACCCGTTGTCGTCCACGTCCTGCCATGCTGTCCCGAAGTCGGACTCGCGGTCGTAGCCGGCCTCGGTGGCGGCGTCCTGGACCGTGAGGTCCTCGAGCGTCGCGAGCGCCGAACCCTCGGCGCCCTCGGCGGGGGCGACGTCGTCGCCCAGGGACTTGACGACGAAGTTCCCGGCGAGCACGAGCGCGGCGACGGCGATGAGCACGAGCTGCAGGGTCTTGCGCTTCTGGCTGGACTTCTTCCTGGCGGTGGCGGACACGAGCCCCTCATTCTGTCGGCCGGTGAGTCTAGGGCGATGCCCTGACAAAGACTGAGAAAGTATGAAACGCACTGCTTGCTCAAGTCTGCCAGAGTTGTGTTACGCCTGTTTACGCGCTGACCAGTAATCTCGCGTCGCCGGGCGGCGCGGGGCACCATGGGGGCCATGGCACTTCGGATCGGGATCGTCGGCTACGGGGGTGCGGGCAGGCAGATCCACGCCCGCCTGGCACGAGCAGCGGGAATGTCGGTGACCGCGGTCGTCGCCCGGGACTCGGGCCGGAGGGTCCAGGCGGCCGGTGACTGGCCCGGCGCCCGCCTGTTCAACGACCTGCCCGCGATGCTCGCCGAGCCCGGGCTGTACGACCTCGTGGTCGTCGCCAGCCCGTCGGGCCTGCACGCGGAGCACGCCGCCGCCGTCTCCCTGGCGGGCAAGCCCTTCGTGCTCGACAAGCCGATCGCGACCACGGCGGCCGAGGCACGGCGCGTGGTCGCCGCGGCATCGGCGGCGGGCACGCCGTTCACGGTGTTCCACAACCGGCGCTGGGACCCCGAGCAGCTCACCCTCGCCGCGCTGCTGCGCCGGGGCGACCTCGGCACGGTGCACACCTTCGAGCGGCACTGGGAACGCTGGCGGCCCAAGCCCCAGCAGCGCTGGAAGGAGAACGACGTCGTGGGCGGCGGCCTCCTGCTCGACCTGGGCCCGCACCTGGTGGACTCCGCGACCCAGCTCTTCGGTCCGGTCGTGGCCGTCTACGCCGAGACCCGCGCCCTGTCCACGCCCACCGAGGACGACGTGTTCCTCGTGCTGCACCACGCGGCCCCCGGCACCGAGCCCGGCAACCGGCTCGGCGCCGTGCCCGGCCGGGCCACCGGCGCCGACGTCCTGTTCGGGGCGGAGCCGCCGGCCAAGGGAGTGGTCTCCCGGCTGTGGGCAGGATCCTTGGTCGGGGCACCGGGCCCGCGCACCCGGGTGCTCGGCGACGGCGGGGCCTACCTCGTGAACTCGTTCGAGGGCGACGCGTCCCCCTTCGACGTGCTCGACGCCGAGCAGCCCGACGGCACCCACGGCTGGCTCGTGCGGGGCCGGGAGCGCACACCGGTGCCCCGGCCGCGCGGCGGGCACGAGGACTTCTACACCGCGGTGGCGGACTGGCTGGCCGGCGAGGCCGAGGTGCCCGTCGACCCCGCGGACGCCGTCCGCACCGCCGAGGTCCTGGACGCCGCCCGCCTGTCGGCCCGGGAAGGCCGGCTCATCGACGTCTGATACCGGCGTGAGCAGGCCCTTTGTCCGGTCGCATACCGCAGACCCAACCCGTGGTCAAGGTATTCGGTCAGTTCACCCACAGGGTGACCGATTCGGCAAATCCTGTGGATAAAGGGCGCGTTCCGACCGCCGGAGTTCTCATGAACGAGTGCACTACATCGAATCTGCGGAACTGGTCCGCGTAGCCGTCCCCACGGACGCCGCGGCGCGCGCCCTGCTGGTGCGCCGACTGGACACACTCGCGACACTGGACCACCCCCATCTGGTGCCGCTCATCGCGATCTCCCCGAACGGGCCGGACAACCTCGACGTGCGGCTCTCGCGCACGGGAGCGGTCGACCTGCCCACCGCCGTCGGCTCGCGGGGTCCCCTGACGCCCGCGGAGGGATCCGGTGTCACCGTCGCGATCGCCCAGGCGCTCGCGGCCCTGCACAGCGTGGGCCTCGTCCACGGCGGGGTACGGCCCACCGACGTGCTGCTCCGCTCCGACGGCACCGCGGTCCTGCGCCCCCGCGTGACGCTCCCGGAGCACAGCGACGACCCGGTCGACGTCACGTCCCTGGCGACGCTCATCGAGTCGGTGCTCGGCTTCCCCGGTCCGAGCATGCACTCCGAGGCGGACGAGGCACTGCGCTCCGTGCTCGCCCGCGCCCGCGCCGAGGACCCCCGGGACCGCCCCGAGCCGGGCACCCTCGCCTCCCTGGTGCACGACGCCGTGCCGCCGGAGCCGGTGCGCCTCCCCGACGGTTCCGCGCTGGTGTCGGCCGCGCTCAGCGGTCCGGTGCCCCTCACGGGCCACGTGCCGCTCGGCGCGCACACCCCGTCGGCGTGGCGGTCCGCCGCGCGGACGCTGACCGGCTCGCTCGCCGCCGTGGACGGCCGGGCCTGGGCGGCCAAGGCGCGCCGCCGGGCGACGATGCCCCTGAGCGGCAGCGCAGGCGCGGCGGCGGTGAGCGGCACCACCCAGCCGCGGACGACGGCGGTCTCGCTGGTTGCGACGGGCATGATCGCCGCGGGTGTCATCGCGGGCGTCACCGCCGGCGTCATGGCGCTGCCCAACATGTTCGGCAGCGAGGAGCCCGCGGTCGCCGCGCCCACGCCGGAGGCGTCCGCGCCCCGCTGGGGCGGCATCAGCCCGGTCGCGAACGCCAAGGACCCGGCCGGCGCCGCGGTCGAGCTCACCGAGCGCCGCCTGGCGCTGCTGGCGGGGGCCGTGTCGGACATCAAGACCGTCAACGTGGAGGGCTCGCCCGCCTACCAGGCGGACGAGAAGATCATCGACGAGCTCCGGCAGTCCGGCGCGCAGGTGGTCGGGGCGTCGGCGGAGGTGGAGTCGACGGAGCTGGTGACCATGGGACCGGGCGCCGCGTCCGCCCTGGAGGACGTCGCCCCCGCGTCGCTGACGACGTCCGAGAGCTCCGACGCGCCCGCGGCGGAGCAGGCCTCGAAGGCCCCCATCGAGGCGGTCGTCCGGATCGAGTACACGATCAGCGCGCACCTGCAGGTGTCGACCGACGGCGAGACGGCGGTGCCGGCGTCCAAGGAGTCGGCCGACCTGATCCTCGTGTGGACGCCGGGCGGCTGGCGCGTCAGCGAGGTGCGCTGACCTCGTCCACCACCCAGCGGGCCGCCTCCTGAGGGCTGGTGTGCGCCCAGGCGAAGCCGGTCCGGGCGAGCACCCCGGGGACGACCCGCTGGGAGGCGACGAGGTCGCCGGCGAACTCGCCGACCGCGACCCGCAGCGCGAACCGTGGCACCGTCAGCACCGCCGGGCGGTGCAGCGCCTGCGCCAGGGCCCGGGTCACGACCCGGTTCGTGGTGGGCTCCGGGGCGACGGCGTTCACGGGCCCCCGGACGTCCTGCGCCCCGATGACGTGGCGGATCGCGGCCACCTCGTCGGCGAGGGTGATCCAGCTCCACCACTGGCGGCCGCTGCCGAGCGGCCCGCCGACGCCGAGACGCAGGAGCGGCAGCAGCCTGCCCAGCGCGCCGCCGCTCGGCGCCAGGACCAGGCCCGTGCGCAGCCAGACGACGCGCCCGCCTGCCTCCGTGGCGGGGGCGGTGGCGTTCTCCCACGCCTCGACCAGCCCGGCCAGGAAGTCCTCGCCCCGTCCCGACGCCTCCGTGAGCACCTCGTCCCCGCGGTCGCCGTAGGCACCGATCGCGGAGCCGTTGACCAGCACGGGCGGGGTGTCCAGGCGGGCTATGGTCCGGGCGAGCAGGCTCGTGGTCGTGGTCCGGGAGCCGACGAGCGTCTGCTTGTAGGCCGCTGTCCAGCGATGGTCGCCGATCCCGGCGCCGGCCAGGTTGACGACGGCGTCCGCCCCCTCCAGCGCGGCAGGGTCGAGCTCGCCCGTGCGCGGGTCCCACTCCAAATCCCGGACACCCGGCGCCGGGCCGGTGGTGTCCGCGGACGGGGCAGCGCCCCGGCGCACCAGCCGCCGCACACCGTCCCCGCGCGCCACGAGGTCTGCGACGAGCGCGGAGCCGATGAGTCCGTGCGATCCGGCGACCACCACATCCATCCCGCGAATGTAGCGCGGCGACCGTGGGCACGGAGGGACGACGACGGCCGGCCCCGGAGTCGGGACCGGCCGTCGTCGAGTGCTGGCCGTCAGGCGCGCGTCTAGGACGTGCGCGGGCGGCTGTGCGTCAGAGACCGACCTCGGCCTCGAACGCGCCCTCCTCGATGCGGTTCTTGATCGCGGTGAGGAAGCGGGCTGCGTCCGCGCCGTCGACCAGACGGTGGTCGTAGGACAGGAAGATGTACGCCATCGAGCGCACCGCGATGCTCTCGTTGCCCAGCGGGTCCGTCACGACGACCGGGCGCTTGGTGATGGTGCCCGTGCCCAGGATGGCGGCGTGGCCCAGCGGCACGATCGGGGTGTCGATGAGCGACCCGCCCGACCCGGTGTTCGTGATGTTGAACGTGCCGCCCGACAGCTCGTCCGGCGTCACCTTGTTCGCCCGGGTACGTGCGCCCAGGTCCTGGATCTGGCGCGCGATGCCCGCCAGGTTCAGGTCGCCGGCGTTCTTGATGACCGGGACCACCAGGCCGCGCTCGGTGTCGACCGCGATGCCCACGTTCTCCGACGGGTGGTAGGCGATCTCGCCCTTCTCGGTGTCGATCGTGGCGTTGATCTTCGGGTACGCCTTGAGCGCCTCGACGGCGGCCAGCGTGAAGAACGGCAGGAAGGTCAGCTTGGCGCCCTCGCGAGCGGCGAACGACTCCTTGGCCTTGGCCCGCAGCTGGGCGACGCGGGTGACGTCGACCTCCATGACGGTGGTGAGCTGGGCCTGGGTCTGCACCGCCTCGAGCATCCGCTCGGCGACGATCTTGCGCAGCCGCGACATCTTCTCGGTGGTACCGCGCAGCGGCGAGACCTCGAGCTTGGTCGGGGCCGACGGCGCGGCCGTGGCCGCGGGTGCGGCGGCAGGCGCGGCCGCGGCGGGGGCGGCCTTGGCCTCGGCAGCCGCCAGCACGTCCTCCTTGCGGATGCGGCCACCGACACCGGTGCCCTTGACCTCGGCGACGTCGACACCCTTCTCCGCCGCGAGCTTGCGCACGAGCGGGGTCAGGTACGAGCCGATGGTGCGGCCCGTGGACGCCGCGGCGGGAGCGGCGGGTGCCGGGGCAGCGGGTGCGGGGGCGGCCGCCGGAGCGGGCGCGGGGGCGGCGGGCGCGGGCGCCGGTGCGGGAGCCGCCGGTGCGGGAGCCGCCGGTGCGGGCGCGGCGGCGGGAGCCGGTGCGGGCGCAGGAGCCGGGGCGGCGGCCGTGGCCGGCTCGGGCGAGTCGGCAGCCGGGTCCGGGACGGCGGGGGCCGGCGAGGCAGCCGGGGCGGCCGCGCCGGAGCCGACCAGCGCCAGGACGGCGCCGACCTCGACGGTCTCGTCCTCCTGGACCAGGATCTTCTGGAGCGTGCCGGCGACCGGCGACGGGATCTCGGTGTCGACCTTGTCGGTCGACACCTCGAGCAGCGGCTCGTCGACGGCGACGTCGTCACCGACCTCCTTGAGCCAGCGCGTCACGGTGCCCTCGGTGACCGACTCGCCCAGCGCGGGCAGCGGGACCTCGGTGGCGTCGCCGGACGGCGCGGCGGCCGGAGCCGGGGCCTCGGCGGGCGCGGGCGCCTCGGCGGCAGGCGCGGGCTCCGGTGCGGGGGCGGCGGGCTCCGGCGTCGGCTCAGGGGCGGGCGCCTCGGCGGCCGCGGGCTCGGCGGCCGGAGCCGCGGGAGCGGCACCCGAACCGGAACCGTCGCCGATGACGGCGAGGGTGGCGCCGACCTCGACGGTGTCGTCCTCCTGGACGAGGATCTGCTCGAGCACGCCGGCGATCGGCGACGGGATCTCGGTGTCGACCTTGTCGGTCGACACCTCGAGCAGCGGCTCGTCGACGGCGACCTCGTCGCCGACAGCCTTGAGCCAGCGGGTGACAGTGCCCTCGGTGACGGACTCGCCGAGGGCCGGCAGCTGCACGTTCTCAGACATGACCTGTGGGGTCTCCTTTGTCGTTATGGTCAGTTGTGGGCGTGCAGAGGCTTGCCGGCCAGTGCCATGTGTGCCTCTCCGAGTGCCTCGTTCTGGGTGGGATGTGCGTGGACGAGCGAGGCGACGTCCTCAGGGAACGCCTCCCAGCCCACGATGAGCTGGCCCTCGCCGATCAGCTCGCCCACACGCGAGCCGATCAGGTGCATACCGACCACGGGTCCGTCCTTGCGGCGCACCAGCTTGGCGAAGCCCTGGGTACCCAGGATCTTGCTCTTGCCGTTGCCCGCGAGGTTGTACTCGATGGTCTCCACCTGGTCCGGACCGTACAGCTCCGCGGCCTTCGCCTCGGTGACGCCGACCGACGCCACCTCCGGCTCGCAGTAGGTGACGCGCGGGATCGCCGCCTCGTCGATCGGCGCGGGCGACTGGCCCGCGATCTGCTCGGCCACGTGGATGCCCTGCGCGAACCCGCGGTGGGCGAGCTGCAGGCCCGGCACGATGTCGCCGACCGCCCAGACCTGCCCGCCGGCCGGCGTGGTGACGCCGGTGCGGAGCAGCTCGTCGGTCAGCACGAACCCGCGGTCGACACGGACGCCGGCCGCCTCGTAGCCGAGGTCGGCGGTCCGCGGACCGCGCCCGACGGCGACCAGCAGCAGGTCGGCGTCGAACGTCGTGCCCGACTCCAGCTCGACCTGCACGCCGTCGTCGGACTGCTTGACCTGGGCGAACCGGTCGCCCAGGGAGAACTTGATGCCGCGCTTGCGGAACGCGCGCTCCAGCGCCTTCGAGAGCGCGACGTCCTCGTTCGGGACGAGGTGCGGCAGCGCCTCGACGATCTGCACGTCGGCGCCGAAGGACTTCCAGACGGAGGCGAACTCGACGCCGATCACGCCGCCGCCGAGCACCACGACGGACTTTGGCACGGTGTCGAGCGTGAGGGCCTGGTCGGAGGTGATGACGCGGCCGCCGAGCTCCAGGCCGGGCAGGGTGCGGGCGTACGAGCCGGTCGCGAGGACCACGTGGGTGCCCGTGCAGCGCGACGTGGCGCCGTCCGCGGCCGTGACCTCGACGACGCCGGGGGCCGCGAGCGTGCCTTGCCCCTCGACGACGGTGATCTTCCGCGAGGCGATCAGGCCCTGCAGACCCTTGTACAGGCCCGCGACCACGGAGTCCTTGTAGGCGAGCACGCCCGGCATGTCGATGCCGTCCAGCGAGGTGCGGACGCCGAACTGCGCGCCGTGGGTGGCCGCGTCGGCCACCTCGGCCGCGTGCAGGAGCGCCTTGGTGGGCACGCAGCCGACGTGCAGGCACGTGCCGCCGAGCTTGTCCTTCTCGACCAGGGCGACGGTCAGGCCCAGCTGCGCGGCCCGGAGCGCGGTGGCGTAGCCTCCGCTGCCCCCGCCGAGCACGACGACGTCGAACGTGTCCGGGTTGTCAGGCGATGGCACGTGCTGGCTCCTCGTCGAAGGCATGGGCTCGGGGGCGAACCGTGCACGCGTCCTGCCTGTGGGCGAACCGTGCGCGGATCATGAGCACCGCATGCCATCTTGACACTTCAGCGGGCGTGGCCCCAATCGTGAACCAGCCTCGACGGGTGTGACCGTGGCGACATTCTGTGACAAGAGTGTGGCTTTCCCTGGGACTGCGTCTGGATCTGCGTCGAGTTGCCTAGGCCGGTACGGGTCTCGCTAGTACCCTCGTTCCATGCCCCGCCAGTCCCGTAGCTCGCTCGCGCGATTCTTCCAGCGACGGTCGTCGTCCGGCAGCGGTTCGCGTCCCGGAGGTGGCGACGCGCGCCGTCAGACGATGGCCCACCTCGGTGAGTTCATCAGCACGCGGGTCGGCGTGGAGGCGTACGTGGAGCCCCCGACCACCGACATCCCCAGCACCGTCCTGCTCGTGGCGAGCACGGGGGAGTGGACGCGCCGCCGGGTGCCGGACGAGCGCACAGCGTTCGACATCGCCAACCAGCTGGGGGTGCCGGTGTACAACGTCCGGTTCACCGGCTACCCCCAGCGGATGCGCGACTGGAACAGCGCCCAGCGCCGCGCCAAGTAGCTACTTCGCCCGGCCCTCGAGGAACGTCAGGAGGGTACGGACGCCCACGCCCGTGCCGCCGCCCGGCGTGTAGTCGTGCGCGCCGCCGTCGTTGAAGGCGGGGCCGGCGATGTCCAGGTGGGCCCACGGGTGGTCGCCCACGAAGGTCTGCAGGAACAGGCCGGCGTTCAGCATGCCGCCCCAGCGCGGGCCGGAGTTGGCGACGTCGGCCACCTTGGACTTGATGTTCGCCTTGAGCTCCTCCGGCAGCGGCATCGGCCAGAACAGCTCGCCGGCGGCGTCGGCAGCGGCCTTGACCTCGTCGCGGACCTCGTCGGTGCCCATGACGGCGGACGTGCGGTTGCCGAGCGCCACCATCTGCGCGCCGGTGAGCGTGGCGATGTCGAGCACCACGTCGTGGCCGTCCTCGACCGCGGAGACCAGGCCGTCGGCCATGACGATGCGGCCCTCGGCGTCGGTGTTGAGCACCTCGACGGTCTTGCCGCCGTAGATGGTGATGACGTCGGCCGGGCGCTGGGCGTTGCCGCCCGGCATGTTCTCGGCGAGGCACAGGTAGCCCGTGACGGCGACCGGCAGGTTCAGCTTCGCGGCGGCGACCACCGTGGACAGGACGGCGGCGGCGCCGGCCATGTCGGACTTCATGGCCTCCATGCCGGCGGCCGGCTTGATCGAGATGCCGCCGGAGTCGAACGTGATGCCCTTGCCGACCAGGGCGACCTTCGCGGTCGGCTTGGCCGGCGTGTAGGCGACCTTGACGAGACGCGGGCCCCGCGACGAGCCCTGGCCGACGGCGGTGAGGCCGCCGTAGCCGCCCGAGGCGAGCTGCTTGTCGTCCAGCACGGTCACCCGGACGTGCTTGACGTCCTTGGCGGCGGCCTTCGCGGCGTCGGCGAACGTGGCGGGGTAGAGCTCGTTGGGTGCGGTGTTGACCAGGTCGCGCGTGGCGTGCACGGCCGCGGCGAGGATCTCGGCGCGCTCGGCGGCGAGCTTGGCCTTCGCGTTCTTGTGCAGCGGGGTGAGGATCTCGATCGCGGCGACCGGGTCCTTGCCGTTCCTGCCGGCGCTCTTCGAGCCCTTGGTGGCGTCCTTCGGGGCTTCCTTGCCCGCGCTGCGGTACCGGTTGAAGGCGTACGCGCCGAGCAGTGCGCCCTCCGTCACCGCGGTGATCTCGTCGTCGTCGGACGCGGGCAGAGCGATCGCGGCGGAGGCGAGCCCGGCGAGCTCGCGCGTCGCCGCACCGGCCGCGCGGCGCAGGGTCTCGGCGGAGAACGTGCCGTCCTCGGCACGCTCGCCGAGGCCCGTCAGGACCAGCACCTCGGCGGCGAGCTGCGGGCCGGCCGGGATCTTGCGCACCTCGTCACGCGCACCCGTCACGCCGAGCTGCGGGGCGAGCGTCTCGAGCTGGGTCAGCAGGTCGGTGGGGAGCTGGTCGGACACGACGGCAACGCCGTCCGACGTCTGGGCGGTCGCCACCACGAGTGCTTCGGCCTTCACGGCGGTGGGATTCTTGCTGGAGAGGGTCACGTCGGTCACGAGGCCGATGGTAACCCGGGGCCCTGACACCCTCCCCGAGCCGCACGGCGCGCGGCCGGGCCGCTCGACAGAGGCGCAGGTCACGTCGGTTCCGATTGCCGCCCCGCAGGTGCGGCCCGGTAGTCTGCGGGCGTGATCCTCGCCCTCCTGCTCCTCGTGGTCGCGCTCTGCGTGGCCCTGGCCGGGTGGGCCGGCTGGTTCGTGGCCCGCGACCGTGCGGTGATCCTGAACCAGCTCTGGGGCGGGGCGGTGATCGAGGGCCTGGTGCTGGTCCAGGGCGTCGTGGCGATCGTCCAGGGCGCCACCGGCGCCGGCGCGGGCGACCCGCTGCTGTTCTGGGGCTACTACGCGACCACCCTGGTGATCCTGCCGATCGCCGCCGCGTGGGCGTTCGCCGAGCGGACCAAGTGGAGCTCGGTGGTGCTGCTGGTGGCGTCGCTGACGGTCGCCTTCCTGGAGTGGCGGCTGTGGCAGATCTGGACGGGAGCATGATGGAGCAGACCACCGGACCGGGTGGCGCGGGACGACCTGCCGGCCGCCGGACCGGACGCGGCTTCGGTCGCGTCCTGGTGACCGTCTACGGCATCCTGGCGTTCGCGGCACTGGGCCGCTCGTCCTACGAGCTGGTCGTGAAGTTCGGCGAGGCGCCGGTGGCGTACTCGCTGTCGACGCTCGCTGCCGTCGTGTACGTCGTGGCGACGTTCGCCCTCGCGATCGGCACCCCCGCGTGGCGGCTGACGGCCTGGGTCACCGTCGGGATCGAGGCTGTCGGCGTGGTGACGGTCGGCGCGCTGTCGCTCGCCGACCCCGAGGCGTTCGGCGAGTCGACCGTGTGGTCCGGGTTCGGCCAGGGCTACGGTTACGTGCCGCTCGTCCTGCCCTTCGTGGGTCTGTGGTGGCTGTGGCGGACGTCGCGCAGCACGTCCGAGGAGAGGACCGCATGAGCTGGCCGTACTCGTTGTTGTTCAACGGCGTCTTCCGCGGCATGGACCCGGAGCGGGCGCACGAGCTCGCGTTCTCGCTCATCGAGCGCGCGGGGAAGGTGCCCGTGCTGCGTGACGTGGTGCAGGGGGCCGTCGCCCCCTACCTCGGTCAGCGCGCCGGGGGGCCGGGCAGCGTCCGGCTCTTCGGCCGGGTCGTGCCCGCACCGTTCGGCCTGGCGGGCGGCTTCGACAAGAACGCGCGCGCGGTGCGCGGCCTGACGATGCTCGGGTTCGGTTTCGTCGAGATCGGCACCGTGACCGCCCACCCGCAGCCCGGCAACGAGAAGCCGCGCATGTGGCGCGAGCTCGACGTGCGCGGCGTGCGCAACCGGATGGGCTTCAACAACGAGGGTGCGGCGGCCGCCGCGCAGCGGCTGCGCGAGCTGCGGAGCACGGCCGCGGGCCGCGCGATCGTCGTGGGCGCCAACATCGGCAAGACCAAGGTCACGCCGCCCGAGGAGGCCGCCGCCGACTACGCCACGTCGGCCCGGCTGCTGGCACCCTGGGCGGACTACCTCGTGGTCAACGTCTCCTCCCCGAACACGCCCGGCCTGCGCGACCTGCAGGCGACCGAGTCGCTGCGGCCCATCCTCCAGGCCGTGCGGGCCGCCGCCGACGACGCCACCGGCGCGGGGTCGGCGGGCGACGGGCGCCGGGTCCCCCTCCTCGTGAAGATCGCCCCCGACCTGGCGGGCGAGGACATCGACGCCGTCGCCGACCTGGTGCTCGAGCTCGGCCTCGACGGCGTGGTCGCCGTCAACACGACGATCAGCCACGAGCGCGGTCCGGGCGGGCTGTCCGGTCCGCCGCTGCTGGGCCGGGGCCTGGAGGTCGTGGCCCGCCTGCGCGAGCGCCTCGGCACGGGACCGGTCATCATCGGCGTGGGCGGCATCACACGGGCCGACGACGTCCGCGCGTACCTGCGCGCGGGAGCCGACCTGACCCAGGGCTACACGTCGTTCGTCTACGAGGGCCCGCTCTGGGCGTCGGAGATCAACCGTGCGCTGACCCGATCGGCGGGTTCGACGGCAAGTGGGAGGTACGAGTGATCCGTCCGCAGTGGGAGTGGGCCCTGGACGACGCCGAGGGGCGCCGCCTGGACGAGCCCGTGACACCCGTCTTCACCGCGCAGTACGACGCCGAGCAGTGGCTCGGCGAGCACTGGCGCGAGCTGGCCGCCGTGGGCGCGGTGCGGGTGCGGCTGCTGCACGACGGCACCCAGGCCACGCCGGCCGTGGAGCTGCGCACCCCCTGACCGGTGCCGGCAGTCCGTGCCGGCCGTCCGCCCGCGGTCCGCGGGCGGCATGATGGTCCGATGGACGCGGACACCACATCCCTGACGCCGGGCCAGCGCACGCCCGACCAGCACACCCCCGACCAGGCCAGGGCGCGTTTCCGGGCCGGTCTGCGTGTGCCGACGTCGGGCTGGTCCGCGGGGTGGACCCAGGCCAACCTCATCGCGCTGCCGCGGGCCGACGCGTACGACTTCCTGCTGTTCGCACAGCGCAACCCGCAGCCCTGCCCGGTGCTGGACGTCACCGAGCCGGGCGCGGTGTCGGCGTCGATCTTCCGCGGTGACCTCCGTACCGACCTGCCCGCCTACCGCGTGTACCGCGACGGCGAGCTGGTCGAGGAGCTCACCGACGTCACGCACCTGTGGCGCGACGACCTCGTCGCCTTCCTGGTGGGCTGCAGCTTCACCTTCGAGTCGGCGCTCCTCGACGCGGGCGTTCCCGTGCGCCACGTCGAGGCCGGGTCCAACGTGCCCATGTACCGCACCAACCGTGAGTGCCGGCCTGCGGGCGCCCTGAGCGGGCCGCTCGTGGTGTCGATGCGCCCGGTGCCCGCGAGCCAGGTGGCCGACGCCGTCCGCATCACCTCGCGGTACCCCGCCGTGCACGGCGCGCCCGTGCACGTGGGCGACCCCGGGGCGCTGGGCATCGCCGACCTCGCCACCCCCGACTTCGGGGACCCGGTCGAGGTCCGTCCCGGCGAGATCCCCGTCTTCTGGGCCTGCGGCGTGACGCCCCAGGCGGCGGTCATGCGGTCCCGGCCGGCGTTCGCGATCGGGCACGCGCCCGGGCACATGGCGATCACGGACGCACGGGACTCGCGGTACGTGGTGCCGTGAGGTGACGGCGGGCGGCTCACGCGGCCCGGGCCGGCGGGCGGCGGCTACCTGCGCGGGCCGCCGTCGCGGGGTGACACCCGCTCCCAGGCACGGACCAGCCGGGGTACGGCGTCGGCCAGCTCCGCGGGTGACCGGGTGAAGGTGAGCCGCACGTGCGTGGCGGCGCCCGCGCCGTCCGGCGTGAACAGCGGCCCGGCCGCGACGCGCGCGCCCTCGGCCGCCGCCGCGGCGGCGAAGGCCTGGGCGACCGGGCGGCCCAGGTCCACCCAGCAGAACAGCCCGCCCGGCGGTACGGGCACGTCCCACGGCAGCGCGTCGCGCAGCCGGCCGACGAGCAGGTCGCGACGCTCGCGCAGCAGCTGCCGCCGGCCCGGCAGCACCTCGGCCCGGCGGCGCAGCAGGTCGGCCACGGCGAGCTGGTCCAGCACCGCCGTCGCGATGTCCGCCGACTGCCGGGCCCGGGCGAGATGGTCGATCACCCGCGGGTGCGCTCGGATCCAGCCCACGCGCAGACCGCCCCAGAACACCTTCGAGGCCGACCCGACCGACACCACGTGCGGCGAGGTGCCGTCGCCGGCGAAGGGTGCCGGCGTGCCGTCGCCGGACAGGCCGAGCTCGACGAGCGTCTCGTCGCCCACGACGGTGACGCCGTGCCGGTCGGCGATCTCGCGCACCGCCGCCCGCTCGTCGGCCGAGAGCACGGAGCCCGTCGGGTTCTGGTAGTCGGGGACCAGGTACACCAGGCGTGGGTGCGCGCGCCGCACGGCCGAGTCGAGCTGGTCGACGTCGAGCGGGCCGGTGGGCACGCCGAGCAGGCGCCCGCCCGCCTCGCGCATCGCCTCCATCGCGTGGAAGTACGTGGGCGACTCCACCACCGCCCGGTCGCCCGGGTGCAGGTGGGTCCGGGCCAGCAGGGCGATCGCCTGCTGCGCCCCGGTGGTCACCAGGATCTCGTCGGCCGTGGTGGGTACGCCCCGCTCCCGGTACCGCGCGGCGACCGCCTCGCGCAGCGGCGTGAGCCCGTACGGCTCGTACCCGCCCGAGTCCAGGTAGGCGGGCAGGCCCTCCAGGGCCCGCGTGAACGCGTCGTGCAGCTCGGGCGGCGCCGGGGGAGTCGCCTGCCAGAGGTCCAGGTAGCCGGCGGCGGGACGGATGCCGGTGATCCCGTCGGCGGACAGCGCGTCGTCCGCGACCGGGGCGTCGCCGCCCGCGGCCCGGCCCGGCCCGGGGTCCACGGGGCGCTGCGGCAGGGTGGTGACGGTGCCGGAACCGACCCGGCTCACCGCGAAGCCGAGCTCCCGCAGCCGCGCGTACGCGCCCGACGTCGTGGTGCGGGAGACGCGCAGCGTCGCGGCCAGCTCACGCTCGCTCGGCAGCCGGGTGTGCGGGGCCAGCGTGCCGGACAGGACGGCGGCCCGCAGGGCGTCGGCCAGCGCCACGTAGGCCGGTCCGCCCGCGTGCCAGGTGCCGAGCAGCCGGGCGGTGGACGCGGGGGAGAGATGGCGCAGCACGGTCGGGGTCGCGGTGGACATGGGGCCACTCTTGCGCGATTGGCCCTGGAAGACAAGGCCAATGATGCGCACCCTGGATGTCATGACCACGACCACCGGCCCCACGGCCGAGCACGACCTGGATTCCGCCGCCGAGCCCGCCGGGTCGGCGCCCGTCCTGATGTCCCCCGCACGCCGCACCGTCCAGCTCCTCCTGGGCCTGGTCGGCTTCGGTCTCGCCACGGCACTGATGCTGCACTCGGGGCAGGGCGCCATGCCGTGGGCCGTGCTGGACCAGGGCCTCGTGGACCGTACGGGCCTGGCCTACGGCTGGGTGGTGCTCGGCGTGGGGCTGCTGGTGATGCTCGCCTGGATCCCGCTGCGCCAGCGGCCCGGGATCGGCACGGTCGCGAACATCATCGTGATCAGCCTGGTCATCGACCCGGCGCTGTGGGTGCTGGAGCGGCTGCTGCCCGCCCCCGCGCTCGCGGCCGGCGTGGGGCTGGCCCTGGCCGGCATCGTCCTGCTCGGGGTGAGCACCGCCGCCTATGTGGGCGCCCGGCTCGGGCCGGGGCCGCGCGACGGGCTGATGACGGGCCTCGTGCACGTCACGGGGTGGCCGGTGTGGCTGGTGAAGACCGCGATCGAGGTGTCGGTCGTGCTGCTCGGGGTGCTGCTCGGCGGCACGTTCGGCTGGGCGACGGTGGTGTTCGCCTTCGGCGTGGGCCCGGTGGTGCAGGTGGCCGCGCGGTGGCTCGCGCCGTCGGGCCTGACGGGGCGTCACTGACGGCGAAGCAGCCCCCACTCAACCGTAGGGTTCCCTTTCCGCAACCGGGTCCATCACCGGGGTCGATTCGATTCGAAGGTTTGTCATAGGGTGCGGTCATGGTCAACTACCGGTACCTCGGCAACAGCGGTCTCAAGATCTCGGAGATCACCTACGGCAACTGGCTCACCCACGCCTCGCAGGTGGAGAACGACGTCGCCACGGCGTGCGTGCGCGCCGCGCTCGACGCCGGCATCAGCACCTTCGACACGGCGGACGCGTACGCGAACACCGCTGCCGAGCAGGTGCTCGGCGACGCGCTCAAGGGCGAGCGCCGCGAGTCGCTGGAGATCTTCACGAAGGTCTACTGGCCCACCGGCCCCAAGGGCCCCAACGACACCGGCCTGTCGCGCAAGCACGTCATGGAGTCGATCAACGGCTCGCTGAAGCGCCTCGGCACGGACTACGTGGACCTCTACCAGGCGCACCGCTACGACGTGGAGACGCCCCTGGAGGAGACGATGCAGGCGTTCGCCGACATCGTCCGCCAGGGCAAGGCCCTCTACATCGGCGTCTCGGAGTGGACCGCCGACCAGATCCGCGCCGGTGCCGCGCTCGCCAAGGAGCTGGGCTTCCAGCTCATCTCCTCGCAGCCGCAGTACTCGATGCTCTGGCGCGTCATCGAGGACGAGGTCGTCCCCGCCTCGAAGGAGGTCGGCGTCTCGCAGATCGTGTGGTCGCCCATGGCGCAGGGCGTGCTCTCGGGCAAGTACCTGCCGGGCCGGCCGGCGCCCGCGGGCTCGCGTGCCACGGACGAGAAGGGCGGCGCGCAGACGATCAGCCGCTTCATGAACGACGAGACCCTGGCGGCCGTGCAGAACCTCAAGCCGGTCGCCGACGAGCTCGGCCTGTCGATGGCCCAGCTCGCCGTCGCGTGGGTGCTCCAGAACGACAACGTGGCCGCCGCGCTCGTGGGCGCCTCCCGCCCCGAGCAGGTCGCGGAGAACGTCAAGGCGTCGGGCGTGACCATCCCGGCCGAGCTCCTGCAGCAGATCGACGACGCGCTGGCCGGCGTGGTCGTGCGTGACCCGGCCAAGACCCTCGAGGGCATGCCGAAGAAGCGCCCGGCCTGACCTCCTGGCCGGAACGACAGCGAGGTAGAACCCGTCACAGGGTTCTACCTCGCTGTCGTTCTACCTCGGCAGGTGAACTACCTCGGCAGGTGGAGGGTCACTCCGGGTAGTTGCCGCGCTTCTTGCTCATCGGCTTGGGCAGGCGCGACCGGCGCAGCTGGTAGGCCCGCGTGATCGTGTACATCAGCAGGCCGCGCGGCACCTCGCCGAACTTCGCCGTCAGCCGCTTCTTCAGCGACCGCCACAGGAGCCAGACGTCGATGATCGTCAGGAACAGGAACCCGTACAGGCCGAGCATCACGAAGATGCTGAGCTCCGGGTACTGCTGCGTGAAGAACGTCGCGAACAGGAACACGAACGCGACCGGGAGGAAGAACTCGCCGAGGTTCCAGCGCGCGTCCACGTAGTCGCGCACGTACCGGCGCACCGGGCCCTTGTCCTTGGCCGGCATGTACCGCTCGTCGCCGGTCTGCATCGCCTGGTAGGCGCGCTCCCGGTCGACACGCGACTTCTCGCGCTGGGCCTTGCGCGCGGCCTTGCGGTCGTCCGGGACCAGCGGGCGCTTGTTGGCCGCCTGCGCGACGTTGCGCTTGGGCGTGGGCCGTCCCTTGCCGGCGGTGCCCGACGTCGCGTCGGACGGCGGCGTCACCTCGTCAGGGGAGTCGCCCACCGGGGTCACGCCGTCGGGTGTCGAGGTCTTGCTGCGGGAAAACACCCTCCTAGCCTAGTCGCTCGCGGCGGTGCCCTGCTGCCAGCCGTTACCGTGGGCCGGTGACCACCGATACCACCGCGGCCCTCCGGGCCCGCGTCACCGAGCTGTTCCCCGCGCTGCAGGCCGACCTGGAGGCGCTCGTGCGCATCCCGAGCGTCTCCGCAGCGGCCTTCGACCAGGCGCACGTGGCCGCCAGCGCCACGGCCACGGCGCAGCTCCTGCGCGACGCGGGCCTGCCCGACGTGCAGATCCTCTCCGCGCCCCGGCCGGACGGTACCCCGGGCGCACCCGCGGTCGTCGCCCGCCGGCCCGCTCCCGCCGGCGCGCCCACGGTCCTGCTGTACGCCCACCACGACGTGCAGCCGCCGGGCGACCCCGCCACGTGGGACACCGACCCGTTCGAGCCCACCCAGGTGGGGGAGCGGCTCTTCGGCCGCGGTGCCGCGGACGACAAGGCGGGCATCGTGGCCCACCTCGGCGCGCTGCGGGCCCTCGGCCTGCCGGACGGTGCCGACCTGCCCGTGGGGGTCACCGTGTTCCTGGAGGGCGAGGAGGAGTCGGGCTCGCCGTCGTTCCGCGCGTTCCTGGAGACCCACCGCGACCTGCTCGCCGCGGACGTCATCGTCGTGGCGGACTCCACCAACTGGAAGGTGGGCGTCCCCGCCCTGACGACCTCGCTGCGCGGTCTGGTCGACGGCGAGATCGACCTGCCTGTGCTCGACCACGCGGTGCACTCCGGCATGTTCGGCGGGGCCGTCCTGGACGCCGTCACCCTCATGTCCCGCCTCGTGGCCACCTTCCACGACGAGGCCGGCGACGTCGCGGTCGAGGGCCTGGTCACCGCGCCGGAGCCCGAGGTCGACTACGCCGAGGCCGAGTTCCGCGCCGACTCCTCGCTGTTGGACGGGGTGCAGCTCGCCGGCACCGGCACGCTCTCCGGGCGGCTGTGGGCCAAGCCCGCGCTGTCGGTCATCGGGATGGACGTGACCTCGGTGGCGGCCGCCTCCAACACCATCGCGCCGCGCTGCACCGCGAAGATCTCGCTGCGGCTCGCGCCGGGTCAGGACCCGGCGGCGGCCGACGCGGCCCTGGCCGCGCACGTGGCGAAGCATGCGCCGTTCGGCGCTCAGGTCACGTGGCGCTCGGGCGAGCAGGGCAAGCCGTTCCTCGCGCCGGGCGACACGGCCGCCATGCGGGCGGCGCGCGCCGCCTTCACCGAGGCGTGGGGCACGGCGCCGGTCGACGTCGGCGTGGGCGGGTCCATCCCGTTCATCGCGGACCTGCTGGAGGTCTTCCCCTCCGCGGCGATCCTGGTGACCGGCGTCGAGGACCCGGACTCGCGCGCGCACGGCGCGAACGAGTCGGTCCACCTGGGCGAGCTGCAGAAGGTCGTCCTGGCGGAGGCGCTCCTCCTGACGAAGGTCGCCGAGGGGCTCTGACCCGGCCACCCGGGCGGCGCGTCCCGGGCGGCGGGGCTCCGGCTCCCGCCGTCAGGGACGCGCCGGCTCCCGGGGCGCCACGTCCAGCGCGCGCGCCCACGCCGCGACGTCGGCGGGCAGCTCCGGTGAGGGCAGGTCCTCGCCGGTGGCGTCACGGACCACCTCGAACGGCGAGATCCGGTTGCCCTTGCGGCCGAGGAACCGGCTGGCGACGATGCCGCGGGCGTACAGCTTGTCGCCGCGGGTGAACACCTGCTCCAGATAGAAGACACGCTCGTCCCAGCCGAGGATCCGGGTGGTGATCTCGAACCGGTCGAACGGCTGCAGGGACCGGCGGTACTTCATGGTCGAGGCCGCGACCACGGGGGCCCAGCCCTTCTGCCGGGCGACCGGGAACATGCCGAGGTCGGCGATCTGGTTGTTCCGTGCGACGTCCATCATCTGCAGGTACGTGCCGTTGTTGACGTGCAGGTACGAGTCGAGGTCGAGGGGGCCGACGCGCATCCGGGTGACCGACGGGTCGAGCAGCGTCTGCCCGGGGCGGGCCTTGCGGGGGAAGAGTCCGGACCACGTGAGCTGAAGCATGCGAGCCATGTGCCGAAGGTTATACCGGGAACCCGGAGTATCGGATACCTGTTCACGGAGCCGTCGCGGGGTGTTCGGCCGCCGCTCAGCCCGCCTGGATCTCGAACCGCACGGCCCGCGCGACCCCCGGCGTCTCCAGCCGCTCGACCAGGTGCAGTGCCATGTCGATGCCCGCCGACACCCCCGCGGAGGTGACCACGTCGCCGTCGTCCACGTACCGGGCCTCGGTGTCCACGAGGATGCTCGGGTCGAGCGCGGCGAGCTCGTCGTAGTGGCCGTGGTGCGTGGTGGCGGGCCGCCCGGCCAGCAGCCCGGCGGCCGCCAGGGGCAGGGCGCCCGTGCAGACGCTCGCCAGGATCGGCGTCTGCTTGCGGATCTGCCGCAGCCACTCCAGGTGGCCGGGCTCGGCCAGCAGAGGTCGCGTGCCCAGCCCGCCCGGGTAGACCAGCACGTGCAGCGGGCCGACGTCGTCCGCCCCGTGCGCCGGCAGGATCCGCAGCCCCTTCGCGAGCCGCACCCCGGCGCCGTCCCACGAGAACGTGCTCACCGTGGGACGGAGCTGCGAGTGCGAGCCCCACTCGGCGAACACCTCGAACGGCCCGACGACGTCGAGCTCCTCCGCCCCGTCGAAGACGAAGATCCCGATGCGCAGCCCGCCGTTGCCGCTCACTGGTGGGTCCTCGGCCGGTCCGGTCAGATCCCCGGGAGGGCCAGCATCTGGTCGAGCGCCACACGGGCCCAGTGGGCGTCGTCGGCGTCCACGACGATCCGGTTCACCATGCGTCCCTCCACGAGCGACTCCATGGCCCACACCAGGTGGGGCAGGTCGATCCGGTTCATGGTCGAGCAGAAGCACACCGTCGAGTCGAGGTAGTGCACCTGCTTGTCCGGGTGCGCCTTGGCGATGCGGCGGACCAGGTTGAGCTCGGTGCCGATGGCCCAGGCGGACCCGGGCTCCGCGGCCTCGAGCTGCTTGATGATGTACTCGGTCGAGCCCACGTGGTCCGCGGCCGTGACCACCTCGTGCTTGCACTCGGGGTGCACCATCACGTTGATGCCGGGGACGGCGGCGCGGATGTCGGTGACGTTCTGCTCCGAGAAGCGGCCGTGCACCGAGCAGTGGCCGCGCCACAGGATCATCCGCGCGTCGCGCAGCTCCTGGTCGGTCAGGCCGCCGTTCGGCTTGCGCGGGTCGAAGACCACGCACTCGTCCAGCGACATGCCGAGCTGCAGGACCGCGGTGTTGCGGCCCAGGTGCTGGTCGGGCAGGAAGAGCACCTTGCCGGTGCCGTCGACGCCACCCACCTGGTCGAAGGCCCAGCGCAGCGCGACCTCGGCGTTCGAGGAGGTGCAGACGGTGCCGCCGTGCCGCCCGGTGAACGCCTTGATCGCTGCCGACGAGTTCATGTACGTGACGGGGAGGGTGGAGTCCGCGACGCCGGCGTCCTGCAGCACCGCCCAGGCCTCCTCGACCTGGTTGATCGCCGCCATGTCGGCCATCGAGCAGCCCGCCGCGAGGTCGGGCAGCACGACCTGCTGCCGGTCGGAGGTCAGGATGTCCGCGCTCTCGGCCATGAAGTGGACGCCGCAGAACAGGATGAACTCGGCCTCGGGCCGGGCGGCCGCCTCGCGCGCGAGCTTGAACGAGTCGCCCGTGACGTCGGCGAAGTCGATGACCTCGTCGCGCTGGTAGTGGTGCCCCAGGACGAACGCGCGCTCGCCCAGCGCGGCACGTGCGGCGCGGGCCCTGTCGACGAGGTCGGGGTCGCTCGCCGCGGGAAGGTCGCCCGGACACTCCACGCCACGTTCGGACGCCAGGTCACGACCCTGGCCGAGCAGCAGCAGCGGAGAGGGGGCGGGCTCGGAGAAGCCGGTGGGATCAGCCAGCAGGGTGCTCACAGTGAACATCATGACACGCGGTGGTGACACGCAGTCAGGACGTGCCACGATGCCTGACGTGCACGTGCTGCTGCTTGCCGAGACCCTGCCCGACGCCGAGCGACTCGCCTCCGGCTGGCGCGCCGCCGCGCCGCACGCCGGCACCGAGACGCGGGCGGTCCGGGTACCGGGGGCGGGTGCCGTCCGGTCGCCCGCCGCCGCACCCGGGCACGGCCCGGCGGGCGGGAGCGTGCTGCTGGCCGGGTCGGCGATCCCCGTGGGCCGGCCGGCCGCCGTCGGGCCGCAGGACGCCGGACCCGCGCACCCCGGCCCCGTCGCGCCCGGCCCGGCGCCGTCCGCGCTGCCTCCCGCCGAGGGAGCGGCGCTTGCCCGTGCGGCCGGGGACGCCGACGTGGTCGTGGCGTACGTCACGCGGCTGGACGGCGAGGCGCTCCGGCGCGGGGTGGTCGTGGAGGCGGCTGCAGCGGCCGCGCCGCACGCCGTGCCCGTCGTGGTCCTCACGGAGCGCAGCGAGGTGACCAGGCGGGAGTGGTCCACCGCGGGCCTGAGCGGCGTGCACGAGCTCGCCGGCGGCGACGTGGGCCGCGTCGCCCGGACCTGGACGCCCGCCTGGACCGGGTGAACCCACGACACACCGTGCGGACACGCGCGACCACGGACGCATGGTGGCCCGGGCGGCCCGGAGGCGTACGATCCAAGGGAACAACCGGTAGCGGGAACAGACGGACGATCCGATGGGTTGGCACCGCTGAAAGATCGACTACGGGTATGTCGAACACGATCGGGAGATGACATGACCGACACCACCACGGACATCGCAACCCACGGCGTCAACGTCACCGACGTCGCCGCGGGCAAGGTCCGTAGCCTGCTCGAGCAGGAGGGCCGCGACGACCTGCGCCTTCGCGTCGCGGTGCAGCCGGGTGGCTGCTCCGGGCTGATCTACCAGCTCTACTTCGACGAGCGCCTGCTCGACGGGGACGCGCTGCGGGACTACGACGGCGTCGAGGTCGTCGTGGACAAGATGAGCGTGCCGTACCTCGAGGGCGCCACGATCGACTTCAAGGACACGATCGAGCAGCAGGGCTTCACGATCGACAACCCGAACGCGGGCAGCGCATGCGCCTGCGGCGGGTCGTTCTCCTGATCGAGGCTCCCTGCATCGCAGTTCTTCGTACGGCATCGGGCCGGTCACCGTCGCGGTGACCGGCCCGACGTCGTCAGGGGGTGCTGGCCGGGTGTCGGGTCGTCCGCCGGACTGAGGTCGGTCGCTTGACGGGGCCCGGACCGGGTCTTCGGTCGGTCGCCTCCGGATCGGTCCATCGACGGACCGATCCGGAGGCAACCGACCGAAGACAAGGCGCCAGCGCGTGCAGCTGACCGAACTCGGGATGGGTGGACCGGCAGGACGTTCCGGCGGGTCGGCGCACCGGGCCTGCGACAGGAGTGCCGGCCGGCTCAGCCGAGGCGGACCGTGACCGCCCAGCCCGTCCACGCCTCGTCGCCGGAGGCCGAGCCGTCACCCGCAACATCCCCGGCGCCGGGGATGTTGCGGTCGGTACCCTCGGCCCGGTGCTCCACGGTGGCGACGTGCTCGTGACCGCGCATGCGGCACCAGGCAGGGACGTCGAGCCTCGCGGCAGGATCGGTCGACAGCACCGTGAGCTCGGTGCCCGCGGGCAGCCCCCGCGCGGCCGCGGCGAGCCGGATCACGGGCAGCGGGCAGCGCAGCCCGCGAGCGTCCACCAGCGTGTCAGACACACCGGCCACTCTAGTGGCCCCCGGGTCCGGCACGGGTCTCACAGGCCGCCGACGCCGAGCATCTCCCGCACCCGCGCCACCGCCTCCGGCAGCACGGCGCAGAACCGGTCCACGTCGTCCTCGGTCGTGGACCGGTCCAGGGCGATCCGGACGTTGCCGTGCGTGAGCACCCCCATGGCCGCCAGCACGTGCGACGGCTCCAGGGTGCTCGCGGTGCACGCCGAGCCCGAACCCACCGCGAAACCCTGCCGGTCCAGCTCCGTCACGAGCGCCTCGCCGTCCACGTAGAGGAACGAGAACGTGGCGACGTGGGGGAGCCGGTCCGCCGGGTCGCCCACCACCTCGACGTCGGGGATGCGGGCCACCTGCGCCCGCACGCGCTCCACCAGCGCCCGGCGGCGGGCCTCCTGCGCTGCGCGGTCGGACTCGACCGCCTGGAGCGCCACGGCCGCGGCGAACGCGAGCGGCACGCTCACGCCACCGGGCGCCCACGGGTCCTCGTCCTCCGGGCCCACCGCCGCCGTCCGGACCCGCTGCCGTACCGCGAGCACCCCCACGCCGGCCGGACCGCCCCAGTCGGCGGGGTCCGCGGCGAGCAGGTCCCAGGTGCCGGGCACCGCCACGTGGCCGACGCTCGCGCCCGCGTCGACCAGGAGGGGGACGCCGGCCGCGCGCGCGGCCTCGTGCACCGCCTCGACGGGCTGGAGCGTGCCCACCTCGCCGTTCGCGTGCTGCAGGGCGGCCAGCGCGACGCCTGGTCCGCGGACGGCCTCGGCCATCGCACCGGCGTCGACCCGCCCGTGCCGGTCGACCGGTACGACGAGGGGCCCGCCTGCGGGAGCCGAGGCCCCCGCGCCGCCCCCGGCGTGCTCCGCCGCGTGCAGCACCGCGGCCCGCTCGACGGCGCTCGCGACGACCGTGCTCCCCACGCGGTGCCGCGCGGCGGCGGCCGCGGCGACGGCCGCGTGGAGCGAGGCCGTGTGGCTCGGGGTGAGGTGGACCTCCTGCGTGCGCGCGCCGAGCACCGCGGCGATCGCCTCGCGGGCGCCGTCCAGCAGCCGCGCGGCGCGCCGGCCCTCGGCGTGCAGACGGCGCGGGTCGGCCCACCCGTCGCCGAGGGCCTGCTCGAACGCCTGCCGCGCGAGCGGGTGCCACGGGGCGCGCCCGCCGTTGTCGAGGTGCACCCGGCCGGGGGTGCCCGGGGTGGCGTGGCTCACATGTCCTCCTGCTCCTGGGTACCGGGCCGTGCGGTGCCTGGCCCGCGGCCCGGTGACGCGTTCCGGCGCCCGGATGTCGTTGGGACGACGGCGGGACGTGGTCCGTCACCGCCACCGACACCTGATCCTCGCACCCGGCCCCGTCCGCCCGCCGCCGCCATCGTTCTGACACGACCTGGGTGCGTGTCCTGAACAGCGTCGATGGGCGCCCCGGGTGCGGAGTGCGTCACGTCCGGGAGGGGGCCTTCCGGGCATCATCAGGCCCCGGAGCGCGCTAGGCTGCATCTCATCGAGGACGAAGGTTCTGCGTGGAGCTCGGGAGGATACCGGTGCGACGCGCCGGACGAGACGTGAAAGGCCTCCCTTGCACTCGAAGCCACCTACCCGCACCCGGCGGGCCATCCTGCGCGCGTCGGCACTCGCCGTCGCCGTCGCAGTGCTGGCCACGGGCTGCGCCAGTGAATCCGTCCAGCGCGGATACCTGCCCGGCTACAGCGACGGGGAGGTGACTAACCAGACCGGACGCATCACCGACCTGTGGGTGGGCTCGTGGATCGCCGCCCTCGCGGTGGGCATCGTGACGTGGGGCCTGATGCTGTGGTGCATCGCGGCCTACCGCAAGCGCAAGGACGACCACCAGCTCCCGGTGCAGACGCGCTACCACCTGCCGCTCGAGCTCATGTACACGGCCGTGCCGCTGATCATGGTGCTGGTGCTGTTCTGGTACACCGACCGGGACATGACGGAGATCCAGACCGTCGACGGCACCGCGACCGAGCACATCCAGGTGGTCGGCAAGCAGTGGAGCTGGGACTTCAACTACCTCGACGCCGACGTCTACGACTACGGCGAGCACGAGGCGGACCCCGGCAGCCTCACCGCCGAGGACCAGGTCGACGGCGCGGTCGGGACCTCGACGTCCTTCCCGACGCTGTACCTGCCGGTGAACGAGACCGTGGAGTTCACGCTGGAGTCGCGTGACGTCATCCACTCGTTCTGGATCCCTGCCTTCCTGTACAAGCAGGACATGATCCCGAACCGGACCAACACCTTCCAGGTGACGCCGACCCGCGAGGGCACCTACGCCGGCAAGTGCGCCGAGCTCTGCGGCGAGTTCCACTCGGGCATGCTGTTCAACGTGAAGGTCGTGTCGGCCGAGGAGTACGACGCCCACATGGCCGAGCTCGCCGCCAAGGGACAGACCGGCTCGCTGGGCATGGACCTCGCCCGCACCGCCGGCCCGGTGGACACGCCGGCGGCAACCGAAGAAGAGGAGGCTGGGCACTGATGGCCGCAGCGACCACGACCGAGCTGGTCCCGGGCCTGGCGCCCGGGCGACAGTCGCTCGGCCGGACCATCGTCAAGTGGATCACCTCCACTGACCACAAGACGATCGGGTACCTCTACCTGATCACGTCGTTCATCTTCTTCTGCATCGGCGGCCTGATGGCGCTGCTGATCCGCGCCGAGCTCTTCGAGCCGGGCATCCAGCTCGTGCAGAGCAAGGAGCAGTACAACCAGCTCTTCACGATGCACGGCACCGTGATGCTGCTGCTGTTCGCGACCCCGCTCTTCGCGGGCTTCGCGAACGTGATCATGCCGCTCCAGATCGGCGCGCCCGACGTCGCGTTCCCGCGACTGAACATGTTCGCCTACTGGCTGTTCCTGTTCGGCGGCCTCATCACGACGGCCGGCTTCCTCACCCCGCAGGGTGCCGCCTCGTTCGGGTGGTTCGCGTACGCGCCGTTGTCGACCACCACCTACAGTCCAGGGTTGGGTGGAGACCTCTGGGTGTTCGGCCTGGCGCTGGCCGGTTTCGGCACGATCCTCGGTGGCGTCAACTTCATCACCACGATCATCACGATGCGCGCGCCGGGCATGACCATGTTCCGGATGCCGATCTTCACGTGGAACACGCTGATCACCAGCCTGCTGATCCTGATGGCGTTCCCGCCGCTGGCCGCGGCCCTGTTCGCACTCGGTGCGGACCGGCGCCTGGACGCGCAGATCTTCAACCCGGAGAATGGCGGCGCCATCCTCTGGCAGCACCTGTTCTGGTTCTTCGGGCACCCTGAGGTGTACATCATCGCGCTGCCGTTCTTCGGCATCGTCTCGGAGATCCTGCCGGTGTTCAGCCGCAAGCCGATCTTCGGCTACACGGGCCTCGTGTACGCGACCATCGCCATCGCCGCCCTGTCGGTGACGGTGTGGGCGCACCACATGTACGTGACCGGCGCCGTCATGCTGCCGTTCTTCGCGTTCATGACGATGCTCATCGCCGTGCCGACCGGCGTGAAGTTCTTCAACTGGATCGGCACGATGTGGCGAGGGAAACTCACCTTCGAGACGCCGATGCTCTGGTCCATCGGCTTCCTGGTGACATTCCTCTTCGGTGGCCTGACGGGCATCATCCTGTCGAGCCCGGCCCTGGACTTCCAGCTCTCCGACTCGTACTTCGTGGTGGCGCACTTCCACTACGTGGTCTTCGGCACCGTGGTGTTCGCGATGTTCGCCGGCTTCTACTTCTGGTGGCCCAAGTTCACCGGCAAGATGCTGAGCGAGCGGCTGGGCAAGCTGCACTTCTGGCTGCTCTTCGTGGGCTTCCACACGACCTTCCTGATCCAGCACTGGCTGGGTGTCGAGGGCATGCCGCGCCGTTACGCCGACTACATGCCCGAGGAGGGCTTCACCTGGGAGAACCAGGTGTCGACGATCGGTGCGTTCATCCTCG
This sequence comes from Promicromonospora sp. NPDC052451, assembly GCF_044547525.1. Taxonomy (NCBI): domain Bacteria; kingdom Bacillati; phylum Actinomycetota; class Actinomycetes; order Micrococcales; family Promicromonosporaceae; genus Promicromonospora; species Promicromonospora sp. NPDC052451. Next base: position 180,702 of record NZ_JBIUAP010000008.1, read on the forward strand.
CCGCCTCGACGCTGCCGTTCCTCTGGAACGTCTACGTCACCGCGCGCAAGGCGCCGAAGGTCACCGTGGACGACCCGTGGGGCTACGGCCGCTCCCTGGAGTGGGCCACGTCCTGCCCGCCGCCGCGGCACAACTTCGCCTCGCTCCCGCGCATCCGCTCGGAGTCGCCGGCGTTCGACCTGCACCACCCCGAGGTGGTCGCCATGGAGCGCCCCGAGTACGACCGCGGTGTGCTCGACAACATCTACGGCGAGGCCGACCGGCGGGGCCAGGACACCCAGGCCCAGCAGCGCACCGCGGACGGCGGCGGCGAGTCGGGTCAGAGCAGCACGACGATCGTTGACACGCCGGACGAGGGGACCAGCAAGTGAAGATCGAGACCCGGCTGTTCCTCTGGGGGACACCCATCTTCGTCGGGGCCGGCATCGTCTACGGCTTCATGACGGACTGGACCGAGCCGGTCGGCTTCCTCGGCATGCCGCTCGTGGGCGGCCTGGTGGCGATGATCGGTGCGTACCTGGCCCTCACGGCCCGCCGCATCGACGCCCGCCCGGAGGACGACCCGAACGGCAACATCGAGGACGCCGCGGGCGACCAGGGCGTGTACGCGCCGTGGAGCTGGTGGCCGCTGGCGATCGCGGGATCGGCCGCGATCTGCTTCCTCGGCCTGGCCGTGGGCTGGTGGGTGCTCTACATCGGCTTCTGCGTGGCCGTGATCGCGCTGGTGGGCTGGGTGTTCGAGTTCTCGCGAGGTATCCACTCGCACTGATCGCACTCCCGCCGAGACGGAACGGGGGCCCGAGCGCTGACCAGCGCTCGGGCCCCCGTTCCGTCTCGCCGCCGTTCTCCCTCGGCGGTCTCGGCTAGCGGCTCGCCGCCACCCACCGGTCCAGCGTGGCCTGTGCCGCGCCCGAGTCCACGGCCTGCGCCGCGAGGTCGATGCCGGCCCGCAGACGCTCCACGAGCGACCCGGTGTCCGTACCGGGCAGGGATCCGTCGGCCACGAGGCCGGCGGCCGCGTTGAGCAGCACGGTCTCGCGGACCGGACCCGCCTCACCGGCGAGGAGGGCACGGGCGACGCCCGCGTTGTAGGCCGCGTCCTGCCCGCGCAGGTCCTCGACCTTGATGCGCGTGAGACCGAGGTCGGACGCGGGGTCGATCCGGTGGGAGGTGACCGCGCCGTCCGACACCTCCCACACCGTGGCGCCCGCCGTGGCCGCGAGCTCGTCCAGGCCCTCGTCGCCGCGGAACACGAGCGCCGACTTGCCGCGCTCGGCGAACACGCCCGCCATCAGCGGCGCCATCCGCGCGTCGGCGCACCCCACGGCGGCCGCGCGCGGCTGGGCGGGGTTGGTCAGCGGGCCGAGGAAGTTGAAGGCCGTCGGCACGCCCAGCTCCTTGCGGGCCACGCCCGCGTGCCGCATGGACGGGTGGAACACCATGGCGAAGCAGAAGGTGATGCCCGCCTCGCGCGCGATCTGCGCGACGCGCTCCGGCGTGTGGTCCAGCCGGATCCCGAGCTCCTCCAGCACGTCCGCGCTGCCCGACGACGACGACGCCGCGCGGTTGCCGTGCTTCACCACGCGCAGCCCGGCGCCCGCGATGACGATGGAGGCCATCGTGGAGATGTTCACGGTGTGGGCGCGGTCGCCGCCGGTGCCGACGATGTCCACCGACGGGCCGGGCACCTCGATGTGGGTGGCGTGCCGCACCATCGAGTCGGTCAGGCCCGCGAGCTCGTCGACGGTCTCGCCCTTGGCCCGCAGCGCCACGAGGAAGCCCGCGAGCTGGACGGGGGAGACCTCGCCGGTCATCACCCGGTCCATCGCCCAGGTGGCCTCCGCCTGGCTCAGGTCGGTGCCGGTCATCAGCCCGGCGAGGAGACCGGACCAGGTGGGTGCCTCGAGATTCACGCGCCGGTCCCCGGGGCGAGCAGCTTCGCGACGGCCGCCTGCACCGTGATGGCGTCCAGCGGACGGGACACGACGCCGTCGGCCAGGGACCACGTGGCGAGCCACGCGTCCTGGGGGCGCCCGGTGAGGACGAGCACGGGCGGGCACTCGTAGATCTCGTTCTTGAGCTGGCGGCACAGGCCCATGCCGCCGGCCTGGTCGGCCTCGCCGTCGAGGACGAGCAGGTCCCACGTCTCGTGGTCGGCGCGGTCCACCACGGCGGCGGGGGTCGCGGCCTCGCTCCACTCGATGTCGGGCGCGCCCGCGCGCAGGCGCGGGCCGACGGCGAGGCGCACCTGCTCGCGCACCGTGCGGTCGTCGCTGTACAGGAGGATGCGCGGGCTCGACGCCGTCACGCCGTTCGCCGCTGCGCTGGTCACATCCGTCGTCATGCCGGTCATGCGTCGATCGTGGCACAGTCCCCGCCCCGGCGGCAGTTCTGTCCGACGCCTTTTCATGGCACTCTGCTGGATCGCGTCAGCAAGAGACGCCGCAGGTAGGGCGTTGGAAGGACTTTGTGAGATTCGACGCGAGCGTCTGTGACGGTTCGGCGTTCGGGACACCCGAACGTCGGCCATAATGGCTGTCGTGTCGACCGCAACGGCTGCAGCCACCCCCACGCACCAGCATGTGACAGTCAATCGTCCGAACCCGGTCTCGGTCGGGACGATCGTCTGGCTCGCGAGTGAGCTCATGTTCTTCGCAGCGCTCTTCGCGATGTACTTCACCGTCCGGCAGACCATGCCGGCCGAGGAGTGGGCGGCGCAGGCGGACAAGCTGAACATCACCTTCTCGACGATCAACACGATCGTGCTGGTGCTGTCCTCGTTCACCTGCCAGTGGGCGGTCTTCAAGGCGGAGGAGTTCAAGCCGTCGCGCTCCGGCAACATCTTCCAGTTCTGGAAGTGGGGCATGCACGAGTGGCTGACGATGACCTACCTGATGGGCGCGTTCTTCATCGGGGGCCAGATCTTCGAGTACACGGAGCTGGTCCACGAGGGGCTGACCATCTCCTCCAGCGCGTACGGCTCGGTCTTCTACATGACCACCGGCTTCCACGGCCTGCACGTGACCGGCGGCCTGATCGCGTTCCTCTTCGTGCTCGGCCGCTCGTTCGCCGCCAAGCGCTTCGGTCACCACGAGGCCACCACCACGATCGTCACGTCCTACTACTGGCACTTCGTCGACGTGGTGTGGATCGCGCTGTTCGCGGTGATCTACCTGCTGCAGTGACCCGCGCTGCGGACGCCCTGCGGGGTGCCGCGTGCGCCAGGGCCCGTGCGGTGGCATAGGTTCAAGACAGAGAAGCTCAATCACTCAGCGAGACGAGGACATTTTCGTGAAGGCACTCGCCGCCCGCAGGCACCACCGGCTGGCGCCGGTCGTGCTCCTGCTGCTGGCGCTGCTGACCACGGGTGGCATCTACGCCGCCCTGGCTCCGAGCACGGCCAAGGCCGAGACCGTCAGCACCGCGGACATCGAGACCGGTAAGAAGCTGTTCCAGGCCAACTGCGCGACCTGCCACGGCGCGAACGCGGAGGGTACCGACGGCGTGCCCTCCCTGGTGGGCGTCGGCGCCGCCTCCGTCGACTTCCAGGTGTCGACCGGCCGCATGCCGATGCAGATGAACGGCCCCCAGGCGCGCGCCAAGCCGGCGCAGTTCGACGAGGAGCAGACCGCGGCCCTGGCGGCGTACGTCGCCTCGCTGGGCGCCGGGCCGGCGATCCCCACGGACGACCAGGTCGATGCCACGCAGGGTGACGCCGCCAACGGTATGGCCCTGTTCCGCACCAACTGCGCCATGTGCCACAACGCCGTCGGCGCGGGTGGCGCGCTGTCGGAGGGCAAGTTCGCCCCCGCGCTGTGGGAGACGTCGGAGCGGAACATCTACCAGGCCATGCAGACCGGCCCGCAGTCGATGCCGGTGTTCAACGACGCGAACATCACGCCGGACGAGAAGCGCGACATCGTCGCGTTCCTCGTCGAGCAGCGCGAGGGCTCGGCGGGCGGCAACGCGCTCGGCGCCCTCGGTCCGGTGTCCGAGGGTCTGTGGGCCTTCGCGATCGGCCTCGGCCTGCTCATCGGCGCCGCAGTGTGGATCGGAGCGAAGTCCTCGTGAGCGAGAACCAGAACCCCCCGGCCGACGCCTCGCGCGAGGTGACGGTCACCCCGCAGGCAGGCAACGCCGTGGTGCCCTCCGACCGGTTCCCCGACCCGGGCGTGCCGGAGCACAAGCACCGCCTCACCGACACCGACCCGCGGGCCGCCAAGCGGGCCGAGCGGACGGTCACCCTCCTGTTCACCCTCTCGGTGCTCGGCACGATCGGCTCGATCGTGGCGTACGTGATGGTGCCGCCGGACGGCACGACGGCGGGCGTCCGGCTGTCGACGCTGCTGATCGGCCTCGGCCTCGCCGTGTCCCTGCTGGGCATCGGCGTCGCCGGCATCCACTGGGCCAAGACCCTCATGGGCGACCGTGAGCTGGTCCAGGAGCGTCACACGCTCGCCACGCAGGGCGAGGCGCGCGAGACGGCCATCCGGGACATGAACGAGGGCCTCGCGGACTCCGGCGTCATCGGCCGCCGCGGTGTGCTCAAGGGTGCGTTCTTCGGTGCCCTGGCCCTCTTCCCGCTGGCGATCGCGGTCCCGCTGATCGGCTCTGTGGGTGGCGACTGGAACATCTCGAAGTTCAAGCACACGATGTGGACCCGTGGTACGCGCCTGGCGATCGACCCGTCGGGCCGGCCGATCAAGGCCTCCGACGTCACCGTCGGCTCGGTCTTCCACGTGATCCCGGAGACGACCGAGGAGTTCCGCGAGACCCACGAGTGGATCACGGAGAAGTCCAAGGCCGTGGTCCTGATGGTCCGCCTCAACCCGGAGGACCTCCGGACCGACCAGTCGCCGGAGGGCGAGACCTGGTCGCACGAGGGCATCGTCGCCTACTCGAAGATCTGCACGCACGTGGGGTGCCCGGTGGCGCTCTACGAGCAGCAGACCCACCACCTCCTGTGCCCGTGCCACCAGTCGACGTTCGACATCGCCGACAGCGCGAAGGTCGTCTTCGGCCCGGCCAACCGGCGGCTGCCGCAGCTGCCGATCACGGTCGACGACGAGGGCTACCTCGTGGCGCAGGACGACTTCGCCGAGCCCATCGGCCCGAGCTTCTGGGAGCGCCTGAAGTGAGCACCGCGACCCACGACACCCAGCGCGAGGCACCGGCCAAGCCGACGACGACGGTCGGCAAGGCGGCCGACTACCTGGACCAGCGCACCTCCATCGGCGTGGCCGTCAAGGAGTTCGCGCGCAAGGTCTTCCCGGACCACTGGTCCTTCATGCTGGGCGAGATCGCCCTGTTCTCGTTCGTCGTCCTGATCGCGTCGGGGTTCTTCCTGACGATGTTCTTCGAGCCCTCGATGGCACTGACCCGGTACGAGGGTGAGCACCCGGCAAGCATGCACGGCGAGCTCATGTCGGTCGCGTTCGCCTCGACCCTCGACATGTCGTTCGAGGTGCGCGGCGGTCTGCTGATGCGGCAGATCCACCACTGGTCGGCGCTGATCTTCATGGCCTCGATCGTCGTGCACATGATGCGCGTGTTCTTCACGGGCGCGTTCCGCAAGCCGCGCGAGATCAACTGGGTCGTCGGCCTGCTCCTGATGATCCTCGGCCTGGCCGCCGGCTTCACCGGCTACTCGCTGCCCGACGACGTGCTCTCCGGCAACGGCCTGCGCATCACGGACGGCGTGGTCAAGTCGATCCCGCTGGTCGGCTCGTTCCTGTCGTACCTGATCTTCGGCGGGGAGTTCCCGGGCCACCACATCGTGCCGCGTCTGTTCACGCTGCACATCTTCGTGATCCCGGGCATCCTCCTGGCGCTGATCGCGCTGCACCTGTTCCTGATGGTGCTGCAGAAGCACACCCAGTTCCCGGGTGGCGGCCGCACGGACAAGAACGTCGTGGGCTACCCGGCGCTGCCGGTGTACGTCGGCAAGATGACCGGCAACTTCTTCATCGTGGCGGGCGTGCTCACCCTCATGGGCGCCACCATGGCGATCAACAACGTCTGGAACTACGGCCCGTACGACCCGTCACCGGTGTCCGCGGGTGCCCAGCCGGACTGGTACATGCTGTTCCTCGAGGGCTCGCTGCGCCTGATGCCGGGACAAGGCACGGAGTGGGTCATCGGCGGGTTCACCCTGCCGTTGAACGTCCTGGTCCCTGCCGTGGTCGTCCCGGGCATCCTGTTCACGTTCCTGTTCGTCTACCCCTTCGTCGAGGCGAAGGTGACGGGCGACGACCGTGAGCACCACGTGCTCGACCGCCCCCGCAACCGTCCGGCCCGCACCGGCCTGGGCGTCGCGTTCCTGACGGCGTTCATCATCCTGGCCCTGGCCGGGTCGAACGACCTCATCGCGACGCACTTCGCGATGTCGATCAACGCGATCACATGGGTGTTCCGAGTCCTGTTCTTCGTGGGGCCGGTGTTCGCGTACTACGTCACCCGGCGCATCTGCCTCGGCCTGCAGCGCAAGGACCGCGAGCTGGTGCTGCACGGCCACGAGTCGGGCCGCATCGTGCGGTTCGCCAACGGCGAGTACATCGAGGTGCACACCCCGCTCGACGAGCAGGAGCGCTGGCTGCGCGTCAACTACGACGCACCCGCGCCGCTGACCATCGAGCCGAAGACCGACGCCCGTGGCGTCAAGCGCAAGGGGTACGCGTCCGACAAGCGGTGGCAGGGTCTGTCCCGGTTCTTCTACGAGGACCGCGTCGAGCCCGTCACGCCCGCCGAGCTGGAGGCCGCGCACTCGCACGGTGAGCACGACGAGCTGGGCGAGTCCGAGCGCCCGTCCGTCGAGGCCGGCGCCGGCAGCTCCTCGCGGGAGCACTGAGCGACCTGCGACACCAAGCGATGGCCTGTGTCTCCCGGTCCGCGTCTGCGGCCGGGGACACGGGCCATTGCCGTCCCGCCGGGCACCACTGCGGCGCACGGCCAGGACGGCGGCATGACCCGCGCTCCGTCCGGTGCGCGGACCGATCCTGGAGGTACCTCAGCAATGGCTGTCTACACGCTCCCTGACCTGACCTACGACTACGCCGCGCTCGAGCCGCACATCTCGGGCAAGATCATGGAGCTGCACCACTCCAAGCACCACGCGACGTACGTCAAGGGCGCGAACACTGCCCTGGAGCAGCTCGAGGAGGCCCGCGAGTCGGGCAACCTGGCAAACGTCAACAAGATCGAGAAGGACCTTGCTTTCAACCTCGGTGGTCACATCAACCACTCGATCTTCTGGACGAACATGGCGCCCGAGGCCGGCGGCGAGCCGACCGGTGACATCGCCGCGGCGATCGACGAGCACTTCGGCTCGTTCGAGAAGTTCAAGGCGCACTTCACCGCCGTCGCCGCGGGTGTGCAGGGTTCCGGCTGGGCCGTCCTGGCCTGGGACTCGGTGGGTCAGAAGCTGGTCGTCGTGCAGCTCTTCGACCAGCAGGGGAACATCCCCTTCGCGCTCACCCCGGTGCTCATGCTGGACTGCTGGGAGCACGCGTACTACATCGACTACCTGAACGTGCGCCCGGACTACATCAAGGCCTGGTGGAACCTGGTGTCGTGGAGCAACGTCTCCGAGCGCCTGGCGCGGGCCAAGACGCAGACGGCGGGCCTGGTCGTCCCGTCCGCCTGACCTCCTGACCAGATCCGGCGCACCCGCGGGGACCCCCGACCGGGCGCGCCGGATCTGTCATGTCACGGACCGGCGGGTGGAATCGTCGTCCTGGGTGGAAAGCAGTGCCTGACGAGGTGTCTACTGGAGAGGCATGTACGGGCAGGCACGTGTCTCCTACCTCAGGGGTGATGACGTGGCACAGCAGCAGCGTCCGACGACGGGCGTCGGCAAGGCGGCCGACTACCTGGACCAGCGCACGAGCATCGGTGCACTGGTCAACCAGCTCGCGCGGAAGGTCTTCCCGGACCACTGGTCCTTCATGCTGGGCGAGATCGCCCTGTTCTCGTTCGTCGTCCTGATCGCCTCCGGGTTCTTCCTGACGATGTTCTTCGAGCCGTCCATGGCGCTGGTGCGCTACGAGGGCGAGCACCCGGCCACCCTGCACGGCCAGCTCATGTCCGCGGCGTTCCGCTCCACGGTCGAGATGTCGTTCGAGGTGCGCGGCGGTCTGCTGATGCGGCAGATCCACCACTGGGCCGCCCTCATCTTCGTGGGCTCGATCGTGCTGCACATGTTCCGGATCTTCTTCACCGGCGCGTTCCGCAAGCCGCGCGAGGTGAACTGGATCATCGGTGCCACCATGCTCGTCCTGGCGCTGGCGGCCGGCTTCTCGGGCTACTCGCTGCCGGACGACGTACTGTCCGGCAACGGCCTGCGCATCATCGACGGCGTGGTGAAGTCGATCCCGCTGATCGGCTCGTTCGTCTCGTTCCTGGTCTTCGGCGGTGAGTTCCCCGGGGAGCACATCATCCCGCGGCTGTTCACGCTGCACATCTTCGTGATCCCGGGACTGCTGATCGCGCTCATCGCGCTGCACCTGTTCATCATGGTGCTGCAGAAGCACACCCAGTACCCGGGTGGCGGGCGCACCGACCGGAACGTCGTGGGCTATCCCGCACTGCCGGTGTACGTGGCCAAGATGACCGGCAACTTCTTCATCATCGCGGGCGTGCTCACTCTCATGGGCGCCACCATGGCGATCAACAACGTCTGGAACTACGGCCCCTACGACCCGTCCCCGGTCTCGGCGGGCACGCAGCCGGACTGGTACATCCTGTTCGTCGACGGCGCGCTACGGCTCATGCCGGGCCCGGGCTGGGAGTGGGTCATCGGCGGGTACACGCTCAGCATGAACCTGCTGATCCCTGCCATCGTGGTGCCGGGCATCCTGTTCACGCTGCTGTTCGGGTGGCCGTTCCTCGAGGCCCGGGTCACGGGCGACCGGGGCGAGCACCACGTGCTGGACCGGCCGCGCAACCGGCCGGTCCGGACGGCCACGGGCGTGGCCCTGTTCGTCGCGTTCATGGTCTGTGCGCTGGCCGCGACGAACGACCTGATCGCGACCCACTTCTCGCTGTCCATCTTCGCGATCACCTGGGTGCTGCGCGTGCTGCTCTTCGTCGGGCCGGTGCTCGCGTTCTGGGTGACCAAACGGGTGTGCCTGGGCCTGCAGCGCAAGGACCGCGAGCTGGTGCTGCACGGCCACGAGTCGGGCCGCATCGTGCGGTTCGCGAACGGTGAGTACGTCGAGGTGCACGCCCCGCTCGACGAGCAGGAGCGGTGGCTGCGGGTCAACTACGACTCGCCCGCCCCGCTGGAGATCGCGCCTCTCACCGACTCGCGGGGCGTGCGGCGCAAGGGCTACCGGTCGGACCGGCGGTGGCAGCGGGTGTCCCGGTTCTTCTACGAGGACCGCGTGGAGCCCGTCACCCCGGCGGAAGTGGCCGCAGCGCACGGGCACGGCAGGCACGCCGCGATCGAGCCCGCGGCACCGGCGGGGAGCGGGGCGCCTGCCGGCAAGGGGGAGTGAGGGGCGGCCGGGGTTCGCCGGTTCAGTCGTGGTTCAGTCGTCGAGACCCAGGGCGAAGGCCTGCTCCAGGTCCGCCTTCGAGTACGCCCGGAACGCGATGAGCGTCTCGGTGTTCTGCACGCCGGGCACCTTGTTCACGCTGTCGGACACCACGCCCGCGAGCTGCTCGTGCTCGGGCACGCGCACGATCGCGACGAGGTCGGTCTTGCCGGTCACGGAGAAGACCTCGCTCACTCCGTCGATGTTCGCGACCTCCTGCGCGACCTCGGGGATGCGGGACGTCTCGGCGTCGATGAGGACGATCGCGGTCAGCATGCCGTCATCGTATCCACCTGGCGTCCGTTCCCGGGCGCCGGGCGCGCGCCGTCGTCGTCGTGCTCGGTGGCCGGGTGCGTGGCGTCGATCTCCGTGCGGACCCGGTCGGACGCCCATGTCAGGTCGGCGTGCGCGCCCGCGGCGCGTACGGGGCAGGCCCAGGTGTCGCTGACGTGCACCAGGCGCACGCCGGGGGAGTCGAGCCACGCGAGCAGCAGGTCGGTCTCCTCGGGATGTGCGGCCGGTGCCGGTGCGACGGGCGGTTCCACGTGCTCGGCGGTGGTACGCAGCGCCGTCACCAGGGGCAACGGGTCGGCGCCCGGTGCGGAGACGTCGGTGGCCGCCAGCCGCCCGTGCTTGATCACGACGATCTCCCAGCCGCCCGGGCGCCCGGGGGCGTCGCCGATCCCGGACGGACGGGCCGCCACGAGCTCGGCGCACCGGGCCAGCGGGTCCAGCCGCTGCGCGCGGTGCGCGCCCGACACGAAGGCGCGCAGCCGCCGCGTGACCTCGCCGGCCTCCTCGTACCGTTCCTGGTGCGCGAGCGCGGCGATCCGGTCCGACAGCGCCCGTACCACGGGAGCCGGGTCGCCGGTGAGGGCCGCGCGAGCGGCGTCGGCGACGTCGGCGTAGGAGGCGTCAGGGGCCTCGGTGGCGACGCACGGTGCGGAGCAGCGGCCCATGCCGGCCAGGGCGCACGGGCTGCCGGGCGTGCGGGAGACCAGCGGGATGCGGGCTGTGCACTGGCGCAGGTTCAGGGCGTCGTGCAGGGCGTGCACCGCCTCCTGGGCGGTACGCCGTGACCCGAACGGGCCGATGTGCGCCGCCCCGGCCACCACGCCGGCCACGACCGACAGGCGCGGATAGGCCTCGTCGGTCAGCCGCACCCACGAGTGCCGTTCCGGGAACTTGGAGCGCCGGTTGTAGCGAGGGGCGTGCTCGGTGATCAGCCGCAGCTCGCGCACCTGGGCCTCCAGCGGGGTGGCGCACGCGACCGGCGTGACCCGCTCGGCGATGCGGACCATCTCGGTGATCCGCCGTCGCTTCTCGGCCGCGGTGAAGTACGAGCGCACCCGCTTGCGGATGTTCACCGACGTGCCCACGTACAGCACCTCGTCGCCCGGCCCGCGGAACAGGTAGACACCCGGTGCCTCGGGCAGGTCGTCGGCGAGGTGGCGCTTGCGGCGCACCTCGGGCGGCACGGGGTCCGCGGCGGTGGCGAGGTCCTCCAGGTGCGTGACGCCCATCGGCGCCAGCCGTTCGAAGAGGGCGTGCAGCACGTCGACGGTCGCGCGCGCGTCCGCCAGGGCGCGGTGGTCGGGGGAGACGGTGGCGTGGAAGAGGTTCGCCAGGGTGGAGAGCTTGTGGTTGGGCGCCTCGTCGCGTGTGACCAGGCGCCGGGCCAGGGGCACGGTGTCGACCACCGTGAACCCCGGCCACGGGTAGTCCAGCCGCGAGCACATCGCCTTGAGGAAGCCGATGTCGAACGGGGCGTTGTGGGCCACCAGCACGGTGTTGCGCGCGAACTCCAGGAAGCTCGGGAGCACCAGCGCGATGTCGGGTGCCGTGGCGACCATGGCGTTGGTGATGCCGGTCAACCGTGCCACGAACGCCGGGACCGGCTGGCCCGGGTTCACCAGCGACTGGAACTCGCCCAGCACATCGCCGCCGCGCACCTTGACCGCGCCGATCTCGGTGATGCCGCCCTCTTTGGTGTTCGTCCCCGTGGTCTCCAGGTCCACGACGACGAAGGTCACCTCCTGCAGCGGCGTGCCGAGCTCCTCGAACGTCGCCTGGTATGCGGATGCGGTGGTGCTCACGGGCCAGAGGCTATCGGCAGACACTGACACGTCTGTTCGAGCCATGCCGTTGTCGAGTGCCGGCTACCTGTCGAAGATCCGATCGTGGACCGACAGGTGGCCGGCACTCAGCTGGTCAGGCCCAGCGGTCGCCGGTGAGCTGCTCGTAGATCTCCACGTACCGGGCGCGGGTCTCGGTGACGACGTCGTCCGGGATCTCCGGGCCGGGGTAGGTGCGGTCCCAGCCGGTCAGGGTCGAGGACCAGTCGCGCACGAACTGCTTGTCGTAGGACCACTGCCCGCGGCCGGGCTCGTACTCGCTCGCCTTCCAGAACCGCGAGGAGTCGGGCGTGAGCACCTCGTCGGCGAGGGTCAGCACGCCGTCGGCGTCGAACCCGAACTCGAGCTTGGTGTCGGCGATGATGACGCCGCGCTCGCGCGCGATCTCGGCGCCGCGCTCGTAGATGGCCAGGGTGAGCTCGCGGAGCCGGTCCGTGGTCTCGGCGCCCAGCTCCTTGGCGATCTCCTCGACGGAGATGTACTCGTCGTGCCCCTCGTCCGCCTTGGTCGACGGCGTGAACACGGGCTCCGGCAGCCGGTCGGCCTCGACCAGGCCCGGGGGGAACGTCACGCCGGACACGGTGCCGGTGGCGTTGTAGGAGTCCAGGCCGCCGCCCGCGAGGTAACCGCGGGCGATGCACTCGACCGGCACGATCGACAGCTTCTTGCAGCGGATGGCGCGCCCGGCCCACTCCTCGGGGACGTCCTCGCTGATCACGTGGTTGGGCACCAGGTCGGCGAACTGCCGGAACCACCACAGCGAGAGCTGGGTCAGGATCGCGCCCTTGTCGGGTACGGCCGTGGGCAGCACGACGTCGTACACCGACACGCGGTCGGAGGCCACCAGGATCACATCGTCGCCGTCCGCGTAGACCTCGCGAACCTTGCCCTTCCGGATCAGTTCCACGGGGCCAAGGCTAACCCGGTACGCGCACCGGGCCGGTGCGCGTTCCAGGTGGCGTCGGGCGCTACACGACCGCGAGGTCGAGGACGGCGTAGCCGTGGCCGTCGAGGTGCACGACCTCCGCTCCACCGTCGTCCGCCTCCGCCCGGAACCCCCGGGCGAGCACCTGCCGTCCGCCGGCGGCACCGGCCAGCGGGAACCGCACCGCCGCACTCCCCGGGTTGAGCAGCACGGCGAGCGTGCCGCCGCGCACGTACGCGAAGGGGTACCCGGTGGCCAGCACCTCGACGGGCGCCGCCGCGTCCAGGCGCGGGTCGTCGTGGCGCAGCGCGATGAGGTCACGGACCAGGCGCAGCAGCGAGCCGGCGTCGTCCACCTGGGCGGCGACCGTGGGACGCTCCGGGTCGGGATCCTCCGGCAGGTACGTCGAGTCCGCGGGCCTGCCCGGGCCGTAGGGGTCCGCGGGCAGATCGCCCCACTGCATCGGGGTGCGCGAGCCGGCCCGGTCGTAGGCCGGGCCGAGCCGCGACCCCTCCAGCGTGGGTGTGCCCGGCACGTACCGCATGCCGATCTCGTCGCCGTAGTAGACCGACGGCAGGGCGGGCCAGGTCATCGTGAGCACGTGTGCCACGCGGGCCTGCTCGGCGTCGCGCGGGCCCGCCACCAACCGCGTGAAGTCGTGGTTCGACGTCGGCAGGCCCACCACGCCGCCACGGCCCGTCGCCGCGATGGCGTCGGTGGCGGCCTGCCAGGCCGTGACGAACGTGGCGGCGTCACCTGCCCCGTCCGCGCCGGCCCACGGGGCGAGCTCGCCCCAGGACTCGCTCACCGTGCCCGCGCCGTTGTTCCACAGCGAGCGCAGGGGCAGGCCGTCGTCGTCCCCGCCGAACTGGAGGAAGAAGTCGGCGTGGAAGCCCGCGGGGACGGCGACCCGCGGGTCGCCCCACTCGCTGATGATCACGCGGCCGGGCCATTCGCGGTCCAGCCAGGTGCGCATCTCGTGCCACAGCTTCCCGGTCTCGACGTGGCCGGGGTCGTCCTTGACGAGGGACGCCGCCATGTCCACGCGGAACCCCGCGACGCCGAGGCCGAACCAGTGCGCCATGATCTCGCGCAGCGCGGCCCGGTTGGCGAGCGGGCCCGGGGCGTCGACGGGCTGCCGCCACGGCTCGGCGGGGTCCGTGCGGGCGTACCCGAAGTTGAGCGCTGGCTGCACGGGGAAGAAGTTGGGCTTGTAGTACCCGCCCCGCTTCCCCGGACCGGGCTGGAAGCCCTCGGCGGGCACGTCGCTCCACACGAACCGGTGATCGTCCGGGTCGTCGGCCGACGCGCGGAACCACGGGTGCTGGTCCGAGGTGTGGCCGGCCACGAGGTCGAGCAGCACGGAGATGCCGCGCCGTCCGGCCTCCTCGGTCAGCCGGGCCAGGTCCTCGTTGGTGCCGTAGCGCGGCGCCACGGTCATGAAGTCGGCGACGTCGTACCCCGCGTCGGCGAACGGCGAGACGAAGCACGGGCTGAGCCAGATCGCGTCCACCCCGAGCCACGCGAGGTAGTCCAGACGCTCGGCGATGCCGGCGAGGTCGCCGATCCCGTCGCCGTTGCCGTCCGCGAAGGACTGCGGGTAGATCTGGTACAGCACGGTGCGCCCCAGGCGGGACGCGAGGTCGACGGAGGCCAAGGAACTACCCCTTCGTAGATGGTGCGGAGATCCAGCGTGCCAGACGCACAGGTCACCGGAGCGACCCGTGCGCCTGACACGGCGGGCGGGTTCAGTCGCGGCCGACGGCGAAGGTCTCCATGGCCATCAGCGGTCGCACCTCGCGCTCCAGGTCGCCACGGGAGACGTAGCGCCGGACGGCGTCGTCGGCCAGCTCGTTGCCGAGCGCGGCCATGATCATGCCCTGGTCCAGCGAGAGGTAGCGCTGGGAGACCTGGCCGCTGCGCACGGCCACGGCGTCGTAGAAGCCGCCCGGGCCGTACGCGTCGAAGTCCGCGGCGACGTTGCGCAGGTTGGCCATCGCGTCACCGTGCGCGTAGCGCAGCGCGAGGAACGACGCGTGCGGCGTCACCACGCCGTCGCCGTACTCCGTCGGCGCCGGCGAGCCCTCGCGGCAGCCCTCGTACGGCTGGTCGAACGTCGTGCGCTCCTGGTCCGAGGTGTAGCCCGGCCCGTCCAGCCCGAGCTGGTCCACGCCGTACTCGCGGTACCCGCCGGCCGGGTCGTTGGACGGCGAGAAGCCCCAGTACCCGTAGTCGGCCTCCTGCATACCGTGCTCGATCTGCCCGCGCACGTACAGCGGGTGGTTGCGGCCCCACGACCGCGGTCCCCACGTCTCCTCGGGCACGAACAGCGGCACCATGAGCGCCTCGAACATGCTGCCGCCCCAGGTCGGCACCACCCGCATGCCCCGGTACGGCAGCGCGCCCTCGAACACGGGCACGCCCAGGTGCTCGGCCCACTGCCCGACCGGCCGCGTCTCGGTCCACGACCAGTCGCACGTGTCGGGGAACGTGCGGTACGTGCCGAAGTAGTGCTCCGCCGGGATCTGCCCCTCGGCGATGCCCAGGTACGACGCGATGCGCGGCTCCGTGTTGAAAGCGCCGTAGTGGTGGCCCGTGTACCAGACGTCCGTGCCCATGCCGCAGTAGTCACCCGGCACGGGCGCGGTCTCCTGCGGGTCCGTGTCCCAGAACCCGCCCCGGATCTGATTCTGCGCCGGGTCGTAGTAGCAGCCGAAGTCCATGTCCTCGCGGACGGCGTCCGCCGCACGGGCCAGGGACGGCTCGGCGCGCGCGGTCAGGAGCAGACCCGTCGCGAGCCAGCCGTTGTCCACGCTCGACAGGAACGGCTTGACCGGGTCGCCGCTCGTGGGGAACGTCACGAGCTTGGCGCCCGTGGCCGGGTCGTACCAGTTGTAGAACATGCCGCTGGGCTCGTGCTTCTCCAGCCCCGCGACCGTGTCCAGCGTGGTGGCCAGACGGCGGTGCGCCTCACGGGACCCGATCAGCCCCAGGTCCCGGGCCACGACCGTGCTCCACAGGTACGCGCCGATGTTGGTCGGCGACGTGTACCCGCCCCGGGTGGCCGGGTCCAGGTCCCCGCCGATGTTGTCGTCGGGCAGGCCCGTCTCCTCGTCGACCATGGCCTCGAACGAGCGCCAGGTGTCGGCGGCCCAGATACGGAGCTCACGTCGCTCCGAGCCGGTGCCGTCCGTCCGGGGCGCGTCCTGCCCCAGGCCGACGGCGGCGCTCGCTGCCGGCGCCGTCCGGTCGACGGCGCTCGCGGGCACCGCCGTCAGTGCGAGCGCGGCGACGGCAGCCGCCGCGACCGCGGTCCGGTGTCTTCTCATGGTGTGTCTCCTCTACGTCGTCGTAGTCGTGACAGGGGTGGTGCGTCCGGGCGTCAGGCGGGCAGCTCGCCCGTCCGGGCGACCGTGCCGAGCCACGCGAGGCTGGGCTTGGGCGTGCGCTCGAACGTGGTGCGGTCGACGGCGATCAGCCCGAACGTCGGGGCGAAGCCGCTCATCCACTCGTAGTTGTCCAGCAGCGACCAGTGCAGGTAGCCCTCGACACGGCAGCCGGCGGCCATCGCGCGGGCCATGCCACCCAGCGCGCCCCGGGTGTAGTCGATGCGCCGGGAGTCGTCGGCCGTGGCCATGCCGTTCTCGGTGACGATCATCGGCACGCCGCCCGTGATCTTGTGCGTGTACTCCAGCGCCTCGCCCAGTGCCTGCGGGTAGTACTCCCAGCCGGTCAGCGTCTTCTCGACGTCGTCGCCGAAGGGGACGGGCTCGCCGTCGGCCCCGATGATGGTGCGCAGGTAGCTCTGCACGCCCACGAAGTCGTCGTCGCGCGCGACCTCCAGGAAGAAGTCCTCGCGCGGGTAGGCGTAGGCGTCCCGGGCGGCCTCGGCGCCGGGCGCCGCCTGGAAGACCTGGTTCGCGACGGTCCACCCGGCCTGCACGTGCCCCAGCCCGTGCAGGATGTCGACGGCGCGCCGGTGGGCGGTCGCCTGGATCTCGGAGGCGGCCTCGTCGGGAGCCGCCAGGCCCGCGGCGTCCAGGTTGGTGCGCCGGCTCGCGCCGAGCATCATCGAGGTGATGTTGGGCTCGTTGATCGTGACCACGTGCCGCACGTCGGCCAGGATCGAGGTGACGGTCTCGACGTAGCGGGCGTACGCATCGACGGCGTCGGCCGCGAACCACCCGCCGCGCTCGGCGAACCAGCGGGGGAGCGTGAAGTGCAGCAGCGTGACCACCGGTGTGACGCCCGCCGCCAGGCAGGCGTCGATCATGCGCCGGTAGTGCGCGAGCTGCGCCCGGGAGATCTCGCCCTCGGCGGGCTCGATGCGTGCCCACTCGACCGAGAACCGGTACGCGTTCAGCCCTGCGTCCGCCAGCAGGGCGATGTCCTCGGGGTAGCGGTGGTAGCTGTCGACGGCGTCGCCCGAGCTCTCCGCGCACAGCGTCCCGGCGACGTGCTCCTTGGCCCACCAGTCGCTGTTGACGTTGCCGCCCTCGATCTGGTGGGCGGCGGTGGACGCGCCCCACAGGAAGCCGGGGGCGGTGGGCAGCGTGATCTGTTCGGTCACGGAAGAACTCCTACTTCAGGCCGGTGGTGGAGATGCCCTGCACGATGTGCCGCTGCAGGACGAGGAAGACGACGAGGATGGGCAGCACGATGACGGTGGCGCCCGCGACCAGCAGGCCGTACTGCACGGTGTTCTGGCCGGTCGAGTACAGGGCCAGCGCCACGGGCAGCGTGTACCTGTCGGCGGACTGCACGGCCACGAGCGGCCACAGGAAGTTGTTCCAGGACCCGAGGAACGTGAGGATGCCGAGCGTCGCCAGCGCCGGCCGCGCCTGCGGCAGCACGATGCGGAAGAACGTGCGGAACTCGCCCGCGCCGTCGACACGCGCGGCGTCGAGCAGCTCGTCCGGGATGTCGAGCATGAACTGCCGCATGAGGAACACCCCGAACGGCGCCGCCAGGAACGGCAGGATCAGGGCCGCGTACGTGTTGACGAGGTCCAGGTTGGCCACCAGCACGAACAGCGGCACGAACGTGACCATCCCCGGCACCATGAGCGTCCCCATCACCAGGGCGAACAGCGTCCGCTTGCCGGGGAAGTCGAGCTTGGCCAGCGCGTACCCGACCATGGCGCTGAACAGCACCGACCCGATCGTCACGACCAGGGCCACGACCACCGAGTTGGCGAAGTATCGCGGGAAGCTCAGCGAGGCGAACAGCTCGGTGTAGTTGGACCACGTCGGCTGCTCGGGGACGAGCGTGGGCGGGAACTGCCGGATCTCGCCCTCCGGCTTGACGGAGGACACGACCATCCACACCAGCGGGCCGATGGAGGCGGTGAGGCCCACCAGGAGCGCCACGTTGAGCAGGATCGCGCGCGGGGTCAGCCGGCGGGGCCGGGTCGAGGCGGCCATCACTTCTCCGTCCTGAGCAGGCGGAACTGGAGGTAGGACAGGATCACGATCGCGACGAAGAGCACGTAGCTCATGGCCGCGGACAGGCCGTAGTTGCCGAACCCGAACTGGTTGAAGATCTCGTACGCCACCGAGTTGGTGGCGCCCAGGGGTCCGCCCTGCGTCATCACGAACGGTTCCTCGAAGAACTGCAGGTACCCGATGCCGGTGATGACCGCACAGAACAGCAGCGTGGGCCGCAGCAGCGGCACCGTGACGGACCAGAACTGGCGGACCGGCCCAGCGCCGTCGATCGCCGAGGCCTCGTACACGTCCCGGGGGATGCCCTGGAGGCCGGCGAGCAGGATCACCATCGAGTACCCGACGTTGCGCCAGGTGGCCATCACGATGAGCGACGGCATGGCCCAGGCCTCGTCGGTGAGCCACCGCGGGCCGTCGATCCCGACCACGCCGAGCGCGGAGTTCACCAGACCGAAGTCGGGCTGCAGCAGGAACCGCCACACGACCGCCACCGCGACGATCGACGTCACCACGGGGGCGTAGAAGCCCACGCGGAACACCGACCGGAACCACACCAGGCCCGAGTTCAGCAGCACCGCGAGCAGCAGCGCGATCGCGAGGGTGAGCGGCATGGCCACCCCGACGAAGTAGAGCGTGTTGCCGGCGGCCTGCTGGAACTTCGGGTCCGTGAGCGCCTCGACGAAGTTGTCGAACCCGACGAAGTTGACGGCCCACGGGCTGCGCAGGTCGGCCCCGCGCATGTCGGTGAACGCCATGTAGAGCGAGGACGCGACCGGGACCAGCAGGAACACCGCGAACAGCACGGTGAACGGGAGCGCGAAGCCCCAGGCGGCGAGGCCCGTGCGGCGGCGGCGTGCGGAGACGGCCACGGTCAGTCCAGACCCGTCCCGATCGCGGTCGCGGCGTCCTGCATCTGCGTGGCCGCGTCCTCGGGCGTGACGTCACCGGCGATGACCTGCTCGATGATGAGGTCGAGCTCGTGCTCGATCTCGGCCCAGGTCGGGATCGCCGGGGTCGAGCGCGCGGTGGTCAGCACGTCCTCGTAGACGGCCACGGCGTCGTCGTCGGCCAGGGCCGGGTCGTCCCAGGCGGCCTGGACGGCGGGCAGGTCGCTGGAGATCTCGAACCAGTCCACCTGCACGGCCGGGTCGGTGGCGAACTGCACGAACTTCCACGCGGCGTCGGGGTTGGCGGCGTCCGCCAGGACGGCGAGGTTGGAGCCGCCGATGAAGGAGGCCGTCTCCTCGTCGGCCGGCAGCGGCACCACGCCGAACCTGTCGGCGAAGTCGTCGCCCGCCGTGGTCAGCAGGTTGGCGCGCTCCCAGGGGCCCGACACGAAGGACCCGAGCTTGCCGTCGATGAAGTTCTGCACCTTCTCGTCCTCGACGAGCACCGGCGGGGCGAGCCCGTCACGCATGAACGAGGAGTAGTACTCCAGCGCCTTGACCTGCGCGTCGTTGTCGAGCGTGAACTCGCCGGCGTCGTCCATGATCTCGCCGCCCGCCTGCCAGTAGAACGGCAGGTACATCAGGGCCGTGGAGTTGCCGCGGGTCTGCAGCGCGATGCCGTGGTCGGCCCCGGCGTCCTGCAGGCCGGCCGCGAAGTCGGTGAGGCCCGACCAGTCCTCGGGCGCCGCGACGCCGGACTCCTCGGCGAGGTCCGTGCGGTAGTACAGCACGCGCGACTCGACGTACCAGGGCACGCCGTAGGAGGTGCCGTCGACCACCGTGGTGTCCCAGGCGCCCGGGAAGAACGCCTCGGAGTCGATCTCCTCGGGCGTGGGGGCGAGGCCGTCCAGCCCGACGAATCCGCTCACCAGGGTGGTGCCGACCTGCATGACGTCGGGCACCTCGCCGGTCGCGATGGCGGTGTTGATCTTCTCGGTCGACGACTCCCACGGCACCGGCGTCACGTTGACCGTCACGTCGGGGTTGTCGGCCTCGAACTGCTCGGCGAGCTCGGGCAGCAGCTCGCCCTCGGTGCCCATGGCCCAGACCTCGACGGTGCCCGTGGCGGGGCCGTCCGTGAGGGCCGTCGAGCCGTCCGTCGTGGTGCCGGCCTCGTCGCTGCGCCCGCACCCGGTCAGGGCGAGGGCCAGCGTGAGGGTCGACGCCGTCGCCGCTGCGGCGAGGCGAGGTGTCCTGTTCACGATCACTCCTTTGTTGATCCGCGACTGCCGTCTTCGAAATTTCGAAGATCTATCTCGGAAAGACGCCGGGAGAGTAGACGTGCCGTGCGGGCATGTCAACGGGACGGTCGTCCCAGTCCTGGCCTGTTGCCGGGGTTCGTGGCCTGATGCTCCGGCGGATCCGCTACGATCCTGATTTCGGAAACGTGGCTCGCAGAATGTCGGAGGACCCATGGCAACGGAACAGCCCCGCACCCCGCTCGCCGTCGTGGCGGCCGAGGCGGGCGTCTCGGTCCCGACGGTCTCCAAGGTCCTCAACACCCGGCCCGACGTCGCCGGCTCGACCCGCGCGAAGGTGACCGCGGTGCTGGAACGGCACGGCTACGAGGTCCGTCCGCCGGCGGCCAAGCCCACCGGCATGATCGACGTGCGCATCGTCGACTTCGAGGGCACCTGGTCCGAGGCCGTGGTGCGAGGTGCCGTCGCGGGCGCCCGCCGGCTCGGGCTGGACGTCGTCCTGGCCGTCGAGCCGGATCCTGACGACTGCAGCTCGTGGGTGCGGCACGCGCTGGAGCGCGGCACGGACGGCCTGGTGAGCATCGTGGCCGTGCCCGACGCCGAGGCACGTCGCGCCCTGGCCGACACCGGGACGCCGCTCGTCGTCGTCGACCCGCGGCAGCGGCCGCCCGAGGGCATGCTCAGCGTCGGCGCGACCAACTTCCAGGGCGGGCTGGAGGCGACGGGGCACCTGCTGGCCCTCGGCCACACGCGGATCGCCACCATCACGGGTGCGCTGGAGCAGGACAACGCGATCGCGCGGCTCGCGGGCTACCGCGCCGCCATGATCCGGGCAGGTCTCGTCGTGGACGACGACCTGGTGCACGTGGGGGCCTACGGCGTCACCTCGGGCTACGAGGGTGCGCAGCGGCTCCTCCGGCTGGACGACCCGCCGACCGCGATCTTCGCCAGCAGCGACGACACCGCGCTCGGGGCGCTGCGGGCCCTGCGCGAGGCGGGTCTGGCCGTGCCCCGCGACGTCTCGCTGGTCGGTTTCGACGACCTGCCCGTCGCGCCCTGGATCGACCCGCCGCTGACCACCGTGCGCCAGCCGCTCTCCGAGATGGGCGCCACCGCCGTCGACCTCGTGCACCGGGCCCGCACCGCCAGCGGGCACACGCTGCGCACCGAGCTCGCGACCACCCTGGTGCAGCGGGCCTCCACGGCGCCGCCGGCGGGGCGCGCGTGACACCGCTCGTCCCGAGGGGCCGTGCCGACGGGCGCCAGGGAGCGGGCCGGCGACCGGGCGGGTGAGGCGGGGCGATGTGCCCCGCGGGGAGGGGTTGCAGACAGTAGATCTTGTCTACTGTCTGCAACCTACCTGCGGGAGCACGTGTCGCTCCTGCAGGGACCGGCCGACGACGGCAGGGACCGGCCGACGACGGCAGGGGACGGCCGGCGCCGTCAGCCGGCTCAGCGCCGCCCGGGCCGGCGCGGCTTCTCGACCTCCGGCAGGGGCAGCCCGCCGGGGCCCTCCTCAGAGCTGGGGGTCGGCGGCTCGCCTCGCGCCGCACGCTCCTTGGCGCTGGCCGCGTAGGCGTCGACGTACTCCTGGCCGGACAGGGCGAGGATCGCGTACTCGATCTCGTCGGCGACGGCACGCAGCACGAACTTGTCCGTCTCCATGCCCTTGTACCGGCTGAAGTCGAGGGGCTCGCCGATCACGGCGCCCAGCGGCATGAACGTCGGCAGCGTGCGGCCCACCGGCTGCGCCACGTCGGTGTCGACCATCGCCACGGGAATCACCGGTGCGCCCGACTCGAGTGCCATCCGGGCCACACCGGTCTTGGCCTTGTAGAGGCGGCCGTCAGGGCTGCGGGTGCCCTCGGGGTAGATGCCGAACAGCTTGCCCTCGCGCAGCACCCGCAGGCCGGTGCGCAGCGCCGCCTCGCTGGCGGCCCCGCCCGAGCGGTCCACGGGGATGACGCCGATCCCGGTCATGAACCAGGCGACGATCCTGCCCTTGAGGCCCTTGCCCGTGAAGTAGTCGGACTTGCCGAGGAAGGTCACCCGGCGCGGGATCAGGAGCGGCAGGATGAACGAGTCGATCACCGCCAGGTGGTTGCTGGCCATGATCGCGGCGCCGGTGCGCGGCACGTTCCGCGCCCCGATGACCCACGGCTGGTAGGCGAGGCGCAGCAGCGGGCCCACCAACAGGTTCCGCATCACCCAGTAGAACAAGATTCCTCCTCACGACCCGACCCCGCGGGCCCCCTGACGACAATAGAGTGTGCGCATGGCCGCATCGAACACCGACGACCGCGACGACGACGTGCCCGGCGACACCCCCCGGGAGCTGGGCGACGACGACGTGGCCTCGCGCTGGGCAGACATCGTCGCCACGCTCGGCGACATCGACGTGTCCCGGTCCGACGGCGAGGCCGCCGGACCGGGGAAGACCGCCGAATCTTCTCAGACTTCGCGGCCGGGTGACGAGGGGGAGTCCGTCGGCGACGCTCGGGCCGACATCGGGGGAGACCCCGGGCGGCCGAGCGGCGGCCGGCCCGGCAGCGGGCGGCCGGGCGGTGCGGGCGACGTTGCCGGCTGGACCGACGGCGGCTGGGCGGCCGGCGACTGGACCGGTGGCGGGCGCTCGGGCGACCAGGGTCCGGCTGCACCGGGCGGTACGGGCGCGAACCCGCCCAGCGGTCCGCGCGACTGGCCGCTGTCGCCCGAGGCGGAGGCGCTCGAGGAGGAGGAGTCGCACTTCACGCCGCCGGAGCCGCCGCCGCTGCTGTCCCGGGACCCGCTGCTCACCATGGCGTGGAGCTTCGTCGTGGGTGTCCCGGTGCTGGCCGTGATCGGCATGATCCTGTCCGCGGCGGTGCCCGCGCTGGACATCCCGCCGCTGGTCGGGCAGATCGGCCTCGGCCTGTTCGTGGCCGGCCTGGGTGTGCTCGTCTGGCGTATGCCGCACCAGCGCGACCCGGACGACGACGGCCCGGGCGCAGTGGTCTGAGACGCGGACGCTCAGGTCACCCGGGGTGACCTGAGCGTCCGCGCGTGCCGGGTGGGGCTCAGCGGCGGGCCAGGTCCGCCGCGCCCACGATGCCCGCCTCGTTGCCGTGCTCGGCGAGCTCGATCTGCGCCACCGGGCGGTGACCCATCGCGGAGAGCTGCGCCTCGAAGCCCCGGCGCACCGGGCCGAGCAGCAGGTCGCCCGCAGCGCCGACGCCGCCGCCGATCACGATGAGCTCCGGGTCGAGCAGGGCCGCGACGGAGGCCGAGCCCTCACCGATCCAGCGGCCGAGCGTGGCGAGCAGCTCGACGGCGAGCGGGTCGCCCTCCTGGGCCGCCTCGGTCACCATCTTGCCGCGGATCTTCGCCGGGTCGCCGCCGGACAGCTCGAGCAGGCGGGCCGCCTGGTCCACGCGCGCGACGGCGGCGTGCTGCGCGTCGCGCTCCAGCGCGCTGCCCGAGGCGTACTGCTCCCAGCAGCCCTCGTGCCCGCAGCCGCAGTAGTGCCCCTCGGGCACCACCCGCATGTGGCCCACCTCGGCGGCCATGCCCCACTTGCCGCGCACCAGCTCCCGCTCGGAGATGACGGCGCCGCCCAGGCCGGTGCCCACGGTCAGCATCAGCATGTCGGTGGCGTCCCGGCCGGCTCCGAACCGGAACTCGGCCCAGCCGGCGGCGTTCGCGTCGTTCTCGACCACGATCGGCACGTCGGCGTCTACGAGCGCACCGACCTTCGCGGCCAGCGGGTACTCGCGCCAGGCGATGTTCGGGGCGAAGTTCACCGACGTCCGGTCCGGGCTGACGAAGCCCGCCGCGGCGAGCCCGATCGCGCCCACCTCGTGCTCCTTGACGAGCTCGTTGCAGGCGTCGGCGATCGCCTCGTCGATGTTCGCGACGTCGTCGGCGTCGGTCTCCCGCCGTACCTGGGCGAGGATGTTGCCGTCCTCGTCGACGACTCCCACAGCGATCTTCGTGCCGCCGATGTCGACCCCGATGGCGTGCATGCGTCCTCACGTTCTCTCGTTGCACGACGGCCGCACGGACCGTCGGGAAGGGGGTTGCACCGCAAAGGTGCGCACACCCAGGGTAGCGACCGTCGCAGGTGCACCACGCAGCGTCCGTTTCCCGGTATCTTTGCAGGCACGGTCAGTACTGCCACTGGAGTCAGAATGGACGAGATCTTCAGCCCGATCCTCATCGAGCTGCCCCCCACCTCCAACCTCAACGACGTGCTCGCGGAGCGGGTCGGCAAGGGCGCCGACAAGCCGATGATGGAGGTCCCCGCAGGCAAGGGTGAGCCCTGGCGGGTCGTCACGGCCGGCGAGTTCGACGCACAGGTGGTCGCGGTGGCCAAGGGCCTGGTGGCCCGCGGCATCGAGCCGGGCGACCGGGTCGGCATCATGTCCCGCACGCGGTACGAGTGGGCCGTGCTGGACTTCGCGGTCTGGGCCGCCGGCGCCGTCCCCGTCCCCGTGTACGAGACGTCCTCGGCCGAGCAGGTCGAGTGGATCGCGTCCGACGCCGAGGTGAAGCTGCTCTTCGCCGAGAACGCCGCCAACGCCGCCACGGTCGCCGAGGTCCGCGACACCGTGCCGCTGCTGACCGACGTGCTCGTCATCGACGACGGCGCGCTGGACGCGGTGGCCGCCGACGGGGCGGACGTGCCCGACGAGGAGATCGCCCGGCGCCGCGGTCTCGCGGACCTCGACAGCATCGCGACGATCATCTACACCTCGGGTACCACGGGCCGCCCCAAGGGCGCCGAGCTGACGCACCGCAACTTCGCGTCGCTCGCCGTGAACGCCGTCGAGGCCGTGCCGGAGGTGTTCGCCAAGGACGGCGGACGCACCCTCCTGTTCATCCCGATGGCGCACGTGTTCGCGCGCTACATCCACGTGCTCGCGGTGGCGGGCGGCGTGGTCACGGGGCACTGGGGCGACACCACCACGCTGGTGGACGCGCTGGGCGAGTTCAAGCCGACCTTCATCCTCGCCGTGCCGCGCGTGTTCGAGAAGGTCTACAACACGGCCGAGCAGACGGCCGCGGCCGGCGGGAAGGCCAAGATCTTCCACTGGGCGGCCGCGACGGGCATCGCCTGGTCGCGTGCCCTGGACACGCCGTCGGGCCCGGGGCTGGGGCTGCGCCTGCAGCACGCGATCGCCAGTGCGCTGGTGTTCTCCAAGCTGCGCGCCCGGCTCGGCGGCCGCGCCGAGTTCGCGGTGTCGGGCGGCGGCCCCCTGGGTGAGCGCCTGGGCCACTTCTACCGCGGCCTCGGCCTCAAGGTGCTGGAGGGCTACGGCCTCACGGAGTCCACCGCCCCGACTTGCGTGAACCGCCCCACGGCGACGAAGATCGGCTCGGTCGGCCTGCAGCTGCCCGGCTGCGGCGTCCGGATCGCCGAGGACTCCGAGATCCTGCTCAAGGGCCACCACATCTTCACCGCGTACCACAAGAACGAGGCCGCCACGGCGGAGGCGTTCACCGAGGACGGCTGGTTCCGCACCGGCGACCTGGGCGTGCTCGACGACGACGGCTTCCTGACCATCACGGGCCGTAAGAAGGAGATCATCGTCACCGCGGGCGGCAAGAACGTGGCGCCGTCCAACCTCGAGGACCGGATCCGCGCGCACGCGCTGGTCAGCCAGTGCGTCGTGGTGGGCGACAACAAGCCGTTCATCGGGGCGCTCATCACGCTCGACGCCGAGGGCCTGCCCGGCTGGCTCAAGATGCACGGCAAGCCCGCCCTGTCGGTGGACGAGGCCCGCACGGACCCCGACGTGCTCGCCGCGCTCGACCAGGCCGTGCAGCGCGCCAACAAGGCCGTCTCCAAGGCCGAGTCGATCCGCAAGTACACGGTGCTGTCCGGCGACCTGACCATCGAGAACGGCTACCTCACGCCCAAGCAGAGCGTGAAGCGCGCGGTGTTCCTCAAGGACTTCGACGCCGACGTCGAGCGCCTGTACGCGGACAAGAACAAGGAGAGCCTGCACCTGATCGGCTGAGACATCCGGCTCCTGCTGTGTGGCGGGAGGCCGAGTTCGGTCGGTTGTCGCGAGATCGGTCCGTGGAGTGACCGATCTCGCGGCAACCGACCGAACTCATGCCGGGGTGGGCGTGGCAGTGGTGAAGCAGATCCACGTGTCCGGGGGGAGGTCCGGGCGGCCCGGGACCGCGCGGTGCTCCTCGGTCCACGCCTGCCCGACGGCGTCCGTGGCCACCCCGCGCCAGAACCGCACCGCCGGGACGTTGGCGTCCTGGAAGGCGATCTCCCAGCGACCCGGGAAGCTCGCCAGCACGTGCGCCGCGAGACGCCGTCCGACGCCGTCGCGGCGCGCCCCGCGGACCACGAAGAACGAGCTGAGCACGCGGGCCGGACCGTCCAGCCCGCGCACCAGGGCGAAGCCGACGGGTGCCGGCGCGCCGCCGTCGGCCTCCAGGTGCGCGACGAGCCCGCGCCAGCCCGGGTCGGTGAACGCGGCGTCCAGGCGCTCGCGGCGGAACTGGCCGCTCGGGTCGGGCAGGGCCCCGGAGATCTCGGACATGTCGTGCCGGAACAGGAGCCAGAGCCGCTCCAGCAGCGGCTGGTCGGCAGGGGTCGTGGGCCGGATCATCAGTCGTGTCGTCATAACAGAAAGCCTCCCGGGCCCTTGAGGCAGCCGGGAGGCTCGCAGGCAGTATGGCACGCCCGCGCCGCCGCGGGACGCGGGTGCTCATTCACCGGACGTGCCGAGCGCCGTCCCCGCCCGTCAGTAGGATGACGACGAAGGGTGCCGCGCGGGCGAACGCCGGCCGCGGCACCGCGAAACTCCCCTGATGAGAGGTGCTCCTCCGATGGCTGTTCGTCGTGTGGCCCTGCTGACCGCCGGCGGCTTCGCGCCCTGCCTGTCGTCGTCGGTCGGCGGCCTGATCGAGCGTTACACCGAGCTCGACCCCGAGATCGAGATCATTGCCTACCTGCACGGCTACCACGGCCTGCTGACCGGCAACAAGATCGAGATCGACGAGGAGGCCCGCAAGCAGGCGCACGTCCTGCACCGCTTCGGCGGCTCGCCGATCGGCAACTCGCGCGTCAAGCTCACCAACGTCAAGGACGCGGTCAAGCGCGGCCTGGTCAAGGAAGGCCAGGACCCGCTGCACGTGGCCGCGGAGCAGCTCAAGGCCGACGGCGTGGACGTGCTGCACACCATCGGTGGCGACGACACCAACACCACCGCCGCCGACCTGGCCGCGTACCTGCACGAGAACGGCTACGAGCTGACCGTCGTGGGCCTGCCCAAGACGATCGACAACGACGTGGTGCCGATCAAGCAGTCGCTCGGCGCGTGGACCGCCGCCGAGGAGGGCGCGAAGTTCGCCGCCAACATCATCGGCGAGAACCGCGTGGGCCCCCGCATGCTCATCGTGCACGAGGTCATGGGCCGCCACTGCGGCTGGCTCACGGCGGCCACGGCGAAGGCCTACCGCGAGTGGCTGGACGAGCAGGAGTGGGCGCCGGCCCTGGGCCTGTCGCGCGAGCGCTGGGACGTGCACGCCGTGTTCCTGCCCGAGCTCGAGATCGACATCGAGGGCGAGGCCAAGCGTTTGCGCGAGGTCATGGACACCCAGGGCAACGTCAACATCTTCCTGTCGGAGGGTGCGGGCATGCACGAGATCGTGGCGCAGCTCGAGGCGGCCGGCGAGACCGTGGAGCGGGACCCGTTCGGGCACGTCAAGCTCGACACGATCAACCCGGGCCAGTGGTTCGCGAAGCAGTTCGCGGAGAAGCTCGGTGCCGAGAAGACGATGGTGCAGAAGTCGGGCTACTTCTCCCGTGCCGCCGCCGCGAACAGCGACGACCTGCGCCTGATCAAGTCGATGACGGACTACGCGGTCGAGTGCGCGCTGCGCGGCGAGTCCGGCGTCATCGGCCACGACGAGGAGGACGGCGACCGCCTCAAGGCGATCGCGTTCCCGCGGATCGCCGGCGGCAAGGCGTTCGACGTCTCGCAGGAGTGGTTCGGCCAGATCCTGTCGGACATCGGCCAGCCGCTCGTGCCGGCCGCCCCGGCGGAGCACTGAGCACCGTGCGGGCACCACTGGCACCACGGGCTCTGGCACGGCGGGCGGCGCGTCGATGAGCACCGTCACCGATCCGGCCGGGCGGGCCACGGGCCCCACGGGTCTGGACCACTTCCGCACGCTGGAGGCACGCCAGCAGCCCACGTGGCCGGACGCCGCCGCACTCGCGGCGGCGACCGGCCGCCTGGCCCAGGCCGCGCCCATCGTGGTGCCCGCACAGGCCGACACCCTGACCGAGCGGCTCGCCGCCGCCGGCCGGGGTGAGGCGTTCCTGCTGCAGGGCGGGGACTGCGCGGAGACGTTCGCCGAGGCGAACGCCGACCGCATCCGCAACAAGATCCGCACCATCCTCCAGATGGCCGTGGTGCTCACCCACGGTGCGAGCACGCCCGTGGTCAAGATGGGCCGCATGGCGGGCCAGTACGCCAAGCCGCGCTCCAGCGACACCGAGACGCGCGACGGCGTGACGCTGCCCGCCTACCGGGGCGACATGATCAACGGGTTCCCGTTCACCGCGGCCGACCGCACGCCCGACCCGGAGCGGCTGGAGCAGGCCTACCGGATCTCGTCCGCGACGGCGAACGTGGTGCGTGCCTTCACCCAGGGCGGTTTCGCCGACCTGCGCCAGGTGCACGAGTGGAACCGCGGCTTCATGCGCAACCCCGCCTACGCGCGGTACGAGAAGACGGCGGACGAGATCGACCGCGCCATCCGGTTCATGCACGCGTGCGGCGCCGACTTCGACGCGCTGCGCTCGGTGGAGTTCTACCTGAGCCACGAGGCCCTCGTGCTCGACTACGAGCGGGCGTTGACCCGCACGGACCAGAGCACGGGCAAGGCCTACGACACGAGCGCGCACTTCCTGTGGATCGGCGAGCGCACCCGCCAGCTCGACGGCGCCCACGTCGACTTCATGGCCCGCATCGCCAACCCGATCGGCGTCAAGCTCGGCCCCACGACGACGCCGCACGACGCGCTGGCCCTGACCGAACGCCTCAACCCGGAGAACCTGCCGGGCAGGCTGACCTTCATCACGCGCATGGGCGCCGGCCGGGTCCGGGACGTGCTGCCGTCGATCGTCGAGGCGGTGACCTGGTCCGGCGCGAACGTCACGTGGGTGACGGACCCGATGCACGGCAACACGATCACGTCCGACAGCGGGTACAAGACCCGCCGGCTCACGGACGTGCTGGACGAGGTGGCCGGGTTCTTCGAGGTGCACCGGGCGCTCGGCACCGTGCCGGGCGGCCTGCACATGGAGCTCACCGGCGACGACGTCACCGAGGTGCTCGGCGGCAGCGAGGAGATCTCGGACGCGGGCCTCGCGCTGCGCTACGAGACCCTGGTGGACCCGCGCCTGAACCACCAGCAGTCGCTGGAGCTGGCGTTCCAGGTGGCCGAGATGCTGCGGGCCTGACGGTCCTCCGGATCGTCAGGCCGGTCCGTCAGGCCGGTCCGTCAGAGCAGCGTCTGCGCCACCCGGCGCACCGCCGCGCGCTTGCCGTTGATCAGGGCGTCCACCGGCTGCTCCCCGAGCTCCTCGTTCGGCGTGAACAGCCACTCGATGATCTCCTCGTCGGAGAAGCCGGCGTCCGACAGGAGGATGACCGTGCCCCGCAGGGTCGGGATGGGGCCGGGGCGCCCGTCGACCTCGGGCAGCACGAACCGGGCGGGCACCTGGAAGGTCTTGTTGTCGCCCCGCTTGATGCCCACGACGTACCGGTCACGGACGAGGCCGCGGCACTTGCCGACCTCGACGTCGAGGGTCTCGGCGAGGTCAGGGAGGGTCAGCCATTCGCCCACGAGGGCGTCGAGATCTGTCACAGGAGAAGCCTAGGCGACGGGGCACGCCCTCGTGATCCGCAACGATCCGGCAACGTCCCCTGTCCGGTGTGCGCGTTTCATCCGGCGTGTGGGCGGTCCCCCGTACACTCCCACCCGTGGCTCAGGTGACGGCAGACTCGCTCATCGGCCGCCTGGTCGACGGGCGGTACCGGATTGTGGCGCGCGTGGCGCGCGGCGGGATGGCCACGGTCTACCGCGCGCACGACACGCGCCTGAACCGGGAGATCGCCCTCAAGGTGATGCACCCGCACCTGGCGGAGGGCGACCAGGCGGCGAGCTTCCTGCAGCGCTTCGAGCGCGAGGCGCGCTCGGCCGCCGGGCTGCAGCACCACGGTGTCGTCGCGGTCTACGACCAGGGCACCGACGGCGACATGCGCTACCTCACCATGGAGTACGTGCCGGGCACCAACCTGCGGCACCTGATCCGCGAGGGTGAGCTCACGCTGCGCCGCACGTTCGCGATCCTCGACGTGGTCCTGTCCGCGCTCGCGGCCGCGCACGCCAAGGGCATCGTGCACCGCGACATCAAGCCGGAGAACGTGCTGCTGGAGGAGGGTACGGGGCGGGCCAAGGTGGCCGACTTCGGGCTGGCGCGCGCGATCTCGGAGGTGTCCAACACGACCACGGGCACCGTGCTGGGCACGGTGGCGTACCTGGCGCCGGAGACGATCTCGACCGGTCACGTCGACGCGCGCGCCGACGTCTACGCGGTCGGCATCCTCGCGTTCGAGATGTTCACGGGCCGGCTGCCGCACGAGGGGGAGGGGCCCATCCAGGTCGCGTTCGCGCACGTGAACAGCGACGTGCCGCCCGTGAGCGCGTTCGCCGGCCACCTGGGCCGCCCGCTGGACCAGCTCGTCCGCGCGCTCACGGCGCGGGACCCGGCCCAGCGCCCGCCCGACGCCGTCGTGGCGCTCGACGTGCTGCGCAGCACGTTCCGGCAGATCCCGAACGAGGTGCTGGACATCCCCGCGAAGGCGGCGCCCCCGCCGTCGTCCGCCGCGGTGAAGGCGGCGCGGACCGCCGTGGTCGAGCGGCCGCAGGTGGGCCGGTGGGCGGCCCAGCAGGTACAGCCCGTGCAGGCGGGTGCGCCCGTGCCGCCGGTCCCGCAGCCGCCCCGCCGCCGGCAGCGCGGTCGTGCCGTCCTGCTGGCGGTCGCGCTGGTAGTGGTCCTGTTCAGCGCCTGGTGGTACGTCGAGCGTGGTCCGGGGGCCTATGCGGTGGTGCCCGACGGCGTCGTCGGGGCGACCGAGGAACGCGCGCAGGAGGCGCTGACCGAGGCCGGTCTCACGCCGTCGAGCACGCAGGAGTACGACTCGGACGTGCCCGAGGGGCAGGTCATCTCGGTACGGCCGGACGAGGGCAGCCGCACCCAGCGGGACGAACCGGTCCGGCTCGTGGTCTCGCTCGGCCAGGAGCTGGCCGAGGTCCCGTCCGGCCTGGTCGGCATGCCGCAGGCCGACGCCGTCGCCGCGCTGGAGGGTGCCGGCCTCGCGGACGTCGAGGTGTCCCGCGAGTACACGAACGACGGCGCCGAGGGCGAGGTCATCTGGGCGTCGGTGCGCGACGGCGACATGATCCCGGTCGACGAGCACGTGCGGCTCACGGTGTCGGACGGGCCACCGCCGGTCACGGTGCCGGACGTCGCGGGGACGGCGGCGTCGGAGGCCCGTGACACGCTGCGGGCCGAGGGCTTCACGGTGAAGCGGGAGACCGTCTTCGACGAGCAGGCCCCGCCCGGTACCGTGCTCCGGACCGAGCCCGCCGGCGGCAAGGGCGCCGACCAGGGCAGCAGCGTGACGATGGTCGTCAGCGGCGGCCCCCGGGGCACCGTGCCCGACGTCGTGGGCCTCTCCGTCGACGAGGCCACCACGACGCTCGAGGACGCCGGGTACACGGTGACGGTGCGCGGCTTCGGCGAGCTGTTCGGCGAGGGGGTCGTGGAGACCGACCCGTCCGCGGGCGAACGGCTCAAGCAGGGCGCCGAGGTGACGATCTGGACGTTCTGAGCTGGACGTTCTGAGCCGGGGGTGCTGACGCTGGTGCCTGCCGGCGCGTGGTCGCTCCGCCGCGGTGCGGCCGGCTGTTCCCTCAGGCGGTCCGGTCGACGGCGGCGTGCGCCAGGTCGCTCAGCACGCCTCGTCCGGGCTCGCTCAGGTCAGCCAGGCCGAGCAGCGCGTGGGCGCGGACGGCCAGGTCGTCGATCAGGTGCTCCACGGCGTCGAGCGCGCCCGAGCCGACGATGACCCCGCGCACGCGCTCGACGTCCTCGTCCGTCAGCCCCGGATCGCCGAGCGCGGCGGTCAGGACCGCGGCCTCCTCCCCGTGCGGGTCGGGCAGCAGCGCCAGCGTGCGGGCCACGACCACCGTGCGCTTGCCCTCGCGCAGGTCGTCCCCGGCGGGCTTGCCAGTCACCGCGGGGTCGCCGAACACGCCCAGCACGTCGTCCCGGAGCTGGAACGCCTCGCCCAGCGGCAGGCCGGCCGCCTCGATCCCGGACGCGGCGTCCGCACCGCTCCCGGCCAGCAGCGCGCCCATCGCCAGCGGCGCGGCCACCGAGTAGCTGGCGGTCTTGGCCCGCAGCACCCGGCGGGCGCGCTCCTCGTCGGAGGCGGGGTCGTCGCCCCAGGGCTCGGCCTGGACCAGCACGTCGAGGTACTGGCCCACGACCACCTCGCTCTGCATGGCGTCGAACCGGGCCCGCACGGGTCCCGCCACCTCGGGCGGCAGCGGCGCGAGCGCAGCGGTCAGCTCGCGCTGCGCGGCCAGCAGCACCAGGTCGCCGAGCAGGATGGCCGCGGCGTCGCCGAAGCCCTCCGGCTCACCCGCCCAGCCGGCTGCGGCGTGCCGGGCGGCGAACGCCCGGTGCGCGGTGGGCCGTCCGCGCCGGGTGTCGGAGTTGTCCATGACGTCGTCGTGCAGCAGTGCCGCCGCCTGGAACAGCTCGAGCGCGGCACCCACGCGGACGGCCGCGGCACGCGCGGGGTCCGCCGGGTCCGCGGACCCGCCGTGCGCGCGGAACGACCAGTAGCAGAACGCCGCTCGCAGCCGCTTGCCGCCCAGGAGCAGCCCGGCCGCCTCGTCCACCATCGCCTGGGCGCTCGGGCTGATCGCGCTGACCTCCGCACCCAGCAGGTCGAGGTGGGCGGACACCGCGGCGTCGACGTCGGCGCGGAGGT
The DNA here is from genome assembly GCF_044547525.1 of Promicromonospora sp. NPDC052451. Lineage (NCBI taxonomy): Bacteria > Bacillati > Actinomycetota > Actinomycetes > Micrococcales > Promicromonosporaceae > Promicromonospora > Promicromonospora sp. NPDC052451. Next base: position 213,964 of record NZ_JBIUAP010000008.1, read on the forward strand.
TCTCGGCGTCGAGGAGAGCGGCAGGGGTCAGGGCACCGGCACGGGTGGGTGAGGCGGACACCCGCCCAGCCTATGGGGTCCTACGGGGTGCGGACGGTGCCGCTGATCGAGGCGAGGCGCCGGTCGCCGTCGTCGAGCACCCCCACGACGAGCGACTCCTGGACCTCGCCCGACTTCGCACGCGTGATCCGCAGGAACGCGGTCTGGGCGGTCAGCCCGCTCGACTCGGGCGCCGAGATCTGCCTGAAGCCCTGGTCCAGCAGGATCTTCCGGGCCTGCTCCACGACCTTCTTCGCGGGGAGCTGCGACGACAGGTTCAGCGTCACCTGCGTCATCGGCGGGCCCGCGGCCCGGGCACCTGTCGTCACGGGCCGCGCCGACGACGCCAGCAGCGTGGCACCCTCCGGGATCGGGAAGAGATCGGCAGGGAACCCGTCGGCGTACGTCGCCACGGCCGACGACGGGTCGAAGGTCGGCAGCTCGGTGGGCCCGCCAGACGCCACGGCACCGGCCTCCGGCGCGCGTTCGCCGGCCGAGGCGGACGCCGGCTGCTCGGTCCCGGAACCGCACCCGGCGGTCGCCAGCGCCAGTCCGACGGCGGCGGCGAGCGCAGCCGTGCGGCGGACGGTGACGAGGTGAGGCACGTCGCACACGGTAGCCGGAGAGACCCTCGTTCGGACAGCGTGCCGCACGGACCTCCTCCACAGGCAGCACGTTGTCCACACGGGCGCCCCTGACGGTGCCGGGGCGTCGCCGGGCGGCTGTGATCGTGGGCATGAACTCCGATGCGCGCCGTGACGCGAACCTCGACCTGACCCTCGACGCGAGTCCTGACGTGGATCTCGACGTGAACGCCGATCTGAACGCCGACCTGAACGCCGACCTGAACGCCGACCTGAACGCCGATCTGAACGCCGACCTGAACCGCGGCCCGGACGCAGTACGCGTCCCCGGCCCGGTTCCCGAACTGCTTCCCGCCACGGTTCCTGATCCGCTCCCGGCGTCGGATCCCGGCCGGAGCACCGGCCGGCGCCGGCCGGCCCCGCCGGTGCAGCCTGTGCCGCCGGTCCTGCCCGCCGCCACGGTCGTCCGCGTGGCCGGGCCGGAGGACCTCCTCGCCTACATCCCCTACCGGCTCGGCTTCCGGCCTGCGGAGTCCGTCGTCGCGGTGAGCCTGACGGGGCCGCGTCAGCGAGTCGGGCTCGTGGCCCGGGTCGACATCGACGACCTCCGCCTCCGGCAACCCGGCGACCCGGGCGGGCCCGACGGCGCCGCCACCGCACGCTGGCTCACCGACCACGTGGTGGCCGACGGTGCCGACCGCGCCGTCGTCGTGCTCTACACCGAGACCGACGTGGTTACGCCGACGGCGGCAGCGCGGCGCGCCGTCGAGGTGCTCCGCGCCCGGCTCGAACGGCGGCTGCCCGGCGTGGAGGTGTGGCTTGTGACGCCCACGGGATTCCGGGCGCTCGACTGCACCGACCCGCTCTGCTGCCCGCCGCAGGGCAGGCCCCTCACCGTGCTCCAGGGCAGCCGGGTCGCGGCCCACATGGTCCTGGAGGGGCGCACGGTGGCCGGCACCCGCGAGGAGCGGTACGCCCTGCGACCTGCGTCGGAGACGGCCCGCACCCAGGCGCGGCGCGCCGCCGCCCGCTGGAGCGAGACCCTCCGGCGGCTCCTCGCCGGATCCCGGTACCCGGCGGTGACCGACCAGACCGCACTGGCCGAGTGGGGCGCGGAGAGCCTCCGCCTGTGGCGGTCCGCGGTCCGCCAGACGGCCGCCGCCCGCCCGGGACAGGACGACCCGCTGTCCCCCGTGACCCTCGGCAAGATCGGGGCCGCCCTGGCCGACACGCCGGTCCGCGACGCGGTGCTGCTCAGCCTGGCGCCCGGCACCGAGGAGGTCGCCCGCCGCACGGCCCGCCGCGAGGCCGACGGGGACACGGACGCGGCCATCAGCGGGGTGATGGCGCGGATCATCGACCCTGTACAGGGCGTCCCGCCCGAGACCGGCGTCACCGCTCCCGCACGCCAGGTCCTGGAGGCGGTGGTCACGCACGTGCCCCGGCGCCGCCGGGCACCCGCCTACCTGTTGCTCGCGCTGATCGCGTGGTGGCACGGCGACGGGGGGGCTCGCCGTCGAGCGCGTGACCGAGGCGCTCGCCGTCGACCCGGAGTACCGCCTCGCCCTGCTGCTGCGCAGCGCGATCGCCGGGGGAGTCCCGCCCGGGTGGGTGCGACGGGACCGGGACTCCTCGCAGCACGAACCCGTTGCTGCCGCCCGGGGCGACTCCCGGTTGCGCGCCTGGCCCGATCGTCCGACCGATCGTCCGGCCAACCGCCAGGCCGGTGACGGAGCCGGTGACGGCGACGGGACCGAACCGGACCAGGTGGCGGTCGTGTGAGGCACGATCAGGGGCTTCCGGTGGGGTAGCGTCGGTGGACATGACGATCGTCGTCGGTCACCTCGCCACGCCCGAGGGCCAGGAGGCTCTGCGCACCGCTGTCACCGAGGCGCGGGAGCGCCAGGTCCCGCTGGTCGTCGTCACGAGCGGGAAGCAGCCCCTGGACGAGTGCCAGGCCGAGACCGAGGAGCTGGTGGGCCGGCTCGCGGCGGGCGCCGACGTGCGGGTGGAGCAGGGCACGGGTGATCTCGCCGAGGACCTGATCCGCACCGCCACGAGCACCGGTGCGGGACTGATCGTGATCGGGCTGCGCAAGCGCAGCCCGGTCGGCAAGCTCATCCTCGGGGCCGGCGCCCAGCGCATCCTCGTCGAGGCGCCGTGCCCGGTGCTCGCCGTCAAGGTCTGAGGCCGGTGTCTGAGGCCGGTACAGCAGTCCGAGTGCGGTCAGGAGCCTGAGGCCGGTCAAGGCCTGAGGGCGGCCGTGGGGTGGCCCCGGGGGCACCCCACGGCTCCGCACGAGGTGGTCCGGGAGGGGTGCTCGGGGACCTGGCCGGCAACGGATCGGCGACGCCGGGAATGGTCGGGCGGTCCGGTTCGTTGACCCTTGGCACGCAAATGAAGGCATGCAGAATCCCACACCCACTCGGGGCGGCCCGCCCGAGGTGACTTCGCACCGACTTTGCCGCGATCGCCGCGTTCGTCGCGGCGTACACGGATGCCGACGGTACAATATATATGTTCGCCGGCGGAAGAAGAAGGTCCAGTGAAGGCCACGTCGGCAGTACACCGCCCCCTCGAATGCCGAAAGGTCGGTTTGTGGCGCCCACTCCGCTGAAAGCCCCCCAGGACATCACTCCTGCCCCCGCACGCGACAACCTGCCCCGCGAGTTCGAGCATCCTGCCCTGCAGGAGCTCCTTGCCCGTGGCACCGCCGAGGGCTCGGTCGACGCCGAGAACTTCCGGCGTGCATGCGAGACCGCGGAGGTCGGTGACGCCAAGCGGCTCAAGGCGGTGCTGCGAGCGCTGGCCAACGCCGGTGTGCAGGTCGGTCTGCCCACCGTGACCAAGGTGGCCGCCGCCGCGGCCACGCGCTCGACCGTCGCGGCGAAGGCCCCGGCCGACGGCGACGCCGAGGCGAAGCCCGCCCGGCGCACCCGTACCGCGGCCGCGAAGACGACGACCGCCAGGAAGACGACGGCCGCCAAGAAGGCTCCGGCGCGCTCCACCGCGAAGCCGGAGGAGATCGACGAGATCGAGGAGGTGGACGACATCGACCTGAGCGAGGTCGACGACCTCGACGAGGAGACCACGGAGACGCGCAAGAAGCCGGGCGCGAAGGGCGCCGCCGGCAAGAAGGCAGCCGCCCGTGGCAAGTCGAAGTACGACAACATCGAGCCCGACGGCGTCGCCGTCGAGGACCCCGAGGACGAGGCCGAGGCCGGTCCGGAGACCGCCACCAAGGCGACCCGAGGCCGCGCCGGCAAGGCCACGAAGGAGGGCGACGAGAACTCCGGGTTCGTCGTCTCCGACACGGACGACGACGACCAGCCTGCGCAGCAGGTCGTCACCGCCGGTGCCACGGCGGACCCGGTCAAGGACTACCTGAAGCAGATCGGCAAGGTCGCGCTGCTGAACGCGGAGCAGGAGGTCGAGCTCGCCAAGCGCATCGAGGCCGGCCTGTTCGCGGAGGAGCGGCTCGCGACCACCGAGTTCGACCGGAACGACAAGGACCAGCGCCGCTTCGAGCGCGACCTCAAGTGGATCGCGCACGACGGCAAGCGGGCCAAGAACCACCTGCTGGAGGCCAACCTCCGCCTCGTGGTCTCGCTCGCCAAGCGCTACACGGGCCGCGGCATGCTGTTCTTGGACCTGATCCAGGAGGGCAACCTCGGTCTGATCCGTGCGGTCGAGAAGTTCGACTACACCAAGGGCTACAAGTTCTCGACGTACGCCACCTGGTGGATCCGGCAGGCGATCACGCGTGCCATGGCAGACCAGGCCCGCACCATCCGCATCCCGGTGCACATGGTCGAGGTCATCAACAAGCTGGCCCGCGTCCAGCGCCAGATGCTCCAGGACCTGGGTCGTGAGCCCACGCCGGAGGAGCTGGCCAAGGAGCTGGACATGACCCCCGAGAAGGTGGTCGAGGTCCAGAAGTACGGCCGTGAGCCCATCTCGCTGAGCACCCCGCTCGGCGAGGACGGCGACAGCGAGTTCGGTGACCTCATCGAGGACTCCGAGGCCGTCGTCCCGGCGGACGCCGTGTCCTTCACGCTGCTGCAGGAGCAGCTGCACCAGGTCCTCGACACGCTCTCCGAGCGCGAGGCCGGCGTGGTCTCCATGCGGTTCGGCCTGCAGGACGGCCAGCCCAAGACGCTCGACGAGATCGGCAAGGTCTACGGCGTGACGCGTGAGCGCATCCGCCAGATCGAGTCCAAGACGATGTCGAAGCTGCGCCACCCCTCGCGGTCGCAGGTGCTGCGCGACTACCTCGACTGACATCGGCCGGCCCCGGGCCTGACCGGGCACCGGCGGCCGCCGTCACACCGACGCCGGGCGGGTGAACTTCCTCGGAAGTCACCCGCCCGGCGTCGTTCGTATGGGAATCTGCCCGATGTGTCCACATTGATCAGCGCAGCTCCCACGACTTGGCTCGCCCGGGCGGCCGCGTTCCTCGTCACCCTGCTCCTGGCGGTCGGCCTGTGGGCGGTTCCGGCCGAGGCCGCCGGCTACACGCTGACCGCCTCGGGCACGTCGACCACCACCGCGGCGACGCCGCGGACGCTCTCGGTGGTCTACCGGTACAACGGTGTCGCCCGGAAGAACACCAGGGTGGCCCTGCAGCGGTACAGCGGCGGCACCTGGGTCCGGATCAAGTTCGTGACCACGGGCTCCACGGGCAAGGCGACGGCGTCGGTCAACCCGTCCGTCACGACGAGGTACCGGTTCCGTACGAGCACGGCGACGAGCGCGACCGTGACCGTGACGGTCGTGCCCGGCTCGTGGGCCGTGGCCGGCTCCGGCAGCGGGCACGGCGTCGGCATGTCGCAGTGGGGCGCCTACCAGATGGCCCGGGCGGGGCGGTCTGCCGCCGACATCCTGCGGTACTACTACACCGGCGCGACGGTGGGCACCGCGAACAACCCGCGGACGTCGATCGACGTGCAGGTGCTCGGCCGTGCCTCCGACCCGGCCACCACCACGCTGAGCCTGTCCGCCGGGTCGTGGCGGCTCCTGGACGGGGCCTCGACGGAGCTCGCCACGGGCACGTCGGCCCGGCGGATCACCATCGCGCGCACCACGTCGGGAGTGACCGCCAGGGTGACCGAGAACGGGACCGTGCGGCAGACGATCGGCGCCCGCCCGACCCTCTACCTGGAGTGGACGGGCACCGACTACTGGCCCGGGACCTCCGGCACCGTGACGGTCACCGGCGCCCAGGGTACGTACCGGCACGGCCGGCTCCGGATCAGCAGCCCGGGGACGCGACCCAACGTGGTCAACCAGGTGGCCATCAATGACGAGTACCTGTACGGGATCGACGAGATGCCGTCGCTGTGGGGGACGAGCGGTTACGGCGGGGCCGCCGCGCTCGAGGCGCAGGCGATCGTCGCCCGCAACTACGCCGTCCTCGACAAGACCGAGGGCCTGAAGGCCTCCTGCGACTGCCACCTCTACGACGACACCGCCAGCCAGAACTACACGGGCTGGAAGAAGGAGGGCGGCGAGTCGGGTTCGGTCTGGCGCGCGGCCGTGGACGCGACCCGGCAGGACGACGCGTCGACGGTGACGGTGGTGCGCAACGCGTCCGGCGGCATCGCCGAGACGCCGTACTTCGCGGCGTCGGGCCGGGGCGGCAGCTTCTCGGGCACCGCGAGCAACCGGGACGCGTTCGGCACGGCCGCGCAGTCGCACCTGGCGCACGTGCCGGACCCCTACTCGGCCCAGGCGCCCGGCAACCCGTACGTGTCGTGGACGGGCACGCTCACGCAGGCAAAGGCGCGGAGCGTCTTGGGCTTCGGCTGGGTCAGGTCGGTCAAGGTCACCGCGCGGTACTCCAGCGGCCAGATCAAGACGATGCAGGCCGTCTCCGACAAGGGGGTGAGCCGCACCCTGACCAAGACCGCCGAGGGCTGGCGCACCACCCTCGGGTTCCGCGGGTCGTGGGCGCACACCGTGACGGCTCGCCCGTAGCACGGTTCCAGGGACGACGACGGCGGTGGGTCACCTCGCGAGGTGACCCACCGCCGTCATCGGTTCGGGGTCTGGGTCCGGTGTCTGTCCGGTGGTCTGGGTGTGTCTCGTCCGGTGGGCTTCCGGCCTGGGCGTCAGGCCTGGCCGTGCTCCGCGTGGAGCCGGTCGGTCTCGTCCTGGACATGGGTGGCGACGTCCGCGTAGGCGGACGCGTGTGCGCGCGCGTGGTGGCCGCAGAAGAGCAGCTCGCCCACGGGCAGAACGACGCGCACGTAGGCCTGCGCGCCGCAGCGGTCGCAGCGGTCGAGGGCGGTGAGCGGTTCGGTCGTCATGGTCGTCACATCTCCATCCAACCATTCGCTCGCACGGTTCATGCCGGCCCGGGTGGGCGGTTCGCTGCGAGCATAGCGGCGTGGCTCACAGTCGTGGTGTCCATCTGCCCCCAATTGCGCTGAAAGGGTAATTTCCGTCATCGGGTGAATCTTGGTGTCACACAGCCGTTCGGGTGGTGTGCGGGGCGCCTGACGCCGGTTGTCGGTGTCCTCGTCTACGCTGTCGCCGTGACCGCAACGTCCGAGTCGTACACCGCTCGCCACCTGTCCGTCCTCGAGGGTCTCGAGGCGGTCCGCAAGCGTCCCGGCATGTACATCGGGACCACCGACTCCCGTGGCCTGATGCACTGCCTCTGGGAGATCATCGACAACTCCGTCGACGAGGCCCTGGGCGGGTACGCGACGAAGATCGGCATCGTGCTGCACGCCGACACGTCCGTGACGGTGTCCGACGACGGCCGCGGCATCCCCGTCGACATCGAGCCCAAGACCGGCCTGAGCGGCGTCGAGGTGGTCTACACCAAGCTGCACGCCGGCGGAAAGTTCGGCGGGGGCTCGTACCAGGCCTCCGGTGGTCTGCACGGCGTCGGCGCCTCCGTCGTGAACGCCCTGTCCTCCCGGCTGGACGTCGAGGTGGACCGCGGCGGCAAGACGTACCGCATGACGTTCCACCGCGGGGAGCCCGGCACCTACACCGACCCGACGTCGGGTCCCGGCCCCGACTCGCCCTTCCAGCCCTTCGTGGAGCGCTCGGAGCTGGCCGTCGTGGGCAAGGCGCCGCGCGGCCGCACCGCCACGCGCGTGCGCTACTGGGCCGACCGGCAGATCTTCCCCAAGTCCGCCGTCTTCAGCTACGACGAGCTCGTCACGCGCGTGCGGCAGACCACGTTCCTGGTGCCGGGCCTCGAGATCACGGTGCGCGACGAGCGCGGCCTGCCGGGTACGCCGGGCGAGGCCGGGCCGCACGAGGAGGTCTTCCAGCACAGCGGCGGTGCCGCCGACTTCGTCGAGTTCCTGGCGCCCGACTCCCCGGTCACGGCCACGTGGGTGCTGCAGGGCTCGGGCAGCTTCACCGAGACGGTGCCGGTGCTGGACGAGCGTGGCCACATGTCGCCGCGCGAGGTGCAGCGCCAGTGCGAGGTGGACATCGCGCTGCGGTGGGGTACCGGGTATGACACCGAGGTGCGCTCCTTCGTCAACATCATCTCGACGCCCAAGGGCGGCACGCACCTGACGGGCTTCGAGCAGGGTCTGCTCAAGGTGATCCGCAAGAACGTCGAGGCCAACGCGCGCAAGCTCAAGGTCTCCACCAAGGACGGCGCGGAGCGTATCGAGAAGGACGACGTGCTCGCAGGCCTGACGGCCGTGGTCACGGTGCGTCTGGCGGAGCCGCAGTTCGAGGGGCAGACCAAGGAGGTGCTGGGCACCGGCCCGGTGCGCCAGATCGTCTCCCGCGTGGTCGAGAAGGAGATCCAGGCCCGCCTGAGCTCCACCAAGCGGGACGAGAAGACGCAGGCCTCGCTGCTCCTGGACAAGATCGTCGCCGAGATGCGGGCGCGCATCACCGCGCGCAAGCAGAAGGAGATCTCGCGCCGCAAGAACGCGCTGGAGACCTCCTCGCTGCCGGCCAAGCTCGCGGACTGCCGCTCGAACGACGTGGACCGGTCCGAGCTGTTCATCGTCGAGGGCGACAGCGCCCTCGGCACCGCGAAGCTCGCGCGGTCCAGCGACTTCCAGGCACTGCTGCCGATCCGCGGCAAGATCCTGAACGTCCAGAAGGCGTCGATCAGCGACATGCTGCGCAACGCCGAGTGCGCGGCGATCATCCAGGTGCTCGGCGCCGGCTCCGGCCGGTCCTTCGACATCGAGGCCGCGCGCTACGGCAAGATCATCATGATGACCGACGCCGACGTGGACGGCGCGCACATCCGCACCCTCCTGCTGACGCTCTTCTACCGCTACATGAAGCCGATGGTGGAGGCCGGCCGCGTGTTCGCCGCGGTGCCGCCGCTGCACCGGGTCGAGGTGATCGGCAACGGCCGGCGCAAGAACGAGTACATCTACACGTACTCCGAGGCCGAGCTGGGTGCCACGCTCAAGAAGCTCGACAAGGCCGGGCGCCGCTACAAGCCCGACATCCAGCGGTACAAGGGCCTGGGCGAGATGGACGCCGACCAGCTCGCGGAGACCACCATGGACCCGCGCCACCGCACGCTGCGCCGGGTCACGGCGGAGCACGCCGAGGCCGCGGAGCGTGCCTTCGAGCTGCTGATGGGTACCGACGTCGCGCCGCGCAAGGAGTTCCTCATCGCCGGTGCGGCAGAGCTGGACAGGTCCCGGATCGACGTCTGAACCACGGCCCGGAGCGGGCCGAGGGCTGGGACGGCGCCGCCGCGAGGCGCACGCCGACCTAGACTCGCGAGCGTGAACACGACTCCCTTCCGCCCGTTCCGGGTGACCCGCGCCGCGTCCGCCGTCCTCCTGGCCGTGGGGCTGGGCGCCGGGCTGCTCGCCGGGTGCGGTGACGGTACGGCGGAGCCTGCGACCGACACCGCTCCGCCGGCGATGAGCCAGCGGTCGGACGCACCGTCCGACGCAGCATCGGGTGGCGCGACGGACGCCGGGTCGCAGAAGCCGGGCGCGGACACCTTCAGCTACCCGGGGCGCACCGGCTCGACCGCGCTGGAGCTGCTGCTGGAGGCCGACCCGTCGGCCGAGCTCACGGGCGAGGGTGAGAACGCGTTCGTCACCGCCATCGGCGGCCGGGCGGCCGACGACTCGAAGAAGGAGTTCTGGTCACTGTCGGTGGACGGTGTCCCGGCACAGGTCGGGGCGGGCACGCTCCAGACCGAGGACGGTCAGGAGATCACATGGACGATCGAGACGTACTGATGGGCGACCGGGACGAGCGGGGCGCGCGGCGTCGGGACGAGCCGGGTGCGGGGGTACGCCCCGGTTCTGGTGACCTGGCCTCTGGTGACCTGGCCCCTCGTGACCTGACCTTTCGTGAGCTGGCCCGCCGCTGGTGGCGTCCCGCCGTCGTCGTCCTGGTGCTGACGGCCGCCGTCGTGTGGCGCCTGGTCGCGCCCGGGCTCGGCGCACCCCCGAACCTGGAGATCGCGACCGCCGCGACGTTCCTCGGGGTGCTGCTGCTGCGCAACCGGTGGGCGGCCGTGGTGCCCTTCGCGGTGGTCGCCGTGAGCGACGCCGTGCTCGGCAACACCCAGATCATGTGGTTCACCTGGTCCGCGTGGGCGGTGATCGGCGTGGGCGCGATCTTCGCGCGGCACCTGCGCGGTCCCGCCCGGTATGCCGCCGCGCTCGGCCTGGGGGTCGGTGGCTCGCTGTGGTTCTTCGCGTGGACCAACTTCGGGGTCTGGCTGATGGACGGGCTGTACCCGCAGACGCTCGATGGGCTCCTCGCGAGCTACGTGGCCGGGCTGCCGTTCCTGCGCGCGATGCTGCTGGGCAACCTGGTGCTCGTGCCGCTGGCGGCCGCCGTCGCGTCGCTGGTGGAGCGGGCCGAGGCGGCGGCCTCTCCCGCGGTGCAGTTGGCGAAGCCTTAGCGGCTGGCCCCTTCCGCGGTGCAGCTGGCGAAGCCTTAGCCGCCGGCCCCTTCCGTGGTGCAGCCGGCGAAGCCCTAGCCGCTGGCTGTGCCGCCCCTCCGCCCAACATCGGTCCCTTGCCCACGCAAGACCCCTGGTTCGGTCGGTTGCCTTGAGATCGGTCGGTTGAGCGGCCGATCTCGCGGCAACCGACCGAACGTGCTTCTGCAGTGATGACAGGGGACCGAAGTCACGCACCGCCGTCGACGGCGCGGACCCTGTTGTCCGGATGCTATTGGGGTTACAGTCAGTAACGGTCCGCACGCGGACCCGGGCGCACGACGACGTGCCTCCGTGGACCTCGACGAGGAGATCCGATGCCCCACGCCCACCGTTCGCGTCACCTGTCCGCACGACCGAGGGGCGGGAGGCGCCGCGCACGGCTCCGCTGGAACGCCGCCGTCGCGGGTCTGGCCGTCGTCACCGTTGCGGCCCTGGGCGCCGCGCCCGCCGAGGCCCTCGCGCCCGCCGAGGCCCTCGCGCCCGCCGAGGCCGGCGGCCCGCCGGCGGTGCCCGCCGCCGCTCTGTCTCCCGGCACCGCTACGCCGTCGTCGTCCACCACCGCGTCAGGTCCCGACCTGCCCGACGTGCCCACCGTGCCGCACCAGTCCGTCGCGATGGACGACTTCTACACCCCGCCCGCCCCGCTGCCCGACGGCGCGGACGGCGAGGTGGTCCGCTGGCGCGAGGAGCCCCGCCGGCTCAGCGCCCGCAACTACCTCGTGATGTACCACTCGACGAACGCGACCGGGCAGGACGTCCCCGTGACGGGGCGGGTGCTGGTGCCGACCACGCCGTGGCGAGGCGAAGGGCCCCGTCCGATCGTGTCCGTGGCGAGCGGCACCCGCGGGGTGGGGGACACGTGCGCGCCGTCGCGCTGGCTCGACTACGAACGGCCGTTCATCGAGCCGATGCTGCTCAAGGGCTGGGGGGTCGTGGTCACCGACTACGAGGGTCTGGGCACGCCGGGCATGCACACGTACGTCGTGGGGCAGTCGGAGGGGCGCGCCGTCATCGACATGGTGCGTGCCGCGACCAACCTGCCTGCCACGGGCCTGGCGGCCGGGGGCAAGGTCGCGTTCTCCGGCTACTCCCAGGGAGGCGGGGGAGCCATGTGGGCGGGTGAGCTGCAGCCTGCCTACGCGCCGGAGCTCGACCTGGTCGGCATCGCGGCGGGCGGTGTGCCCGCGGACCTCACCGAGGTGGCCGAGGGGCTCGACGGTCAGGTCGGGTTCGGCTTCCTGCTGCTGGCGGCCTACGGGCTGGACGCCGCCTACCCGGAGCTCGACCTGCACTCGTACCTCAACGAGCGCGGCCGCCAGACCTACGAGGACGAGCAGGACGCCTGCGTGGACGTGACGCTCGGGCACACCTTCCAGGACATCGGCATGTTCACGACGACGAACCCGCTGCACGAGGCGGCCTGGCAGGCGCGGCTCGACGAGAACCGCCTCGGCGCCAACCCGCCCGACGTGCCCGTCCGGCTCTACCACGGGACGCTCGACGAGATCGTCGCCCCGGGCCAGGCCCGCACGCTGCGGGACGAGTACTGCGCCGCGGGTGCGGACGTGCAGTGGGAATGGCACCTCGGCGAGCACGTCTCGACCATGGTGACCGGCGCGCCCGGCGTCGTCGCCTTCCTCGACAGGCGGTTCCGGGAGCGGCCCTTCCTCGCGCACTGCTAGAGCCCAGCGCGCGACACGACGGCGGCGTCCGACCCGGCCCGGGTGGGGCGCCGCCGTCGCGTTCTGGTCTCTGACCTGCACTGATGGATGCTGCCTGTTCCCCGGGAGTTCACGTTCGCGTCGCCGTCCGGTTGGTCCGATTGATGACGATTGCACCGAACGCACGCACCCGCACGAGCGAGAGGACCCGCGTCATGGCGAACATCAAGGTGACCTTCCAGGAGATGGAAGACGCTGCGCAGCGGATGAAGCAGGAGTCGGATGACATGCAGTCGAAGCTGAACCAGCTGCGGTCGATGGTGGACTCGCTGGTGCAGGACGGGTATGTGACGGACAAGTCGTCGAAGGCGTTCGACGAGTCGTACAAGGAGCTGGACAAGGGTGGCAAGCAGGTGATGGAGGGTCTGACGGGTATCGGTGACTACCTGAAGCAGGCCGCCGACGCGCTGCGCAAGACCGATGAAGAGCTCGCCAACGCGCTGAACAAGTAGCACCCCATGGCTGACGTCATCGTCACCAAGGAGGTCCTGGAGGACTCCGCCAAGGACCTCAAGGCGATCAACGACGAGTTCAAGAACATGTCGAAGCTCTGGGACGAGGGCACCGTCTGGGGCGACGACGTGCTGAAGAAGGCCATGGACGACTTCATCGACGACTGGTGGGTCAAGCGCGAGAAGCTCCAGCAGCAGCTCGACAACCTCACCAAGAAGATGGACGAGGCCGCGAAGACCTGGACCGACACCGAGGACCAGCTGGCCTCGGTCTTCGAGCAGAAGTAGGAGACGGATGAGCGCCGCTCGCCTCGCGGAATGGAACCTGGTCGGTCACGACTCGGACCCGGTCCCGGCCAGCCCCACCACGCTGGACGGGATCATCGACCACTACCGGAAGATCTCCGAGGCGATGACCGAGCAGTCCGCGCTGCTCAAGCGGATCGGTGACGGCGACGTCCGGCTCCTCAAGGGCAAGTCCGCGGACGCGTTCCGCAAGCGCGCCCGCGAGAGCGCCGACGCCCTCGGCAAGGCCGGCGAACGGTACGCCGACGTGTACAGCGCGCTCGACACCTACCGGCCGGCGCTGGAGACCGCCCGGACCCGTACCTGGGAGGGCGTGACCGCGGCGGAGAACGCCAGCAAGAGCCTGCAGGTCGCCGAGGGCATGCCGGACCCCGTGAACGCCGACCGGCCCGAGGGCGCCAAGCCACTGACGGACGACGAGAAGAAGGACTCGGCGGACCGCGCGGGGGCGATCGACAGCGCCAACGGGAAGCTCGACGCGGCGAAGAAGAAGGTCTCCGACGCCCTCGCGGCCCTCCGGGCCGCCGCCGAGGCCGCGGCCACCAAGATCAGGGAGAACTGGAAGGTCGACGGCCTGCACACCTCGGGCTGGGACGCGTTCGTGCACGGGCTCAACAAGGTGCTCAAGGCGCTGGTCGAGGTGCTGACGTACATCGGGCTGGCGCTCGCGGTGCTCGCGATCCTGGTGCCCGGGCTGAACGTGATCGCGTTCCTCGGCGTCGCGACCGCCGTCGTCTCCACGCTCGCGAGCCTCGTCCTGGCGGCCCAGGGCGAGGGCAGCTGGCTCGGGGTCATCCTCGGGGTGCTGAGCCTGGTGGGGATCGGGGTCGCGGCGAAGATGGCGAGCAGCCTCAAGGGTGTCCAGGGCATCGGGCTGGGCGTGGGAGGAGCGTCGAAGCTGACCAGGATAGAGGCGGACATCGCGAAGAACCTCAGCCTCCTGCGTCACGTGACCGGCCGGCCGGTGGCCAGCAGGATCGTCAGCGACAAGCTGTCCAAGCTCGTTCTGGAGGCGAAGAACCTCAGGGCCTTCCTCGACAAGACGTCGGTGAGCCCGGGTTGGTGGCACATGTTCACCAAACCGAGGTGGGTGCTCAAGGAGGACTGGAGCCGGCTGACGAAGGCGTGGCCCAAGGGCGACTACCGCTGGGACCGGCTGATCGGCATCAGCGACATCAGGGACGTCCGCAAGATCGCGGGCAACATCGGTCTGCTCGGCCCGATGTTCCAGATCAAGCCCTGGATGTATCTCGGCCCGATCTCCTACGGCATCAGCTGGTTCGGCCGTCCGTTCAGCATGATGAACCCCTCGATCCTCAACCCCGACGACCCGCGCAAGAACAACGACGGCTGGCACGACGCCAACTACGCCGGGCTGACCGGGGAGAACCCGGTCTGATGGCCACGGACGGATGGACCTGGCAGGTCGAGCAGCCCGAGGGCTGGTTGCTGGTGCCCGCCGCCGGCATGCTGCCGCCCGACGAGCTCGCCCGGTGGGAGCGAGAGGTGGCGGCGATGATCCACGCGGACCTCGACGACGAGCCGTACACAGGACGGGGCACAGGGCCGGACACAGGGCCGGGCACAGGGCCGGGCGCAGGGGAGGGCGAGGCGCTGCACCAGCTCTACGCCGAGGTGGCGGCGCGGTCCGTGGCGAACCTGCGTGCCTTCGCCGACGGCGTGGTCGGCTCGGGTGCGCGCGTGGCCGCCACCCTCCGCGTGCCGGACGTGACCCCCGTGCCGGTGCTCGTCACGGTCGGCGTGGAACCACCCGGCGACGCGGGTGACGACCTGATGACAGCGCTCGGCTCCACCGGCGGTCACCCCGTCGCGCCGCCCACGATCGAGCACCTCGACCTTCCGGACGGCGACGGCATGCGCGTCACGCGGCTGGACCTCGACGCCGCGACGGGCGGTGCGTGGATGAGCGTCTGCCTCGGACGGCGCACCGAGCACCCCGACGCCGTGGTCGACACCGTGCTCCAGTGGCGGTCCCCCGACCTGCTGCGGGCGCCGGCCATGACCAAGCTGCTCGACGAGCTGCTGCCCGCCGTGCGCGTCACCAGGAGCACACCATGACCGACACGAACGTGGCCGCCGGCAAGCCGACCGATGCCTGGGCCCTGCTGCTCCCGCCGGGCTGGGTGCGGTTCCCGACCGGCGACGAGTTCGTCCGCGAGCTGGACGAGGCGATCGACGCCGTGGTGGCGAGCGCGGTGCCCGACGACCTGCCGCGCGACTCGGCGGAGCCGTACCGCCGTCTCCTGGCCGACGGCCTGCGGGACTCGCTCACCGACGCCCGCACCGCGGGTGCCGGGGCGGTGTACCTGCCCACCGAGCCGATGAACGGGGTGATGATCCCTGCGTCCCTGACGGAGGTGGAGCTGGTCAGTGACGCGGGAGCCGACCCGCTCGCGGTGGCCGCGGAGGTGCTCGTCGAGGGCTACGAGGAGAGCGAGCTCGTCGAGGTCGACGGACGTCCGGGCGTCCGCCTCCTGGACACGACCCCTGAGACGGACCAGGGCGACGACCTCCCGCCGATCTCGACCCGGCAGGTCGTGTACGTCGTGTCGCGGGACGAGACCGACGGCGAGTGGCTCGTGCTCTCGTTCAGCACGGTCTGGAACAGCGAGGAGTCCGAACGGCTCGCCGAGGCCCTGGTGTTCTTCTTCGATGCCGTGATGACGACCTTCCGCTGGGCCGGGCCCGGCGCGAACCCGCTGGACCTCCCCGTGGCGGAAGACGCCGGAGACCCCTCGTGACCGACCCGACGGGCACAGGGTCGGTCCCGGCAGTCGGCGGCTCCACGGACCGCTGGGCCTTCGTGCTGCCCGCCGGCTGGGAGCGGTTCCCCGGCGAGGCGGGGGCGCTCGCGGTCTACCGGCCCGTGACGCGCGAGGCAGGCAGCGGTGCCCCGGTGTCGATCACGGAGGTGGAGCTGGACGGCGTCGGCGGGCGCAGTGCCGAGGAGGTCGGTGCGCTGATCCTGTCCCACGGGTACGCGGGGTGCGAGCCGGTGGAGCTCGGTGGGCGACCGGGCGTGCGGCTGACGAGCGACCGCTCGGTGCGGCAGCCGTCCGGCCGGGCCGTGGTGGCGCACCAGGTCACCTACGTGGTCTCGCGGGACGACGCCGACGGCGCGTGGCTGGCGCTCACGCTCAGCACCGCCTGGGACAGCACACCCGCCAAGGCCCTGTCCGACGCGCTCGTGGCGTTCTTCGACGCGGCCATGGGCACGTTCTCGTGGGTCGGGCACGGTGCGCAGCCGCGGCACCTCCCGCCGCGGAGGGTGCCCGGATCATCCTGAGACGAGTGTGATCTACGATCCAGTTTCACCCATCCGATTCGTGTACTATCACCCTGTTTTTCGACGAGTTTCCACGAGGCAACGCGAGAGGACCGGGCCATGGCGAACATCAAGGTGACCTTCCAGGAGATGGAAGACGCTGCGCAGCGGATGAAGCAGGAGTCGGATGACATGCAGTCGAAGCTGAACCAGCTGCGGTCGATGGTGGACTCGCTGGTGCAGGACGGGTATGTGACGGACAAGTCGTCGAAGGCGTTCGATGAGTCGTACAAGGAGCTGGACAAGGGTGGCAAGCAGGTGATGGAGGGTCTGACGGGTATCGGTGACTACCTGAAGCAGGCCGCCGACGCGCTGCGCAAGACCGATGAAGAGCTCGCCAACGCGCTGAACAAGTAGTCCGCCGTGGCTGACGTCATCGTCACCAAGGAGGTCATCAACGAGGGCGCCGAGCAGCTCAAGGGTGTCCTCCACGAGCTCGAGCACATGAGCGAGAAGTGGGACGGCGGCGACATCTTCGGCCACAAGAAGGTCGCCGGCGCCATGGACGACTTCATCGACGACTGGTGGGTCAAGCGCGAGAAGCTCCAGGAGAACGTCAAGGACCTCCAGGAAAAGATGGAGCAGTCCGCCGAGGCCTGGGACAGCGTCGAGACCGACCTGGAGGGCTCGCTGAAGTCCTAGGGCTCGTCCGGCGAGAACCCGACGCCCCGCACCGAACGTGCATCACCGAAGGAGACTGGATGAGCGCCGCCCGCGCGGGTCAGTGGGACCTGCTCGGCTACGACTCCGACCCCGTTCCGGCCGACGGGTCGGAGCTGACGGGTCTGATCAGGCACTACAAGAACATCGCCGACGCGATGACCGCGCAGGCGGCGCTCCTCAAGAAGATCGGCGAGGGGGACGAGA
This sequence comes from Promicromonospora sp. NPDC052451, assembly GCF_044547525.1. Classification (NCBI taxonomy): domain Bacteria; kingdom Bacillati; phylum Actinomycetota; class Actinomycetes; order Micrococcales; family Promicromonosporaceae; genus Promicromonospora; species Promicromonospora sp. NPDC052451. The sequence goes on from NZ_JBIUAP010000008.1 coordinate 231,195, forward strand.
ACCTGCTCAAGGGTGAGTCCGCCGACGCCATCCGCGAGCGTGCCGGGAAGACCCACGAGAACCTCGGCAAGGCGGGGGCCCGGTACGACGACGTCCACGCGGCGCTCAAGACGTACCAGCCGGAGCTGCAGACGGCGCGCTCGGAGACGGCGAAGGCCCTGGCCGCCGCCGAGGCGGCCGCCGGGGACAAGAAGGGCGCCGAAGGCCTGCCCGACCCGGAGAACGAGAGCCGGTCGGACGACGACCCGCCCCTGACCGACGACGACCGCCAGGCGTCGCGCGACCGGGCGAACAAGATCGCCGAGGCCGAGGGCGATCTGGAGGCCGCGCGGACCAAGGCGGCCAAGGCCATGGCGGCGCTGGACGCGGCGGCGGAGGCCGCCGTGACCAAGATCAAGGAGAACTGGAAGACCGACGACCTCCACCACACGTGGCAGGAGGCGGCCTACCACGGGTTCATGAAGTTCCTCAAGGGGCTCGTGGAGGTGCTCGGCTGGATCGGCATGGCCCTGGCCATCGTGGCGATGATCATCCCAGGACTGCAATGGCTCGGGACGGCGGCGCTCGTCGTGGGCCTCGTCGCGCTGGGCGGGTCCGTGGTGCTGGCCGCCACCGGCGAGGAGAGCTGGATGGGCGTGGTCTGGGGCGCCCTCGGCGTGCTGACCGCCTTCGGCGGCAAGTGGGCCTCGAAGCTGATCGAGAAGGCGACCACGGGACTGAAGAGCGTCGCGAACGCCGCCAAGGTCACGAAGATCGGCCAGATCGGCGAGCTCACGAAGCAGGGGTCGCTGCTGACCAAGCTGGGGCAGCTCAGCGTCAAGCCGTTCCGGATCACCACGGGCATGGTCGACGACGCCGCGAAGGCGAACAGCATCAAGATCGCCGAGGCGCTGAACAGCGTCAAGGGCCTGGACAACGCCCTGAAGATCAATCCCGCGGCCTGGAAGGTGTGGGAGTTCTCCGCCGCCATCGGCCTGGGCGGCACCAAGAAGTTCAAGGAGATCAGCGCGGCCATCGACAACCTCGGGCTCCCGATGATCCACAGCGTGATCCCCAAGCGGGTCTACGCCCTGGGTTCGGGCATGTGGTTCGTCGGCTTCGCGTCGGGCGCGTGGAGCACCGGCGTCCCGGGCACGTCGTTCGACGGGGAGGACCTCCGCAACAACTTCGACGGGACGAAGCCGTTCGAGGAAGAGCACATGACGACCCCGTACAAGGGTCCGGAGGGCCTGGAATGACGACGATGACAGGGACCGCCGTCGGGCAGGAGCCGACGTGGACCGTCGACCCGCCGGAGTGGTGGACGGTGGTGCCCACGACCCGGTCGGAGTCGGCCGGGGCGATCGCCGCCTGGCAGGACGGCGTGGTCGAGGCGGTCCGGCGGGCGCTGGAACTGCGGATCGCGGAGGACGAGGCGTCCGAGGGCGACGCGCCCGGCGACGAGATCTCCGCCGAGGAGCGTGCCGAGCTGCACCAGCAGGTCGCCGCCGCCGTCGAGAACCTGCGGACCTACGCCGACGAGGTGCCGGAGGGCACCCGGGTCGTGGCCCTGCTCGGGCTGCGGGACCACGGCCCGGTCCCGGTCCTGGTGAGCGTGGCGGCGGGGGAGCCGGACGCGCCGGACGACGCGTTGCTGCGGGCCGTGGGAGCCACGGGTGGCACCCCGTTCGAGGCGCCGAACGTCGAGTACCTCGACCTGCCCGACGGCGACGGCGTCCGCGTCACCCGCCTCGACATCGCCCCCGACGGGAGCGCCTGGCTGAGCATCGGCCTTGGCCGGCGCACCGAGACCTCCGACGGCGTGGTGGACACCGTGATCCTGTGGCGTACCCAGGACCTCTTCATCGTCGACACGGTGAGCGAGGCGCTCGACGAGCTGCTGCCCGCCGTGCGGACCACCGGGAGCGCGACATGACCCAGGACCAGGCCACCGGGCCCGAGGCGCGGAGCGGCAAGCCGACCGACGCCTGGCTGATGCTGCTCCCGCCCGGGTGGGCGCGGTTCCCGACGGGCGAGGGCCGGGAGCGCGAGCTGGACCGCGCGATCGAGGAGGTCGTCCTGCGGGCGCTGCCGGACTCGATGCCGCGTGACAAGGTCGAGCCGTTCCGCCGCATGCTGCGCGACGAGCTGTACAAGAACCTCAGCGAGGCGCGCGACGCCGGCACGGGGGCCGTCTACCTGCCGACCGAGCCCATGGAGGGCGTGCAGGTTCCCGCCTCCATCGCGGAGGTGGAGTGGGTGGGCGAGGCCGGCAGCGACCCGCTGCAGGTGGTGGCCGCCGTGCTCGGCGACGACTACGAGGACAGCGACCTGGTCGAGCTCGACGGGCGCCCCGGCGTCCGCGTGGTGCACACCCGGCACCGGGCACGGCGCGACGACACCTGGCCGGAGCTGTCCACCCGGCAGGTGGTCTACGCGGTGTCCCGCGACGAGGAGGCCGGCGAGTGGCTGCTCCTGTCGTTCTCGACGGTGTGGAACAACCACAGCTCCCAGATGCTCGCCGAGGCCCTGGTCCTGTTCTTCGACGCCGTGATGACGACCTTCCGCTGGGCGGGGCCCGGTGCCGACCTCCAGGGGATCCCTGAGCGCGTGGTGCCCGGCTCCGCCTGAGCGCGACCACGAACGACCTGCCCGACGAACCCATCGACGCAGCACCACATCTGAAGACGGAGCAACAGTGCACCTGGTCCACCGCACCGCCGCCGCGCTCGCCGCGGCGGCCCTGTCCCTGGCCGCCGCGGCGGCCGTCACACCCGCGGCGGGCCTGACCGCCGCGCCGACCGTTCCCGCCTCCGTCGTCGCCGGGCCGGCTGCCGCCGCACCGGTCGCCGCGCACCCGGTCCGCGCTGCCGGGGACGAGGACGTCAAGTACTACGTCGTCCAGGCCTCCCCGGACGGCACGCCGGAGTTCCTGTTCGAGCTGGCCGAGCGGTTCCTGGGCGACGGCAACCGCTACATGGAGATCTTCGAGCTGAACGAGGGCCGCACCCAGCCCGACGGCAACAAGGTCACCAAGCCCGAGATCCTGGTGCCCGGCTGGGTGCTGGAGATGCCCGCCGACGCCAAGGGCGAGGGCATCGAGACCGGCCCGCTGCCCGCCGGGGTGTCCGAGCCGGGAGAGCCGGCGGGCGGCGCGTCCGAGCCGGCCGCCGGCGAGCAGTCGGCTGCGCCGGAGGTGCCGTACTACATCGTGGCGACGACGCCGGAGGGCGAGCCGGAGTTCCTCTACGGCATCGCCGAGAAGCTGCTGGGCGACGGCGAGCGCTACCGGGAGATCTTCGAGCTGAACAAGGGGCGCGAGCAGCCCGACGGTCAGAAGATGACCACCGAGGACGTCGTCGAGGTGGGCTGGGTGCTCCAGATGCCCGAGGACGCCGAGGGTGAGGGGCTGCAGCACGGCCCGCTGCCCGTCGCGGGCCAGGAGTCGGCGCCCGCGTCGAGCCCGGCGACCACGCCGTCGGCGGACGAGACCACCGGCGGGTCGGCCGACATCGTGCCGATCGTCGTGGGTGTCGCGGCCGTGGTGGTGCTGCTGGTGGGTTCGCTCGTCGCGTACGTGCTGCTGCGCCGTCGCACGAAGGGCGGCGAGCCGTTCGACGACAGCCTGCTGCGCACGGACACGTCGTCGGCCTGGATGGTGGACCGGGCGCTGCGCGTGCTGGTGGCCGCGTGCGAGCGGGACGGCCTGCCCGTGCCGGGCATCGCCGCGGTGTTCATCGAGGGCTCCGCCCTGCGGGTGCGGCTGTCCAACCCCGCCACGCCCGCGCCGGCGCCGTGGGTCGCGAACGAGGACGGCGCGAGCTGGTCGGCGCCCCTGGGCCGGCTGCAGGCGGACCCGGCGTCGACCGATCCGACCTCGCGGTTCTCCCGCCTGGTCACCGTGGGCGTGGCCGATACCGGCCGCGTGCTGGTGGACTTCGGCCAGGCCCGCGGCCTCATCAGCCTGGACGGCCCCACGCGGGCCCGCCACGAGGTGCTGCGCCGCTGGCTGGGCGAGTTCACGGGCAACCCGTGGTCGGACGACCCGCGCGTGGTCATGGTCGGCAACGGGCTGCCGCAGGCCGAGCTCGCGGAGCACCTGAACACCGTGGAGCAGCTCGTGCCCGAGCTGGAGTCGGAGGCGGGCGGCGTGCTGGTGCTGTCGCAGGCGCCGTCCGTGTCCCAGGTCGACATGCTGGCGGCGCGGTTCGCCAACCCGCGGTTCAGCTGGGTCGTGATCGTCCTCGGCGCCGTCCCCACCGCGAAGTGGCGCTTCACCGCCGACGACGCCGGCTGGCTGCGCAGCGGGTTCCTGCCCGAGGTGCGGTACAACGACGCGACGTCGGTGCGCCGGGCGGGGGAGTGACATGCATGCCCTGATCACAGCGCGGCACAGGGAGCGCGAGGCGCTGCTCGCCCTCGACGTGGACGAGGCCACCGAGACGGCCGAGCTCGCCGCCCGGCTGGGCGCGGAGGTGGGCGCCCCGCGGGGCGGCGTCCTGCACGTCGACGGCCGCCCCGTGGGCGGCACCGAGGCCGAGCGCCTGGTGGGCGGCACGCCGCTGCGGGACGGTGCGGTCGTGACGTTCGGCGGCGCGGACGCCGCGCCTGCACCGGCCGGCCCCGTGGACCTGTGCGTCACCGGCGGTGTCGGCGCGGGAGCCGTGGTGCGGCTCGGCGTCGGCGAGTCGGTGGTGCAGGTGGACCGCGAGGGCGGCATCCACGTGGACGGACGGCGTGACGGCACCCTGCCGGTCCTGGCCGTGGCGGTGGGGATGGACGGCACGGTCCGCGTGCGGCGCGTGCCCGACCCCCGGTCGGCGGGCCAGACCGTCGAGCTGGACCGGTCGGAGGAGCCCCTCGGCGAGCAGGAGGAGGCCTGGCCGGCCGGCACCCAGGTGCGGGTGGGCCGCACGGTGCTCACCGTGCAGGCTGCGACCCGGTCGGACGCCGACCTGCGGCCCGGCAAGGAGCCCGGCACGCTCGACTACAACCGGCCGCCGCGGCTCCTGCCGCCCATGCCGGCGACCCGCTTCCGGCTGCCCGCCGAGCCGTTGCCGCCGTCGCGCAACCCGCTGCCCTGGCTGGCCATGGCCATGCCGGCGGTGCTGAGCGTCGTCTCCGCGATCGCCTTCCAGAACCTGATGTACCTGTTGTTCGCCCTGGCCTCGCCCCTGATGTACCTGGGGAGCTGGTGGACCTCCAAGCGCAACGGGAAGGTCACCTATCGCGAGCAGGTCAAGAAGCACCAGGAGGAGCGCGCGGCTCTGGAGGCCGAGGTGCTCGACGCCGTGCGGCGCGAGCAGCACCGGTACCGGGTCTCCAGCCCGGGCGCCGCGGAGCTGCGGCTCATCGCGACCACGCCGACGCGCCGCCTCTGGGAGCGCCGCTCGACCGACCCCGACCACCTGGCCGTGCGGCTCGGCCTGGCGGACATGACCAGCCAGGTCGAGGTCGAGGACAGCGCCGAGCCCGAGCACCGGCGCAAGACGCGGGCCACCATGCGGTCGGTCCCGGTGACGGTGCCGCTGCGAGAGGCGGGCGTCGTCGGCCTCGCGGGTCCGGGGGACTGGCCGCGGCGCCGGGCCCGCTGGATGGTGGGCCAGCTCGGCGTGCTGCAGAGCCCCCGCGACGTGCAGGTGTACGTGCTGACCGCGACCGAGCACGTGGCCGAGTGGGCCTGGGCGGCCTGGCTGCCGCACGTGCGGCCCTCGTTCGGGCAGGACGCCGTGGCCATGATCGGTACCACCACCGAGACGCTCGCCGCGCGCGTCGCCGAGGTGAACGCCCTGATCACCGAGCGCCGGGCGGCCATGGAGAAGGCCCACGGCACCACCGTGGGCGGCCCCCAGGTGGTCGTGGTGCTCGACGGCGCCCGCCGGCTGCGCGCCCTGCCCGGCGTCGTCACCATCCTGCGCGACGGGCCCGGCGTGGGCGTCAGCGTGGTCTGCCTCGACGGCGACGAGCAGCTCCTGCCTGAGGAGTGCTCGGTCGTCGCCCTGGCCCGCGCCGAGGGTGGCATGCTGCTGCGCCGGCACGACGCCGACGACGTCCGCCGGATCACCGTCGACGAGGTCGAGGACTCCTGGTACGAGCCCGTGGCCCGCGCCGTCGCCGCCACGCGCGACGTCACCGCGACCGAGGGCTCGGGGCTCATCCCGGACTCGGCGCGCCTCGTGGAGGTGCTCGGCATCGAGGACCTGGACGGGCCCACGGCGCTGCAGCGCTGGAAGGCAGGATCGGGCTCCACGGACGCCGTCGTCGGCGTCTCGCTGGACGGGCCGTTCCACCTCGACCTGGTCCGGGACGGGCCGCACGCGCTGGTCGCGGGCACCACCGGTTCCGGCAAGTCGGAGTTCCTCCAGACGGTCGTGGCGTCGCTGGCCGTGGTGAACACGCCGCAGACCATGAACTTCGTGCTCGTGGACTACAAGGGCGGTGCCGCGTTCAGCCAGTGCGAGCTGCTGCCCCACACCGTCGGCATGGTCACCGACCTCGACACCCACCTCGTGGAGCGGGCCCTGGCCTCCCTGCGCGCCGAGCTGACCTACCGCGAGCACGTGCTCGCGGAGATCGGCGCCAAGGACCTGGAGGACTACCTCGACGCCCAGCGGCGCGGCCACGTGGGGCAGACCCTGCCGCGCCTGCTCATCGTCATCGACGAGTTCGCCTCGATGGCGCGCGAGCTGCCCGACTTCGTCACCGGCCTGGTCAACATCGCCCAGCGCGGGCGCTCGCTCGGCATCCACCTCATCCTGGCCACGCAGCGGCCGTCCGGCGTGATCTCGCCCGAGATCCGCGCGAACACCAACCTGCGCGTCGCCCTGCGGATGACCGACGCCGGGGAGTCCTCCGACGTCATCGACTCCCCGGAGGCCGCGCAGATCGCCAAGTCGCAGCCCGGCCGGGCCTACGCCCGCCTCGGGGCGGCGTCGCTGCTGCCCTTCCAGTCCGCCCGGGTGGGCGGACGGCGGCTGTCGACGCGGCAGGCCGCAGAGGTCGAACCGCCGTACATCGCCCGGATCGGCCTCGGCGACCTCGGGGCCCCCGCGCCTCGGCGGCCCAAGGCGGCCCGGACGGAGAACGTCCAGACCGACCTGTCCGCCGTCGTGGACGCGCTGCGGGAGGCTGCCGTGCTCGGCGAGCTGCCGCAGCCCCGCCGCCCCTGGCTGCCCGCGCTGTCCGAGCTGCTGTCGCTGGACACCGTGGCACAGCCCGCATCCCCCTCGGCCTTCGCGTGGGCGGTGGAGGACGACCCGGCCGCGCAGCGGCAGGGCCCCGCCGTCATCGACCTGGACGAGTTCACGCACCGGTACGTCGTGGGCGCCCCCGGCACCGGCCGGTCCACGGCCCTGCGCACGACGGCGTTCGCCGCCGCCGAGCGGATGTCCGTGGCCGACCTGCACCTGTACGGGATCGACTGCGGCAACGGGGCGCTCGCGGTGCTGGACGAGCTGCCGCACACGGGCGCCGTCGTGCAGCGCGGGCAGGAGGAGCGGGCCACGCGCCTGCTCACCCGCCTCACGGCCGAGCTGGGTCGCCGGCAGAAGGTGCTGGGCGACGGCAACTACGCCAGCGTCACCGAGCAGCGCGAGCTGGCGCCGGCCGGCGAGCGGCTGCCGCGGATCATGCTGCTGGTCGACCGGTGGGAGAGCTTCGTGTCCACCTACGGCGAGGTCGACGGCGGCGCCCTGGTGGACGCCGTCCAGGAGCTGCTGCGCGACGGCGCGAGCGCGGGCATCCACCTGCTGCTCGCGGGCGACCGCTCCCTGCTGTCGAGCCGGATGGGCGTGCTCACCGACGACGCGGTGGTGCTGCGGCTCACCGACAAGTTCGACTACGGGATGGCCGGGATCGCGCACAAGAACGTGCCGGACGAGGTGCCCGCCGGGCGGGCCTTCCGGTCCGGTTCCGGGCGCGAGGTGCAGGTGGCGATCCTCGGCGAGGACCCCGCAGGGCGGGCCCAGACCGCGGCCGCCCGCACGCTGGCCGCCGCGATCCGGGAGCGCGAGGACGTGGTGCCGGGCACCGGCCCGTTCCGGGTCGACGACCTGCCCTCGACCATCACCGCCGAGGCCGCGTACGCCTACGCCGGGCCCGAGGCCGCCAAGCCGCTGTGGGCGATGCTGGGCGTGGGCGGCGACGACCTCACGGCGTACGGCATGGACCTCGCGGGCGACGCGCCCACGTTCATCGTGGCCGGACCCGCCCGCTCGGGCCGGTCCACGATGCTCGCCGTGATGGCCCGGTCCATGCTGCGCGGGGGTACGGAGCTCGTGCTGGTCGCCCCGCGGGCGAGCGCGCTGCGCGACCTCGCCGGCCAGCCGGGTGTGCGGGCCCTGATCACGGACCCGGACGAGGTGACCGAAGAGGCGCTCGCACCGCACCTGGACCCCGACGGCACCCCGGTGGTGCTCGTCGTGGACGACGCCGAGCTCGTGGCCGACGCCCCCGCCAAGTCCTGGCTGCGGGCCTATCTGCGCACGGCGAGCGACAACCAGCGCGGGCTCGTCATCGGTGGCGACGCCTCCGAGGTGGCCGGCGGGTTCTCCGGCTGGCAGGTCGACGCCAAGAAGAACCGGCGCGGTGCCCTGCTCAGCCCGGCGGACCGGTTCGACGGCGACCTCGTCGGGGCGAGCCTGCCCCGGTCGGCCGTGGTATCGCAGGTGAGCCCTGGCAAGGCGCTGGTGCACCTCGGGTCCGGGGAGCTGATGACGTTGCTGGTACCGACGCTGTAGGGGGTCGCGGGCGAGGCGGCCGGCGGTCCGTGGGGGACCGGCGGCCGCTTCGTGCTTCGGCGATGTTGGCTGCTGTTTGGTGCCTGGTGCCTGGTGCCTGGTGCCTGGTGCCTGGTGCCTGGTGCCTGGTGCCTGGTGCCTGGTGCCTGGTGCCTGGTGGCCGGTGCCTGGTGGCGTGGCGGTCGCGCGGGGGGCGGGCGGCGTGCCACGGTAGGAGCGTGCCCGCGCAGGACCCGACGGACCTCGACGCCGCCGTCGAGCGGCTCTACACGAGCCCGCTCGACGACTTCGTCGCGGGGCGTGCCGCGGCCGTCCGCCTGGCGGCTGACGCGGGCGACCGCCTGGGCGCCGAGCGGATCAAGCGCCTGCCCAAGCCGTCGGTCGCCGCGTGGGTGGTCAACCAGGTCGTCCGGGACAGGCCGGAGGAGGTCGCGGCGCTCACGACTCTCGGCGACGAGCTGCGGGCGGCGACGGCGGACCGGGACCGCGGACGGATCCGGGCACTGGACCACCTGCGGCGCGAGCGGACCGAGGCGCTGGTCCGCGCGGTGCGCGAGGCGGGCGAGGTCCGCGGGCGGGCGGTCTCGGCGGCCGTGCTCGACCGGCTCACCGAGACCCTGACGGCGGCCGTGATGGATCCCGACGCCGCCGCGGCGGTCCGGGCCGGCCGCCTCTCGCGTGCGCTGCAGCACGTCGGGTTCGGGATCGTGGACGAGCAGGGCGAGGACGCCGACCTGGTCGCACTGCGGCCGGGTGGCGGTGGGTCTGCTGACGGCGGGTCGGGTGGTGTTGGGTCAGGTGATGGCGGTGCGGTTCATGCCGGGCCGGGTGATGGCGAGACGGGCGGTGGCGAGACGGGCGGTGGCGAGACGGGCGGTGGCGAGACGGGCGGTGGCGAGACAGGCGGTGGCGAGACAGGCGGTGGCGAGACAGGCGGTGGCGAGACAGGCACAGGCGAGACGGACGCGGACGGCGCCGCGGATCTCGCCGAGGCCGAACGAGCCGTGGCGGAGAGTGCCGCTCGGGTGGACCGGCTGGAGGACCGCCGCGACGGCGTGCGGGACCGGCTGCACGCCGCGGACACGGCGGTCGAGCGCGAGCAGGAGGAGGTGCGGCGGCTCGACCTGGAGCTCGAACGGCTCGGCGCCGAGCGCGACGCGGCACGGCGGTCGCTCGACGAGGCACGGGCCGCCGCCGACGAGGCTCGCGCGGAGCTGGCCGTCGTCGACGACGAGCTCGATGCGGCCGAGGACCAGGCCGCCGAGGCCCGGCGTCGTCGGCGGCGGGCGCGCGAGCGCTGACGCCCGCGGGCCTGGCGCAATCAGGCTTCTCGAGGCCCGCTGTCAGTGGGCTCGGTTATGGTCGAGGCATGGCGCGACACCGGATCTTCAGCATGAGCTTCGCCAGCATCTACCCGCTCTACGTGGAGAAGGTGGAGCGGAAGGGCCGTGGCCGGGAGGAGCTGGACCAGGTCATCACCTGGCTCACGGGGTACGACGACGCCGGGCTGCGCACCGCGATCGACACCGGGGTCGACCTGGAGACGTTCTTCGCCGAGGCGCCCGCGATGAACCCGAACGCGGCCCTGATCAAGGGTGTGATCTGCGGGTACCGGGTCGAGGAGATCGAGGACCCGTTGATGCAGCAGATCCGGTACATGGACAAGCTGGTGGACGAGGTCGCGCGCGGCAAGAAGATGACGTCGATCCTGCGGGGGAGCGACCGGGTGGCGGGCTGACCGGCCCCGACCGGTCGCACGGAGCCTACGAGCCGGCGGAGTGCGGCCACTCGACGACGTCGTCGAGGACCGGGGGCTCGTAACCCGGGCCCTTGAGCACCTTCCCGTCGGCCCGACGCAGGACGCGGCCGTCGTCGCCGATCTTGCTCATGTTGGACCGGTGTACCTCGACGAAGACGGCCGGCAGATCGATGCCCAGCGTGTCCGCGGCACCGTAGGTGACGTAGAGGACGTCGGCGAGCTCCTTGGCGACCGCCCGGTAGGCGGCGGCCGGGTCCGCGCCGGAACGGAGGGCCTCCGCCAGGTCCGTGAGTGCTTCGGCCGCCTCGGCGGCTTCCTCGACCAGGAGGGTTCGCCGGTGCTCCGCCACGTCGGGGTGTCCGGTCCTGGCCTCGCCGTCGAACGTCGTGCGGAACTCGGCCACCCGGCGCATGGGTTCGTGGTCCATGGGGGATGAGCCTATGTCTGGCTCTCGGCGTGCGGGTGGCCGGGTGTGGTGCGGTTGTCCACAGATTCAGGATTCGCGCTGCGCTCCGTACGAATGTTCGAGATGATGGTTCCGGAAGAGAGTGGCGGACGGGGCAAGGGGGTGGTGCCAGGTGGAGTGGTCGGTGAGCGGGACGATCCCGGGCGGTGCTCCGGATGGTGCTGTGGGCGGTGGCCCTGGTGGCGCGCCTGTGGCTGTGGAGCGCGGGGCTGCGGGTGGGATGTCGGGCGGTTCGGCCGGCGTCGGCATGTCCGTGGAGGCGTGCCCGGCCGGCTCTCTGGAGGGGGTGCTGGACCGGATCGAGGCGGCGGTGGAGGATCTGGCCGGCCTGGTGGCGCCGGGGGTCCTTGACGGATGGGGCGCTCCCGCCGTGTCGCGGTTGGTGGAGATGCACGGTCGGGTGCGGCGGGCGGTGGGCCGGTTGGAGGGTGTCCGATGGGTGGTGCTGCCGCGGATCGAGGAGGAGGGGTCGTGGCGTACGGGTGGGATGTCGCGGACGTTCGCGTCGTGGCTACGCCTGCGGGAGGGTGTGTCGGCTTCGACGGCGCGTAAGGACGTGTCCGTTGCGCGGCGGTTGGAGCAGGCACTGCCCGAGACCCGCGACCGGGTGCTGGCGGGGCGGCTGGGCGTGGATCATGCCCGGGTGATGGCGGAGACGGCACCCACGAGCGGGACGCGGCGGGATGCGCTGGCGTGGCTGATCGATACCCGCACGGGTGAGCCCACGACACCGGAGGTGTTCGTGCAGTCGGTGCCGGTGGACTTCCCCGACCCGGTCGACGACCCGGACGGGTCCAGGACGCGGGACCTGATCACGCGGGTGCTGGAGGGCGCAGTCTCTGAGGGAACCGTGGTCACGGGCGAAGCCGTGGTGCTGGGTGAGGCGGACGGGTTGAACGCGGACCAGTTCCGGGTGGTGGCACGCCGGTTCGCCACCGTGGTCGACCCGGACACGGACGACGTCCTGGATGACAAGGCAGCCCAGGGCGAGTTCCTGGACCTGTCCAGGACGCTGGGTGGTTTCCATGTGGCGGGGTTCCTGACCGACGAGCACGGGGCTCTGGTGCAGGCAGCGCTGGGTGGGGTGATGGGCGTACCGGCGGTGGGAGACGACCGGTCCCCGGGCAGCGGCGTGCGCACGGGTTGGCGGACCTGGCCCGGGTGGTACTGGACACCGATCAGGCCTCGCCCGGGGCTGCGGTGCGCCCGCACCTGAACGTGACGGTGTCCTGGTCGGAGCTGGCCACCCAGGTCACCCGCACCCGTGAAGGACTGTGCGTCACCTGCGGGCAGGCTACGCCAGGCCGAGCGGCGACCGCCGGACGTGTGGGTCTTGCCGGAGGTGCGGTGTTCACCGAGTCCCGTGACCGGGTCCCGCGTGCCCTGCTGCGCCGCCTGGCCTGCGACAGTGCGATCACCCGGATCGTGTTCGGCTCCGACGGTGCGGCACTGGACGTGGGCCGTGCCCAGCGCACGGTCACCGGGCAGATGCGCCGTGCCGTGATCGCCCGTGACCGGCACTGTGTCTACCCCGGGTGCGATCAACCACCCTCCCGGTGCGAGGTCCACCACGCCATCACCCACTGGGCCCAGGGCGGATCCACCAGCGTGGCCAACAGCGCCCTGCTGTGCTGGTACCACCACCAGCTCGTCGATGCCCGAGGCATCGCCATGCACTGGACCGGCAAACCCACCACCGGGGCCACGGGGGCCACCCTGCTCGAGACCGGTTGGGCCTTCACCGACACCTACGGGCAGCCCATCCGGCTACCCGAACCCATCGACGGCCTGCCCGAGACACGAGCCGCATGACCCCGCACCGGCGCGGACGCACCGCAGACCACGGGGATGCACTGCGAGGCGAGTCAGGGTTCCTCCGGCGCGGCCCGGCGGCCAGGCTGGAACGCGCCTCTCCGAGGGGCCACGGTTCGTCCAGCACCGGCCACCCATCACTCACCCGGCTGGAACGCGCCCACCTCCAGCAGCTCCTGCTCCGCGCTCGCGCAGCCCACGAGCGTCAGCTCGTCGTCCTGCACGAACAGCGATCGGGTCTCCCCGGGCGGGTAGACGCGGAGTCCGTCCGCGGGCGTCTGTCGGCACTCGTCGCCGTAGTTCTCGGCGTTCGAGACGAGCACGACGGCGTGCGCGGCGTCCCCCGGGGCGAGCGTCACGGGCTCGTGCGGGCTCGACCGGTCGAGGGTCGCGGCTGCGCCGATCTGCGTGCCGTCGCCGTCCCCGACGAAGGACGCGCCCGGCCAGCCCTGCAGCACGCAGTCGGTGCCGGACGTGTTGGTCAGCACGATCGCGACCTCGTAGTGCCCGGCCGACCCGCCACCCTCGATCGGCGCGAGGCTCCCGGCGAGGTCCGGCGTCAGGCAGCGCGTCGACTCCGGGGCCGCGCCGTCACCCGCCCCGTCCGACGCCGTCGGGGTGCCGCCGGGTGCAGTGTCGGTGGCGGTCGGCTGCGAGCCGTCCGACGGGGACTCCGTGGTGCTCGGCGGCGACGTGGTGACCGACGGTTCCGCGGTGGGTGTCCCTGACGTGGCGCTGTCGTCGGCGGACGTGCCCGAGCAGCCCGTGGTCGCGAGCAGCAGGGCGGCGGCCGCGACTCCGTACGACCAGGTCTTGCGCTGTCGAGTGATCACGTTTTCACCCTACGACGGGAGTTGACCGAAGCAACCGATGGAGTAGATGGGACGGAGGCCGCACCTGCCGCACAGGCATCCGTCCCGCTCCCCGGGAACCTTTCTGTCGTGTCTTGAGCGGCGAAATCTCACTGGTTAGCGTCCGATCCGACGCGCGGCGCCGGTGCCGCGCGCGGAAGGAGGACGGTGCAGATGACTGGCTTCGGGAACGAGCTCCCCGTCGACCGGCGGTCGGTCCTGGCGGGTGCCGCAGGAGTCGCCGGCTCACTCGTGGCGGGTCTCGCGCTCCCCGTCACGGCTGCGGCGGCGCCCGGGCGGAGCGAGGCGCGCGGGACGGCCGGGGGTGGGGCGCCCGCCGCGCCGCAGGGAGGCCGCTACCCCCGCAACTGGCCCGATCCCGAGCCCTACGGCGTCGCGGACACCCGCACCGACCTGTGGCCGCGCGACGACAACTCCTTCGTCCTGCCGTTGGAGCTGCGCCCCCGGGACCAGGAGCTGGGGCGGGTCTGGATCCGGGACACCTACGTCAACTGCTTCGTCGTCGACGGCCGGCCGGTCTACGTCGCGACCGGCACCACGCGTTCACCCGGGCTCCCGGCCGCCGGCCCGTGGAACGACGGCATCTTCCTGTGGACGGCGCCGTCGCTGCGCGGTCCGTGGCGCCTCGCCGACACCACGGGCATCCGGCCGGACGCCGAGCGGGGCAAGGTCTGGTCCCCGGAGTTCGCCGGGGAGAACCGGCCGGGCCGCACCGTCGTCGCCCCGTGGCAGGAGTACTGGGACGACCACGGCCAGTTCGGCAAGCGCGGCAACGCCTGGGCCCCGGAGGTGCACTACTTCCGCGGCACCTGGTACATCGTGGCCTGCATGGGCGACCACTCCACCAAGGTGGGCTCGTTCCTGCTGATCAGCGAGGGTGGTCCCGAAGGCCCGTACCGGCTCGCCGAGGGCAACGTGCACAAGCCCTTCGGTGACCCGTTCATCGGCGGCCCGTCGTTCATCGCGCCCGGCGCGTACCACCACATCGACGGCAGCATGTACACCGAGGGCGACGACGCCTGGCTGGTGCTGCACAACCACCTGTACGCGCCGTTCCGCGACGACATGGAGGACATCGTCCCCACCACGAACCTGCCGCTCTTCCAGCAGTCGCCCTACACGCCCGAGCCGTACCTGGAGGGCGCGTACGTGTTCCGGTACGGCGGCAGGTACTTCCTCGTGCACGCCGCGTGGGACCGCACCTCGACCAACGCCGACGGCAGCACGCGCAACGCGTACGACCCGCCCGGGACCGGTCGCGTCCAGTACCAGTACGACGCCGTCGTCGCCGTCGCCGACCGGTTCGAGGGGCCCTACTCGGAGCGCTGGACCGCCGGGGTCGGCGCGGGCCACAACAACTTCTTCCTCGATCACCACGGCCGGCCGTGGGCGACCTTCTTCCGCAACCCGGCCGCGGGCTACTGGTCCGACCCGGCGCGGGTCGGCGACGCGGCGGCGGCCGGCGTCGTCCGCCTGGAGTGGACTGGCCCGGACGGCAACCGCCTCTACGTCGCCCGGCGGCCGGGCAGCTAGCACTCGCCGCGCCGGCCGCTGGCGCCCAGCGTCCCGGCTGCCGACGCCAAGCGGGCGGCGGCTGAGCGGAGCGCGGACGAGCGCCCCCGGCACCCTGCGTCTGGCGGTGCGGAGGCGGCGGCTCGCGCCCGACGCCGCCGACGGCACGCGGCAGTCCGGTACCCCGCGGCCGTCCCCGCTAGCACCCGAAAGTGCGCTTCTACCCAGCGATCACGCCCGGAAACCCGATGGTTCTTGGGCGCAATCGCTGGGTAGAAGCGCACTATCCGGCGTGTCAGCCGTTTCGGTCCGCCAGGGCCTGCTCGTACTCGTCGCGGATCTTGTCGCCGCCGCCCCTCACCCACGCGTCGGCGGCCGCCGACCAGTCGCTGACGGGCTTGCGCCCGGCCAGGATGTCGTTCTCCGCGGACACGAGCCGCTCGCCGAGCTGGCCGCCCTTGCGGCTGGCCGTGTCGCTGAAGAGGCCTTGCACCGGGTTGCGCACGGCCGTCGGCACGACGGCGGCCTGGGCGTCGTGCTCCGCCTGCGCGACGTCGGGGTCGCCCGCCTGGAAGTTCACCCACGGGCCCTCGACGACGTACTTGAGGCCGAGCTGGATCTCGGTGCGGCCCTTCTCCGTGAGGACCGGGTCGGTGCCGTCGAGCTCGTGGTGCACGCCCTCGACACCGTAGGTCCGGAACAGGTGCTCCTCGGAGCCGAACGGGGCGGCCAGGTAGTTCAGCACGTCGAGCAGGGCCTCGACGCGCGACTCGGACTTCGCGCTGATGGACGTGATGTTCTGGACCGGCGCGCCCAGGTGGATGCCTGCCGTCCCGCCGCCCTCGGCGAGCGGCGGGGGCGCGACCGAGAGCTGGAACTGGTCGTCGATCGGGTAGTTCGAGAAGTCCGGCCAGGCGCTGAACGTGTCGTCGAGCATCCGGATGGTGCCGTTGACGAGCCACGTCTTGCGCTGCGGCTGGGTGGCCGGGACGCCGTCCGGGTGCACGAAGCCGTCGGCCACCAGGCGCCGGCCGAGCTCCAGCGCCTCCTGCTGACGCTCGTGCAGGTTCGCGCTGGTCAGCTTGCCGCCGTCCTCGGACCAGCCGTTCGGGATCTCGTACATCTGGCGCAGGTGCCCCAGCGGCACGCGCCCGAGCGCCCAGGTGTTGCCGCCGGAGAGCTCCTTGCACAGGTCGTAGAACTCCTCGGCCGACTTCACGTTCGGGTCGATGCCCTCGGCGTCGAACCAGTCCTGGCGGGCGTAGAACACGCCGCTCTGGGCGGGCCCGCGGGGCACCGGCACGGCGAAGATCTTGCCGTTGTAGACGCAGGACTGCCAGCTCTCGGTGGGGATGTTCGCCAGGAACGGGTACTTCTTGACCGCGTCGCCCGACAACAGGTCGGTGAGGTCGGTCGCCCGCTCCTCCAGGAGGCTCGGCAGGCCGGGCACGTCGGCGGGGAACATCTCGAAAAGGTCCGGCAGCCGGTCGCCGGCCACCGTGGTCTGGAACCGGTCGGAGTAGTCACCGGCCGGGGTCAAGGCGATCGTCAGGGCGAACCCGAGCCGCTCGTGCAGCGCCTGCCAGTACGCGTTCTCCTCGACCGACGGCGGGACGGGCGTGTTCGTCAGCCCGAAGATGCCGATGTCCTTGCCGTCCCCGGGCGGGCCGTCGGTCACGGCCTTCGGGGCTGCCGGGTACTTCAGCATCGTGTCGGGCACGCCGTCGGTGCCCTTGATGTCCATCGGCACCCCGGTGTACGGGACGTAGGTGGGCAGCACCACGGAGGCGTTGCCGGCCAGGGCGTCGCCGCCGCGGCCCTCGTTGCTGCAGCCCGCCAGGCCGAGCAGCGCGAAGGCGCCCAGGACGCTCCCTCCCTTGAGCAGGCTGCGGCGGCTGAGGCCGGGATCGGTCAGAAAGCTGTTCATGACTACTCCTCATCGAGTGATCGAGTGATCGGGTGATCCGAGTGGTTCGAGTGATTCCAGCCACGGGATTCCCGCGACGGGATTCCCGCGACGCCGAGAAGACCTCAGCCCTTCACGGCGCCGGTGAGCATGCCCTTGGCGAAGTGCCGCTGCAGGAACGGGTAGACCAGCAGCACCGGCACGATGGAGACCACGAGGATCGCCATCTGCAACGACGTCTGCGGTGGCAGGGACGCGGCGTCGATGCCGAGGTCCTGCGAGCCGAGCTGGGCGCCGTCGACCACGTAGGTGCGCAGCACGAGCTGCAGGGGCCACTTGCTCGCGTCCGACAGGTAGAGCAGCGCGTTGAAGAACGCGTTCCAGTAGCCGACGCCGTAGAACAGGCCGACGACGGCGAGCACCGGCTTGGACAGCGGCAGGCCGATGCGCCAGAACAGCTGCCACTCGGTGGCGCCGTCGATCCGGGCGGCGTCGATCACCTCGTTCGGCAGCTGCACGAAGAACGCGCGCACGACCACCACGTTGAAGGCGGAGACCGACGTCGGGATGATCAGCGCCCACAGCGTGTCCAGGAGGCCGAGCCGCTGGACCACGAGGTAGCTCGGGATGATGCCGGGGTTGAAGAGCAGGCTGATCAGCACCACGAGCAGCATCGCCCGCACGCCGAACGCACCCTTGCGGCTCAGTGCCCAGCCGAGCGTGGTGGTCAGGGCCAGGCTCAGCGTGGTGCCGATCGCGGTGACCAGGATGCTGATCCAGAGCGCCTGCGTGACCACGCCGCCGGCGAAGATCATCTGGTAGGCGCTCAGGTCGATCCCCGTGGGCAGCAGCACGAAGCCGCCGGCCTCGGTGACCTGCTCGGGCGTGGCCAGGCTGGTGGAGACGATGCCGACGAACGGCAGGATCACCAGCGCGCAGGCGATGGTCAGCACGATGCCCTTGACGGTCCGCTCGAACGGGCCGGGCATGGCCACGCCGTCGATCACGGCGCTCCGGGTGCCGCGGCCGGCCGGTCCTCCGGCGCCGGTGGTGCGCCCGGCGCGGCGGCCCGGGGGAGTCGCGCCGGCGCCGCGGCCCGTGCTCTCGCCGGCCCCCGCTGTCATGGTCGTGCTCATGCTCGGTACACCCCTTCCTCGCCGAAGGCGTGGGCGGTCTTGTTGGCGACGAGGACCAGGGCCAGGCCGATCAGGCCCTTCACGAGTCCGACGGCGGCCGCGACACCCCAGAACCCACCCAGGACGCCCTGGTTGTAGACGTAGGTGTCGAGCACGTCGGACACCCCGAGGCCGACCGCCTGCTGCTGGAGGATGAGCTGCTCGAACCCGACGCTCAGGGAGTCGCCCAGCTTGAGGATGAGCAGCATGATGATGATCGGCCGCATGCCCGGCAGGGTGATGTGCCAGGTCTGACGCCAGCGGGAGGCGCCGTCGACGGCCGAGGCCTCGTACAGCGACTTGTCGATCCCGGCCAGCACCGCCAGGAACAGGATGGTCGCCCAGCCCGTGTCCTTCCAGATCACCTGCGACGTGATGAGGGCGTAGAAGGCGTCGGCGTTGCCGATGATGTCGATCGGCTCCCAGCCGTGCGACCGCAGGAAGTTGTTCAGCAGGCCGGCCCCGCCGAGCACCTGCTGGAACACGGCCACCACGATCACCCAGGACAGGAAGTGCGGCAGGTAGAGCACCGACTGCACGATCTGCCGCACGCGGTTGGACACCAGGCTGTGCAGCAGCAGCGCCAGGATGATCGGCGCCGGGAACACGAAGACGGTCTGCAGCAGCGTGATGATCAGGGTGTTGCGCAGCGCGGCGAGGAACTCCGGGTCGCCCGAGAACAGGATCTGGAAGTTCTCGAAGCCGACCCACAGGCTGCGTTCGATACCGAGGTAGGGCTGGTAGTCCTGGAACGCGATGACGTTGCCGCCGAGCGCCAGGTACTGGAAGACGATGATGACCGCCATCCCCGGCAGGGCCAGCAGCAGCACCGCACGGTCCCGCGCCAGCCGTTTCCACCAGGGCAGGTGACGCCGGGTCTGCGACGGGGGCGACGCCGGTGTCGTGCCCGCCCCGGCCGGCCGACGTTCGGGCGAGGTCGCCAGGCGCTCAGGCATGGGACGACTCCTCGACGTCGGGGCGGGCACCGGCGTGCAGCCGTCGCGTGGCCCCCTCCGGATCGCCGCCGTGCAGCGCGGCCACGAACGGGTCGTCCCCGGTGAGCTCCGAGCGCAGCACGGTCCGGCCGGTCAGGGCCGACCGGTACATGCCCGTGATCAGCTCGAGGGAGCGGCGCCCGTCGGCCCCGCTGGCACGGGGGCGCTCGCCGCGCTCGAACGAGCCGACCAGCGAGGCGAGCTGGGCGGCGTGCGAGCTGCGCACGTCGTCGGCAGGGGGCCAGCCGGCCACGCGGTCGGTGTCCGTGACGTGCGGTGCGGGGGTCCAGCGCCAGTCGTCGTTGCCGTACCCGTACAGGTGCTCCACCTCGACGGTCGCATCGCTGAGGTCGAACCGCAGGTAGCTGGACTGCCGGGGGGAGAGCAGGCTGTTGACCACCGAGCACACCACGCCGGAGGAGAACCGGACCATCGCGAGCGAGATGTCCTCGGTCCGGACGTCGCGGTCCAGCGTGGCCATCTCGGCGGTGACGCTGTGCCAGTCGCCCAGCAGGGACAGCAGCAGGTCCATCTGGTGGATCCCGTGGCCCATCGTGGGGCCGCCGCCCTCCGTCTCCCAGCGGCCGCGCCACGGCACGTCGAAGTAGGCAGGCGGGCGGTACCAGAGGGTGTGGCAGACGGCGACGAGCGGGCGGCCGAGCGAGCCGTCGGTGAGCTGGGCGCGCAGCCGCTCCGCGCCGCTGCCGAACCGGTGCTGGAACACGTAGGCGGCGTACGGCCCGCCCTCACGCTCGTGCGCGGCGATCTCGTCGTACTCGGCCAGGGACAGGGCGGGCGGCTTCTCGCACCACACCCAGGCGCCTGCGTCGAGCGCCGCGACGGCGGTCTCCCGGTGGTTGCCGGGCGGCGTCGCGACGACGACGAGGTCCGGGTGCTCGGTGCGCAGCATCGCGTCCAGGTCGGTGTACCGGCCGGGGACCGACCAGTCGTCCGCCGTCCGGTGCAGCGACTCGGTGTCGACGTCGACGAGGGCGACCACCGTGGCCCGGTCGCCGAGGGCGGCCAGGGCCGGCAGATGGCTGCCGCGCGCGATGCCACCGGCGCCGACGACGGCGGCACGCAGGGGTGCGGGGGATTTCTTCACGGGCTGCTCCATCGCAGGGTGATCGATCACTGTTTCCGGGATACCGTAGGAGGTGATCGATCACTTTGCAAGGGTCCCGGCTCGTGACCGCCCGGCTGGCGGGCGGGAGGCAGGCGGGAGATGGTGCCAGAATGTTCGTCCGGATGATCGTCCCGGGAGCCAGGCCGGGCACCGGCCCGCGGACAGGACCGACACAGGACCGACAGAGGGCCGGAGACAGGCGAGGACGGGGCATGACGAACCAGAGCTCGACACAGGACCAGGCGGCCCAGGACGCGCCGTCGTCCGGCCGTCCCGCCCGGCAGGCCGCCGGCCCGGGCCGGCGGGCGACGATCTGGGAGGTCGCCAAGGCGGCGGGCGTGTCGCACCAGACCGTCTCGCGCTACCTGCGCAACGACTCCAAGATGCGGCCCGAGACGGTCGCCCGGATCAGCAGCGCCGTCCGCGAGCTCGACTACCGGCCCAACCTGACCGCCCGGTCGATGCGCACCCGGCGCAGCGGTCGTGTCGCGGTGCTGCTGCCCGCCGTGGCCACGTACGGTCCGCCGCAGATCCTCAGCGGCGTCATGGAGGTGGCCCACGAGCACGGCTACACGATCGAGGCGCTCAGCGTCGAGGGCGGGCCCGCCCAGCGGTTCGAGCGGGTCCTGGAGCTCGCCGACTCGGGTCAGGTGGAGGGCGTGCTCGCGCTCGCGCCGCTCCCGCCCGAGTCCGAGCACCGCTTCCCGGACCGGGCGGCGATAGTGGTGTCCGCCGACTACGACGACGAGTTCCGCGGCGTCGGTGAGCTCGCCGACGGTTCCCCGGTCGCCGACCTGGTCGAGCGGCTCGCGGAGCTGGGCCACCGGCGGTTCCTCCACATCACCGGGGCCCTCGACTTCGCCTCCGCGCGCGGCCGCCGGGACGTGTTCGTCGAGACGATCGAGCGCCTGGGGCTCGGCCCCGCGCGCGTGATCGAGAGCGACTGGTCGGCGGAGGGCGCGCGCGCCGCCGTGCTCGCCCTGCCCGAGGAGGACCGCCCGACCGCCATCATCGCGGCGAGCGACGTCGGGGCCGCGGGGGTGATCCTCGGCGCGCGCGAGCGCGGCTGGTCGATCCCCGGCGACCTGAGCGTCACCGGCTGGGACAACAACCAGCTCGGCGCCTACCTCCAGCCCACGCTCACCACCGTGCACGTGGACCACCGCAAGCTCGGGCGGGCGGCGATGGCCCGGCTGGTCGCGACGCTCCGCCCGGATCCTGGGACGAGCTCTGGGACGGGCCCTGCGTCGGCCTCTGGGGCGGGCGCCGACCCGCGCCCTGACCAGGGCCGGGGTTCCATCGCGCCGCCGGGACCCGGCACGACGACGGCGGACGCGCCGCTGAACACGATCATCTGGCGGGAGTCGACAGGGCCGGTCCCGGCCACCTGAGCCCGCGCGCTCAGCCCGCCGCCCGCCCGTCCACGAGCTGCCCGTCGACCAGCCGCACCGGGTCCACGGCCAGGTGGAGACGCTGCCGCACCCACCAGTCGCCGGTGCGCCGGCGCTCGTCGGGTGTCGTGTACCGGTAGCGGTACAGGACCGCCCGGACGGCGACGGGGCGGCGGCCGCCGAACGGGTCGTGGCGCAGCAGGCGGAGGGTCGCGGGGTCGGCCTCCAGCAGCCGGCGCAGGAACACGGTGAACCAGCGGCTGGAATGCCCCAGGGGCAGGAACCACATGAGCCAGTCCAGCCGCAGGTGGTACGGGGCCACCTGCGGCGGACGGCGGTCCGTGGGCCCGGGCTTGCCCCGGAACTCGTACTCGGTCCAGCCGCCTGGACCGGAGTCCTGGTCGAGCGTGCCCTCGACGGCGACCTCGTCGCGGTGCCGGGTGACCGAGCCGAACGCGCCGTAGGCGTTGACCAGCCGGAACGGCTCGAAGCTCGCGTTCATGCGCTGGTTGCGGGAGGCGAGGTTCAGCGCCGGCCGCACCGAGAGCACGAGCAGCAGCAGGGCCACGGCGGAGACCGCGATCACGAAGGCGAGCGGCGCCGGCGGCGCGCCGGCCGCCTCGGCCCCGACGCCGGCCGCCCCGGCTCCGCCGTCGGGCAGCCCGACCAGGCCGCCCAGCCACGCCCAGGTGCCGTCGTCGACCACCCCGAGCGCCAGCACGATGGTGGCCCAGTTGAGCCACGCGAAGTTGCCGGTCAGCACCAGCCAGCCCTGGGTCAGCACGAACACCGCGGCCGCGACCGAGGGGAAGGGCTGGGGCAGGAACAGGAGATACGGCACGAGGAGCTGGCTCACGTGGGTGCCGACCACCTCGAACCGGTGCCACCAGCGCGGCAGGTGGTGGGCGTGCCACGAGAACGGGCCGGGCAGCGGCTGGGTCTCGTGGTGGTAGTACAGGGCCGTCAGGTCCCGCCACGCGCGGTCGCCGCGCCACTTGATCAGTCCGGCCCCGTGCTCCAGACGGAACAGCAGCCAGCGCACCGCGAGGATCGTCACGAGCGGCACGCCCACGGCGTCGGACCCGAGGAAGGCGACGAGGAAGCCGGCCTCGCACAGCAGCGTCTCCCAGCCGAAGGCGTAGAACGTCTGCCCCACGTTGACCAGCGAGAGGTAGCACCACCACAGCACCAGGAACACGAGCGCCGGCACCCACCACGGTCCCGCCTGCGGCAGCCCGACGACGACGCTCACGCCGAGCAGCACGCCGCACCACGCCACCGTCACCAGCAGCCGGTCGGAGTAGCGCAGGCGGAACAGCGACGGCCCGTCCCGCCAGTGCGTGCGCTGGACGAACCGTGGGACCGGGGCGATGCCGTGCTCTCCGAGCAGGGGCCGGAACTGGCGCAGCGCACCCCAGAACGCGAGCGCGTACAGCGCGCCGAAGCCGCGCTGGAGCAGCGTGCGCGCGACGTCGTAGTCCGTGCTCGACCACCAGCCGAGCCAGTCGGGCAGCACGGCGGGCAGGGTGTCTGCCATGTGGCCACCGTAGCCAGGGCGCGAGCCACTCCCCAGTCGGCTCCTGCGAGGCAGCGGTGCCTCGTGGCCCCTCAGCGCAGCGCCGGGAGCACGTGCGCGCCGAACGCCTCGACGAACGCATCCTGCTCGCGTCCGACGTGGTGCAGGTAGAGGCGGTCGGCGCCCGCGTCGCGGAGCGCGGCGAGCCGCCCGGTGAGCGCGCCCAGGTCTGCGTCCACCAGCACGGCGCGCCGCACCTGCTCGATGCCGACGTCCCGGCCCAGGGCGTCGAACCGGGCCGTCGTGGCCGTGTCCGCGGCCACGGCGGGCGAACCGGTGAGCGTGCGCCACTGGTCGAGCGCGATCGCCTCGGCCTCCTCGACGGTCGGCGCCCACGACAGGTGCACCTGGACGGCCACCTCGCCCGCCCCGCCGGCCTCGCGGTACGCCTCGACCATCTGCCGCAGCTCGGCGGCCGGCTTGTTCACCGTGACGAGACCGTCGGCCCACACGGCGTGCCGGCGGGCCGTGGCGACCGTCAACGCCGGGAGCACCAGCGGGGGCACCACCTCCGGCAGCGTCCACAACCGCGCCTGGCGGGCGACGACCAGACCGGCGTGGTCCACCTCCTGGCCGCGCAGGAGCGCACGGATCACCTCGACGCACTCGGCCAGGCGGGCGTCACGCTCCGCCTTTGGCGGCCACGGGTCCCCGGTCACGTGCTCGTTGAGGTTCTCGCCGGAACCGAGGGCCACCCACAGCCGCCCCGGGTACATGGCCCCTAGGGTCGCGATCGCCTGTGCCACGATCACCGGGTGGTACCGCTGGCCCGGAGCGCACACGGTGCCGTAGGGCAGCCCGGTGGCGGCGAGCGCGGCGCCGAGCCAGGACCACGAGAACCCGGACTCGCCCTGTCGCTCGCTCCACGGCGCCAGGTGGTCGGAGCACATTGCGGCGTCGAAGCCGGCGTCCTGCGCGAGGCGGGCCGCCCGCAACCCCTCCGCCGGGTGGAGCTGCTCGTGGGAGACGTGGAACCCGAGAACGGTCACGTGCCCGCTCCGTCGTCCGGGTCACCGCCGTGGCCGGAGGCGTCGTGCCCGGACGCGCCGTCGATCGTGTGGCGCAGCCACCGGTACCCGTAGCCGGTCAGGGGGATGCGCCCGTCGGGCTCCACGGCCGGGTAGTCCTGGTCGACGTGCACGTCGACGTAGCGCGCGGCACCCGTCTGCAGCGCGGAGACCTCGTCGGCCGGCAGGGTCGCGACGACGTCCTCGTCCGCGAGGTTGGCCAGCAGGAGCACGCTCGACTGCTCGACCTGGTACCGCAGTGCGAGCACCGACGGCACGCCCACGTCCCAGGGCTCGGGCCGGGTCCGGCCGAGCTCGCTGAGCCCGAGCCGGGCGCGCAGCAGGCCGCCGACCCGGTGCAGCAGGGAGCCGTCCCGCACGCTCTGCTCGTCGACGCTCACCTTCTGCGGACCGTGCTCGCCGGTGATCACGGGCGCCGGGAACCGGTCCTGCGGGGCGCGGGAGAACCCCGCGGACGGCGTCGTCGACCACTGCATGGGGGTGCGCACGGCCTCCCGCTCGGGCCGGCCGAGGTCGTCGCCCATCCCGATCTCGTCGCCGTACCGGAGCACGGGCGGCCCGGGCAGCGAGAAGAGGACGGCGTGGGCCATGGCGAGGCGGCGCAGGTCGCCGCCCAGCATCGGGGCCAGCCGCCGCCGGATGCCGCGGTCGTAGACACGCATCGATTCCTCGGGCGCGAAGGCGTCCAGCACCTCCTTCCGTTCGTCCGCCGTGAGCCGTTCCAGGTCCAGCTCGTCGTTGTTGCGCAGCCAGTGCGCGTACGTCGAGCCCGGCGGGGGCGCGGGCTGGGCCCGCAGGGCGCGCGTCAGCGGCTCCGCCACGCCGCGCGCCAGCGCGAGGAAGAGGTGGTTGTTCGTCCAGAAGTCGAGCAGCATGGTCATGCCCTGCTCGCCGTCGCGGCCGAAGTAGTCGGCGTACCGGTCCGGCTCCACGTCGACCTCGCCGAGCAGCGCGGCGCCGGCACGCTGGGCCGACACGGCGGCCTGCAGGTCGCGCACGAGCCACTGCCCGTTCGTGTCGGGGCGGGCGGCCCGGGCACGCTCCAGCATGAGGGGCACCGCGTCGACCCGGAAGCCGGAGACGCCCATGCGCAGCCAGAACGACACGATGCGGTGGAGCTCGTCGCGTACCCGGGGCTTGTCGAGCGCCAGGTCCGGCTCGTGGGCGTAGAAGCCGTGCCGGTAGAACTGCTGCGCCTCGTCGTCCCACGTCCAGGTGTCGGGCTCCACGTCGGGGAACATCGGCTTGATGTCGTTGTTCGGTTCGTCCGACCACAGGTAGTAGTCGCGGTACGGCGAGCTCCGGTCGCGCCGTGCCTCCTGGAACCAGCGGTGCTGGTCGGAGGTGTGCTGCGTGATGAGCTCGACGAGCACGTGCAGACCGAGGTCGTCGGCCGTCTCGAGCAGCCGGGCCATGTCGGCGAGGTCGCCCAGGCGGGGGTCCACGGCGAGGTGGTCGGCGACGTCGTACCCACCGTCCCGGAACGGGGAAGGGTAGAACGGCAGGAGCCACACGCAGGTGGTGCCGAGGCCGCGCAGGTAGTGGAGTCGCTCGATGACGCCGGGCAGGTCGCCCCAGCCGTCGTCGTCCGAGTCGACGAAGAGGCGCGGGTCGAGCTGGTAGATGACGGCGTCCGAGTACCAGGAGGACCGCATCGCCACGTCATCCCTCCCGACGGGCCCGACCGCCGGTGCGCGGGTTGAGCGCGTCGGGGTCGGCGTCGGTGTCGGTGTCGGCCGCCGAGCCGGAGGCGTCGTCCGCGGCCGCCGCGGCCGCTCCGGTGCGGGGGTTGAGCTGGTCCGGATCGGCGTCCGGGTCCTCGGCGGGGTCGTACACGGGCTGTTCGGTCATCGTCGTCTCCTGTCCACGGGCGTGGCTGGTTCCGGACCGCCGGCTCCTTCTCCGAACCGTGCCACGGGCCGCGGTGGCTCGCACCCGCGCTGCACAGGACGCGTCCGAGGTGCGCCGGGGCCGCCGGGCACCGACGATCGAGGCATGAGCACAGGCTCGGCGACACCGCCGTCAGAACCGCCCCCGCCGGAGTCCGTCGCGGTCGCGGCCGGGGACGACCGCCGGTTCTTCGGCCATCCCCTCGGCCTGATGACCCTGTTCACCACCGAGCTGTGGGAGCGGTTCAGCTACTACGGCATGCGCGCCATCCTGGTCTACTACCTGACCGACACGCTGTCCGACGGCGGGCTCGGCCTCGACCAGACGCTGGGCGAGGCCGTCGTGTCGGTCTACGGCACGGGCGTGTACCTGCTGTCCGTGGTCGGCGGGTGGCTCGCCGACCGGGTGATCGGGGCACGGCGGTCCACCCTGTACGGCGGCATGATCATCGCCGCGGGCCACGTGTGCCTCGCGGTCCCGGCCGCGGGGTTCTCCTACCTGGGCATCGTGCTGGTCGCGCTCGGCACCGGGCTGCTCAAGCCCAACGTGTCCTCCATGGTCGGCGCCCTCTACGACCGGGGCGACACACGGCGCGAGTCCGCGTTCCAGATCTTCTACATGGGCATCAACATCGGCTCGTTCTTCTCGCCGATCATCGTGGGCGCCGTCCGCGCCGTGTGGGGCTACCACGCCGGGTTCTCGGTGGCCGCGGTGGGCATGGCCGTCGCGCTCGTCTTCTTCGTGCTGGGCCGCAAGCACCTGCACGGCGCCGGCGACCACGTGCCCAACCCCGTGCTGCCCGCCGAACGGCCGGCGGTGGCGCGGATGTTCGCGGTCGTCGCGGGCGGCGTCGTGCTCGTGTACCTGGTGGCGCGGCTGGTGTCGGGGCAGTGGGGGCTGCTCGCGCTCATCGACACCCTGAGCTACGTCGCCTTCCTCGCACCGATCGCGTTCTTCGTGGTCATGTACCGGTCCCCGCGCGTGACCGACGCCGAACGGCCCCGCCTGCTCGCGTACATCCCGCTGTTCGTCGCGGCCATGCTCTTCTTCATGATCTTCGAGCAGGCGGCGACCACCCTCGCCACGTTCGCCGCCGACCGCACCTCGCGCGAGGTGCTCGGGTTCACCGTGAGCCCCGAGTTCTTCCAGTCGATCAACCCGGCGTCCATCATCATCCTGGCGCCCGTGTTCGCCTGGCTCTGGGTGCGGACCAAGGACCGCCCGCCCACGCCGTACAAGTTCGCGATCGGCCTCGCGCTCGCGGCCCTGTCGTTCCTGGTGCTGGCGGGTGCGTCGGCGGCAGCGGGCGACGGCCTGACGCCGGGCTGGGTGCTCGCCGCCGTGTACGTGATCCAGACGCTCGGCGAGCTGTGCCTCTCGCCGGTGGGCCTGGCCGCGACCACGCTGCTCGCGCCGCGGGCCTACCAGGGGCAGGCGATGGCCCTGTGGTTCCTGGCGCCCGCCGCCGGGCAGGCGATCACGGCGCAGCTCGTGCAGGCCACGGCCGGGGCGTCGGACACCGCCTACTTCGGCGGCATCGGCCTGGTCGCGCTCGCGTTCGCGGGGATCCTCGCGCTGCTCGGGCCGTGGGTCACGCGGCACGTGCGGCGCGCGGACCAGATGGAGGGCGTGCGCACGGCGGGGGAGTGAGCGAGCGGACGCGTCGCCCCGGGTGGCTCGCCGTCCGGCACTAGGCTTGCCCGCATGCCAGACCCCACGACGGCTGGTCCGGTGGACCGTCGCGAGACCTCGCCCGGGCAGGTGCCGGGCCCGGCGCTCAAGGTACCCACGCTCGACGAGGTCGCCCGGCGGGCGGGGGTCTCGCGTTCCGTGGCGTCCCGTGCGATGAACAACGCGCGCAACGTGAGCCCGGCCAAGCGGGAGGCGGTCGCCCGGGCGGCGACCGAGCTCGGCTACGTGCCGAACGCGACCGCCCGGGCGCTGGCGACGAGCACGGGCGGGTCGGTGGTCCTCGCGGTCTCCCACGACGACCCGGCGCTGTTCGGCGACCCGTTCTTCTCGCAGGTGCTCGTGGGCGTGGCCGCTGCGCTGGACAGGTCGGAGCTCGACCTGACGCTCATGCTCGCGTCCTCCGAGCGCGGCCAGGCCCGGCTCGAGCGGCTGCTGCGGTCCCGGCGCTCCGACGGCGTGATGCTCATGGCGCTGCGCGGGGACGACCCGCTGAACCGGCTCGCGGCGGCCACGGAGCTGCCCGTGGTGCTCGGTGGACGGCCGCTGCACGGCGAGCCGCGCTGGTACGTCGACGTCGACAACCGGGGCGGTGCCCGGCTCGCCACGGAGCACCTGCTGGCCTCCGGGCGCCGGCGGATCGCCACGATCACCGGCCCGATGGACCTGCAGGCGTCGGTCGCCCGGTACGAGGGGTTCGCCGACGCCATGGCGGTGGCGCGCCTGGACCCGGACCGGGTCGAGCACGCCGACTTCAGCTTCGAGGGCGGCGCCCGGGCGACGACCCGGCTCCTTGCCGCGCACCCCGACCTGGACGGCGTCTTCGCCGCCTCGGACAACATGGCGGCCGGCGCCGTACGCGCCCTCAAGGCGGCCGGGCGTCGCGTGCCCGAGGACGTCGCGGTGGTCGGCTTCGACGACCTGGAGGTCGCGCGCCACACGGAGCCGGCGCTCACCACCGTGAGCCAGCCGATCCGGGGGCTCGGCCAGGAGATGGCCACGATGCTGGTGCGCCTGATCGGCGGTGAGTCGCCGACGCCGGTCATCCTGCCGACGCGCCTGGTCGTGGGGGGGGGGGGGGGGGGGGGGGGGGGGGGGGCGCCCCCCCCCCCCCCCCCCCCCCCCCCCCGCCCCCGCGGCCCCCGCGCAGAG
>NZ_JBIUAP010000009.1:0-240990 GCF_044547525.1 Promicromonospora sp. NPDC052451
TTGATAGGCCGGATGTGGAAGCAAGGACTGAAGACTTGTGGAGCTGACCGGTACTAACTTGCCGATAACTTTCTCAACACTCAAATTCTTTCAAGGCACTGGGCTCTTTGATGAGTCTGTGTGGTGTGTGTTCGCGTCCACTGTGCGGTTCCCGAGTCACGGGCACCAACCCCCCCCTGTTTGTGGTGTGGGGTTGCCTGGTCTCGATAGTGTTTCGGTGGTCATAGCGTGGGGGAAACGCCCGGTCCCATTCCGAACCCGGAAGCTTAGCCTCATAGCGCCGATGGTACTGCCCTGGAGACGGGGTGGGAGAGTAGGACGCCGCCGGACAACCATTCAGCGTCAGGGGATGAACCCCCGGACTACCCCCTGGTGGGGGTGGCCGGGAGCGGTTCATCCCCTGACGCATTTCTATGCCCCGAACAGAGCGCTCCCAACAGAGCTGCGACCTCGCGCCCTGGGACGACTTGCCGTCGTCACGCACCCCGCGGCTATCGTGGCGGGTGTGAACGCAGATATGACCCGCACCGGCGCGGAATCCACCAGCTCCCAGGCCGCAGGCATCACCGACTCCACGTGGCGCAGGGAGCACTTCGTGTCGCTGCTGCGTTTCGCCGAGGCGTCTCTCCGTGAGGACGGCGCGGCGTGCTGGCTCGACGACGCCGGCCGCCCGGACGCCTCGCACCCCGTCGAGACCTGGATCACGTCGCGGATGGCGCACATCTTCGCCGTCGGGCATCTGCTGGGGGTCGAGGGCGCGGGGGAGCATGCGGCTCGTGCGATCACCGGGCTGCGGGAGGTGCTCGCTGACGCCGAGTTCGGCGGGTGGCTCGCCTCGCGCGGGGAGGGCGACGACCTCGTCGGCACGAAGGAGGCCTACGCCCACGCGTTCGTGGTGCTGGCGGCGTCGACCGGCAAGGTTGCCGGCATCGCGGGCGCGGCCGAGCTGCTGACCGAGGCCCTCGCGGTGCTGGACGCACGATTCTGGGAGCC
The DNA here is from genome assembly GCF_044547525.1 of Promicromonospora sp. NPDC052451. Classification (NCBI taxonomy): domain Bacteria; kingdom Bacillati; phylum Actinomycetota; class Actinomycetes; order Micrococcales; family Promicromonosporaceae; genus Promicromonospora; species Promicromonospora sp. NPDC052451. Next base: position 994 of record NZ_JBIUAP010000009.1, read on the forward strand.
GGAGCATCAGCTGCACCTCGACGAGCGGAGCCGGGACTGGGCCTCGGCATCGGACTACCGCGGGGTGAACGCCAACATGCACTCCGTCGAGGCGCTGCTCGCCGCGCATGCGGCGACGGGTGACGGGCTGTGGCTGGACCGGGCGGCCGCGATCGGCGACCGGGTGGTGAGCTGGGCCGAGTCGAACGACTGGCGAATCCCCGAGCACTTCGACGCTTCCTGGCAGCCCCTGCTCGAGTACAACGCCGACCGCCCTCACGACCCGTTCAAGCCGTACGGTGCCACCCCCGGGCACGGGCTCGAGTGGGCCCGCCTGCTGCTGCAGATCGATGCGGAGGCAGGGACGGCCGGTCGTCGCACCCGGGCGGCGTCCGCGCTGTTCGAGCGTGCGGTGGAGGACGGCTGGGATGCCGAGCACGGTGGCGGCTTCGTCTACACCACGGACTGGTCGGGGACGCCCGTGGAGCCGCGGCGGTTCCACTGGGTCGCGGCCGAGGCGGTCGCCACCGCGAACGTGCTGGGCAGGGTCACCGGCGAGGAGCGCTACGTCCGGCTCGAGGGCGAGTGGTGGGGGTGGATCCAGGAGCACCTGATCGACGCCGCGCAGGGATCGTGGCACCACGAGCTCGACACGGAGAACCGCCCGTCGGGCCGCACCTGGATCGGCAAGCCTGACGTCTACCACGCCGCCCAGGCCGTCATCCTGTCCGAGCTGCCGCTGACGGGCTCGTTCGCCGCCTCCGCGCAGCAGGCCGGGCAGATCCTGGCCTGAGGCCTGAGGCCTGAGGCCTGAGGCCTGACGCCTGACGGCCGGCGGTGCTTTCGCTGAGCGCCGCTCGGGTGTCATGCCGGGTACAGGTCGACCTCGGTCGCCTTGACGGTGAACCAGACGGTGTCGCCGGGAGTGATCGCCAGATCGGCCGCCGCCTGCGGCGTGATGTCGGCGCTGAGCTGGCCTGCGCTGAGCTGGCCGGCCCGGACCCGTACGAGCCCGCTCTGCGGTTCGAGCGCGGTCACCTCGACCGGCCACGCGTTGCGCGGTGAGCCCGCGGTGCGCTCGGGAAAGATCGAGACGGCCGACGGGCGGAACGCGGCCGTCATCGTCGCTCCGGGCTGCGGTGCCACCTGGTCGGCGGCCCCGCCGTCGTCGTGGAGCCGGCCCTGGACCAGGTCGCCGGTCGGGAGGCGGATCGCGCGGTCCGGGGCGGACCATGTGCCGGTCAGGATGTTCAGGCCCGCGATCCGGGCGGCGAAGGCGCTCCGCGGTCGGGAGAGCACCTCACGGGTGGGCCCCTGCTCGGTGACGCGACCGCCGTCGAGCACCACGACCCGGTCGGCGAGCAGGAGGGCGTCCAGCACGTCGTGCGTCGCGAGGACCACCGTCCGTCCTGCGAGGACCTCCCGCAGGAGATGGCGGAGCGCCGGGGTGACGTCGACGTCGAGGGCCGCCATGGGTTCGTCGAGGAGGAGGAGGCGCGGGTCGGCCGCCAGTGCGCGTGCCACGGCCACCCGCTGGGCCTGGCCGCCCGACACCTCGGCGGGCCGGCGGTCGGCGAGCTCGGGCAGGCCGATCCGGTCCAGCCACCGTGCGGCGTCCGCGGCCGCGGACCGCGGGGAGGCTCCTCGGGAGCGGGGGCCGAACGCGATGTTGTGCCGCACCGACAGGTGCGGGAACAGCAGCGGGTCCTGCGCCAGGAGGGCCACCTGCCGGGCATGCGGGGGCACCCAGGCGCGCGTACGGCCCGCCTCGACCCGGGTGAGGGTGCGGCCGTCCAGCGTGACGTGGCCGTGGTGGGGGCGCAGCAGCCCGGCCGCCACGGACAGCAGCGTCGACTTGCCGGCGCCGTTCGGGCCGAGCAGGGCGACGGTCTCGCCGTCGGCCACCTCCAGATCGATCTGGACGTCGCGCTCGGGGACGTGCACGGAGAGGGAGAGGCTCACAGGGCGCTCCGGCTCCGCCGGGTCAGACCGATGACCAGCACCGCGAGCACCACGAGGACGAGGGACAGCGCGACGGCGGCATCGGGGTCGGTCTCCCGCTGGAGGTAGATCTCGAGCGGCAGCGTCCGCGTCACGCCCTGGAGGCTGCCCGCGAACGTGATGGTCGCGCCGAACTCCCCGAGGCACCGGGCGAAGGACAGCACGGTGCCGGACAGCAGTCCGGGCCACACCAGCGGCAGGGTCACCCGGAACAGGACGGTGCCGGGGCGGGCGCCCAGCGTGGCGGCGACGACGTCGTACCGGGTGCCGGCCGTGCGCAGCGAGCCCTCCAGGCTGATCACGAGGAACGGCAGGGCGACGAAGGTCTGCGCCAGCACGACGGCGGTCGTGGAGAACGCGATCTGGACGCCGGCCACCTCCAGGGTCTGGCCCAGCAGACCGCGGCGGCCGAAGGTGTACAGGAGGGCGATGCCGCCCACCACCGGCGGCAGCACGAGCGGGATCAGCACCAGCGAGCGCAGCAGGTCGCGCCCGACGAAGCGTCCACGGGCAAGCACGAGTGCGAGCGGCACCCCGAGCAGCAGGCACAGCAGCGTGCTCACCGCCGACGTCCGCAGGCTCAGGAGCAGCGCGGCGACGGACGACTCGCTGGTGATCAGGGTCCAGAAGCTCGCCCAGTCCACACGGGCCGCCATCGCCGCGAGCGGGAGGAGCACCAGCAGGGCTCCGACCGCGGCGACCGCGGCGACCCACCGAGGGATCACGGTGCCGCGAAGCCGGCGTCGGCGAGGACGCGCTGCCCGTCCGCACCGAGCACGGCGTCGACGAACTCCTGCGCGAGCTCGGGCTCCTCGCTCCCGCCCAGCGCGGCGATCGGGTACACGTTGACCGCGCTGCCCGACTCCGGGAACTCGATGCCCTCGACCCGGTCGCCCGCGCCGCGCACGTCGGTGACGTAGACGAGCCCGGCGTCGGCCTCGCCGGTGGTCACCTTGTTGAGCACGTCGGTCACGCTCTGCTCCTCGCTGACGGGCGCGAAGGTCAGGCCGGACGCCTGCTCGACATGCTCCGTCGCGGCGCCGCAGGGCACCTCGGGCGCGCAGACCACGAGCTGCACGTCGTCGCCGGTCAGGTCGGCCAGCGACGCGATGCCGGCCGGGTTGCCCGGGGGTACGGCGATGGCCAGGGTGTTCGACGCGAAGTCGGCGGGCGGGCCGGCGAGCAGGCCGTCATCGACGAGCTTGTCCATGTTCGCGGTGTCGGCCGAGGCGAGCACGTCCGCCGGGGCGCCCTGCTGGATCTGGGCCACGAGGTCGGACGAGCCGGCGAACGACAGCTCGACGGAGACCCCCTCGTGCGCCGCCTCGAAGTCGGCGGCGATCTGCTCGAACGTACCGGTCAGCGACGCGGCGGCGTAGACGGTCAGGGTCCGCTCCCCGGCGTCGTCGGCCGCCGAGCCCGGGCCGGCGCACGACGCCAGGGCCACGGCGACGACGGCCGCCGCGATCGTGGTCATCATGCGGGTCGTCCCGCGGCGTACCGGCCTGTTCGCCATCGTGCCGCTCATGCGGAATCCCTCCGGTCCTCGGTCTCGATCACGACGTTCGTGGACTTGATGGCGGCCACCGCGACCGACCCGGGCTCCAGCCCGAGGTCGCGTACCGCCTCGCTGCTCATCAGCGAGACCACGCGGAACGGCCCGCACTGGAGCTCGACCTGGGCCATCACGGCGTCGGTGCGGATGTCGGTGACCAGGCCGACGAAGCGGTTGCGGGCCGAGCTGCGCAGACCTGACGGCAGGCCGGGGGGCGAGGCGTGCTCGCGGGCCACCATCGCCACCTCGTAGCCGTCGACCACCTTGCGGCCTGACGCATCCGTGTGCGCGCCGAGCAGCCCGCGGTCGATCCAGCGCCGCACCGTGTCGTCGCTGACGCCCAGGTACGCCGCCGCTTCTCTGATCCTCATCTGCGGCACGGAACGAACGCTAGCACCGTGCACGCGGATGCAGAACGCCTGATCGCTCCTCATCTGCGGCCCGGAGCGCCGCCGCCGTCCTCCGAGAGAGAATGGGTCCATGAGGATCTCCGCACGAGCCGACTACGCCGTCCGAGCAGCCGCAGAGCTGGCGGCTGCCGACCACGACGGACCCGTGCGCGCCGAGGCGCTGGCTCGCGCGCAGGACATTCCGCACCGCTTCCTGGAGGGGATCCTGAGCGACCTGCGCCGCGACGGGCTCGTCACGAGCCACCGCGGGGCCGGCGGCGGCTACCGCCTGGCGCGGTCCGCCGACACGATCACGATCGCCGACGTCGTGCGCGCCGTGGACGGCCCGCTCGTCTTCGTCCGGGGCAACCGGCCCTCCGACCTGGAGTTCCAGGGCGCGGCCGCGCCCCTGCTGCACGTGTGGGTGGCCTTGCGGGCCAACGTGCGTGCCGTGCTGGAGGCGGTTTCTCTCGCCGACCTGGTGGCGGGCAACCTGCCGGAAGAGGTCCGGGCGCTGACGCAGGGCGAGTCGGCCTGGGCCAACTCCTGACGGCGCCCGGGGCCGCCCGGGAGGCGTCCACATCCTGAGAATCGTCCGGCTGATTTTCTGACGGATCCCCGAGGGTTCGGGCCCCTCGTTCCGCATACGCACTAATCCGATGTCTGAGATGCTTGTTGTTTCCGACCGGGATGGATGGATACTGGGGGAACCGCGCTCGCGCGGCCCTGTGCCGCACCCCCCCCGGACCTGGAAGGCAACGACCATGAGAACCCTGATCCTGCTAGCGCTCGTCGGCCTCGGCGCGCAGCTCGTGGACGGCAGTCTGGGCATGGCCTACGGCGTCACCTCCACGACGCTGCTGCTGGCGATCGGCACCAACCCGGCAGCCGCCTCGGCCACCGTTCACCTCGCCGAGATCGGCACCACGCTCGCTTCCGGCGCCTCCCACTGGCGCTTCGGCAACGTCGACTGGAAGGTCGTCGCCAAGATCGGTATCCCCGGCGCGATCGGCGCCTTCGCGGGCGCCACGTTCCTCTCGTCGCTGTCGACGGAGATCGCCGCCCCGGTGATGTCGATCATCCTGCTGGCGCTCGGCCTGTACGTGCTGCTGCGCTTCACGGTGCAGGGGCTGCCCACCCGTTCGGACAAGCCGCTGCGCAAGCGGTTCCTCGCCCCGCTCGGCCTCGTGGCGGGCTTCTTCGACGCCACCGGTGGCGGCGGCTGGGGCCCGGTGGGTACGCCCGCGATCCTGGCCAGCGGCCGCCTGGAGCCCCGCAAGGTGATCGGCTCGATCGACACCAGCGAGTTCCTCGTGGCGATCGCCGCCAGCGTCGGCTTCTTCGTGGGCCTGTCGGGCGAGGGCATCGACTTCACCTGGGTGCTGGCGCTGCTCATCGGCGGCCTGATCGCCGCGCCGATCGCCGCCTGGCTCGTGCGCCTCGTGCCGCCGCGCATCCTCGGGTCGCTCGTGGGTGGCGTCATCGTGCTCACCAACACGCGCACCCTGCTCAACAGCGACTGGATCGCCGCCACGGACCCCGTGAAGATCCCCGTCTACGTGGTGATCTGGCTGGGCTGGGCTGCCGCCGTCTTCTGGTCGGTGCGGGCGCACCGGCGTGCCAAGGCCCTGGAGTCCGAGCAGTCCCCGGAGCCGGAGGCCGATAGCGTGTCGGCATGACGTCCGACCACGTAGCGGTGATCACCGTCTCCGACCGTTGCGCGCGCGGCGAGGCCGAGGACCGTTCCGGCCCCACCGCCGTGTCGCTCCTGCGCCAGGCGGGCCACACCGAGGTGCGCACCTACCTGGTGCCCGACGGCGTCGAGCCGGTCCGCGGAGTGCTGCGGACCGCGCTCGACGACGGCGCCCGGCTGGTGGTCACCACGGGCGGTACGGGTATCACGCCCCGCGACCTCACCCCTGAGGGCACGGCCGAGGTGCTCGAGTACCAGATCCCCGGCATCGCGGAGTCGGTGCGGCAGCAGGGGGTCGCCGCCGGGGTGCCCACGGCCGTGCTCTCCCGCGGGCTCGCCGGCGTCGCCCGGTCGGGTGACGGGGCGCGCGCGCTCGTCGTGAACCTGCCGGGATCCTCCGGCGGCGTGCGCGACGGGCTCCAGGTGGTGCTCACGCTGTGGCCCCACGTGCGGTCCCAGCTCGACGGCGCCGACCACTGAGCCCGCGACGGCGCGGAGCCCGGCCGGCTCAGCCGCCCGCGAAGGGCGGCAGCACGTCCACGGTGACCCCGTCCGGCACCGGCGCGGCACCGTCCGTCGTCCGTGCCCCCGCGACGAGCAGGGCACAGCGCGGCAGCACGTCGCCGAGGCCCGGGTGTGCGCCGGCCAGGGCGGTGCGAAGGGCGGCGACCGAGGTCGGCCCGTCGACCTGTTCGGTGGGGAGCCCGGCCGCCTCGCGGGCACCGGCGAAGTAGCGGACGGTGATCATGCGCCGCGCACCCAGTCGCCGGACTTGCCGCCCGTCTTGCGCTCCAGGCGCACGTCCGCGAGCGAGACGGACTTGTCGAGCCCCTTGACCATGTCGACGACGGCCAGGCCGGCGACTGCCACGGCCGTCAGCGCCTCCATCTCGACACCCGTGCGGTCGGCGGTGCGCACGGTCGCCGTGACCTCGACGCCGTCGTCGGTCACCACGAGGTCGACCGCGGCGCCGTGCACGCCGATCACGTGCGCCAGCGGCAGCAGCTCGGGTGTCCGCTTGGCGGCCGCGATGCCCGCGATGCGGGCCACGGCCAGGACGTCGCCCTTGGGTACGGCGCCGTCCCGCAGGGCCCGCACGACGTCGGGGGTGCAGCGCACCGTGCCCGAGGCGGTGGCGGAACGGACCGTCGGCTGCTTGGCGGTGACGTCGACCATGCGGGCCTGGCCGCGGTCGTCCAGATGCGTGAAGCTCACGGGACCAGGGTGCCACGAGCGCTCCGGTGCCCGTTCGGCTGTCCGAAGTATCCGAACTGTTCTAAGGTGGTTGGTCTCGGAGTCATGAAGCGGCTCCAGGTCCCCTCGGATCTGGGAGGTTCACATGTCCCCCGACAAGAAGCACGGTCTCGCCCTCGTGGACGGCGGCGACGTCCCGTCCGCCATGCCACGGGTCGCGCCCGGCGAGCTGGCGGACGCCCTCGGCATCGGGACCAACCTGCTGATCGGCCGGTACCGCGTAGGCCTGGCAACCGGCGACTGGTGGTGGTCCGACGAGGTCTACACCATGCACGGCTGGCGGCGGCACGAGGTGGAACCCGGCCTCGACGCGCTACGTTCCCGCAAGCACCCTGACGACCGCCTCCGGGTGGTGCGCGCCGCCAGCGAGGCCCTGCGGGTCGGCCGGCCGTTCGCCTGCGCCCACCGCATCGTCGACAAGAACGGGCGCACGCGATCGGTCGTGGTCATCGGCCAGGGGCAACGTCGAGAATCCGGCGGAGGTCCCGAGGTGGCGGGCTACGTGCTGGACGTGACGCCGGTCCAGAAGGAAGCGCTGAACCGCCGCTCGGCCGGGGCGGTCCAGCGCGCGTTCGTCAGCCAGGCGGCGATCGAGCAGGTCAAGGGCGTCATCGTCGCGGTACGCGGAGTGGACGAGGCGACCGCCGACGCGACCCTGCGCGAGGTCGCCGCCACCGTCGGCGTGCCCCTGCGTCTCGCGGCGGACCAGGTCATGGCCGCGCTCCGCGCCGACGACGAGAAGGCGGGGGTGACGCAGGCCGCGCTGACGCGCGCGCTCGACGCCGTCCAGCCGGTGGGGCGGCCGCGGAGCCATGACGCGCTGCTGACCCGGCGGCCGCGCCGGTCACACCGCTGAGCGACGCGCCGCGATACGCAGTGCGGCGGTGTGCGCGCCCTTCGCGGCCAGGCGCTTGGCGAACACCGCCGTGCCGGCCGCGACGGCCGCGAACACCGTCGCCTGCACCAGGTCCAGCTCCGGGTCGTCCGGCTTGTTGGGGGCGTCGTTGCCGGTCACACCCTTCCAGATCATGCTGACCGCCTTCTGCGCGACCCAGCCGGCCGCGATAGTCAGGGCGAGGGTGCCGACCTTCTCGGCGAGTGTCTGTTCCGTCTCAATCTGGGCCACCTCTACACCGTAGCCCCCGACGGCGGACTAGGCTGCACGGAAACGACAGGGGAGCGCCCCGACGGCGCTGAGAGTGCGGAGAACCGCAGACCCTTGAACCTGATCCGGTTCACACCGGCGGAGGAAGTCGAGGCACGATGTTGCGTCTTTCCGGTGCCCCCAGGGGCGCCTTCCACAGCGGTACGGTCGGCGGCGCGGTCGCCGTGGCACTCCTGGTCGCCGGCTGCGCCGGCGGTTCGGGCGGTACCGGCTCCGAGGACACCACGTCGGCAGGCGCGGCGTCGGGCACCGTGACGCTGGTGACCCACGACTCGTGGGCGCTGGACGAGAAGCTGGTGGACCGGTTCGAGCAGGAGTCGGGCCTGACCGTCGAGGTCAGTGCGGCGGGCGACGCCGGGACGCTCGTGAACCAGCTGGTGCTGACCAAGGACGCGCCGCTGGGCGACGTCGTGTTCGGCATCGACAACACGTTCGCCTCCCGCGCGCTGGAGGCCGGGGTGGTCGAGGAGTACACGCCGGAGGGCCTGCCCGAGGGCGTCGAGCAGGTGGGCGGTGCGCTCACACCGGTCGACCAGGGCGACGTGTGCGTGAACGCCGACGAGGCGTGGTTCGAGGAGTCGGGCCTGGAGGTGCCGAAGACCCTGGAGGACCTCGCCGACCCCGAATACAAGGACCTGCTCGTGGTGACCAACCCGGCGACGTCGTCCCCGGGGCTCGCGTTCCTGCTGGCGACGATCGGCGCGTTCGGCGAGGACGGGTTCGAGGACTACTGGGCGTCGCTCGTGGACAACGGCGTCAAGGTCGCCGACTCGTGGGAGGACGCCTACTACGTGGACTTCTCCGGGGCGGGCGAGGGCGGTGAGCGGCCGCTGGCGCTGTCGTACGCGACGTCGCCCGCGTTCACCGTGACCGAGGACGGCGCCGCGTCGACCACCAGCGCGCTGCTGGACACCTGCTTCCGGCAGGTCGAGTACGCGGGCGTGCTGGCCGGCTCCGACAACCCCGAGGGCGCCCGCGCCCTGGTGGACTTCCTGCTCACCGAGGACGTGCAGGCCGCCCTGCCGGAGTCGATGTACATGTACCCGGCCGATGCCTCGGTGGAGCTCCCCGCCGACTGGCAGAAGTTCGCGCCGCAGGCCGAGGCACCGTTCGAGGTGGACCCCGCCGACGTGAGCGAGCACCGCGACGAGTGGATCGAACGGTGGACCGAGACGGTCGTGGGCTGAGCCTGAGCCGGACGCCGACGGACCGGCCCCGGCGCGGCCCGCGGCTCGCACCGTTCCTGTGGGGAGCGGCGGTCGCCGTCCCCCTGGCCTTCCTCGGCGTCTTCTTCGCGTGGCCGGTGGTCGCGCTCGTCGTGCGGGGCTTCGTGCCCGACGGCGCGCTCGACCTCACCGGCTTCGCCGAGGTGTTGTCCCGGCCGCGCACCTGGCGGCTCGTGGGGCTCACGCTCACCCAGGCGGTGCTCGGCACGGTGTTCTCGGTGCTGCTCGGCCTGCCGCTCGCCTACCTCCTGTACCGGCGGGCGTTCCCCGGGCGCACCCTGGCGCGCGGGCTGGTGACGGTGCCGTTCGTGCTGCCGGCCGTCGTGGTCGGCGTCGCGTTCCGCGCGCTGTTCGCGCCCAGCGGCACCCTCGGGTTCCTCGGGCTCGAGGAGTCGCTCGCCGGGATCGTCGTCGCGCTCGTCTTCTTCAACGTGTCGGTGGTGGTGCGCACCGTGGGCGGGCTGTGGGAACGGCTCGACCCCCGCGCCGAGGAGGCCGCGGCCTCGCTCGGCGCGGGACCCGCCCGGGTGTTCCGCACCGTCACCCTGCCCTCGCTCGCGCCCGCGATCACGTCCGCGGCCTCGGTGGTCTTCCTGTTCTGCGCCACCGCGTTCGGGGTGGTGCTCGTGCTCGGCGGCGTGCGGTACGGGACCATCGAGACCGAGATCTGGACCCGCACCACCCAGTTCCTGGACCTGCAGGCGGCCTCCGTGCTCTCGATCCTGCAGCTCGTGGTCATCTCGGGCGCCCTGGCCGTCTCCGCGCGGGCCCGACGGCGCCGCGAGGCCGCCCTGCACCTCGTCTCGGCGCGCCGGACGGCACGCCCCCTGTCCTGGCGCTCGCCCGCCGACGCCGCCGCGGCGCTCGCGGGCATCGTGATCGTCGCCGGGCTCATCGTGCTGCCCCTGGCCGGCCTGGTGGCCCGCTCGTTCCGCGAGCCCGACGGCTCCTGGGGACCCGGTAACTACCTCGCGCTCGGCACCACCGGCGAGCGCAACGCCCTGGTCGTCACCGTCTGGGAGGCCACGGCCACCTCGCTGCGGATCGCGCTGGCCGCCACGGTGATCGCGCTGGTCGTGGGCGGGCTCGTCGCCCTCGTCGTGTCCCGTCGGCCCCGGTCGGTGGGGGCGCGGCGCGCCGTCGGGACGCTCGACGGCCTGTTCATGCTGCCTCTGGGCGTGTCCGCGGTGACCGTCGGCTTCGGGTTCCTGATCACCATGGACCAGCCGGTGCTCGGCGTCGACCTGCGCACCTCGGGGTTGCTCGTGCCGGTGGCCCAGGCCGTCGTGGCCGTGCCGCTCGTGGTGCGCACCGTGCTGCCGGTGCTGAGGGCCATCGACCCCCGTCTGCGCGAGGTCGCCGCCGTGCTCGGCTCCGGGCCCGGCCGCGTGCTGCGCACCGTGGACCTGCCGATCGCCCTGCGGTCGGTCGGGCTGGCCACCGGGTTCGCGTTCGCGGTGTCGCTCGGCGAGTTCGGCGCCACGTCGTTCCTCGCGCGGCCCGACGGTGCCACCCTGCCGGTCGTGATCTACCGGCTCATCGGGCGGCCCGGGGCGGAGAACTACGGGATGGCGCTCGCGGCGTCCGTGGTGCTGGCCGCGCTGGCCGCGACGGTGATGATGGTGGCGGAGCGACTGCGCGACGACCGCGCGGGAGGGGAGTTCTGATGGCGGGGCTGGAGGTCCGGGACGTCTCTGTCCGGTACGGCGGCACGACGGCCGTGGACGGCGTGACGCTGGCCGTCGAGCCCGGCGAGGTGGTGGCGCTGCTCGGGCCGAGCGGCTGCGGCAAGTCCTCCCTGCTGCGGGCCGTGGCCGGGCTGGAGCCGCTGGCCGGCGGGCACGTGCTGTACGACGGCGCCGACCTCGCCGGGGTGCCCGTGCACCGGCGCCGGTTCGGGCTGATGTTCCAGGACGGACAGCTCTTCCCGCACCGGGACGTGCGGCGGAACGTGGCCTACGGGCTGGAGACCCTGCCCCTGACCCGCCAGGAGCGGGACGAGCGGGTCGCCGCCCTGCTGGACCTCGTGGGGCTCGCCGGGTACGAGCAGCGGTCGGTGCCCACCCTGTCCGGCGGCGAGCAGCAGCGGGTGGCCCTGGCGCGCGCCCTGGCGCCGCGGCCTCGGCTGCTGCTGCTCGACGAGCCGCTGTCGGCGCTCGACCGGCAGCTCCGCGAACGCCTGGCCGGCGAGGTGCGGGCCGCGCTGGTGGAGACCGGGACGACGGCGGTGTTCGTGACGCACGACCACGCCGAGGCCTCCGCGGTGGCCGACCGGGTGGGCGTCATGGACCGGGGCCGGCTGCTCCAGGTGGCGGCGCCCCAGGAGCTGCGCACCGCGCCGGCGTCGGACCGGGTGGCTGAGTTCCTGGGGTTGCGCGGCTGATCCGGCCCGGTCGGGTCAGACCGCGCCGGCCTGCTGGACCAGCAGCGCCACCTGCGTGCGGTTCTCCACGCCGAGCTTGAGCAGCACGTTCGACACGTGCGCCTTCACCGTCGGGACGCTGAGGTAGAGGCGCCGACCGATCTCGGCGTTGGACGAGCCACGCCCGATCTCCAGGGCGACGTCGCGCTCGCGGCCCGTCAGGCGGTCCAGGGCCTGCCGGGCCTCCCGCACCTCGCCGCCCCCGGCGGCGACCGTGTCCATCAGACGGCGGGCGATGTCAGGGGCGAGCACCGGCTCGCCGCCCGCGGCCGCGCGGACCGCTGCGGCGATCCGCGCCGGCGGCATGTCCTTGAGCAGGTAGCCGGCCGCCCCGGCGCGCAGCGCACCCGCCACCTCGGTGTCGGTGTCGAACGTGGTGAGCACGACGACGGCGGGCGGTGACGGCCGGGCGCGCACCCGCCGGGTGGCCTCGATGCCGTCGACGCCGGGCATCCGCAGGTCCATCAGCACCACGTCGGCCGCGTGCGCATCGAGCACCTGCGCCACGTCCCCGCCGTCGGCGGCCTCACCGACCACGCGGATCCCCTCGGCGCCGTCGAGCATGAGGCGCAGGCCCGCGCGCACGAGGGCATCGTCGTCGACGATCACGAGGCGGGTCTCCATCAGGCCCACGGTATCCGTGCCTCCAGGACGAAACCAGCAGGTGAGCGGCCTGCGTCGAGCGTGCCGTCCAGGAGCTCGACGCGTTCGCGCAGGCCGACCAGCCCGGTGCCGGGCGCGCTGGTCGCAGGACGTGCGGGGCCGTCGTCGGCCACGACCACCCGGACCTCGTCCGCACGGGTGGCCACCGTGACACGGACGGCTGCGCCCGGCGCGTGACGTCGGGCATTGGTGAGGCCCTCCTGGACCACACGGTAGGCGGCCGTCGCGACCGGAGGTGACGGCTCGTCGCCGCGCCCGGCGGCCGATCGGTCGTCGGTCTGGTCCAGCACCACGGTGGCGCCCACGGAGCGGGCCGCGTCCACGAGCCCGGGGATGTCGTGGAGCGTGGGCGGCGGGGCGAGCTGATCCACGCCGCCGCGCAGGAGGCGCACCAGCCGGCGCAGGTCCTCCAGGGCCTCGGCGGCGCCGGTGCGCACCCGCCCGGCCGCCGCCGCGAGCTGGTCCGGGGGAGCGTCCGGCCGGTACTCGACGGCGCCCGCGGTCGCGGCCAGCAGGGACAGCCGGTGCCCGAGCGCGTCGTGCATCTCGGCGGCGATCCGGTTGCGCTCGCCGGACCGGGCGGCCTCCAGCGCCTGCTCCCGGTCGGCCTCGGCGCGGTGGGCGCGGGCCCGCAGGTCGGCCAGGAGCTGGGCGCGGGCCTGCAGGTAGGCGCCCCAGCCCAGGAGCGCGGCGTGGACGGCGGCGTCGCACAGGAGCCACCAGCCGTAGGGGAACGCCGGCGGTCGCCACAGGCCCTGCGCCGCGTGCGCCGCGGCGCTCGCCGCCGCCACGAGGACCGCGGTGCGCAGGGGCGACCACCGGGCGATCTGCAGCACCCCGGACGTCGCGGCCGGCGTGGCGCCCGGCGAGAGCACCGACAGCGCCGCCAGGACGAGCGCGGCGGGCACCGAGCGGCGGGCCCACATCAGCGGCAGCAGTGCCAGCGAGGCCACAGCGACCGCCAGGTCCAGGAGACGCAGGGGCAGCGCGTCGCCCCCGCTCGCCTGGCGGGAGAGCACCGTGGTGAGGGTCAGCACCCCGAGCAGCACCATGGCCAGAGCCACGGAACGGCGCGAGGAACGCGCGTGCTCGGCGTCGTCGGGCGGGAAGTTCCGCGGATCACCAGTCGTCATGCCGGCGACACTACGGACGCGCCCCGGCGTCGGACACCGACCTTGGTCGGGGATTCCGCTACCGAAGGGTGACCCGGCTCGGTACCCCGGTCGGATGCCCCGGTCGTGGTCGCGTCGGGAGGCTGTGACCAGGCGCGACGGACGTGCCGAGAAGGAGAAGGACGCATGGCCGAGAACCTGGTGACCCGTAGCCCGTGGCCCGCCTGGGCGGTGCCGCTCGCCGCCGCCGTCGCCGCCGTGGCGGTCTGGCTCGTCGGCGCGGCGCTCGGCGTCGACCCGCAGGCGCGGGCCGGGGCGAGCACCCAGCCGGTGACCGTCGTCGCCGCGGCGGTGGCCGCGCTCGTGGCCGGCCTCGCCGGCTGGGGCGTACGGGCGGTCATCGCGCGCCTGACCAAGGGCGGCGGCGAGGTGGCATGGCTGGTGCTGTGCGGCGTGGCCCTGCTCGTGTCGCTCACCGGAGCAGCGGGCGGCACCACGCCCGCCACGGTCGCGCTCCTGACGACCGAGCACCTGGTGGTCGGCGTGATCGTGGCCGTGGGGCTGCGCCGCTGGTCAGGGCTGGCCCGGCGGGCGGAAGCCGCTCGCGCCCCACGGTGACGCAGGCGGGTGCGGCAGCCGCGCGACGAACGCGGCCCGGGCCTGCTGCATGACCCACACCAGGTACTGCCGCTGCTGCTCCAGGCCGTGCGGGTCGAGGTCGCGCTGCGCCCCGGCCCGCTGGTGCAGCAGGGCCAGCTCGGTGGCGGCCTGCTGGTAGTCGGTCATGGCGCGCTCGGCCTGCCGCCCGCCCGCCGCGCGCGCCCAGCTCCGGGCCGCGCGGCGGCCCGGCAGGCTGGACAGCATGCGCAGGTCGTCGTTCGTGACGATGCCGATCGGGCCGTACAGCGGCAGGTAGTGCCCGATGAGCTGGACGATCCGACGGCGGTCGCGCGCGAGGATCACGATCAGCGCGACGAGCACGGCGAAACCGACGAGGTAGGCCCCGGCGAGGCCCAGGATGCCGAACTTCGTCGAGCCGTTCCACAGGCTGTGGAGAACCATCGCGCCGAGCAGACCGTAGAGCGGGGCCCGCCGGCGCAGCGGACCGGGGCCCGCCAGCGCGGCCACGGCCACGCCGATGCCGGTCATCGCGGTGCACAGCGGGTGCAGCAGCGGCGAGACGATGGCACGCAGCACGAACACGTACCCGAGCTGGTCCGACTCGAGCGCGTCCACGAAGTACTGGACGTTCTCCGTCGCGGCGAAGCCCAGGCCCACCATCGCGGCGTAGATGACGCCGTCGGTCGGGCCGTTCAGCTCCTGGCGGCGCCACCACAGCATGCCGAAGAGCACCGCGCCCTTGAGCAGCTCCTCGACCACCGGCGCGCCGAACGTCGCGACGAGGTACCAGCCCTCCTCCTCGCCCGTGAGCTCGGTCTCGGTGAGGAGCGACAACCCGAGGGTGTTGAGGATGCTCGCGAACAGTGCCGCCACGCCCGCGCCCCACAGGAACGCGAACACCAGGGCGTTCGGCGGCTCCGGCTCGAGCCGGTCCAGCGCGAGCACGAGCGGCAGCCAGACGGCCACCGGCAGCAGCGCCAGCAGCAGCCCGACGACGAACGACGCGCCACCCGTGAGCGCGTCGAAGGCCAGGATGACCAGCAGGCAGACCGAGGCGAAGACGATCCCGACGATCACTCCGACGGGGGCACGTCCGGGAGCGCGCCCCTGGAGGATCGCACTGGGATCGATGGCCATGCCATGGGACCCTACCGACTCGGCCCCCGTGACGGCGGGCGAACGCGCACCTCCCGCACGGCTACGCTGGCGCCGTGCCCCCACGTGTCGCGCTCGAGCTCGCAGTCCAGGACCCCGCCGGGGCGGTGATCGCCGCGGGCGTCGGCGCCCGGCGCGTCGAGCTCTGCTCCGCGCTCGGCGCCACCGGCGGCATCACGCCCAGCGCCGGGCTCGTCGAGGCGGTGGTCGCTGCCGCCGCGGTCGTCCCGGCGTCCGACAGCGCGCCGATCCTCGAGGTGCACGTGCTGGTGCGGCCCCGGCCCGGGGGTTTCGTGTACTCGGCCGCGGAGACCGACCTCATGCTCCGCGACGTCACGCTCGCCGTCGACGCCGGGGCCGACGGGGTCGTCGTGGGCGCGCTCACGCCGTCGGGCGAGGTGGACGTGGCGCGCGTGCGCGAGCTGGTCGCGGCCGCCGAGGACGCCGAGGTGACGTTCCACCGGGCGCTGGACGTCGTGGCCGACCCGGTCGCCGCGCTCGACGTGCTCGCCGAGCTGGGCGTGGCGCGCGTGCTCACCTCCGGCGGCGCCGCCCGCGCGGCTGACGGGCTGGAGCGGCTGGCCGCGCTCGTCGAGCGCAGCGCCGAGGTGGGCATCGAGATCATGGCCGGCGGCGGCGTGACGGCGGCGGACGTACCCGCGCTGCTCGGTGTGGGCGTGGACGCGGTGCACCTGTCCGCCAAGCGCACCGTGGTCGACGCCGCCGGCCCCGGCGGCGGGGGTGAGACCGGCTACGAGGTGACGGATCAGACACTCGCCGAGGCTGCGGCGCAGGCTCTCCGCACTACGGTTGAGTCATGACCTCAGAGCCGGGCCGTGTGCCTGTCGACGCCACCACCACCAACGCCTGGGGCTCGCTCACCGAGCTCTCCAAGAACCTCCGGCCCGACCTGCGCGGCTGGTTCGCCGCCGACCCGGACCGCGCCGCGCGCCTGAGCCACCAGGCCGCAGACCTGCACGTCGACCTCTCGAAGAACCTGGTCACGGACGAGGTGCTCGCCGCGCTCCTCGCCCTGGCCGACGAGGTGGGGCTCGCGGAGCGGCGCGCCGCCATGTTCGCGGGCGAGCACATCAACGTCACCGAGGACCGCGCCGTGCTGCACACCGCGCTGCGCCGCCCGTCGGACGAGCCGCTGACCGTCGACGGCCAGGACGTCACGGCCGACGTCGCCGACGAGCTCGCCAAGGTGTACGCCTTCGCCGAGAAGGTCCGCTCCGGGGAGTGGACCGGTGTCACGGGCGAGCCCGTGCGCACGATCGTGAACATCGGCATCGGCGGCTCCGACCTGGGCCCCGTCATGGCCTACGAGGCCCTGGAGCCCTACGTCCAGGACGGCCTGGAGGTGCGGTTCGTCTCCAACATCGACCCCACCGACGTGGCGCAGAAGACCGCCGACCTCGACCCGACGACCACCCTGTTCATCGTCGCGTCCAAGACCTTCGGCACGCTGGAGACCCTCACCAACGCGCGGCTCGCCCGCGACTGGCTGTGGCGCTCGCTGGTGGCCGCCGGCGCCATCGAGGACTCCGAGGACGGGCGCGCGGACGCCGTCGCCAAGCACTTCGTGGCCGTGTCCACCGCCCTGGACAAGGTCGAGGCGTTCGGCATCGACCCCGCCAACGCGTTCGGGTTCTGGGACTGGGTGGGCGGCCGTTACTCCGTGGACTCGGCCATCGGCACGTCGCTCGCCGTCGCCGTCGGACCGGACGCGTTCGCCGACTTCCTCGGCGGCTTCCACGCCATGGACGAGCACTTCCGGACCCAGCCGTTCGAGACCAACGTGCCCGTGCTGATGGGGCTCCTCAACGTCTGGTACACCAACTTCCGCGACGCGCACACGCACGCCGTCCTGCCGTACGCGCAGCAGCTCCACCGGTTCCCGGCGTACCTGCAACAGCTCACCATGGAGTCCAACGGCAAGTCCGTGCGCTGGGACGGCTCGCCCGTGACCGCCGAGACCGGCGAGATCTTCTGGGGCGAGCCCGGCACCAACGGCCAGCACGCGTTCTACCAGCTCATCCACCAGGGCACCCGGCTCATCCCGGCCGACTTCATCGCCGTGGCCAACCCCGCCTACCCGCTGGCCGACGCCGTGGGCGACGGCGGTGCCGTGGCCGCGGGAGCCGATGTGCACGGGCTGTTCCTCGCGAACTTCTTCGCGCAGACCAAGGCGCTCGCGTTCGGCAAGACGGCGGACGAGGTGCGGGCCGAGGGCGTCGCCGAGGAGCTGGTCTCGGCCAAGGTCTTCAGCGGCAACCGGCCCACGACGTCGATCCTCGCCCCCGCGCTGACGCCGTCCGTGCTGGGCCAGCTCGTGGCGCTGTACGAGCACATCACGTTCGTGCAGGGCGTCGTCTGGGGCATCGACTCGTTCGACCAGTGGGGCGTGGAGCTCGGCAAGAAGCTCGCGCTGGAGATCGCCCCGGCGGTCGCCGGCGACGAGGCGGCGCTCGCGGCGCAGGACCCCTCGACGGCGGCCCTCATCGCGAAGTACCGCGAGCTGCGCGCCTGAGGCGACCGCACTCGCACCGGCAGGCCCGCCAGGCCGCGTTGCCTGGCGGGCCTACCGCTGTCTGCTGCGGTGCCCGTCGCACCTGGCGACGGTCACCGGGCGGGACTGTCCGCCACCAGGTCCACGACCAGGGCGCGGAGCAGCGCGGTGCGATCGGGGACGCGCCCGACCAGCACGTGCTCGTCGTCGGCGTGCGCGCCGCCGCCCACGGCGCCCAGGCCGTCCAGCGTGGGCGTGCCGACGCCCGCGGTGAAGTTCCCGTCGGAGGCCCCGCCCACGGCGACGCCGGTGAGCGGCGGCAGACCGGCGTCCGCCGAGAGCCGCTGCGCCCGGGCGAACAGGTCGGCGGACAGCGCCCGCTCCAGCGGCGGCCGGTTGATCCCTCCCTCGATCTCCACGACCGCCCCGGGCAGCACCGGCGCCAGCGCCCGCAGGGCGGCGTCGACCCGCACCTGCTCGGCCGCGGTCCGCGCCCGGACGTCCACGGCGAACGACGCGTCCGCCGGGACGGTGTTGCGCGTGGTGCCCGACGTCGCGTCGGTCGGGGTCACGGTGGTGCCGACGGCGGGATCGCCCAGCGCGGCGACGGCGAGCACCTGGTGCGCCAGCTCGACCGACGCGTTCACGCCCTTCTCCGGCTCCAGGCCGGCGTGCGCCGCCCGTCCCTTGATCACCACCCGGTAGATCGACGTGCCCTTGCGCTCCAGCTTGAGCGCGCCGCCGTCGGCCGACGCCTCCAGGACCAGCGCGGCCGCCGCGCCCCGGGCCTCGTCCTCGATGAGGGCCTGCGACGACGGGGAGCCGAGCTCCTCGTCGCCGGTCACCAGCAGAGTGACCCCGGTGCGGTCGTCGAGCGAGGCCAGCACGTGCAGCGCCATGGCCAGGCCGGTCTTCATGTCGAAGCTGCCAGGGCCCCGCAGCACCCCGTCGACGATCTCGAACGGGTGCGTGCGCAGCGAGCCGACCGGCCACACCGTGTCGTGGTGTGCCAGCACCAGCACCCGTGTGGGGCCGCCGAGCCGCCACCGCAGGTGGATCCCGAGCCGTTCGGGTGCCACGCCCAGCAGGCCCGTGCCGAGCCGGGCCACGAGGTCGGCCGAGCGGGCCAGGGCGTCGGGGTCCGACGACGGCGACTCCTGCTCCACCAGGGTCCGCAGGTCTGCGAGCAGGGCGTCGGTGGCGGGCAGGTCCGGGTGCGGGTCGTAGGCCATGGACCGACCGTAGCCGCCGGGCCCGAGAGGGTGCCCGGACGGCTCGGCGGCCCGGCGGCTCAGAGCGAGAGCAGCCGCAGCACGAACGCCGCGGCCGAGAGCACCAGCAGGCCCCCGGTCGGTCCCATGCCCGGCCAGTCCTTCGCCCGGGCGTGGGTGATGACGGCACCGAGGAAGTACACGACGAAGCAGCCCGTGGCGGCGATGCCGATCGGCGCCCACCAGATCCCGGCGAGGGTGCCGAGGGCGCCCGCCACGAGGAGCGACCCGAGCACCGGGATCAGCCGCCGTGGCACGCCGAGCGTGGTGGTGAGCGGCTCGACGACCTGCGGGTTGCCCGTGAGCTTGCCGTACCCGCTGAACGCGGTGACCAGGATCAGGAGCGCCGAGACGATGACAGAAGCGACGAACACGTGTCCTCCGGAGAGATGGCCGGGCCCGGCCCGGCAAGGAGCGGCCGCCCGTCCGGGCGCCCGGTGCATCGTGCGCCACCGGAGACACCTTGCCAAGGGGCAGGTTAGTGACTGACCATGGGTAAGTGACTGCCGAGGCGACCAGGAGCGCACCCCGCACCCCCGTGGCGAGCCCGGAGGACGGGGACGACTGCCGGCTCTTCCAGCGCACCGTCGAGCTGGCCGGGCGGCGCTGGTCCGGCGCCATCCTGTTCGCGGCGGTGGCGGGTGCCCGGCGGTTCGTCGAGTACCGGCGGGCCGTGCCCGGGATCTCCGACCGGCTGCTGACGCGGCGGCTGCGCGAGCTGGAGCGGCAGGGGTTCATCACCCGCGAGGTGGTGCCGACCATGCCCGTGCAGATCAGCTACACCGCGACGCCGGCGGGCGCCGAGCTGATCACCGCCCTGCGGCCGCTGGGCGAGTGGGGTGTCCGGCACCGTGACGTGCTCGAGGCGCTGGAGGCCGAGCAGGAGAGCGTGGGTTAGAGGATTCTCATCCGGATGAGCGGGCTCCCGGGCCGCCCGGCTGCGAGGATGGCGAGGTGAACACCCACCTCGACCTGCTCACCGGCGACTCCGCCGCGGGGCTCCTCGACGCCGCCGTGGCGACGGCCGGCGGCGAGCTCGTGGACTGGCGGGTGCGTCAGGTGGACCACCGTCCCGGCTCGACCACGACGGTGGCGTACCGGGCGACGGTCCGCTGGGACGGCGTGGCCCGCTCCGAGACGCTCGGCGCGAGCGTCGGCCGGGCCCGCGACAGCAGTAAGCCGGGCGTGGTCACGCTGTCGGACGGCGACGCGACCGTCGCGGTGTGGCGGTTCCCGGACGACCCGGCGCTGCCCGCGCTGCCCGGGGCGTTCGACCCGGCGGGTGTGGAGGAGCTGCTGGCGGGGCTCGGCGTGGGGCACCAGGCCCGGGCGCACCCCGAGCTCACGGTGCGGGCCTACCGCCCCACCCGGCGTGCGGTGATCGAGGCCCGCGCGGCGGCCGCCCGGGTGTTCCTCAAGGTGCTGCGCCCGCGCAAGGTCGCCGACCTGCACCGACGGCACGAGCTGCTGTCCCGGGCCGGGCTCCCGGTGCCACGGCCGCTCGGCTGGTCCGACGACGGCCTGCTGATGCTGTCCCCGCTGCGTGGCACCGAGATGCGGGCCGCCGTCCGGGACGGGGCGCGGATCCCGTCGCCCGACGAGGTGCTGGACCTCCTCGACCGGCTGCCCGGCGAGGTGCGTGACCTGCCGCGCCGCCCCGCGTGGAGCGAGTCGGCCGAGCACTACGCGGGCGTGATCGGGGCCGCGCTGCCGGCCGAGGCCGGCCGGGCCGCGGACCTGGCGGGTGCCGTCGGGGAGCGGCTCGCGGAGCGCGGCACCGGCACCGACCCCACGCACGGTGACCTCTACGAGGCGCAGATCATGCTCACCGACGGCCGCATCACCGGGCTGCTCGACGTCGACTCCGCGGGCCCCGGGCACCGTGCCGACGACCTGGCCTGCCTGGTGGCGCACCTGGACGTGCTGTCGCTGGTGCGCGGCACGGACCCGGCCCGGACCGCCTCCGCGGCCCGGATGCGCCGGCTCGCGGCGGACTACGCCGCCGCGTTCGCGGCCGCGCCGCGCGGCCGGGGCGCCGACCGTGGCGACCTGTCGGCCCGCGTCGCCGGGGTGCTGCTGTCGCTGGCCACGGGCCCGCACCGCGTCCAGGAGCGCGGCTGGCAGGACGCGACCTCGCGCCGGCTGGACGCCGTGGCCGCGTGGCTCGACGGGTCGCGGCTCGCCGCGGGCGTGGGCACGGCATGAGCCTGAGCCGTCCGTCGGTCCGGGCCAAGGTGGTGGGCGTGGTGGTGGCGGTGACCGCCATCGGCCTGCTGGGGGCGGGGCTGCTCACGCACGCCATCCAGTCCCAGCAGATCATGGACGACATCTCCGAGGACTTCGACCAGGAGGTCAGCGAGCTGCAGCGGCTCGCCGTCGACGGCGTGGACCCCGAGACGGGGGAGGACTTCCACGGTGCCGGGCGGCTGATGAGCGTCGCCATGGAGCGGAACGTCCCGGGCACCAACGAGATGTTCGTCAGCTACCTGGACGGCAGGCACCAGCAGTCCAACCCGCCGACGTCGTCCCGCGTGGTGGTCGAGAGCGCCGTCGTGCAGGACGTGGTGGACGGGCTCACGCCGCAGTCGGAGCGGACCGTCCAGCAGGAGATCGACACCGAGGTCGGCCGGGTGTGGTTCGTCGTCGTGCCCGTGACCGTGCCGGACCGGCAGGAGGTGGGCGCGTACGTCATGGCGGCCGCCCTGGACCGGTCGCTGGAGGCCGAGAACGCGGTGATGCGCACGTACGCGATCGTGTGCTCGGTCGCGCTGGTGGCCCTGGGGCTGTTCGCATGGGTGGTCGTCAGCCGCCTGCTGCGGCCGCTGCGCCAGCTCAGCGCCACCGCCACCCGGGTCACCGAGACCGACCTGTCGCAGCGCGTCCCCGTCGCCACCGACGACGACCTCGGCGAGCTCGCCGGGGCGTTCAACACGATGCTCGACCGGCTGTCGACCGCGATCGAGACCCAGCGCCGCTTCCTGGACGACGCCGGGCACGAGCTCCGCACGCCGCTGACCGTGCTGCGCGGCCACCTGGAGGTGCTCGACCCGGACGACCCCGCGGACGTGCGCGAGACCCGGGACCTCCTGCTCGACGAGACCTCCCGGATGGGGCAGATCGTGGAGGAGCTCGTGCTGCTCGCCAAGGCCGAACGGTCCGACTTCGTGACCCCCGCCCCGGTGGACCTGGGCCGGTTCACCGACGACGTGCACGACAAGGCGCGCGCCCTCGGGCCGCGACGCTGGGTCGTGGACGCGCGGGCCGACGCCGAGGTGGTCGCCGACGCGCACCGCCTCACCCAGGCCGTGCTCCAGCTCGCGGACAACGCCGTGAAGTTCACCGGTCCCGACGACGAGGTCGGCATCGGCACCCAGGTGGTCGACCGTCCGTCCGGCCGCGTGGTGCGGCTCTGGGTGCGGGACACGGGCCCGGGCGTCCCGCCCGAGGACGCGGAGCGGATCTTCGACCGGTTCGCCCGGGGCACCACCACGGGTGGCGTACCCGGGTCGGGGCTCGGCCTGGCGATCGTGCGGGCCATCGCGCAGGGCCACGGCGGGGACGTCGTCGTCGAGCGGTCCGACGGCGGCGGCGCGCGGTTCGTCATGACGTGGCCTGCCGGCCCGTCCCCGGTACCTCAGGGTGAGACCACGACGGAGGCGGCGTGAACCAGATCCTGATCGCGGAGGACGAGGAGCGCATCGCGCAGTTCGTCCGCAAGGGGCTCAAGGCGCACGGCTTCCAGCCCACCGTGGTGTCGGACGGCGCGTCGGCGCTCGCGCACGCCATGTCGGGCGGCTACGACCTCATGGTGCTGGACATCGGGCTGCCCCTGCTGGACGGGTTCACGGTGCTGCAGCGGCTGCGCGACGTCGGCTCCACGCTGCCCGTGGTGAT
Source organism: Promicromonospora sp. NPDC052451 (assembly GCF_044547525.1). Taxonomy (NCBI): domain Bacteria; kingdom Bacillati; phylum Actinomycetota; class Actinomycetes; order Micrococcales; family Promicromonosporaceae; genus Promicromonospora; species Promicromonospora sp. NPDC052451. Next base: position 23,906 of record NZ_JBIUAP010000009.1, read on the forward strand.
CCTCACCGCACGGGACTCGCTGTCCGACAGGGTAGCGGGCCTGGAGGGCGGGGCGGACGACTACATGTCCAAGCCGTTCGGGTTCGACGAGCTCCTCGCGCGGATCCGGTTGCGGCTGCGCCGGGCCACCGCCGAGGGGGCGGCGTCCGACCGGCTGGAGCACGGCGGCGTCAGCCTGGACCTGCGGACCCGGACCGCGACCGCGGCCGGGCGCGAGGTGGAGCTGTCGGCGCGGGAGTTCGCGCTCGCCGAGGTCTTTCTCCAGCACCCCGGTCAGGTCATGTCGCGCGAGCAGCTCCTGTCCCGCGTGTGGGGGTACGACTTCGACCCCGGCTCCAACGTGGTGGACGTGTACGTGCGGTACCTGCGCAAGAAGCTGGGTGCCGACCGGATCGAGACCGTGCGCGGCGCGGGCTACCGGTTCCGGGGCTGAGGGAAGATGGTCGGGGGAAACATGAGAGCCGTCTCATCGGGGTCTCCTCGTCACCTCATCCCCGGGGAGCAGACTCGTCGTCAGGAGGCACCCGGGACGGGTGCCGCGAGAACGGAGGTCACCGAGATGAAGCCGTCGACCATGAAGAAGCGCTGGGCCGTCGTCGGGGCGGCAGCCGTGATCGGCGTCGCGGGTGCGAGCACCGCCGCGGCCCTGAACGACCCGGCCCCGCGGACCGAGGCCGCCGCAGCCGTCTCCCTCACGGGTTCCACCGCGTCGGACGGTGGCGCCGACGCGGCCACGGACCCGTCGCCGGAGTCGGCGGACTCGCCCAACGAGTCGGCCCGGGACACGCCCGGCTCGGCGCAGTCGGCGGACTCGCCCGGCGACGCGAACTACGACCCCTCGCCGGAGTCGGCGGACTCGCCCAACGAGTCGGCCGTCGACACCGCGGGCTCGGCGCAGTCGGCAGACTCGCCGGACGACGCCAACTACGCCGGCGACCAGGACGACACCCCGGGCGACGACACCCCGGACGACGCGAACGACTGAGCCGGAGCCACCTCCCCGTACCAGAGCCTCAGGTCACCCGGGTGACCTGAGGCTCTGACATGTGGCGGAGGGGTACTTTGTCCCGGGTTCTCCTGTCTACACTGCGCGCGTGACCCGTACCCCCGGCCGACCGCGGATCGCGGTCTGCGGCATGGCCATCGAGTCCAGCACGTACTCCCCGCACCGGTCGGGGTGGGCGGCGTTCACGCTGCTGCGCGGCAACGACCTGGTCCGGCGGTACCCGTTCCTGCGGGACGGCGCCCCGCTGCGCCGGGCGGCCGAGTGGGTGGGCGTCCTGCGCGCCGCCGCGTTCCCGGGCGGCCCGGTCCTGACCGACGTCTACGAGACGGTCCGTACCGAGATCGGCCTGGCCCTGGAGGCGCAGGGTCCGTTCGACGGGGTGCTGCTCGACGTGCACGGTGCCATGTCGGTGCTCGGGTACACCGACGCCGAGGCGGACCTCGCGCGGGCGGTGCGCGCCGCCGTCGGGCCGGACTGCCTGGTGGCCGCCACGATGGACGTGCACGGCAACGTGTCCCGCGACCTGGCCCGGGCCGTGGACCTCGTGTCCTGCCACCGCACGGCGGCGCACGAGGACGACGACGAGGCCCGGGAGCGCGTCGCCACCGACCTGCTGCGGCGGATCGACGGCGGCGGACGGCCGCACAAGGCGTGGGTGCAGGTGCCGGTGCTGCTGCCGGGGGAGCGGACCAGCACCCGGCACGAGCCGGCGAAGAGCATCTACGAGGACGTGGCACGGGTCGCGGAGCTGGACGGCGTGCTCGACGCGTCCCTGTGGGTCGGGTACGCGTGGGCGGACGAGCCGCGCTGCCGGGCCGCCGTGGTCGTCACCGGGGACGAGCCGGACGTCCTGGTGCAGGAGGCCGGGCGGCTGGCCCGCCGGTACTGGGACGCGCGGAACGAGTTCGACCTTGTGGCTCCCTCCGGCACCTACGAGGAGTGCCTCGCGGCCGTGCTCGCGAGCGATGCGCGGCCGTTCCTGCTCTCCGACTCCGGCGACAACCCCATGGCGGGCGGCGCGGGCGACGTCACGTGGACGCTCGCCCGTCTCCTGGCGGAGCCCGCCTTCGCCCGCCCGCCCGAGGAGGGCGGGCGCTCGGCCGTCTACGCCTCCCTGCCCGACGCCGCAGCCGCACGGCTGGTCGCCGACGCCGGGGTGGGTGCCGTGGTCGAGGTGGAGGCCGGTGCGCGCGTCGACGCCGGACCGCACGGCCCGGTGACGCTGCGGGGCGTGGTCGAGCACGTACGGACCGACGACCCGCTCGCGGGGATCGTGTGCGTCGTCGCGGCCGGCGGGCTCCGGGTGATCCTGACCGAGCGCCGCCGGCCGTTCCACCTGGAGTCGGACTTCACCGCGCTCGGCCTGGACCCGCGGGGCACCGACGTGGTGGTGGTCAAGATCGGCAACCTGGAGACCGAGCTGCGCGACATGGCCGAGGACTGGATGCTCATGCTCACCCCCGGCGGCGTGGACCAGGACCTGCTCCGGCTGCCCCGCACCAACCTGGGTGGACCGGTGCACCCGTTCGACGGCGACGCCGCGTTCGGCGACGGGCCGGACCTCACTCCGGAGCTGGTGTGAGCGGGCCTTGGAAGTTGGCGCAGCCGCCCGCCGGGACGAACCCCAGCGCGACGTTGATCGCCAGCATGTGCGGGTTCTCCTCGTTGTTCCAGGTGTAGATCCGCCGGGAACCGGGGCGCAGCCGCGCGTGCTCGCGCAGGTTCACGGCCTTGACGAGCATGCCGAGCCGGTGCCCGCGGTGCTCCTTGAGCACCACCGTGGCCTGCTGGTCGGTGTGCTCGGGCTTGAGGTCGTTCCACTGGAGCATGGTCATCGCGACGAGCCGGCCGGTCGCCACGTGCTCGGCGGCCGTCACCACGTACCGGTCGCCCTTGGCGGCGATCGCCGCCTCCTCCCCGCGGATGCGGTCCGCGTCCCACACGTCGGACTCGACCTCCAGGCCGCCGCGCGGCTCGTCGTCCGACAGCGCCTGCTCCAGGGCGGCGTACTGCTCGATCCACTGCTCCGGCGTCGGCGCCGTCCAGGTGTGGACGCGGTACGCGTCGCCCGCGACCGCGCGGGACTCGGCCTCGAAGCGCGACACCACCTCCGGCGCCGCGGGCAGGTCCATGCGGGACCGGCGCTCCACGAGCTCCAGCGTCAGGCCCAGCCGCTGCGCGAGCCGTACGCCCGGCAGGTCCGCCGCCACGGTACCGCTGCCCGAGGCCGGCGTGAGCATCCCGGCGGCCGAGTCCGGCGCGGGGCCGAAGTCGACGGGCGCCAGGAGCGTCGTACGCCCCTCGGCGCGGGCGGTGTCCTGCACCCACTGGGTCAGCGCCGACCCGATGCCCTGCCGCCGGTGCTCCGGGTGCACCACGACCACGCCGATCGCCAGCTCCGGGTTCGAGTGCACGTGGAGGAACAGGAAGGCGCTGCCCACGACCTGCGGTCCGGCGGGCGTGTCCACCACGGCGATCTGCCGCAGCTTGCGCAGGTAGGTCTGGTTGTTCATCCCCACGAGGATCCCGATGGCCGTCGGGGCGATGTCCGAGCTGCCGAGGTCCTCGGCAGCCGCGGTGGCGTGCAGGTCGGCGATGCCGCGGTAGGCCCACGCCTCGGCGTCGTCGAGCGAGGCGGGGTGCGGCGGGGTGACGAGCCGCCACGTCGCCGTCGACGGGGTGGGTACTGACGAGGGTGTGGTCATGGTCCCAGGGTGCTCCTGGCCGGGTCGCGGAGCACGGCTTTTTCGGGCGAGGAAGGGCAAGGAGCCCGCACTCAGCGGAGGAGCTTCTGGAGGGCGGCCTCGGCGCCCGAGGGGCGGAAGCCCAGGGCCACGTTGATGGCGAGCATGTGGGCGTTCTCCTCCGCGTTGAACGTGTGGATCCGCTCCGTCTGCGGGTAGCGCGCCGTGAGCTCCCGCAGGTTCACGGCCTTGACCAGCATGCCGAGCCGGTGCCCGCGATGCGTGCCCAGCACGATCGTCTCCTCCTGGAACACGAACGCCGGCTTGCCGTCCTGCAGCAGGAACGACGTGCCACCCGCGACCTCGCCGGTCGGGACGTGCTCCACCAGCGTGGTCAGGAGCCGCTGCCCGCTGTCGGCCCGGTCCTGGAGGTAGACCCGCACCCGCTCGGCGTCCCAGGTCTCCTCGCCGAAGTCGAGCGCGCCCTGCGGCACGTCCGTCGACATCCGGGTCATGAGCTGCGCGTAGCCCGCGTGCCACTCCTCGGGGATGCCCTCCCACGTGTGCGTCCGGTAGTCGGCGCCGGCGGCGGCACGCGCGTCCGCCTCGAACGTCGCCAGCGCGGCCGGGTCCACCGGCAGGTCGAGGCGCGACATGCGTTCCACCTGCTCGACCGTGTAGCCGCGGCCGATCGCGAACCGGATGCCCGCGGCGTCGGCGGGCAGCCGCCCGGCGCCGGTGGCGGGCAGCACCGCCTCCTCGCCCTCTGCCGCCTCGCGCGGGGAGAGCGACCAGCCGAAGAACGTGGTCCGGCCTGCCTCGGCCGCGACCTGCTCCAGGCGCTCGGTCAGGGCGGTGCCGATGCCCTGGCGCCGGTGGTCGGGGTGCACACCCACGTAGATGTCGGCGGTGTGGGTGTTGTGCTCGCGCGGCATCGACAGGAAGCCGAACCCGATCACGTCGTCGGCGGTCGGCGTCGCACCGCCGGGCAGGTCGCGGACGGCGACGACCCGCCGCTTGTCCGCGTACTCCTGGTGCAGCATGCCGCTCACGGTCTGCTGGGCGGTGCGGGCCAGGTCGTCGTGGCCGACGTTGGCGATCTCGAGCGCCTGCTCGACGGCCGTCATGCCGTGGTACGGCCAGGCGTCCGGATGCTCGGCCGAGGGCACGGGCGGCACCGCGGTGACGTGCCACGGCGTCTGCTCCGGCGCGTGGTCGGCGGGTGTGGTCATGGGACCAGGGTGCCCGGCCCGCCGTCGGGCGGCGAGCCAATTTCGGCGGGCCGGGCACCCGGTCACGCGGCGACGGAGATCGCCTGCCCGACGGCGGTGCGGTCGCCCAGCGCGTCGACCATCGCCAGCGCGAGGTCGGGCCGGGCGATGGTCCAGGCCCAGCGCACGTTGCCGTCCCGCCGGGACTTGTACCGGCCGGTCCCGCGCCGGTCCTGGAGGCGCGGCGGACGCATGATCGTCCAGTCGGCGTGGCCGGCCCTGATCACCGTCTCCATGGCTTCCAGGTCGGCGTTCGCCTCGGCCAGCGCCCGCTTGAGGATGGGCTTGGCGACGTAGCGGGACAGCGGGTCGTCGCCGTCGACCAGCCAGCCGCTCGCGCTGATCGCGACCAGCCGGCGCACGCCCGCGGCGTCCATCGCCGCGAGCACGGCGGTGATGCCGTCGCGCAGCACGTGCGGCGACTCGCCGGGTACGGGGCCGAGGCAGCTCGCGACGGCGTCGACCCCCTGGAACGCGGCGGTGAGCGCGGCGACGTCGGACGCGTCGGCCACGCGCACCTCGTCCGGGGGGTCGGCCAGCCGCGACGGGTCTCGCACCACGGCCACGACCTCGTGGCCGGCCGCGGTGGCGGCCCGGACGAGCTCGCGGCCGGTACGGCCGCTCGCTCCGACGACAGCGATCCTCATGGTGCCTCCTCCGGTCCCGGAGCGAATCCGCTCAGGGTGTGAGTGAATGTTTACTCACACCCTGTCACCAGGCATGATGGTGGGTCAAGGGAACGGGGCGAGAATGGCGGGCATGAGCACACGGGAGCGGATCCTCGACGCGGCGGCGCGTGTCATGCGCGAACAGGGTGTCGCGCACGCGACCACCAAGGAGATCGCGCGCGCGGCCGGCTGCTCCGAGGCGCTGCTGTACCGGCACTTCGACGACAAGCAGGGACTCTTCATGGCGGTGCTCCAGGAGCGGCTGCCGGGGTTCGTGCTGCCGGACTCGGCCGTCGGCTCCGGGTCGGTGGCGGACAACCTCGCGCGCATGGTCACCGGGCTGCTCGACTTCTACGTCGAGAGCTTCCCCGTGTCGGCCTCGATCTTCTCCAGCAGCACGCTCCTCGCCCGCCATCGCGAGGCCATCGCCGCGCACGGTGCGGGGCCGCAGACCCCGCAGGTCCGGGTCCAGGCCTACCTGGAGGCGGAGCGCGATGCCGGCCGGGTACGACCCGACGCGGACGCCGAGGCCGCCGCGCGGCTGCTGGTGGGCGCAGCCCTGCACCAGGCGTTCCTGGCCACGTTCTGGGGCGACGGGTCGACGGCGGAGCCGGGTCTCGCAGACCGCCTGGTGGCGCCGCTCCTGCCGGGCCTTCTGCCGGACCGGGGCTAGGCCGGGGGCGGTGGCGCCGTGCTCGCGCGCTCGACCAGGCGGGTGGTCAGGCGGGTGTGCCGGCCGGCCGTGTCGCCCGACTCCAGCATCGCGATGACCATCCGCAGGGCCTCGGCGCCCATCTCGTGCAGCGACTGCGCGACGGTGGTCAGCGGCGGCGTCGACGCGGCGGCCTCGGGGATGTCGTCGAATCCGATGACCGAGAGGTCCTCCGGGACGCGCAGGCCCAGCTCCTGGGCCACCTGGATCACGTGGATCGCCGACAGGTCGTTCGCGGCGAAGACGGCGGTGGGTCGGTCGGGGCGTTCGAGCAGGTCGTGGGTGGGGCGGTCGGACCGGTCCGGGCGGTAGCCGCCCTCCAGCACGAGGGTCGGGTCCGGGGTGAGCCCCGCGGCCGCCATCGCCTCCCGGAAGCCCAGCTCGCGCAGGCGCGCGGACTCCAGGTCGGCGCGTCCGCCCAGGTAGCCGATGCGTGTGTGGCCCAGGCCGATGAGGTGCTCGGTGGCGGTACGGGCGCCGCCCAGGTTGTCGGAGTCGACGGTGGCGGGCCCGGTGGGCCCGGTGTGCGGGTCGATGGCGACGATGGGTACGCCGTCGTGCTGCGGCAGCGCGAGCGTCGGGGTGACGATGACGACCCCGTCGATCAGGGTGCCCGCCAGGCGGGAGAGGGAGCGGCGCTCCCAGCCCACGTGGTCGGAGCGCCCCGCGTCACCGCAGTAGGCGAGGAGCTCGTAGCCCGTGCCCTCGACGGCCGCCGAGATGCCCTTGAGCAGCTCGGTGCTGAAGGGCTCGAACTCGGCCACGAGCACGCCGATCACGTTGGTCTGCCGGCGGCGCAGGCTGCGGGCGACCAGCGACGACTCGTACCCGAGGTCGGCGACGACGCCGAGCACCCGCTCCGCCGTCGCCGCGGCCACGCCGTAGCGCCCGTTGACGACCTTCGAGACGGTGGCCACCGAGACGCCGGCCACGCGGGCGACGTCGGTGATGGTGGCGCGGCCGGTCGCGCTCGCCTGGACGACGGACGGCTCCGGGGTCCCGGAGGCGTCCGTCGCGTCGTCACCCGGTCCGGCGGTGGACCCGGGTGAACTCGTCCCACTGTGCACGGAAGAGACAGTACATCCGGGCCACGGCGGCAGCCGACTGGCCAATCCGTTTCGAAATCGATATCGAAACCGTTTGACGAAACCATGACCCGACTGCCACGCTCATGCGAGACGGGCTCCGCGGTCCGTCGAACCGGCAGGCTCCTGCCGACCGTCGATGACGACTTTCAAGGGGTTCCACAATGATGAGGAAGACGCGGGCCTCAGGCATTCTTGCCTTGGGCGCCACCGTTGCCCTGCTCGCCACGGCTTGTTCCGGCGGCGGCAGTGAGGGAGGTTCGGACGGCGACGTCACGATGACCTTCTGGCACAACTCGACCACCGGCGCCGGCAAGGCGTACTGGGAAGACACCGTCGCGGCCTTCGAGGAGGCCAACCCGGGCGTCACGATCAACGTCCAGGCCGTCCAGAACGAGGAGATGGACGGCAAGCTGCAGACCGCCCTCAACTCGGGCGACGCGCCCGACATCTTCATGGCCCGTGGCGGCGGCAAGCTGGCCGACGTCGTCGAGGCGGGTCAGGTCATGGACCTCAGCGACTCGATCGACGAGGCCACGATGACCGCCGTCGGCGAGGCGGGTTTCAGCGCCTTCACCGTCGACGGCGCGATCTACGGCATGCCCACGGCCATCCTGCCCGGCGGCATCTACTACAGCCAGGACCTCTTCGACGAGGCCGGCATCACCGCCACCCCCACCACCGTGGAGGAGCTCGACGCCGCGGTGTCGGACCTGAAGGCGGCTGACATCGCCCCGATCGCGCTCGGTGCCAAGGACGCCTGGCCCGCCGCGCACTGGTACTACTTCTTCGCGCTGCGCGAGTGCTCGCAGGAGACCCTGGAGAGCGCCGCGTCGTCGCGCAGCTTCGACGACGAGTGCTGGCTGCGCGCCGGCGAGGACCTGCAGGAGCTGGCCGCGACGGAGCCGTTCAACGACGGCTACCTCACCACGTCGGCCCAGCAGGGTGCCGGCTCCTCGGCGGGCCTCATCGCCAACCACAAGGCCGCCATGGAGCTCATGGGTGCCTGGGACCCGGGCGTGATCGCGTCCCTGACCCCGGACCAGAAGCCGCTGGCGGACCTCGGCTGGTTCCCGTTCCCGGCCACGGAGAGCGGCGACGGCGACCCGGCCGCGTTCATGGGCGGCGTCGACGGTTACTCCTGCTTCGTGGAGGCCCCGCCGGAGTGCGCCGAGTTCCTCAACTTCTTCATGCAGAAGGAGTACCAGGAGAACTACGCGGAGGCGTTCGTGACGCTGCCCGCCAGCAAGGACGCCCAGGGCGTCGTCACCGACCCGGCGCTGAAGTCGGTGCTGGAGGCGTACAACGAGGCCCCGTACGTGTCCGTCTGGCTCGACACCCTCTACGGCCAGAACGTCGGCAACGCGCTCAACGCCGGTGTCGTCGACATGCTGGCCGGCAACGGTGACCCGCAGAGCATCGTCGACGCCGTGAACGCCGCGGCCGCGATGGAGTAACGGCAGCGATGACTCACTCCCTGGGCGAGAACTCAGCGACGACCGTGACCACCTCGCCTGAGGGGTTCTCGGCGGCCGGGGGCGGCACCACGCCGCCCCCGGCCCGCCGGCGGCGGGGCGGCCGGCCCGACTGGCGCAAGACCTTCGAGATCACCCTGCTCTCGGGTCCTGCGATCGTCGTGTTCGTCGCGTTCGTGATCCTTCCCGTGGTGCTCGCCGCCTACTACGGGTTCTTCAAGTGGAAGGGGTACGGGCCGCCGACGGAGTTCGTCGGGCTCGACAACTACCTCACGATCTTCCGCGACACCGCCTTCCACGAGGCGATCATGCACAACGGCTTCATCGTCGTGCTCTCGCTCGTGCTGCAGGGGCCCGCGGCGGTCGTGCTCGCGCTGCTGCTGAACCAGAACATCCGCGGGCGGTCGATCATCCGCGTGCTGATCTTCGTGCCGTACGTGATCTCCGAGGTGATCGTCGGCACCGGCTGGAGCCTCATGCTCCAGACCTCGGGCGCGGTCAACGACCTGCTGGAGAAGGTGGGCCTGGGCTTCCTGGCCGTCGACTGGCTGTCCGACCCCAAGATCGCCATCTGGTCGCTGATGATCATCATCACCTGGAAGTACATCGGCTTCGCCGTGATCCTCTTCCTGGCGGGACTGCAGAGCATCCCCGAGGAGCTGTCCGAGGCCGCCGCCATCGACGGCGCCTCCTACTGGCAGATCCAGCGCACCATCACGATCCCGCTGCTGGGGCCGACGATCCGGATCTGGGCCTTCCTGTCCATCATCGGCTCGCTCCAGCTCTTCGACCTCGTCTACATCATCTGGGGTCAGTACGTCTCCGCGACGGCGGGTACGTCGACGATGGCGACCTACATGGTCCTCAACGGGCGCCTCGCCGGGAACTACGGGTACGGCAACGCCGTCGCCGTCGTGCTGTTCCTGGTCTCGCTCGTCATCGCGCTGGTCTACCAGCGCTACGTGCTGCGCCGGGACACGGCGGGCGCGCTCACGGAAGGGAAGAAGTGATGGCGACGCTGCTCGAAGCCCCCACCACCTCCGGGCAAACGCTGCGCAAGGCCCCGAAGGTGGCCTGGGGCAGCCCGCTGACGTACGTGGTCGCGTTCTTCTTCGTCGGCATCTGCATCGCCCCGGTGCTCTACATCATCGCGGGCGGTTTCCGGACGAACGCGCAGATCACCGCCGACCCGTCCGGGCTGCCCAGCCCCTGGGTGATCGAGAACTACGTCGAGGTCCTGGTCAGCGAGGTGTTCTGGCGTCAGGTCGGCAACTCCGCGATCGCCGGCGTGCTGACGACCGTCGGCGTCGTCGCGCTGGGGCTCATGGCGAGCTTCGTCCTGGCCCGGTACGACTTCAAGCTCAACGGGGCCATGTACGCGCTGTTCGCCGCGGGCCTCATGTTCCCGATGACGGTGGCGATCACCCCGCTGTACATCCTGATCCGGGACCTCGGCCTCATGAACACCATGGGCGGCATCGTGCTGCCGCAGATCGCCTTCGCGCTCCCGACGACGGTGATCATCCTGGTCCCGTTCCTGCGGGCGATCCCCCAGGAGATCGAGGAGGCGGCGTCGATCGACGGCGCGAGCCGCCTCGGCTTCTTCTTCCGGATGGTGGTCCCGCTGTCCCTGCCGGGCGTGATCACGACCGGCATCCTGGCGTTCGTCGCGTCCTGGAACTCGTACCTGCTGCCGCTGTTCATCCTGAACGACGAGCTGTCGTACACCCTGCCCCTCGGCGTCCAGGCGTTCGCCTCGCAGTACTCCGTCGACACCGCACGGGTGCTCGCCTTCACGTCGTTGTCCATGATCCCGGCGCTGATCTTCTTCTCGCTCTTCGAGCGGCGCATCGTCGGCGGCCTCACGGGTGCCGTCAAGGGCTGACCGATCGCCCGGGGTTCGGAGCTTGTCTCACACATACGTAGGACCGAGAAAGGAAAACGTTCCATGACGGAGCTGCCGCTGGCGCTGAGGGCGATGCCCGAGGTGTCGGAGCGCGTGCGCGACCTGCACGCACAGATGACCCTCGAGGAGAAGCTTGCGCAGCTCGTCGGGTACTGGCTGGACCAGGGCGGGAACGTCGTGGCGCCGATGCAGGGCGAGATGGCCGGCGACCAGGGGTCCACAGCGCTCCCGGAGATCACCAGGAACGGCCTGGGCCACTACACCCGCGTGTACGGCACGCGGCCGGTGGACCCGGTCGAGCGGGCCGCGTGGCTCTGGGACGAGCAGCGCCGCATCAAGCGGGAGACGCGGCTCGGGATCCCCGCCCTCGTGCACGAGGAGTGCCTCACCGGGCTGGCCGCCTGGAAGGCGGCGACCTTCCCGACGCCGCTGGCGTGGGGAGCGTCGTTCGACCCGGAGCTGGTGACCGAGATGGGTCGCCTCATCGGGGAGTCGATGCGCGAGCTGGGTATCCACCAGGGCCTCGCACCGGTGCTCGACGTGATCCGTGACCCGCGCTGGGGGCGCGTGGACGAGTGCATCGGCGAGGACCCGTACCTCGTCGGCACGGTGGGCACCTCGTACGTGCGAGGCATGCAGGACGCCGGCGTGCACGCCACCCTCAAGCACTTCGTGGCCTACTCCGCCTCGAAGGCGGGGCGCAACCACGCCCCGGTGAGCGCGGGGCCCCGCGAGATCGCCGACGTGTTCCTCCCGCCGTTCGAGATGGCGGTGCTCGACGGCGACGTCCGGTCCGTCATGGCGTCGTACAACGATGTCGACGGCGTGCCGATGCACTCCTCCGAGGAGTACCTCACGGGCGTGCTCCGCGAGAAGTGGGGGTTCGACGGCGTCGTGGTCGCGGACTACTTCGGCGTCGCGTTCCTGAACGTCATGCACGCGATCGCCGCGGACCGGGGCGCGGCCGCCGCGGCCGCGCTGCAGGCGGGCGTCGACATCGAGCTGCCGACCGGTGACGCCTACCTCGAGCCCCTCGCGGCCCTCGTCAAGGACGGCGCCGTGCCGATCGAGGTCGTGGACCGTGCGGTGCTGCGCGCACTGCGCCAGAAGGAGCAGCTCGGCCTCCTGGAGCCGGACGTGTACGAGGACGCGCCGCCCGCGGTCGTGGACCTGGACTCGCCCGCACACCGTGACGTCGCCCGGCGCCTCGCGGAGGAGTCGGTGGTGCTGCTGGCCAACGACGGTGTGCTGCCGCTCGGCTCGTGGCACGACGCGCCGTCCCGGGTCGCGGTGATCGGGCCGAACGCCGACCGGCCCGAGGCCCTGATGGGCTGCTACTCCTTCGCCAACCACGTGCTGGCACACCACCCGGGCGTGCCCGCCGGGTTCGAGATCCCGTCCGTGGCCGAGGCGCTGACCGCCGAGCTCGGCGGTCAGGGCGGGCCCGAGCTCGTGTTCGCGCGCGGCTGCGACGTCGAGGGTGACGACACCTCCGGGTTCGCCGACGCCGTCGCCGCCGCGGAGTCCGCCGACGTCGCGATCGTCGTCGTCGGGGACCAGGCCGGGCTGTTCGGCCGTGGCACGGTGGGCGAGGGCAACGACAGCGAGTCGCTCGACCTGCCGGGCGTCCAGCGCGAGCTCGTCGAGGCGGTGCTCGCCACGGGGACGCCGGTCGTGATGGTGCTGCTCACCGGCCGCCCCTATGCGATCGGCTGGGCGCTCGACGACGCGAGCGCCACGGCGGGCAGGACGCCCGGCGCGGTGCTCCAGTCGTTCTTCCCCGGGGAGGAGGGGGGCACGGCCCTCGCGGGCGTGGTCTCCGGGCGGGTCAACCCGTCCGGCCGCCTGCCGGTGTCGCTGCCGCGTTCGGCGGGTGCGCAGCCCTACTCCTACCTGCACCCGGTGCTGGGCGGCGCGTCCGAGGTGACGTCGACCGACTCGACCCCCGTCCGGGCCTTCGGCTTCGGCCTGTCGTACACCACGTTCGCGCGCGAGCTGGTGTCCGCCGACCCGACGGTCGAGGCCGGTGGCACGTTCAGCGCCGTCGTGACCGTGACCAACACGGGGAACGTGGCGGGGTCCGACGTCGTGCAGCTCTACGGGCACGACGTCGTGAGCTCGGTCGCCCGGCCCACGGCACAGCTCCTCGGGTACCACCGGGTCACGCTGGAGCCCGGGGAGTCGGCGACCGTCGCGTTCGACGTGCCGACCTCCCGGTTCGCCTTCACCGACCGCACGATGACGCGCGTCGTCGAGCCCGGTGACGTCGAGGTGTGGGTGGGCGCACACGCGGCCGACAGCGTTGTCAGGGTGGTCGCCGAGGGCATCGCCGACCTGAACGAGCCCAACGACGCACCCGAGTCCGGTGTTGCGGCCGCGGCGCCCGCGGCGCGCCGGGTCGTCACGGTCACGGGCACGGCGCACGAGGTCACGACCGCGGACGCGCGGTGGGTCGGCGCCACGGTCGTGCCGTGACACCGGTCCGCAACCCGATCCTGCCGGGCTGCCACCCCGACCCGACGATCTGTCGGGTCGGGGCGGACTACTACCTCGTCACGTCGACGTTCGAGTACTTTCCCGGCCTGCCCGTGTTCCACAGCCGGGATCTCGTCCACTGGGTGCAGATCGGGCACGCGCTCGACCGGCCGGGACAGCTCGACATGCAGGGGATCGCCTCGTCGGGCGGGCTGTACGCGCCGACGCTGCGGTACCACGACGGGGTGTTCTGGCTGGTCTGCACGCTCGTGGACCAGCAGGACCGGGCGCGGGGCGGCAACTTCGTGCTGACCGCGACCGACCCGTCGGGACCGTGGTCGGACCCGGTCTGGCTGGGTGAGGACGGCATCGACCCGTCGTTGTTCTTCGACGACGACGGCCGTGTCTGGCTGCACGGCACCCGGCTGGCCCGGGAGCCGGAGTGGCACGACCAGACCGAGGTGTGGCTGCGCGAGCTCGACCCGGCGACCATGCGGCTCACCGGTCCCGAGCACGTGCTCTGGCGGGGCGCCGTCCTGGGTGCGGTCTGGGCGGAGGGACCGCACCTGTACCGGGTCGGCGACACCTACTACCTGCTGGCCGCCGAGGGCGGCACGGAGTTCCACCATGCCGTGTCGGTCGCGCGCTCCGACTCGGTGACCGGTCCCTACGTGGGCAACCGGGCGAACCCGGTGCTGACCCACCGGCACCTGGGGCGTGGGACCGACGTCGTCGGGGTGGGGCACGCCGACCTGGTGGAGGCGCCCGACGGCTCGTGGTGGGCCGTGCTGCTGGCCATGCGCACCTACGGCGGCTATCACTACAACCTCGGCCGCGAGACGTTCCTCGTCCCCGTGGCGTGGGAGGACGGCTGGCCCGTCTTCGCACCGGGACAGGGGCGGGTACCCGAGGTCGTGGAGGTACCCGCCACGGTCGCCGCAGGACCTGTCGCGACGCCGCCCCCGCCGCCGGAGGCGGGCGTGGTGCCGCCCGGCGACCTGCGCTGGACCGGTCTGCGCGGTCCGGCCGACTTCGCCACGCCGGACGGCGAGGGCTGGCGCCTGCGCCTGCGCCCGGAGACCCTGGCGGACGCCGGCACGCCCTCGTTCCTGGGCGTGCGCCAGCAGCACCGGGACGTCACCGTCCGGGCCGTGCTGCGCTTCGACCCGGCGAGCCCGGACGAGCAGGCCGGTCTGGTGGTGCGCCAGTCGGAGAAGGATCACGTGGTGCTGGTGGTGACCGGGACCTCGGAGGACGGCGGGCGCCGGGTCCGCGCGGTGCACCGGAAGGGCGGGGTGGCGACGGTGCTCGGGGAGCGTGCCCTGCCCGACGGGCCGGACGGCCCGGAACCGGTGACCCTGGTCCTGCAGGTCCGGGGCCAGGACTACGGGCTGCTCGCCGCGTCGGGCGACGATCCGCCGGCGCCGCTGGCCGTGGCCGACGGTCGCACCCTGGACAGCGTGTCCGCCGGGGGCTTCCTCGGGCTCTGGCTCGGTGTGGTCGCGACGAGCAACGGTGCGCCGTCGTCCTCCGTGGCGACCGTGGAGCGGTTCGAGTACGAACCGTCGGCCTGACGAGCGGCGCCCCGCGGGGCGCCGCTCCCGGATGGCAGGATGGCCGGGTGCGGATCGACGTCTGGTTGTGGGCCGTGCGGCTGACCAAGAGCCGGTCGGTCGCGGCCGAGCTGTGCCGCACCGGCAGGGTCCGGATCAACGGGAAGGTCGCCAAGCCGTCGGCGTCCGTCGCCGTGGGCGACCGTGTGACGTGGCGTGACCCGCTCCGCGACCGGGTGATCGAGGTGGTCGAGCTGCTGCCCAAGCGGGTCGGCGCCCCGATCGCGGTCCGGGCGTACCTGGACCACAGCCCGGCGCTGCCCACGCGCGTCGAGCGGGAGGCGGTCGGGTTGCGCGACCGCGGCACGGGTCGTCCGACCAAGCGGGAACGCCGGGAGATCGACCGGCTGCGCGGCCGCCGCGAATCCTGAGAAATGCCCGGGTGATTTCTCTCCGTTTTCGGAGTTTCGCCTGATCCGGGGCGCTACGTTCACGGCATATCCCCTGCCGCGCGCAGGTCCAGTGCGCCCGGAACCCGGGCGCCCCAGCCTGGAGTATCCATGCATCCACGCACCCGACGCCTGTCCAGGACCCTGGCCACGGCCACCGCCCTGGCGCTCCTGGCGGCACCCGGCACGGCGGTCGCCGTACCGGACCCCGCCCCCGTTCCGCCGGCCGCTCCCGGGGACGCACCCCGCGGCGGCGCGGACGCCGCCGACACGTCCGGCACCGCCGCCGGCCGGGTCTCGCCCGGCGCCGTCGACCCGGCCGACAAGATCGCCCCCGCCGCCGCGAAGGCCTTCGCGACCCGCGGCACCACCGACTTCTGGCTGCGGTTCGACGACGCGCCCGACCTGTCGGCCGCCGCAGGCATCACGAGCTGGGCCGAGCGTGGCCAGTACGTGTACGACACGCTCACCGCCGCGGCCGAGTCCGCCCAGTCGCGCACGATCGCCGCCCTGGAGCGCTCCGGTACCGAGTACACGTCGTACTGGGCGACCAACGCGATCCTGGTCGAGGACGGTTCGCTCGACCAGGCGGTCGAGCTCGCCGGCGCGCCCGAGGTCGCCGAGGTGCGGGCCACGACGCAGCACGCCGTCGAGGAGCCGGAGACGACGCAGGCCGCGACCACGGCCGCGGCGGGCACCCCGACCTACGGCATCAGGGCCATCAACGCCGACGACATGTGGAACCAGGGCTTCACCGGCGAGGGCATCGTCGTGGCCGGCCTGGACACCGGCGTGAGCCGCTCCCACCCTGCGCTGTCCGCGCAGTACCGGGGCGCGACGACCACCAGCAACTACAACTGGTTCGACGCCGCCCACGTGGGCGCCACCACGCCCCGGGACGACCACGGCCACGGCACCCACACGATGGGCACCATGGTCGGCACCGGCAACGGCACCACGAGCATCGGCGTGGCCCCGGGCGCGCGGTGGATCGCGGCGAACGGCTGCGCCGACGCCTGCCTCGACTCCTGGCTGGTCGCGGCCGGTGAGTGGATGCTGGCACCGACCCGCGCCGACGGCAGCGCGGCCGACCCGAGCAAGCGGCCGCACATCGTGAACAACTCGTGGGGCATGTCCCGCACGAACGACCCGTTCATGGAGGACGTCATCACCGCCTGGGAGGCGTCCGGCATCTTCAGCACCTGGTCCAACGGGAACGACGGCGAGTGGGGCTGCGAGTCCTCGGGCAGCCCCGGGGCGCGCCAGGCGTCCTACTCGGTCGGCGCGTTCTCGTCGGCGGGCAGCATCGCCGCCTTCTCCTCGCGGGGCCCCGGCCAGGGCGGCGCCGTGAAGCCCGACATCGCCGCGCCCGGCGTCGACGTCCTGTCGGCCGTCCCCGGCAACGGGTACGAGCGGTGGTCCGGCACGTCCATGGCCGCCCCGCACGTCTCGGGCGCCGTCGCGCTGCTGTGGGACGCGGTGCCCGCCCTCGTGGGCGACGTGCCCCGGACCCGCGCGATCCTCGACGGCGCGGCGCACGACGTGAACAACACGGCCTGCGGCGGGACCGCCGACGACAACAACGTGTGGGGCGAGGGCAAGCTCGACGTGCTCGCCGCGTACGAGCTGGCGCAGGAGGAGTCGTTCACCGACACCCCCGCGCCGACGGTCTCCGGCGACGCCTACGAGGTGGGTACGCCCCTGACCGCCACGGTCGGTACGTGGACCCCTGCCGCGACGCTCAGCTACCAGTGGCGCCGTGACCTCGACCCCGCCGACGGCCGGCCGGGCGCGATGATCTCCGGGGCGACCGGGGCCACCTACACGCCCAAGGGCCGGGACGCCGGCGCGGCGCTCTCCGTGACCGTCGTCGGCACGGCGGACGGCTACATCCCCACGGCCGTGACCAGCGCGCCGACGCCCGTCGTCCAGAAGACCGCGATCAAGGCGGCCGCCCCGACGATCAGCGGGACCGTCCGCGTGGGCAGCACGCTGCGGGCGCTGTCCGGCACCTGGACGTCCGGCACGCGGTTCACCTACCAGTGGAAGGTCAACGGGACCGCGATCTCCGGCGCCACGAAGTTCACCTTCACGCCGCGCGCCGCCGACCGCGGCAAGCAGCTCACCGTGACCATCACCGGCTCCCGCCGCGGGTACGACGGCGCCGCCCGGACGAGCGCGGCCAAGACCGTCGGCTACGGGGTGTTCACGCAGGCCCGCCCGCGCCTCGTCGGATCGCCCGCCCCGGGCGGCACCGTCACGGTGTCGGCGCCGCCGTCCTCGCCGTCGGCCGCCACCACCACCTACCAGTGGCGGGTCGACGGCCGGGCGATCAGCGGTGCCACCGGTTCCTCCTACCGGATCCCGTCGACCTGGAAGGGCCGCACCCTCTCGGTCTCGGTGACGCGCAAGCGCACCAGCTACACGACCAAGACCGTCACCTCGACCCAGCGGGCCATCGGCACCCGGTTCTCCTCCGTGCCGACGCCGCGGATCACGGGCACCGCACGGGTGGGGTCCACCGTGCGGGTCACCGCGGGCACCTGGCGGCCCGGCGCGTACGTCACCTACCAGTGGTACTCGAACGGCGTGCCGATCGCGGGCGCCACGGGGACGACGTACCGGATCGCCGGCGCGTACGTGGGCAAGCGGCTGTCGGTCGTGGTGACCGGCCGCAAGTCGGGCTACGCCACGACGGACAAGAGCAGCACCTCGGTGCCGGTCTACCAGCCCGCCGACACGGTGCCCGCGGACGAGTGGTGGTACGTGGGCGGCTACGGCGTACCGGCCGCCACCTACGTGGCCAAGAACACGAAGGACTGCGTCTGGGAGCGCCTGAACGACGCCGACGTGGTGCTCGGCGCGGACTGGGGCTCCGGGCAGCGCGTCGCCACCGCGAAGTCGACGGACGGCTCGTTCCGGTCGATGGACTGCGGCACCTGGGTGCGCCACTACCCGGGCATGGTCACCCCGCGGAACACGACGCCGAAGGACGGCGTGTACGTGCTCGGTGACCAGCTCGAACGCGGCACCTACGTGACGCCCGGGCCGGCCGCGGCCGGCGAGACCTGCTACTACGCGTTCATCAAGGAGTTCACGGGCCTGGCGAACCGGTCCAACCTGGCGGGGCACCGCATGGTGGACGAGGCCACGACCATCACCATGCCGTCGACGGCCAAGGGCTTCGAGACCGCCGGCTGCTACTGGTACCGCGTGAGCTGACCCCCCGTCGTGTCAGACGTACGGGCCACGCCGGTGGCCTGTACGTCTGACACGTCCCCTGGCCGGCGGGCGGTAGCGTCGTCCGCATGACGACCGCCGACCGCATCTCCGCGCTCCTCGAGAAGCACCCCGTCTGGGACGGGCACAACGACCTTCCGTGGGAGCTGCGCGAGCAGTCCTTCTACGACCTCGACGCCGTCGACGTCGGCCGGCGGCTCACGACGACCCACACCGACCTGCCGCGCCTGCGCGAGGGTGGCGTCGGCGCCCAGTTCTGGTCGGTGTACGTGCCGTCGACGCTCCAGGGCGGGGCCGCCGTCACCGCCACCCTCGAACAGATCGACTGCGTGCACCGCCTCGTCGAGCGGTACCCGGACACGCTCCGGCTCGCCCTGACCGCCGCCGACGTCGAGCAGGCGTGGAGCGAGGGCCGCATCGCCTCCCTCATGGGTGCCGAGGGCGGCCACTCCGTCGACGGCTCCCTCGCCGTCCTGCGCATGCTCCACACGCTCGGGGTGCGCTACATGACGCTCACGCACAACGACAACGTGCCCTGGGCGGACTCCGCCACCGACGAGGAGGTGCTGGGCGGCCTCTCGGCGTTCGGCGAGGACGTGGTGCGCGAGATGAACCGGATCGGCATGCTCGTCGACCTCTCGCACACCTCCGCGGGCACCATGCGCCACGCGCTGCGCGTCACGCAGGCCCCGGTGATCTTCAGCCACTCCAGCGCCCGCGCCGTCTGCGACGTGCCCCGCAACGTGCCCGACGACGTGCTCGGCACCCTGGCGACCAACGGCGGCGTCTGCATGGTGACGTTCGTGCCGCAGTTCGTGTCGCCCGCCGTGGCCGCGTGGCGTGCCGAGGGTGCGCAGGCCGCGGCGGCGGAGGGCATCCGGAGCGCCGACATCGGCGCCTTCGAGCCGTTCGTCGCCCGGTGGCAGGCGGAGCACCCCCAGCCGCGCACCACGCTGTCCGACGTCGTGGCGCACGTCGAGCACGTCCGCGAGGTGGCCGGCATCGAGCACGTCGGGCTCGGCGGCGACTACGACGGCACGCCCAGCCTCCCCGAGGGCCTCGAGGACGTGACCGGCTACCCCCGCCTGCTCGCGGCGCTCGCGGAGCGGGGCTGGTCGGACGTCGACCTCGGCCGGCTGTGCAGCGGCAACGTGCTGCGCGTCCTGCGTGACGCGGAGGCCGTCGCGGACGGCTGACTCAGCTGGGGAGCTGGACCACCTTGCGCTGGAAGCCCAGGGCCACCTTCTGCAGGGACTCCAGGGGGTCCTGGTCGTTGTGGTGGCTGATCTGCCGCAGCATCGACCCGGACGAGGCGAGCAGGGCGACGATCACGTCGCGCGCGTCCTCGCGCGTCTCGAGCGCCTCCTGGAGCAGGTCCTGGACGTGTGGTGACTTCAGGCCGTCCTCTTCGGGATCGAGCAGAGCTGTCAGGAGCGCGATCGACAACGAGCTTCCGTGGATGCTTGCCATGGTGGTCTCCCCCCGGTCGGGGCCCGGGTCCCCGGGCATCAGCCACCCCGCGGGCTGGCCCGCGGGGTACGCGTCCGACGCCCCACCCCCGCGGCCTCGGTCGTGCACCCCTGTGTACCGCAGGTCAAGGCGTCGCGCCTGTTGACGGGGGTGAAAACAGCCCTCAGTCGTGCAGGATCAGCTGGAACACGACGTGGTCCTGCCAGTCGCCCGCGATCTTCAGGTAGCTCGGCGCGTAGCCGATCTTCTCGAAGCCGACCCGCTTCAGCACCGCCTGCGAGGCCGTGTTGTGCGGCAGGGTGGCCGCCTGCAGGCGGTGCAGGCCGAGACCGTCCCGGGCGTGGGCCGCGAGGGCCTCCAGGGCGCCCGTCATCAGGCCCCGCCCCGTGTACCGCGCGTCGATCCAGTAGCCGATGTGCCCGTTCTCGAAGGCGCCGCGCACGATGTCGGTGAGGTTGAGCCGGCCCACGATCTCGCCGTCCGGCGCCTCGAGCACTGTGTACAGCGCGTTCCCGTTGGTGTTGGCGAGCACCTGGACCCACAGCCGGTCCTTGTGCCACTGCTCGGTCCAGAACTCCTCGGGCCGGGCCGGGTCCCACGGCGCCAGGTGCTCCCGGTTGCGGATGTAGGCGTGGGCGACCGCGACGGCGTCGTCCTTGGTCAGCTCGCGCAGCGTGACGCCGTCGGCGAGGGGGGTCTCGAAGGGCATGACGACACGATAGTGACGCCCGGCAGCGCCGTGGGAACTTTTCGGCGGTCGGGGAGGTTGAGTGAGGTGGACTCAACTTTGCGGCGGCGAGCTTGCTTCCCGTCGGACCCCGACCTAAAGTTGAGTGCAGAAGGCTCAATCTGTCGAGGAAGGCAGGCAACATGGCACGCGCAGTAGGTATCGACCTCGGCACCACCAACTCGGTGGTGTCGGTTCTCGAGGGTGGCGAGCCCACCGTCATCGCCAACGCGGAGGGCTCGCGGACCACCCCGTCGGTGGTCGCGTTCTCCAAGACTGGCGAGGTCCTGGTCGGTGAGGTCGCCAAGCGTCAGGCCGTCACCAACGTGGACCGCACGATCTCCTCGGTCAAGCGCCACATGGGCACCGACTGGACCGTGGACATCGACGGCAAGAACTACACGCCGCAGGAGATCTCGGCCCGCATCCTGGGCAAGCTCAAGCGCGACGCCGAGGAGTACCTGGGCGAGCCCGTCACGGACGCCGTGATCACCGTCCCGGCGTACTTCAACGACGCCGAGCGCCAGGCGACGAAGGACGCCGGGCAGATCGCCGGCCTCAACGTGCAGCGCATCGTCAACGAGCCCACCGCCGCCGCGCTCGCGTACGGCCTGGACAAGGGCAAGGAGGACGAGCTCATCCTCGTCTTCGACCTCGGTGGCGGTACGTTCGACGTCTCCCTGCTCGAGGTGGGCAAGGACGAGGACGACTTCTCGACCATCCAGGTGCGCGCCACCTCCGGTGACAACCGCCTCGGCGGCGACGACTGGGACGCCCGCATCGTCGACCACCTGATCAAGCAGGTGAAGAACTCCTCGGGCGTCGACCTGTCCAAGGACAAGATCGCGCTGCAGCGCCTCCGTGAGGCCGCCGAGCAGGCCAAGAAGGAGCTCTCGTCCGCGACGAGCACCAACATCTCGATGCAGTACCTGTCGATGAGCGAGAACGGCCCCATCCACCTGGACGAGAAGCTCACGCGCGCTCAGTTCCAGCAGATGACGCAGGACCTCATCGACCGCACCAAGGCGCCGTTCCACGCGGTGATCCGCGACGCCGGCATCTCCGTGTCGGACATCGACCACGTCGTGCTCGTGGGTGGTTCCACCCGCATGCCCGCCGTGACCGACGTCGTCAAGGAGCTCACCGGGGGCCGCGAGCCCAACAAGGGCGTGAACCCGGACGAGGTCGTGGCCGTCGGCGCCGCGCTGCAGGCCGGTGTCATCTCCGGTGACCGCAAGGACGTGCTGCTGATCGACGTCACGCCGCTGTCCCTCGGCATCGAGACCAAGGGTGGCGTGATGACCAAGCTCATCGAGCGCAACACGGCCATCCCGACCAAGCGCAGCGAGGTCTTCTCGACGGCCGACGACAACCAGCCGTCCGTGGCCATCCAGGTCTTCCAGGGCGAGCGCGAGTTCACCCGGGACAACAAGCCGCTGGGCGTCTTCGAGCTCACCGGCATCGCCCCGGCCCCGCGCGGCGTGCCGCAGATCGAGGTCACGTTCGACATCGACGCGAACGGCATCGTGCACGTGTCCGCCAAGGACCGCGGCACGGGCATGGAGCAGTCGATGAAGATCACCGGCGGTTCGGCCCTGCCCAAGGACGACATCGACCGCATGGTCAAGGACGCCGAGGCGCACGCCGAGGAGGACAAGAAGCGGCGCGAGGAGGCGGACACCCGCAACCAGGCCGAGGCCTTCGCGTACTCCATGGAGAAGCAGATCGCGGACAACCGCGACAAGCTCCCGGCCGAGGTCGTCACCGAGGTCGAGGCGGACATCGCCGCGGTCAAGTCCGCGCTGGAGGGCGAGGACGCCGAGGCCGTGAAGACGTCGTACGAGAAGCTCGGCGCGTCCTCGCAGAAGATCGGCGAGGCGCTGTACTCGGCCGAGCAGCCCGCGGCGCAGGGCGCTCAGGGCGGCCCGCAGGCGGCGAACGCGCAGTCCGCCCCCGACGAGGACGTCGTCGACGCCGAGATCGTGGACGACGAGGACGAGCGCAAGTGACCGAGGAGAACCCGCAGGGGACCCCCGAGCCCGAGGGCTCGGGGGAGCACCCCTTCCAGTTCACGGACAAGCGCAAGGTCGACAGCTCCGGCGACGAGGCGCGCCCGGCCACGCCGGGCGAGCCTGCTGCGGCGGGCGCGGAGACCCCGGAGGAGTCCGCCCCGGCGGACCAGCCGGGCGAGGCCGCCGGCCAGGAGGGCGCGTCGGACGACCCGCTGGCGGGGCTCGACTTCGAGCCCTCCGGTGACGCCGGCGAGGCCGCCGAGGTGCTGAAGGCCAAGGCCGAGGCAGCCGAGCACCTGGACGCGCTGCAGCGCGAGCGGGCCAGCTTCACGAACTACCGCAACCGGGCGCTGCGCGACCAGGAGGCCGCGCGGGACCGGGGCGTGCAGGACGTGCTGAGCGCCCTGCTGCCGGTGCTCGACGACATCGAGCGTGCCAAGCAGCACGGCGAGCTGGACG
This sequence comes from Promicromonospora sp. NPDC052451, assembly GCF_044547525.1. Lineage (NCBI taxonomy): Bacteria > Bacillati > Actinomycetota > Actinomycetes > Micrococcales > Promicromonosporaceae > Promicromonospora > Promicromonospora sp. NPDC052451. The sequence goes on from NZ_JBIUAP010000009.1 coordinate 47,098, forward strand.
GGCCCATGGCCGCGATCGCGGAGAAGATCGACCAGAGCCTGCAGAAGTTCGGCGTCGAGCGGTTCGGCAAGGTGGGCGAGGAGTTCGACCCCACCGTGCACGAGGCGCTCATGCACTCGACCGACGCCGACGCGTCGGCCACCACGGTGAACCTCGTGGTCGAGCCCGGGTACCGGATCGGCGAGAAGGTGGTCCGGGCGGCGCGCGTGGGTGTCGTCGGACCGGAGTAGGTCTCGTCTCCCGGAGCCGGGCACGCCCTGACGGCGTGCCCGGCTCCGGGAGCACAGTGCGGAAGGAGGTGCCATGACCGGTCAGGACTGGATGGAGAAGGACTTCTACGCCGTGCTGGGCGTGTCCAAGGACGCCGACGACGCGGCCGTCAAGAAGGCCTACCGCAAGCTCGCGCGCCAGTACCACCCCGACCAGAACCAGGGGAACGCCGCAGCCGAGTCCAAGTTCAAGGAGATCGGCGAGGCCTACGCGGTCCTGTCGGACCCGGAACAGCGCCGGCAGTACGACGCCGTGCGCGCCATGGCCGGCGGTGCGCGGTTCTCCGCAGGCCCCGGCGGCGCCGGGGCGGGCGGCTTCGAGGACATCATGGGCGCGATGTTCGGCGGTGGCCAGGGCCGGGGCGGCCCGCGGGTGCGCTACTCCCAGGGCGGGGCGGGCACCGCGGGCTTCGAGGACATCCTCGGCTCGATGTTCGGCGGCAGGTCCGGCTACGCGTCCACGGGGCCGGCCGGGTTCACCGCGCCGAGCCCGGGGGCCGACATCGCGGCACAGGTCACGCTGCCGTTCCGGGCGGCCGTGGAGGGCACGACCGCGGACCTCGAGGTGGGCGGCCGCACCATCCACGCCCGGATCCCCGCGGGGATCAACGACGGCAAGAAGATCCGTCTGCGGGGCAAGGGCCAGCCCGGGACCAACGGGGGCCCGGCCGGCGACCTGGTGGTCACCGTGCACGTGGCGCCCCACCCGGTCTGGACGCTGGACGGGCACAACCTGCGGATGACGGTGCCGGTCACGTTCGCAGAAGCGGCGCTCGGCACCACGCTGGACGTGCCGACCCTCGACGGGTCGACCGTGCGGCTCAAGGTGCCCGCGGGAACGCCGTCGGGCCGAGTGCTCCGGATCAAGGGGCGCGGGGTGCGCAGCGCGAGCGCGACGGGCGACCTGCTCGTGGGCGTGCAGGTGGCCGTGCCGCAGAAGCTCAGCAAGAAGGCCAGGGAGGCGCTGGAGTCCTTCGCTGCCGAGAGCGACGGCGAGGACGTGCGCGCGGGGCTCGCCCGGCGCGCGGCCGAATGACACCCGGCGCGGTGGGGCAGGTGCCCCGCCGCGCCGGTCTCGGCTAATCTGCCGGGACGCCGGACCGGCGGTGACGAGACAGGGAGGGCACATGATCGACGACGACGCACCGGTGCTCACCGTCTCCAAGGCCGCGGAGCTCGCGGGGATGCACCCGCAGACTCTGCGGCAGTACGACCGGCTCGGTCTCGTGGTGCCGCGGCGCACGCGCGGGCGCGGCCGCCGGTACTCACGGCGGGACGTGTCACGCCTGCTCCAGGTGCAGCGGCTCGCGCAGGTCGAGGGCATCAACCTGGCCGGCATCAAGCGCATCCTCGACCTGGAGGCGCACGTCTCGGTCCTGGAGGAACGCCTCAGCGACCTGCTCATGCGCGTCCAGGAGGAGGGCCGGGTGTTCGCCGCCGGGCCGTCCGCCGGTGACGTCGTCGTCGTGCAGCGCGGGCAGCGGGTCCGCAGCACGGCGATGCGGGTCGACCTCGAGCACCGCGGGGTCGGCGGCGGCGCCGTCGTGCTCTGGCGGCCGACGCACCGCCGCGAGGAATGACGGACGATTTCAGCAATGCCATTCTTTCCTTAATGGAAATGCGTACCGGCAGATAGGTAAGGCATTCCTTGCTCTCCGCCTCCTGCATTTCTGGAATACGATCGAGGTATTCCGGAGGTCAAGCACGGCAGGCGAGGAGAGAACAGATGAGCACGCTGATGGAGATGCCCGAGGTCGTCGAGTGCTCGATCGACGGCTGCGGCTACAACCACGACCACGGCTGCCACGCGGGCGCCGTCACGATCGGCGGTCACACGGGGGACGCCTCGTGCGCCACGTTCATCCCGCTGAGCACGAAGGGTGGTCTGGAGAAGGTCATCGCCCACGTCGGTGCCTGCCAGCGCGGCGAGTGCCTGCACAACGACAACCTGGAGTGCGGCGCGCCGTCGATCCGGGTGGGTGCCGGTCCCGAGGACCCGGGCCACGCCGACTGCCTGACCTTCCAGGAGCGCTGAGTCCGCACGAGCGACAGGGCGCCCGCTCTCCGTCGAGCGGGCGCCCTGCGCTGGTTCGTGGGACGCCGGGGCGCCGCGGGCTCAGCGAGCCAGGTGGTCCAGCAGGAGCAGTGCGTCGTCGTGCGTCCCGGGCAGACGCTCCACCCAGACCCGGGTGGGCCGCCGCACCTCGGTGGTGAGGCCGAGCACCTCGGCGTTGCGCTCCACGACACGGCGGAGCGACTGGCCCAGCTCGGCGGTCGAGGGGCCGCGCTCGCAGAGCACCACGAAGGTGCCGTCCCCGATCGCGGCCATGGGGTGGCCCTCGCCGAAGACCTGGTGCAGCGTGCGGCCGATGGCCGCGGAGCGTGCCAGCCGCTGCCAGGTGTCGAGGTTGTCCAGGCCCACGTCGAGCACGAGCAGGCAGTGCGTGCTCCCGGCCGTGGTGCCCGAGCGCTGGGCCGCGCCGTACGTCTCGCGCAGCCGCTCGCCCAGGTACTCGCCGGTCGGCAGTCCTGTCGACGGGTCGCGCGTGGCGATCTGGTAGGGGACCCGCTCGCGTTCACCGACCCAGCCGATCGCCGCGGCGCGCAGCGCGCCCACGTCCGTCGGCCGGCCGAACGCGGCGTAGAGGCACGCCACGTCGTCCAGCGCCTCGGTGATCCCGGCACCGACAGCCGCCCGGGCCGCGCCCAGCCGCTCGGCGGGCGCGATCACGCCCCGGCCCTCGGCCAGGGCCTCGGCCAGTGCCTCTGCGGCGGGGTGGTCCCAGTCGTTCGGCCGGATCCAGACCGAGGCGAGGCTCGTGGCGCGCCACCGCTCGCGCAGGTCGTGAATTCGCACCCGCGCCTCCTGCTGTGACTCGCTCATGATGAAGGGACCCTCACGGGGATACATCATGACGCACCTTCGGGGTCGGAGTAGCACACTTCACCCGGAGGCTGTGGGCGATTTGTATTTTTCAGCCCCTGGGATTCGCGCTGTGGCTCTATAGTCTTGGGCAGGACACGGCCGAGAGTCTGGGTGGACGTGAAGCAAGTCGAGAGCAGTACCGGGGAGACCCCGAGCGACGCGGAACTGATCCTGCAGGTCAGGTCGGGTAACCGCGAGGCTTTTGGCGTGCTCTACGAGCGTCACGCGGCCGCCGCGCGAGCGCTCGCCCGCCAGTACGTCTCGCCCTCCGACGCCGAGGACGTCGTCGCCGACGCCTTCAGCAAGCTCTTCGAGATGCTCCGCCGTGGTGCCGGACCCGACACCGGGTTCCGCCCCTACCTCTACACCGTGGTGCGCCACCGCGCGTTCGACGTGCGGCGCGGCGCCGTGCGTACCCGGCCGAGCACGGACGACGAGATCGAGTCGGTGCTGGGCCGGGTGGCGTCCGAGGAGGACCCGGCCCTCGCCGACTTCGAGCGCAGCGTGGTCTACCGGGCGTACGCCGACCTTCCGGAGCGGTGGCGCGAGGTGCTCTGGTACGTGCTGGTCGACGACGTGAAGCCGGCGCAGGTGGCGCCGTTGCTGGGGCTCAGCCCGAACGGCGTCTCCGCGCTGCTGTACCGGGCCAAGGAGGCGCTGCGGGCCGGCTACCTGCAGCAGCACCTCACGCACGCACCGTCGGACACGTGCCGCACCGTCAACCCGCTGCTGGGCGGGTACGTGCGCGACAGCCTGTCCAAGCGGGAGACCACGAAGATCACCGAGCACCTCGCGACCTGCGGCACCTGCAGCGCGCTGGTGCTGGAGCTGCACGACGTGGCGCACGGCATGAAGACCGTCATCGCCCCGCTGGTGCTGGGCGCGGGCGGTCTCGCCCTCGTGGGCGCGGGGGCCCCGATCGGCGGGCTCGCCGTCGCGGCGAAGGCGGGCGCCGGTGCCGGTGCCGGAGCAGCGGCGGGCGCACCGGCCGCCACCACGGCGACCGTGGGCGCGGCCGGCACGTTCTCCGGCGGGGTGACGTCGGCGGTCACCGCCACGGCGGGTGCGGTCGCGTCCGCGGCGGCCGCCGCCACCGGTGGGAGCGTGGCCGCGGGCGCCATCGCGGTCGCGGCGGTCGGTGTGGTCGCGGCCCTGCAGATGGCGGCGCCGGTCGACGCCGGTCCGGTGGCCGTCGCCGACACGGTGGTCACCACGCCCGACGAGTCGGAGCAGCCCGGGACCGAGCAGGTCGACGGCCGTCCCGTGCAGCCGACCGACATCGAGCCCGGCGAGACCACCAGCCGCGCGTACCTCGTGGTCGGCTACACCGATGCGTCGACGCCGATGCGCCCGCGTGAGCGACAGGAGCTGTCGCTCACGGTCCAGAACGAGGGCGACGTCGCGGCCACGGGCACGCAGCTCGAGATCACGCTGCCCGAGGGCCTGACCGTCGCGCGGCCGGACGTGCCGTTCGGCACGGGCGCCGGTGCCCGCCTGGTGACGGCCTCGGTCGAGGACCCGGCCGGTGCCGAGCAGACCGCCGAGCCGGGTACGACGCCGACGCCCGGCGCCACCTCCGGCACGGGCAGCGCCGCGGACACTGCCACCGGCACCACCGAGGAGCCCGGCGACGCGCAGGCGATGCCGGACTCGGAACCGACCACCCCCGCCACCGTCGGGCTGGTCGAGACCGCGGCCCCGGCGGCCTGCACCCCGACGGAGCAGGACAACGTGCTGCTGTGCTCGCTGGGCGAGGTGACCGCCGGCCAGGAGCTCCGCGTCGTGGTGCCGGTCGAGGCCGGCGCGGGCGGCGACTACCCGGTCGGCGCCGTGGTCTGGGCCGACGGCATGGAACCCACCGAGATCGACCTCCCGGGCCGCACGGTCTCCCCCTTCGGTCAGGAGCTGTCCGCCGCGACCACCGACGTGTCGCTCGCGAGCCCGGGCACGGCCGCCCTGCCGGTGCGGGTGACCAGCACGGGCGACCGCGCGGTGCCGCCGGGCGGCTGGGCCGTCGACGTCACGCTGCCCGACGGCGTCACGCCGGCCGCGGCGCAGCCCGAGCTGTCCTGCGCCGCGGGCGAGCTGAAGAACGCGTGGCGCTGCACACCGCTCGCCGGCACGGACGCCGCGGCCACGGAGCTGGCCCCCGGCGCCACCGCCGACGTGGCCCTGAACATCGCGACGGTGACGCCGTCGACCTCGGAGTACGCCGTGCTCGGCTCTGCCAACGTCCGCCCGGTCCTGGACGGCAACGCCCACTCGGCGCTGGCCACCCTGGCGGTGACCTCGGCCTGGGCCGACGCCGCCGACGGTGTCGGCACGGTCGCCGCGTCGTGCGTCGCCACGGGCGGTGCCGGCGTCGCGCAGGCGGCCGTCACGGGGACGTACACCAACACGACCCAGCGGACGGTCCGGGTCGCCCTGGAGGCCGCCGGCGAGCAGGTCGCCTCGAAGGAGCCGCTCGCCCCGGGCGAGTCGGTCCGGCTGACGGTGCCCGACGGGCTGCGGCTCCCGGCCGGCCAGGCGGTCTTCGCCCTGGCCACCGACGTGGAGGGCGGCACGTACACGACGCGGGTCGCCGCCGGTGAGCACCAGCGGGCGGACTGCTACGTGCCGAAGTGGGACACGGACACGAGCGTGCGCACCCTCAACCAGGGCGGCACCGTGGCCGTGGAGGGCTCGATCACCAACCGGACCGACGAGACGATGACCGCGGTCATGCTCGTCCCGGTGGGCGACAGCACCCTGGAGTCGGTGCGCGTCCCGGTCGCGGCCGGCGGCAGCGTGACCCTCACGGTGAACACGGACCGCACGCAGCTCCCGGCGGGCGAGGTCACGTTCCGCCTCTCCCGCGAGGGCGTGGACACCGACGGCGACCTCCCGGTGGACCCGGTGGTGCCCAAGACCCACCCGACGGCGTCCTACGGTGCCGCGCGGATCGCCCCCGCGGTGGTCTCCTCGACGGTGGCCGCGGGCGCCTGCGAGTTCGACGCGACGCAGGACCACTCGGTGCAGACCTTCGTGGTCTCGGTGAGCAACAAGGAGTCGACCCTGCCCGTCCTGTTCCACGTGGGTGGCGTGTCCCGGACGGTCGCCGCCGGCGAGGCGATGCAGATCGAGTACCCGGTGGTCTGGGGCACCTCGACGGTCGAGGTGAAGGCGGCGGGTCGCACGCTGGGCACGCTCGACACGCAGTTCGAGTCGTGCGCCGAGCTCACCTGGCCCACGCAGGACCTGGGCGTGACGGTCGCCGCCGAGTGCACCGACTACCGGGTGGCGCTGACGGCGGCGGTCGAGAACCGCACCGCGCACGACTGGATGGGTGTCCTGGTGCGGGAGAGCAGCGGCGAGGTGGGCGCCGAGGCGCAGGTCGCCGCGGGCCAGACCACCCCGCTGACGCTCGTCCGCGACACCCTCATCAGCGAGGGCAGCAACGTGAGCGTGCGGCTCACGCGCGAGCTGGAGGGGAACACGCACACGGTCGAGCGGTCCTTCTGGGCCAAGGGCGCCGCCTGCCTCAACCCGGACGGCAGCGACGTGTGCGAGCCGGCCCCGGAACCGGAGCAGGGCGCCACGCCCGCCGCGACGGCAGGCCCCTCGCGCACGGGCCGGGGCTGGCCCTGGGGCGGCTACTGCGAGTGACCCCCCGGTCGCTCAGACGATGCCGTACAGCCGGTCCCCGGCGTCGCCCAGACCCGGCACGATGTAGGCCTTCTCGTTGAGCCGCTCGTCGACGGCGGCGACGACCACCGTGAGGTTGGCCCGGTCGCCGACGTGCTCCTCCAGGAGCTGGATGCCCTCCGGTGCCGCGAGCAGGCACACCGCGGTGACCTCGCGGGCGCCGCGCTCCAGCACGTAGTCGATGGCGGCGACCAGCGTGCCGCCCGTGGCGAGCATCGGGTCGATGAGGAAGACGTGGCGGCCCGTGAGGTCGTCGGGCAGCCGGTTCGCGTACGTGACGGCCTTGAAGGTCTCCTCGTCGCGGACCAGGCCGAGGAACCCGACCTCGGCGGTGGGCAGCAGGCGGCTCATGCCGTCGAGCATGCCCAGGCCGGCGCGCAGGATCGGCACCACCAGCGGCGGCGGGGACGCGAGCCGGGTGCCCGTCATGGTGGTGATCGGCGTCTTCACCTCGTGGGGCTCGGTGGCGATCTCGCGCGTGGCCTCGTAGGCCAGCAGCGTGACGAGCTCGTCCACCAGCAGGCGGAAGGTGGGCGAGGCCGTGGTCTCGTCCCGCAGGACGGTCAGCTTGTGGGCGACCAGGGGATGATCGACGACGTGGAGGCGCATGACGCCAACGCTACCGGGCGGCGGCGCACCGACACGGCGCGAAACCCCGGAACGTAGCGAGCCCCACACCTGCCGACGCGTTGTCGGACCTGCGGGTCACTAGGGTGACCTGTGTGTCTGACACCGCGGGGATGAGCGTCGCCGAGCGGCGCGCGTACTGGGAGCGCCTGATGGGTACCGCGCTCGACGAGGCACGCCGCGCCCTCGGCACCGGCGACGTACCGGTCGGAGCCCTGCTGCTCGACGAGTCGGGGCGCACGATCGGCGTCGGGCACAACGAGCGGGAGGCCACGGGGGACCCGACCGCGCACGCCGAGGTGCTCGCGATGCGGGCCGCGGCCCGGGCGCGCGGCGAGTGGCGGCTGACCGGCTGCACGCTCGTGGTGACGCTGGAGCCGTGCCCGATGTGCGCGGGCGCGCTCGTGCAGGCCCGGGTGCGACGCCTCGTGCTCGGGGCCTGGGACCCGAAGGCCGGTGCGACCGGCTCCGTGTGGGACCTGGTGCGGGACCAGCGGGCGCTGCACGAGGTCGAGGTGCTCGGGGGCGTCCGTGCGGACGAGTGCGGCCTGCTGCTGCGCGAGTTCTTCGAGGCCCGGCGCCGCTGACCGGGCGGGCAGGGCTCGTCAGACCTGGGGCAGGGCGGCGTGGAGCTGGTCCAGCAGCGTCCGCAGCCGCAGCAGGTACAGCCGCTCGTTGGCGAGGCTCGACATGGCCGAGCCGGCGTCGTCGGCGTCCTGGTGCTTGATGAGCATGAGCTCGAACTCGGTGAGGTCGCGCCGCCAGTTGTAGCCCTGCACGTGTTCGCGCCAGCGGTGGAGCTTCTCCACGAGCGCGCGGTCGGGCGATCGGGACAGCACCCCCGAGGCGAGCGCGGCGTCGACGGCGGACAGGGCCAGGCGCGGGCTCACGGACAGGGCCCGTGCACCGCCGGTGCGCAGCCCGGCGAGCCGGCGCTCGACGACGGCACGGTTCTGCTGCAGCTCGAAGCCCACCGAGCCCACCACCTCCGAGCGGCGTTCGGTCTCGGCGTTCTGCCGCTCGACGACGAGCCCGGTGACACCTGCGAGCAGGGTCAGGGAGTTGACCCAGGGCTCCCACTCGGGGCCGATGCCCAGGATCCAGAGGATCCCCAGCACGAAGGCGACACCCAGCAGCGCGTACGTGACCACGGCGACCGTGACCCTGCGGCGTCGTGCCCAGCGGCGGCTCGTCCAGGTCGCCACGACCCGGCGGCGCAGCAGACGCAGCCGCTGCCGCATCACTTCCACACGTCGAAGGCCGGCAGCTTGGCGGGCGCCGACTCGTCGTGGGCCAGGAGGCGCAGCTCCAGGCCGAACGGGCTGGGCCGCTGCGTGTGCCGGAACCGTTCCCGCTGGACGTGCGTGGCACGCAGTCCCGCGCCCGCGACGAGCTGGTCGATGCGCTCGGTCGTGTACTTGCGGGTCGTGTACAGCCGGATGGTGTCCTGCGGCGCGAGGTGGATGGGGCGGCTGCCCGGGATCAGCATCCGGATCTCCTCGCCGCTCGCGTTCTGCCAGTACACCCGCAGCAGGATGCTGTCGTCCTCGACGGAGCCGGCGAACCGGATCTGGTCGAGGTCTATCCGGAGGTCGGTGTTGTACCGCACCGCGCTCGCCACGAACTCGACGAACCCGCGGGTCTGCCGGTACTCGGCCTCCGCCGCCCGCACGGCCGTCGCCGTCAGGTCCTCCGTCGTGGCGAACTCGACGAGCATCCGGTCCTGCGGGCGCAGCACCCGGGCCACGCCGTTGAGGAACTCCTGGTCGTCGTCGAAGTTGGCCACCGTGTTGCCGACCAGCGAGTAGAGGATCGCCTCGTCGCCGACCAGGCGGTCGAGGAACAGCTTGAGCTCCTCGAGGTTGCCGTCCAGGGAGAGGTCGATCTGCAGGCCCAGGGAGCGGTCCAGGGGGAAGTGCGCGTCGCGGACCGCGGTGCGCGAACCCGTGCGGAGCATCTCGGCGCTCATGTCCACGGGGACGTAGAGCATGGACGGGTGGGCCCGGTGCATGGTCTCCAGGAACATCCCGTCCTTGGCGCCCGTGCCGACGCCCAGGCTGACCAGGTGCACGCACTCGTCGGTGACGAGGGGCGAGATGCTGCGCCACTGCCGGCGGAACATCTCGGTGCCGACCTTGATGACCATGTAGGTCGGGTCGTTCGACGCGTTGAACCAGGCGATGGTCGGCCCGATGCCCCAGTAGGCGTAGCCGGAGGGGACCCGCTTGCCGTCACCCGACGTGGAGTGACCGTCGTCGAGGTGCTGTGCCAGTGTGGCGAGCTTGTCCGACTGGTCCTCGCCCACGAGGGTCACCGACCAGCCGAAGTCGTCACCCGCCAGGGTGCTGTCGATCCTTGCGATTGCCGAGTCGCCCACGCCGTCCCCTCATGCCGCTGTGCATGCCGGGCCCCAGGCTAGCGGGCCGCGGCCCTGTGCGAAATGGAACACAGAGGGCGTGCGGCCGGGTGCCGGGGCATACCCTCGGAGGGTGTTTCCTCAAGCCCGTCCCACCACCTGGGAGCCGCAGGCCGTCGAGGTGGCCCGCACCACCGTGGACGACGCCGTGGAGGTGCTGACCGGCCTCCGCGTCGCCGCGCTCACGGGTGCCGGGGTCTCGACCGACTCCGGCATCCCCGACTACCGCGGCCCCGACTCCCCGCCGCGCAACCCCATGACCTACCAGCAGTTCGTGGGCGACGAGGAGTTCCGCCGGCACTACTGGGCCCGCAACCACGTGGGCTGGACGCACGTGAACCGGTCGCTGCCGAACGCCGGGCACCGCGCGCTGGTCACCCTGGAGGAGCGGGGCGTCCTCGCCGGGATCATCACGCAGAACGTGGACCTGCTGCACGAGGACGCCGGCTCCCGCAACGTCATCGACCTGCACGGACGTTACGACCGGGTGATCTGCCTGTCCTGCGGGCGGGTCATCTCGCGAGCGCACCTCGCCGAACGGCTCGACGCGCTGAACCCGGGCTTCCTGGAGTCCGTGGGCGAGGTCGCGGACATCGAGATCGCGCCCGACGCCGACGCCGTCATCGAGTCGACCGCCCACTTCCGGCCCGCGCCCTGCGAGTTCTGCGGGGGCGTGCTCAAGCCCGAGATCGTCTACTTCGGCGAGAACGTGCCGCGCGAGCGGGTCGAGCGCGCGTACGCGCTGGTGGACTCCGCCGACGCGATCCTGGTCGCCGGGTCGTCGCTCACCGTGATGAGCGGGCTGCGGTTCGTGCGGCACGCCGCCGAGGCGGACAAGCCGGTGGTGATCGTGAACCGCGGCATCACCCGCGGCGACAAGTACGCGACGGTGAAGATCGACGCGGGTACGAGCGACGTCCTGCAGGAGCTGGCGCGGCGCCTCAGCGGGCCGCCAGGTCGGTGACGCCGCCGTGGCCTGTCGGGGAGAGCGTCAGCACGCGCTCACCGGGGTGCAGCCGGGCGTCCTCGCGGTAGAGCTCGGCGAGCTGGTCGGCCGCCTCGCCGTCCCCGGCGTCGGCGGCGACGAGCAGGTAGGCCAGCTCGTCGGCGACGGCGTCGAACTCGGCGTCCGACATGTCGGCACCGGGTAGACCCGCGTCGCGGACCCACGCCGCCGCCTGCCCGCCCGCGGCCTCGCGGACGAACCGCGTGCCGAGCTGAGGCCCCCACAGGTCCCAGAGCAGCAGCTCGTCGCGGTGCCGGTGCGCCACCTCGTACAGCACGTAGGACCGCACGAAGTCGCGGCCGCGCACGTCCTCCGGCAGGTCCGGTCCGACGCCGAACGTCGCCGGGTCGGCCGTGCCCGCGCGGATCGCGAGCCAGGCCTCGGCCGCCGTGAGGAACGGGGAGGCGGGTCCGGTCGGCATGTCGTGCACGTCGAAGTCGAAGTCCACCTGGTCGAGCTCGGGGTCGTAGCGCACCCAGCGGGTGCCGTCCCAGCGCTCGCCCACCACGTGGTCGGTGTGCCAGTCCGGTGTGATGTACCGGGCGAACCCGATCCGGGACCGGGCCGGCACGTCGTGCGTGCGCAGCACGCCCAGGGTGAGCAGCGTGTGGTCGCGGCAGCATCCGGCGACCTGCTGTGCCTGCGTGCGCGGCCCGTCGAGCGGCGCGCGCGACTCGGCGGCGTCCAGGATCGAGGAGAGCCAGCGGCGGTCCGGGTCGGCCTTCTGCGCCTCGGTCAGCGCCGGCCCGCCGGCGCGGTAGTGCACGACGGCGGTGCAGGCGAAGCGGTGCAGCGCCTCCGGGTCGGTGCTCAGCTCGGCGAAGTAGCCGGCGTGGTTTCCGGGGTTCGAGTACGGACTGTGGTCCGTGTAGTCGAAGAGCGTGGGTGCGGGCATCGGTGTCCTCCCTCGGCGGTGTCGGCACACTACCTCTCCGGCACGGGCGGGCGACAGTCCCGGCCACCGCCGTCACGGCGAAGCAAGATTGTCGGACAACCTAGATACTTATGTAGGACGTCGCTACTCTGGTCGTGCAGCGAGAACCGCCCGCCCGCGCCGGAGGATGACCGCCATGGCAAAGACGACAGCGCATCAGTGGCCCGTGCGGCGTCGGCTCGGCCTCCTGGTCCGGGCGGTGCCGCGGATCCGCCGCAGGCCGCGGTCAGGCGGCGCCGACGGCGACACCGGGACGGCCGACCGGACCCGGCTCGCGGTGCGCGCCGGGATCCTCTCCCTGCGCCTCGACCTGATGGTCGACGATCCCGACGATGCCGTGGTCGCGCTCGACCGCGTCCTCGCGACCCTGCGCCCGGGCGACCGTGTCTACGTGGTGGGTCCGCCGGGCGTGGCAGGGCGCCGGGTGGACGAGCGGCCGTTCACCATCTGGGCCTGACCGTGCGGGGACCGGGCTGGCTGGTGGAGCGGCACGTGACTGCCGCACGCACCGCCGTCGCCACGGTCACCTACGGGCTGCTCGCCACGGCTTTCGTGCTCGGCGTGCTCTGGTTCGTGCTCCCCGGGGAGCCCCGGTGGGAGCCTGCCGTCAACTCGCTGACCCTGGTGGCGGGCATGACGGGCCTCGTCGTCGAGCGCCTGAGCAGCGAGGCGGAGCGGCACGCCCAGGTGCTCGCCGCGGTGCGGCGCGAGCTGGAGCGGAACCGGGCGGTGCTCGCGGACAACGAGTTCGCCCGGACCGCCGACGACCGGCTCCGCGCGGTGTTCGCGCGGCTCGCGGTGTCCGCCGTCGACGCCGCGCTCGTCTCCGGTGCGCTCGACCGGCGCCGGGACACCGATCTGGTCAACGGGCTGCACCGATGGCGCGACACCGTCCAGGGGTTCAACCGGCGCCTCGACCTCACCGAGAACATGAGCGTGCTGGAGCGGCAGTCGGCGGGGGAGCGGGAGGTGTGGGACGCGGCGATGCGGGTGCGTGGCGGGTACGTGGCAACCACGCGGTCGCAGCTCGACGAGCTGCTGCGGGTGCTGCCGGTGCGGTGAGGATCCGCGCGCCTTCGGCGGTCACCGCTCCGGGGTGAGGTGGCCCCGCGAGGGTGTGTTGCTGGCAGTAGACGTTGTCTACCGAGAGTGTCACGCCTGCGCGAGGCACACCGATCCGGGTCGAGTCGCGTCGTCCTGGCCGGCCGGTCGAGGCACGCCGGCGGAGTGGCCCGGCGGGGTGGGATCGGCCGGGGCGGTCTGGGCTCCGCGCGTCGTGGTCAGGCGGATTCCGGCGGCGTCCGCCGGGAGTACGCCGCCGCGACCGTCCGCTCGGACTGCACGAGATAGTCGTCCAGCTCGGCGGCTGCCGCCGCGCTGTCGCCGGAGAGAGTCATCTCCAGGATCCGCGCGTTGCGGGCCACGTAGGGGGCGTGCAGGTACTCCGGGTTCGCGAGCAGGCCGAACGCGAGGCGCAGCTCCGCCGAGACCGTCGCGTAGAGCCGGTCGAGGTGCTCGCTGTCGCAGAGCGCGACGATGCCGCGGTGGAACTCCATGTTGGCGGTGCCCGCCGCGCGCCAGTCCTGCGCGTCACGGGCCCGCTCGGCGGTCTCGACGGCGTCGCGCATGATCGCCGTCGCCGGATGCCCGGGCAGGGCGTCGCGCAGGGCCTGCCCCTCGACCATGCGGCGCACGCGGTAGATGTCGAGGATCGAGGCGAGCGTCGGGACGGCGACCATGACGCCGGCGTGCGGGCGTCGCACCAGCAGGTTCTCGTAGGTGAGCACCCGGAAGGCCTCGCGGAGGGTGTTCCGCGAGACCGCGAGGGTCTCGGCCACGGACTTCTCCGAGAGTCGTTCCCCGGGGCGGGCCGTGCCGGTGATGATCCAGGTACGGATGGCGGCGGCCGTGCGCTCGACGAGATCTCCGGCCTTGGCCTCCGCGGTCTCGGTGTGGCCTGTGGCCGCGGCAGAGTCCGTCGCGGCGGTGTCCGCGGTGGCGGAGCCGGGTTCTGCGTCAGCGGTCGTCGCCATGTACCCACTCTACGGTCGCGACCGTCGGAGGTGCTCTACGGTCGGGCCGAGGACGCCGGGCGTGGCCCGCCGTTTCGTAGGACAACCGCCGATCTGACGCAACGTGTGCCACGGCACGGCAACCGATTCGTGGAACCGGGGTCCGACCGGGTATCCTGCTACGGCCCGCTGCTGATGCGGTGGGCAAAGGTAGCGTGTCCGAGCGGCCTAAGGAGCACGCCTCGAAAGCGTGTGTGGGTGAAAGTCCACCGTGGGTTCAAATCCCACCGCTACCGCACCCAGAAGGCCCCCAACCGCGTAACTCTGCGGATCTGGGGGCCTTCGTCATGCCGGGCACTCCGTTTTCACTCCGGATTGGCTTCCGGACCGGCTTCGGCCTCTGCCTGTTGGACGAGCTGATCGATGACGATCCGCAGGTCCGGGGCGATGTGCGTCCGCCTCACATAGTGCCGCACGGTGGTTCCTTCGTCAGCGTGTCCGAGCAGCGCCGTCGCGTTCGCGATGGTCGTCTCATTCGCGACCCGGGTCGCGATCGTCCGGCGGAAGTCGTGCGGCGTCACGGTGATGCCCGTTCCCTCGCGAGCCTGGCGCAGCTGCTCACGAACACGGCCGGGGGAGCGGGGCGTGCCCTCCGTCGATGGGAACACGAGTTTGTCCGGCCCGCCGTCGAGGCCCAGGCCGATCGCCTCTCGGAGCGCCGTGACCACGAAGTCGGGAAGCGTGATCGTGCGTCGCGAGGTGTCTGACTTCGGCTTGGGCTGTCGTGCCAGCCGGCCCTTGACGACGCCCGCCGGCGTGGTCTCCTCGACCCGGACCACGGTGCCGGTCACGGTGAGCGTCGGCACCTCGGCGTCCAGGTCGAGGTCCGTTTGCCGCAGCGCTAGACACTCACCGATCCGCAGGCCCGTGCCGATCATCGTGTCCACGATCTGGGGCAGGAGCGTGATGCTCCGCTTGCCACGAGTGGCCGGGGGACGGTTTTCCCAACGTCGGACGGCGGCCCGCAGCTTCACGATGTCGTCCAGTTCGAGCGTGTGCACCTCAGCCCGCCGAGGCTTGCGAACGGTCACGGCATCGCGAACAGGGTTGAACGGTGCAGCGCCGTAGCGGACGCACATCATCATGACCTGCGAAAGCACGTTGCGGGTCTGGCGGGCGGTGTCGTGCTTGCCGGCAGCGCTCAGCGCCATCAGGACCCGGTTCACCGCGACAGGCGTCACCTCCCGCACCCGCAAGGCGCCAAGAGCCGGCCGCAATTCACGGTCCAGCGTGGCGACGTAGGTGTTGAGCGACTGCGAGGCCACCTGACCCTCGGCACGTTTCTCGCGGACCCACTGGTCAAACACATCTGACATCGACGTCTCTGGCTCGACCGCCGTTGCCCCACCGACGAGCCCCGCGTCACGCATGGCGTGGAGCTTGTCTTCCAACGCGCGTTCAGCCTTCGGCGCCGACGCCCCACGGGCTTGAGGACGGTGATAGTGACCCGCGAAATCGCGGAACCGTGCCTGTGCCACCCACTTGCCGGGCTTGATCTCCACGCTGCTGATGTGGCCCCATCGACCAGGTTCCAGGGCTTCTCGTCCTCCCACGATCAGCCCGCCTTTCGGGTGTCGGTGACGCTGTCCAGCCACGCCTCAACCTCGGCCGGGCGATACCGCAGCCGCGCCCCGACACGAAGCACCTTCGGACCGCCGCCACGGCTCGACCAGGCGTAGACGCAGTGCAGCGTCACACCCAGGTACTCGGCCAGTTCGTCCGGCGTCATCAGCCGGCGCGAAGATGCGGCGCCGATCGACCTCACGTTGTCGTTGCTACCCATGACATCCCCTTCATCAGGCCGCGTGCGCGGCTGGTGTTGCGGCGGTTGCCGAACGGTTATCCACAGGCCCTGTTGATCCAGGTGGGGCCAGGCCGAGGGCTTGTTTCGCGGCGTCGTACTGCCCACGCCGGCGGAGGTGCTCTTGCAGGCTCGCGGTGATCACAGCTGCGTAGGTGTAGGACCCGGCTTCGGGCTCACGCCAGACGTACCGGGCGTGCCCATCGCTGGTCTCTTGCGTGGTCGAGAGCCGGTCGGCGTCGTCGTGCTCGATGCCCGCGGCTTCCAGGGCCTGGCGGACGACGGCGGCACGGTCGGCACGGTGCTGCGTGAGGGTCTTGCCCGACCACCCGCGCGAGACCAGGACACGGCGACCACCCAGGCCGAGGTTCTCCCGGTCGTGCGCCGGAGACAGGCACCCACCGGGCTTCATGCCCGGCGTGGGGTTCTTGGGCTGGACGCCGTACCGGAGCCAGTTCGCGCAGTCGGGGCCGCAGGGCAGGACCCTCACGTGAGCGTGCAGCCGGTCAACGTGCTTGTCGTAGGCGACTCGGGCGGCGGTGTCGGCGTCGTCATCTCCTGCGGCGTAGGTGCCGGAGATGGACTTGGTGAGGTACTTGCACAGGTAGCGCACCGCATGGTCAGAGTCCGGCGTGCCACCCAGGAGGCCCTTGATGTCCACCTGCTTGCCGAGCCGGACGACGTGCGCGGGGTCCTGCAGCTGGGCGGTGGCTTCCTTCCACGTCGGCAGGACCTCACCCGTGTGCGGGTCGAGGTAGTTCGCGGACTCCTCATGCCACACCGGGGGTTCGGTGTGCTCGCCGTAGACGACATCTGCGTCGGTGCACGGCGGCCACCAGGCAGCGAAGTAGGTAGCGGCGGCGACCTGCTTCACGATGGCGCGCGGGATGGTGCCCCGGATCGCGGCGTGCAGGTGCGGGGCCAGGCGCTTCTGAGGCTCGACGGCGGCGAAGTATTGGACCGTGTAGCCGGCGCAGCGCCGCAGGTTCTGCATGAACCGGTCGACGACGCGCGAGAACATCAGGGCGTCCAACGCTGCCTTGCGGTAGTCGTAGGTGCGGGGGTTGGCCGGGACCCCGGTGGACTCCCACGTGCCGTCAGCGCGACGGCGGCGGCCGATGTCGCCGTATGAGCCGAGCGTCAGAGTCAGGAACATCGAGGGCCGGAAGGTCTGGCCGGTGCGAGGGTCGGTGAAGGTGCGCCCGAGGGTGCCGCTGCTCATCTTCTGCGTGGGCAGGTCCGGGACATCGGGACGACGACGAGTCGAGCGAGTCACCCGCTCAGGAGCTGGCTCGTCCTCCTTCTCGTCGTCGTCCTCGTCCTCGTCGGGTGCCGCAGTCGGTGCCGGGGGCAGGTCGGGTTCGTCGTCGCGGTGCCAGCCCTCGCGGCACTGGTGCATCCGCAGACGACGAGCCTTCTCGGCACACGCCTTGCACTTGGACTCACGAGTGGAGCCGCAGGGGATCGGCACCAGGTGCGTGACGCCGGTCTCGCGGTCGAACACGGACCGCACCACGGGCGAGGTGCAGACCCCGTTGGCCTCAGCACCAGCACGGGCAAGGTCGCGCGCCTGGCGGGCGGCATCCTCGACGTCGAGGCCCACAGCGTGCGTGTCGAGGGTGGTGCGGAACGAGACCATCAGGCAGCTACCTCCACAACATCGGCAGTCGTGTCGAGACCGGGAAGATCGAGGGGCAGCGTCCCCTGCACCGGCACGGGCGCGGTGTCGTCGGACAGTTCGGCGAACAGGTCGGACCTGGAGACCTCGCGCCACTGTGTGCGGTCGGCGCCGGCCCAGAACCCGGCAGTGGTCTCCTTCGTGACGACCTCACGAGCGCACGCAGCGGCGATGGGGCACCGGGCGCAGACACCGAACATGCGAGCCATGTCGGCGGGCGCGGCGTTCTCGCTGATCCACGGGAGCCTGACGTTTTCCGGGCGGGCGCAGGCAGCGCCGGTCAGCCGGTCGGTGCTCATGCCGTCACCCCTGGCATGTCCAGGCCCGGCAGGATGCTCTGCTCAACGGGGCCACGAGGGCGGGAGGTCCGTGACGACCGGACCGGACCCAGCACGGGGACGGGTGCCGATGACGGAACTGGAGTAGCCGGCTCATCGACAGCCGACTCATCATCAGCCGGCGCAGGTTCGAGGGCCGGCAGCGGGGCCGGCGACGGCAGCGCTTCGGCGGGCTCAGCTTCTACGTGGTTGGGCTCGACAGCCGGCGTCGGGTCGTCGGTCACGACGAGGGAGGCAAGGGCGTGGGTGGAGGTCAGGACGGACAGGGGTGCGAGGGCGACCAGGACGACGCCGACGACCGTGCGCAACTGCGGGCCGACGTCGTAGGCGTGAGCGGCGTTGGCGCCGATGGATACGACGGTGAACAGCAGCATCAGTGTCCAGGCCCAGGCCGAGGAGCGACCCCGGGAACGGAGCACCAGCGCAACGAGTCCGTAGACGAGCACGGAGGCGTCGATCACGACGGGGACGAGGAACGCGATCCCTTCGGGGACACGGCCCCAGAGTGCGGCGTCGCGTAGCGAAGCGAACGACAGGGCGAACGACGCCAGGGCGACGGCCGCGGTGGTGATGACCGTGACGATCAGGACGGGCCGGGAGTCGGCGGCGATCCGGGCCACCGGGCCGGCAGTGCGAGCGGGCCGTGCGGTGTTCATCGTCAGTCCTCCTCTGAGGCCGGAGCAGCGGCCGGGCGGGCGGCACGGGGCGCACGGGGTGCCCGGGGCTTGCGCGGGGCGCGGGGCTTGCGCGGACGAGGAGCCGGGTTGTCTTCCGGTACGTCGGCGTCGGTAGGCATGTCGTCGGGGTTGGCGACGACGGCGAGGCGTCCACCAGCGCGGGCCCAGGCTTCGGCGGCGTCCATCCCCGAGCGCGGCGCGGCGGGAGCGTCGAGGAGGGGTGCAGCTGCAGCGTCGGTGGGGGCGGCGTAGTGCAGGGCGGTGGCGCGGATCAGGTCGTCTGACCAGTAGTCGAACCGGACGAGTACGGGGGTGCCGTCTTCGGTGACGAGATAGGCGGTGCCGGGGTCGTTGCGGTTGATCGTGTGCGCGGGACCCAGGGGCGCGAGCCCTTCCAGGACCATCACGGTTTCGGTCTCGCTGTCGAGCCGGAGGGCGATGCGTTGGGTGTAGAGGGAGCGGGTGCCGCCCACGGCTTCCTGACGGGGGTTCTGTCCGCACGAGAGCACGACGACGCCGAGGGCGCGTCCCTGGGTGAGGATCTTGGACATGAGCCGCTCAGCCTCACGGCGGGTGTCGGGTTCGGCGTAGGCCATCAGGTCCGAGAGCTCGTCCACGATCAGGACGTGCAGCGGGTCACCGGCGGCCGGCACGTGGAGGCGGGAGACTCCGCGCATCGCGGCGCCGCGCTCATCGATGACGGCCAGGAGGGCACGCAGGACCCGTACGGCGTCCTCGGCGGAATAGGCGACCTGCCCGAACAGTGCGCGGCCGGTCTCGATCTCCAGACCCTTCTTGAGGTCCACGCCCCACAGGCGAACCAGGCCGGCGTGCACGGCGGGGGCGAGACCGCCGACGACGGACCAGAGCACGGAGCCCTTGCCGGAGCCGGAGGCGCCGACGACGAAGGTGTGTCGGCCCTGGATGACCAGGCGGCACTCATCACCGGAGCGAGTGCGCCCGACGGGGACGGCGTTGGTGGTGATCTTGTCGGGGTTGGGCAGTCCTGCCGAGCGGGGGGCAAGGCGTGCAGAGGTGAACAGCACCAGGTCCAGGATGCGCGGGGTGACCTGCACGGTGTCGTAGCCGTGCGCGGAGTACGCCGTGGTGAGGGCCGGCGCCGCCCTGCGAATGGTGTCCAGGGTCTGGCCCTCGAAGGTCTGGATTCGCAGGGTCACGGACCCACGTCCGTGGAGGACCTTGCGCAGGCGGGACACGGTGACCGTGCCGTCCCTCTCCAGACGGTGGAGCCCGCACGCCTGCGCGGTCTTGACCCAGGATCGGCGGATTGCCCAGGCGTTCGTCCGACGCCGGTAGTGCCACGGGAACAGGGCGGCCCACAAGCCCAGGAGTAGGCCCGGGCTCATGGAGGCCACCAGCAGGAGCAGAGGGCCGGTGCTGCGGTCCCCGGGCCACTCCGCCAGCACGAGGGCCCCGTGCCAGAGGAACGCGAGCACGAGCCCGACCACCGGGACGCCGGGGTGCTTGACGGCCCAGGTACCGCACGCTCGGGTGAACCCCCATGACCGGCGGGCCAGGAACACCGCGACGCGAACGAGGATGCGCCAGAGCAGGCCCAGGCGACCGGGGCGGCCTGTTGTCGCGGCGATGATCCGGGAGCGGGCCCGGGCGTCGTAGTCACGGAACTTCGCGGCCGGGTTCATCACTCGTCCCCGTCCCGCTCGGCCCGCAGGCGGGTGAGGATCGTTCCACGCGCGGCGCTCATGGTGTTGTAGACGGCCCACGACTCCTCGCCCAGGTCCCTGTGCAGGCCTGAGGCGTCCCACGCGTCCTCGATCCGGTTCCGGGCCTGGGACCACTGCACGAGAGCGGCGTCGGTGTACTTGGCGGCGTCCTCCAGCGCCTCGACCACTCGGCGGTTGATCTTCTTGGTCGTGTTCTGAGACATCAGGTCATCCCTTCCTTGGCCTCATGCGGTCGCACGAGGGCTTCGGCTTCATCGATCAGCGCGTGCAGCTGCACCCGCACCTGATAGATCCGCTCGGCCAGGTCGGCGTCCAGGGGGACCAGGTACGCCCCACCGAATGCGAGCAGCGCGTACGCCTCGTGAATCTGAGTGACGCCGTCCCGGGCCGTGGTGACCAGGTCTCGGCGTTTGGCGGCCTCATCCATCGCGGGATCGGTTGGGCCCGTGTACGCCCACCGCTTCGGCATCAGCCCTGACCCCCGTTGCCGGCCGGCCGGCCGACCCATCGGCCACGCGCGTCGTAGAACTCGGGCCGTTCGACGCGGTGTGCGGCACGGGCCGCGCGGCGGATGTCTTCCTGTAGCGGCTTGGCCAGGTCGTGCATGCCCTGGATCTGATCGGCAGCGCCGAGCGCTCCTGTGCTGTTCAGGACACGCGCTGCACGGGCAAGCGCGTTCACGGCTTGAATCAGGTAGTCGGCGGCGATGGCCAGGTCATCGGCACGGGTCACTGGGAACCACCTGCCCGGGGCAGGAGGGCCAGGCCGAGAGCGGCGGGCAAGAGCAGCCCGGTCCCGGTCAGGAATCCTGCAGTCCCGGCGCCGACCAGCCAGACCATGTCGGTCAGTGCACCGCCGATGAACGCGACCAGGCCGGCCATGGCCAACAGCCACGAGGCGCGAGAGATCAGGGTCAGGACCCGACGGGCCGGACCCGAGGGGGCGGGAACCGAAGCCCCCGCCGCCCCCGATGCGTGACGCGGCAGGTTCATCACGCAGCCGCCTTCACGCCGTCGCCGGAGCTAGCCGACTCGTCGGCGATGCCATCGGTGTGCTCGTCGGTGTCGCTGCCCGCACCGAACAGCGAGACTGACTCCCACCCATCCCTGGCACCCGGACCAGTCGGTGTGGGGTGATCGGCCAGCGGCTCGAACGCGGTCACCCGGACCGAGTACGGGACCATCCGTGGGTCATCGCAGATCCAGCCCGACCAGTCCCGCCGCAGCTGCACAGGCAGGCTGTAGCTGAGCGCGTGGACCGACTGCGCGGCCGGCTCCAAGCCCGCACGTGCCGCAATCCGCTCCGCCCCGGCGAAGTCGTCGGCGTGCACGTCCAGGACCAGCACACCCACTCCCGAGGATTCCCGGTCGGGGTAGAGCGTGTCCGAGCCGAGCGTGATGGTCAGGGCGCCGATCGACCACAGGCCGTCCAGAACCCGGAGCACCGCGAGCAGGTGCCCCACAGGCGCCGTCATCAGGCAGCCGCCTTGGGTGCGGTCTTGGCGCCGGCCATCTCGGAGATGCCGGATGCCTCCCACGAGGTGGTAAGCCCGTTGTTGCGGCGGTCGACGCGGACCGAGGCAACCAGGTCCTCGAACTTGATCGGGGAGAACAGCGACGGGGCGGGCATCTCCCGGGCCGGGACCGTCACCTTGACCGACTCCGTGGAGACCCGGCCCCAGTTCACCGACTGGTACACGACCTCGACACCCCACAGCAGGGCGCCCGTGTTCTCGTCGCGGGCCTGGACATCGCCCGGACGACGCTTGCCGTCCACCTCGATCCACTCATTGACCGGCTCCACAACGCCGGTCGCCATCATCTGCTGTCGGTTGCTGTCCACAGCGAACATCGCCATCTCTGCATCTCCTCGGTCACCTGTTGGTTGGCAACTGGCTTAAGCCAGTGACACAGACCATAGACTGGCTTGAGCCAGTTGCGCAAGAGGGTGGCTTGAACCAGTTCGCTAGTGTTGGCTTCATGCCTGATCAGCGACCCCACGGCGAGAACGCCGAAGCGCGCGAGATCGCTGCCGCGCTGCGGGAAGCGATCCACTCCGGCGAGTTAAACGCCGGCGACAAACTGCCCTCTGAGCGCGTCCTAGCTGCGACGTACCACGGTGCGCGGAACACGGCCCGGGCTGCCGTCCAGGAACTCATCCAAGAGGGCTTGGTCCGCTCTGAGCACGGCCGCGGGTACTTCGTCCGTGAGCGTCCGCGCTGGATGCGATTCGGTCGCCTGCGGTACACGACTCCGATGCGAGCAGTCACCCGGCACGGCCCGTTCGGAGCTGAAGCCCGAGCACAGGGCAAGACGCCGCGGGTCGACGTTCGCAGTGCCGAGCGCGTCCCGGCTGACGTCGACGTGGCCGAACGGCTCGGCGTCGAGCCGGGGACCGACGTCGTCAGGCGAGAGAACTGGTACTACGCGGATGAGGTGCCGATGCAGATCGGCATCACGTTCATCCCGTGGTCCATCGCCGAAGGCACTGCCCTCGCGAAGGCCGAGAACCTCGGCAAGCGTGCTCTCTACGGGCATCTCGAAGACCTCGGATACACGATCGCGAGCATCCGCGAGGAGATCACTGCGCGGCCGGCCACCCGGGAAGAGGCCGAAGCGCTCGACCTGCCCCCGGGCGTGCCCATGATCGACCTGTGGCATACCGGCATGACCGCCGACAAGCAGCCGTTCGAGGTGACGAACTTCTGCATGCGCGCCGACTATTCGGCACTCGACTACGACATGCCTGTGGACTACTGATGAGCGTGACCATTCGTCCCCGTCGCGACGAAGACCTTCCTGCCCTCGCCGCCGCACTGGTCCGGGTGCACGCCCAGGACGGCTACCCCGTCGAAGGTGTCGCGGACCCCGAAGGCTGGCTCCGCCACGACCGTGAGCTGCAAAGCTGGACGGCTGTGGAAGACGGTCTCCCCATCGGGCAGGTCGCGCTCATACGTGCCGTACCCGAGGATGACGCCGCACGGGCTTGGCGGGAGCACAGTCATGGCGATATCGACCGTTTGGCAATCCCTGCACGCCTATTCGTGGATCCCGGCCACCGAGGCACCGGAGCCGGCCAGCTCCTGATGGAAGCTGTGTTCGGATTCGCCCGGGCCCGAGGACTCGCCATCGCGTTCGACGTCATGCTCAAGGACCAAGCCGCGATCCGGCTGTATGAACGCCTCGGAGCTGTCCGAATCGCCGACCTCACACACCACTATGGTGACGGTCTCAATGAGCCAGCCGCGGTCTACGTCGCCGCAAGCTAATGCCGCAGGCGCTGGCTAGTCCGTCAGCGAGTCTTCTGAATCGCTGTCACCACTGGATGCTTCGACTTCTTTGGGCACCTGATCATCCCAATCGCAGAGCGCCTGGACGTGCTCGTGAAGGGTCTTCGAACGTTCCTCAAGAAATAGGTCGAAGTCGTCCACTAGCGCGGCGTCAAGCGCAGCCTCCGAGACCAGGCAGGTGGCGAGTAATTCGACCACCTTGTCTCGGCCAACATTCGCGATAATCTCGCCCAGATATTGGCTCGGTGCCTTGTTGCTGATATTGATGTTACTTGCCGAAGTCAGCAGAACAATGTTCGCGACAGCATTAATCTCGGAGACGTCCCTGCCGGTGCTCGACAGAAACTGCTGCGGGAAGAAGTGGTGAAACTCTTTATCATTCGACCATGCAAGCGACTTGTCGACGTCGATAACTTGTCCGGATATCAAATCTCGCGGTTTGGCTGCACCGAGCATCAGGCCGAGCATCTTGGATACCGCACTATTAGATCGGAACGGCCGGTTCTTCCACAGGGTCCTCGTGGGCACCACCCACGCGTGGTCGAGTTCGGCCCGCGTGCCGTCCGCGAACTCGCGGACCACTCGGGCATCCGTCGCCATCTGGCTGTTGTTCCAGCCAGCGAAGTAAGTGCTAAGCGTGGTCCGCCAGAACCAGTGTCGAATTGCCGCCAATTGAGTGGCGTTGGGCTGTGGAAGTGCTCTAAAAAGTTCTGCCAGGACGGCAAATTGGTTCGTGTATGGCAGTGCTTCTGCGCGAGGTACACCGACCTCAGTCGAAAGGAAATCCGCAGCAAGCTCGGAGGCCCTTCCCAACTCCGTCGAAGCCTCGTTCAGATTCTCCTCACTGGCGTCACGCAGCTGATCGATGCTGTCCGCCGAGAAATCCTTGCCCGCCGCAGCGGCGAGCGCTCGAAGGAGCGTCTTGTCCTCAATCGAGTTGAATCGCTTGGGTTCGAGGCCTGCCTTGATGCTTCCTAGCGACTTGCCCAGGTCGAAGCTTGTCGACCATGTGGCCGCGCGCATCAGGTCGAAAATCGTGAGCCGGGTGCCCGTCGAGTTAATGCGTTCGAAGACCGGCGCGACGTCACGAATGCTCATGTCGCCTAGCGTCACAAGAGGAACTTGATAATCCGTGAACCGATCGAACAGAAACTTGGCTCTGCGCTGAAGCCCATCCGTCTCGATAGCCGACGTTCTACTGAAAAATTCGGACGGGCTCTTCAGTAGCCGAAGCGGGATCTGTGTGATGGGCAGCTCTTCGACAGAATCTGCATGATGGAAAGACGCCGTTGCAAGATTGAAATAGACGTTCCAGACGCTTTTTGCTTCGCCAGGCGTCCAGTTGAGGGCGCCACAGATGGTCGAGAGACGCTGCTGGCCGTCGAGCAGGTAGTTAACGGGGTACTCGGCAGATCTTGGACCAACGTCAAGGTCTGCAATCGACCGCTTACTCTTTAGGTCTTGACGAGATTCCCAGACCAGAAGGCTCCCAATCGGGTAATTCTTGTAGATGGAATCGAGTAGCTGGAGTATCTGTGGGCGCTTCCACACAAATGGGCGCTGAAATTCCGGCAGAGCGATGTCTCCGTCAAGAACGCGCTCCGCGAGCTTGGTGATCCGCTCAGACGTCGGCTTGGGATCGTGAGTTGTCTTCTCTTCGGGCTGCTCTGCCGTCATATCCACACGCTAGCGTGGGCTTGCCCGGCGAGTAACGAAGACAACGGGTGAACTTCGATACCGAAGGCGGCGCATCGATCGCCTGGTCGAGAGTCGGAGATTGCCGAGTTGACCTCTATAAGATCAAGGCGCGCCTGGCGGCGCGCGGGCCCGCGCCTTCGGCGGGGCCCCGCGATGGGGACCCCCGCGACCTCCGGCGCCTGGGGGCGCCTCCGGCCGCACCCCCACCGCACCCCACCTGCGTCGCTGGCCCATACAGGACAGAAAATGTCCGGCAGTCGCCCCAGAGCCGTTGCGCTCTGGAGCCCGTTCAGTAGACGTCAGCAAGTCGCGGTGGAGTGGGTGATCTTCGACCTCCCGACGTCGAATCGCGGGCGGGCGCTGATGAATCGCCGTACCTTCGGCGTCAAAGCTCGCTGCGTACGAAGCGCGCGGGGGAACAGGAGGACGTCAAATGGCCGACGAGACGGCACCCGAGAAGCCCATCGAGGAGCTGCGCGACGAAGTGCGCCGGCTGATGCTCCAGGCGTTGATCGGGGCGCTGGCGAAGCCTAAGCCCAACCTCGATGTGAACAAGGTCAGGGCAGTCGCCGAGGCGTATGCGTTCATCACGGCTCCCGAGAGGTCCTGAGCAGATGGATGCAGGGCCCCAGCACCTCCCGTATATCGCGGGCGGTCACGGCGGCCGGCGCCCGTAGCCGGTTAGGTCGAGCAACCGCCTAACAACCGCCCGCCCGACGCCAACGCGTCAGGTCGTCCGCGGTCGGACGCGAGCTCTGGTCCGACCTGCGAGGTTGCCGTTGTTGGTGGGGCCCGGTCGATCGAGTGCCGGGCTACGCTTTCGAGCCATGAGACCCGAAGTGTGGGCGTTGCTGGGCGTCGTGGTAGGTGCGCTGCTGAGCGGAGCCCTCCAGCTTGCACACTCGTTCCTTCAGCGCCGCTGGGCAAAGCAGGACTCGACTAGCGGGCACTCTCGGGAGCGAACGGCCCGACTCTTCGACTACCGCCGCGACGCGTATCTCGACTTTCTCCAGGCGTACCGCCATTACCGCGCGATCACAGACGACTACCTGTATGCGCTCTCCGCTGGGAAGGGGCCGGAAGCGCCATGGGGAGACATGGACTTTGAATCCATCGAGTTCGCGCTTGAACGGGTCGGCATCTACGGCAGCGAGGCGGCCTACCAGATCGCGCGAGAGATCCACGAGGCGGTATTTCTCCTCGGCGAGACGGAGAATCACTACCACGCTGGTGACATCGAAGCCGCGAAACGACAGGCGACGTTGGACCGGCATAAGATCGACAAACGCCTTGACGAGTTTCGCGAAGCTGTCCGGATCGATCTGGGCGTGGACTCGGACCAGACGGAACGGGCACAGCAACTCGCCAAACGGCAGCATGTGCCTCAGATCATCTTCCTCCCGCCGGACGGAAACCCAGGTGAGGTTGAGCCGGCCAACTGATCCGCAGGCGAGATTCAGATGTCTTGGGGTGGCCGTCCGACACCGAGCACGAGACCGGTACCGGGGCCGGTCAGCGAGTCATCTCACCAGTGGAACGACGTCCGGCCCTCGGAGGATCTTCATCGACGAGGTACCACGTCAAGGCCGCTCCGCGTCACTGCGTGATGGCGCAAGTGCCAGCCTTGACCCGGCACTACGCCGACGAACCACGTGGCAGGGAGCCGAACGACGCCCCACCCCGAACGCGCCAGGATGTCTCCGTTTTCGCTCCGGTTTGCGGTCCGCATTGGTGCCAACGCATCCAAGCCGGTCAGAGTGCGATCACGGTATCTGCGCAGGTCAGCCAGGTTGTGTCGTTCCACGTGCAACGCCGTACAAGTGCCCTCTCCAACCCCACCGCTACCGCACCCTGAAGGCCCCCAACCGCTAGATTCTGCGGATCTGGGGGCCTTCGTCATGCCGGGCACTCCGTTTCAGTCCGGTTTCGCCTGCTGACACCTTGGCGGGCGACTTGCCGCCCTGGTCCCCGTTGTGCACCAGGTAGCCCATGGCGAGACTCCTGTGCTCCGGACGCCTAGCTTCGCGTCGCCCGAAACGCCGTGTATGTGCGGCATCCTAAGTCGATGACGTTAAGCGCGTGGCTGAAGGCTGCCAGGCCCGTCGATGGCGGGCTGATCGTGCCCGGGCGACCTCAGCGTCGTGCGTGCGAGATCACGTTCACGCCTGCAGGTGCGCGACTTGGTGCCGATGAGGTCACAGTGGACCTGCCGTACGACCATTACGCGGTGCCCGAAACGGGTGCGACGCGTAATGCCGACCAGTGGAAGATCACCGCATGGGTCGCGACCGGGGCTGGCGCCCCGATCGGAATTGCGGTCCTGGGTACCGGCCGCTACGCCGCACCTATCGCTCAGCTGCACAGGCGGGGTCGTGCCTGGATGAGCATCGCGGACCATCTTGGCAGGCCCAAGGCCGCACCGCTGGACGCAGCAAGCATCATCAGCTTCCCGACTGACGCGGACCGCTCAGCCCTCGACGCGCTCTGCCGCGTCCTCGCCAGCAAACCGGATTGGCGGCCGCAACTGGCGGACCCCACTCGCACCGCCCAGTTCCTACATGACCTGGCACGTCAGGATCACAGGCCGATCGAGGAGGCGTCTGGCCTCCGCAGGCGGACCTTGGAGACTCTGATCGTGATGCGACGACTGGGGTACATGCATCGCCTACAGGGGCGACCGCTTCCCGACGAAAGCCTGCCGGAGGCCGACCGCGTGGTCCGTGCTGTCGTCGACCAGCTCTCCTCCAACAGCTACGCACTCCCACCCGACGAACGCACCCGCGCACTGGTCCATCGTTACTACCTTGATGTCACCCCCTGGCCGTTTGCCGCGTTGCTTCCCGTCGATCGTGGCGAAAGCGGCGTGGCACCCTCCTGACATCAGCCTCGGATCGAGCGCTCGATCCCGCCCGCCCGACCCGCACCCCTCGTGACCCCGTCCACCAGCATCCGCACCAGCTCCTCCCCGTCGACCTGCCACTTCTCCGTGGCCAGGTGCCCGCTGAGCTCCAACCCCGCGATCCCGTGCGCGCTCGACATCAGCAGGGCGCCGTAGCGGAGCGCGTCGGGTTCGCCCACGACGTCGGCCACGATGGTGAGGAACTCGTCCTCCAGGCGGCGCGCCGCCGCCGATGACTCGGCGTCGTCCGCGGGGGTGCTGAACATCAGGGCGTAGCGGTGGGGGCGTCGCCGTCCGACCTCGATGAGGGCCAGCAGTGCCTGCTCAAGGCGTTCGGCCGGCGTACTTCCCACGTCCCGCAGCTTTCGCACCTGGTCCGCGAGTGCGCCCCAGGCGTCGATCGCGAGCTGGGTGAGCAGGTGCTCCTTGTTCGCGAAGTGCCCGTAGGGCGCGCCGCGCGAGACGCCGGCGCGGGCGCCCACCGCGCGCAGGGTCACGGCGTCCGGGCCGCCGTCGTCGAGGAGCTCGGCCGCGGCGCGGACCAGCGCTCGCCGGGTCGCGGCGGCGGTCTCGATTCGGGTCACCACACGATCCACCCTACTTGACAGTGTCATATGAATGGGCGCACCGTGGTTGACATGACACTGTCACATGAAACCGACAAGGCCCTGCTCCGTCTCCTGGACCGTGCCGAGATCAGCGACGTCCAGCTCCGGTACGCCACCGGCACCGACTCCCGCGACTGGGCGCTCTTCCGGAGCTGCTTCGCCGACGAGGTGGACGTCGACTTCAGCGCGGGGTTCGGGCAGCCCGCCGTGCGCCTCGCAGCCGACGACTGGGTCGCCATGACCGCACCGCGGATGGAGTCCTTCACCGCGACGCAGCACATGATCACGAACCACGTCGTCACCTTCGACGACGACGACCACGCCACCTGCGTCGCCTACGAGCGGGCCAGCCACCACCTGCCGAACAGCACCGGGGGCAGCGACCAGACCGTGTACGGCTACTACACCAACCGGTTCGAGCGGACGCCGGACGGGTGGCGTATCGCCGGTCTCACGCTGACGGCACTGTGGATGACAGGCAACTTCGGCATCTTCCAGACGGCGCTCGCGGGGTAGGCCCCACCGGGACGTCAGTCGTGCCGACGCATGACCTGGCGGGCGAGCAGCTGAAAGGATCACCCGAGTCGGTCGGCCAGGTCCGCCGCGCGGCGCCGCACCCGGGCGACACCCGTCGCGTCGTTGTATGCGGCGAAGGCAGGCCATTCGAAGACGTAGACAGCCAGCTCCTCGAGAAGGACCGCCCGCTTGAGACAGTCCGGATCCACGGGCTGCCGGCGGTGAGCGAGGTACGTCTCGACCAGGGCCGGTGACACCTCAGCACCCGTGGGCGTGGCCCGCACGCTCAGGAAGGCCAGGTCCGCCGACGCCCTGCCCAGCCCCGTCGACTGCCAGTCGCAGAAAACGGGCCCGCGTTCACCGTGCACGATGTTGGCCGCGTGACAATCCCCGTGGACGAACGCCGTCGGCTGCGAGGTGAGCTGATCGATGGTCTCGGTGCGCTGTTCCAGCAGCGACTCGAGTCTCGGCAGGACGGGCGCCCAGAAGGCCCGGATCCGGTCGAGGTCCGGGGTCTCGACCGCCGTCAGGAGGGTGTCCGGGCGTGTCCACTCACCGTCGGGGACCGGTGTGGCGTGGATCCGGGCGAGAGCGCGGCCGAGCAGTGCCCAGTCGCCGTCGGTCCAGGCGGTCGGCGCGCGCTCGGTCCCGGCGTCGGCGAGAAGGAGCGCGAGGCCGTCAGGTGCCGACACGGTGCCGAGCAGTGCGGGAGTTGCTACAGGCAGGCTCGGTGCGACCTGTCGGTAGAACCGCAGCTCACGCTCCGCGCCGGCCATCACCGCCCGGCCAAGCGTGGCGGGAGTGACCTTGAGGTATGCGGGGCGGCCGGTGGACGTCCGCACGTGGTACACCCCGGCACCGGACCGTGCCTCCGTGGGTGACGCGGTGCTCGTCCTGGCCACCTCGAGCGTCGCCAGCGCGTGTGCCAGCAGGTCAGCGGACAACCGGTCCTCGTGCGCCGTCACCAGATCAGTGCCCCGCCACCTGGACGAGGAACCCGTCGGCCGCCCGCCGCGACCGCAGCCGGTGGAACGTCAGGTGGGTGTTCGCCGGATCGGTCATCGCCGCCCCGTACAGCTCAGGATGCCGCCTGAGCTGCGACCACGCCCACCGCACGATCGAGTCGCTCGCCCAAGGACGCACCACGTCGTGCCAGGGCTGGCGGTTGCCGGTCCCCGGCCACAGCTCGGTCTGCTCCGCCGCGAGCCGGAACGATCGCCGGTAGACCTGCGCGAGCACGACCGGAGCCGGGGGATCGATCCAGACCACCGTGTCGGCTCGGGCCCAGACCGCGTGCTGCAGCACGGAGTAGTTGCCGTCGACCACCCAGGCCTCTTCGGCCACGGCGCGCTCGGCGTCCCGCACGAAGTCCTCCTGGGGCCGAGGGGTCCAGCCTGGCCCCCAGTAGAGCGCGTCGAGCTCCACGTGCCGGACGTCGAGGCGTTCCGCGAGGCGCCGCGCGAACGTGGACTTGCCCGACCCGGACGCTCCGACCACCGACACCCTGCGCACCGCGCGAACGTAGCCGACGGCCTATCGGAAGAGCCAGCGCAATGCGTCCGGCAGCAGCACCCCGGTGTGGTTGGGGTTGTGACCGCCGTCGCCCAGCACCAGGCGGAAGTCGTAGCCCGCCTCGGCGAGGGCCGCGGCGAACCGGAGGTTCTCCGCGAGCCAGTTGTGGTCGGGTTGGTCCCAGCGCAGGTCTCGGTGCCCGGCCTGCGAGAAGATGCGCAACGGCCGGGGCGGGGTCGTGCGCAGGAGGTCGGGATACGGGTTTCCGCCGGGGATCTGGGCAAAGCTGGACAGGAAGCACGCGACCCGCCGGAACCGGTCCGGGTGGTGCCAGGCCGCGGTGACGGCGCAGTTGCCGCCGCTGCTGCCGCCGACGATGCCCCAGCGGTCCGGATCGTCGGAGACGGCAAAGCGCCGGCGGACCTCCGGGACGATCTCGTCGGCGAGGAAGGTGCCGTACCGGGCGTCGAACGCGTCGTACTCGGCGTTGCGGTTCCGCTCCCCGGCGTCGAGCACGCCCGGGTCGACGAACACCCCGATCGTCACCGGGATGTCGCCGCGGTGGACGAGGTTGTCGAGCACGATCCCGCCGCGCACGTCGCCGTCGGGGTCGAGGTACCACCAGCCGTCCTGGAAGATGAGGACGGCTGCCGGCTCGGCCGGGTCGTAGGCGGCCGGAACGTGGATCCAGACCTTCCGGGACGTTCCCGGGTAGGTGGTGCTACGCCAGTCCAGCTCCGTCGTGGTGCCGCGGGGGACGTCCGGCCGCCGGGACGAGTCCCGTCCGTACGCGTAGCGGACGCCGTCGTCCTGGTCCGGCGGGAGCGGGACATGCGGCACGAGCGTGGTCACGCCGCAAGGCTAGGCGCCCCCGCCGCTCCCGCCGCAGCGAATTTCGCCCGAGCCGCCCGACGCCCCGTCTCCACCCTGATTCCGCCCGGAGAAATCTCGGTTGACCTGCATCGTTGTCTTGCGCTGGCCCCCACGCATGGGCTGGACTGGTGTCGCGCCCACCGGCGCTCGCTCCTGTGTCACCGATCGAGCCAGTGCACCCCTGACGGCAGCTCAGAAGGAGAAGAACGATGTCCGATAACGCGGCGACGCGCGCGGAGAGGTTCGCGTCCGGTATGGCGGCCCTCGATGCCATCCACGACGACGCCGGCCACGGAGTGATCGACTCGCTGGCCGACATCGCCCCCGAGCTCGGGCATCAGATCGTCGCGTGGGGGTACGGCGACATCATCTCCAGGCCCGGGTTGGAGCCGCAGCAGCGGCAGCTGGTGACCCTCGGCATCCTCACCGCGATGGGCGGCAGCGAGGCACAGCTCGAGGTGCACATCGACGCGTCGCTCAACGTCGGCCTGACGCCGGAGCAGATCATCGAGGTCTTTCTGCACAGCTCCGTCTACTGCGGGTTCCCGCGCGCCCTGAACGCCGTCGCCGCGGCGCGGAAGGTGTTCGCCGAGCGCGGTCTCATGCCGCTGTCCTGACGGCGCGGCCGGCGGCGCCCACACGGGCGTCGCCGAGCCACCTCAGGGCCGGGGGAGCGCTGCCGCGTCGCGGTGCTCGACCAGGCCGGAACCCTCCCGCCGGATGCGCTCCACGCCCCAGGCGCCGAGCGGCCCCAGCGCGGCGTTGAGGGCGCGGCCGTGCTCGGTGAGCGTGTACTCGACGCGCGGCGGCACCTCGGCGTGCACCTGCCGGTGCACGAGCCCGTCGGCCTCCATCTCCCGCAGGTGCTGGGTCAGCATCTTCTCGCTCACGCCCGGCAGCCCACGGCGCAGCTCGGCGAACCGGCGCACGCCGTGCTCGTCGAGCTCCCAGAGGATCAGGCCCTTCCACTTGCCGCTCACGACGTCGAGGGCGGCATCGATGCCGCAGATGTAGGGCCCCGTGCGGGGTGACTTCGTCATCGGGCCTCCTTACCGGGGCTTACCGAAAGGTAAGTACCCCAGTAAATAGTGGGTACTTCCATGATGGTACGTCGCCCGCGGAGCATGGTCGGGTCACCTTCTACCGAGGAGAACCCTGCGATGACCACACCCGACGCCACCGGCGTCACGGTGCTCGGCCTGGGCGCCATGGGCAGCGCGCTGGCCGCCACCCTGCTCGACGCCGGCCATGCCACCACCGTCTGGAACCGCACCCCGGCCCGCGCCACCGACCTGGCCGCACGGGGAGCCGCGGCGCCGTCCGACGTCGCCGACGCCGTGACGGCCCACCCGCTCGTGATCGCCTGCCTGCTCGACCACGCCTCCGTGCACGAGACCCTCGACCCCGTCATCGGCACCATGCGTGGCACGGCGCTCGTGAACCTCACGACCACCACGCCGAACGAGGCCCGCGAGCTCGCCGCCTGGGCCGAGCGGAACGGCGTCGCCTACCTGGACGGCGCGATCATGGCCACCCCGCCCATGATCGGCACCGCCGAGGCGTCGATCCTGTACAGCGGCTCCGCGGACGTGTTCGCCACCGCACGCGCCGTGCTCGACCGCTGGGCCACCAGCACCTACGACGGCGCCGACAGCGGCCTCGCCTCGCTGTACGACCTGGCCATGCTCTCCGGCATGTACACGATGTTCGCGGGCTTCCTGCACGGCGCCGCGATGGTCGGCTCGGTCGGTGTGACCGCCACCGAGTTCGCCGCCCGCGCCACCCCGTTCCTCAGCGCCATGACGGCCGGGTTCGCGCACGACGCCGCGGTGGTCGACGGCGGCGACTACACCGTGCCCGGCCAGCAGAGCCTGGACTTCTCCGACCTGAGCCACATCGTGCGCGCCAGCCGGGAGCAGGGGGTCGACCCCGCACCCGTCGCGGCCGTGCAGGAGCTGATCGCCCGGCAGATCGCCGCCGGGCACGGCGCCGAGGCCTTCGCCCGCATCTACGAGAGCCTGCGGGCAGACCGGTCCACCACCCCCGAACCCGCGGAGGCCGCCCGATGAGCACCACCGTCACCGTCCTCGGCCTGGGCCCCATGGGCCAGGCCATGGCCCGGACGCTGCTCGCCCAGGGTCACGCCGTCACCGTCTGGAACCGGACGCCGAGCCGCGCCGCCGACCTCGTCACGGCGGGCGCCCGGCTCGCCGGCACGCCCGAGGACGCCGTCGCCGCGAGCGGGCTCGTGATCCTCAGCCTCACCGACTACCCGGCGATGTACGACGTGCTCGGGCCGGCGACCACGGCCCTCGCGGGCCGCACCGTCGTGAACCTCAGCTCGGACTCGCCCGAGCGGACCCGCGAAGGCGCCGCCTGGGTGACCGGGCACGGAGCCCGCTTCCTGACGGGCGGCGTGATGGTCCCCGCGCCGATGGTGGGCACGGACGCCGCCTACGTGTACTACAGCGGCCCGGCCAGGCTCCTGGAGGCGCACCGGGACGTGCTCGGCACGCTCGGCGCACCCCGCTACCTCGGCGAGGACCCGGGGCTGGCGCAGCTCATGTACCAGGCCAACCTCGACGTGTTCCTCACGGCGCTCGCGGCCCTCATGCACGCCACCGCCCTGCTGGAGTCCGCGGGCGTGCGGCCGACCGCCGCCCTGCCGGAGCTCCTCCAGACCCTGGCCGGCACCGGGGCGATCCTGGAGGCCGGCGAGAACCCCGGCGCGCAGCTCGAGGCGGGGGAGCACCCCGGCCACCTGAGCACCGTCACGATGATGGGCGCGACGGCTGACCACATCGTCGCCACCAGCGAGGCCGCAGGCGTCGACCGCGCCCTGCCGGAGGCCGTGCGGGCCTACTACACCTGGGCGCGCGAGCACGGCCACGGCGGCGACAACTGGACCCGGATCATCGACGCGATGCGCCCGCGGGTCGAGACACGGGGCTGAGGCTCAGCCGCGGCCGATCCGCCGGCGCGGGTCCAGGCCGGAGTCGGCGAGGCTCGTCACCATGCTGCCGTGCGTGAGCGCCCGTTCGGCCCGCAGGTCGTGCGCCACGGCGCGCAGCAGGCCGGGCAGGAAGTCCCGCCCGCGCCGGACGCACCACGGCAGCCCGGCCCGCACGAGCCACGTCACGCGCTGCCGGAGGTCGGGCGGGGCCGGCGCCGCGGGCAGCCGGGCGGCGACCTGCCGGGCCGCGTCGGCACCGTCGGGGACCACCGCGTAGGCCGGGTCGAGGGTCGCCAGAGCGGCCGCCACTGCCAGCGCCAGACGGCGGTGGCCGGCCGGCGACGGGTGCACGCGGTCGATGTGCCAGGCCTTCGCCCCGGCGGGCGCGATGGCGTGCGCGGCGTCGACCACGACCACGCGTCCCGGCGCCTGGTCGGTGCCGCTCGCCGAGGCCACCTCGTCGACCGCGGCGTCGACGGCGGCGACCCGGCGCCGCATCACGCGCCGTACGGGGCGCGGGGCGAGCTCGAAGAGGCCGATCACGGGCAGCCGCACCAGGACGACGTCGGCGCCGGCTCCGCGCAGCTCCTGGACGCTCCGGCGCAGGTCCATGAGGGTCAGCCGGGCGTCGAAGTCGCTGCGGAGCACGTCGTTGCCGCCCACGAGCACGGTCGCGAGCCGTGGCCGCAGGGCGAGCGCCGCGGCGAGCTGTGCCTCCGCGACGTCCCGGGAGCGGGCGCCGTTGGTGGCGAGGTTGGTGAACTCCGTCATGCCGAGCACCGTGGCCAGGTGCGCGGCCCAGCCGGGGCCGTGCACGGCGTCCGGACCCACGGAGTCACCCACGCCCACGGTGATCGAGTCACCGAGGGCTACCAGGCGGCCGCGTCCCGACGCCGACGTCATCTCACCGGCGTCCCGCGCTGCCCACGTGGATCGGGCCGGACGGGTCGGTGACGTCGGACCGTCCCGGGTCGGGCCGCAGCTCGAAGGCCCGGCGGGAGTGCAGCTCCAGCATCGCGTCGCCGGTGGCGCTCCAGGGGAACAGCTCGGCGCGGGCGCGGGCGGCCTTGCGCCGCTGGTCCACGTCGCGGTCCAGCACCTCGTGCAGGGCGACGGCGAGAGCCGCCGCCTCCGGCGCGGCCGCGGCACCGGCGGTGCCGACCACCTCGGGCAGGGCGCTCGTCGAGCTGCAGACCACGGGCGTCCCGGACGCCAGCGCCTCCAGCGCCGCCAGCCCGAACGTCTCGATCGGACCGGGCGCGATGACGACGTCGGCGCAGGTGAGCAGGGTGGCGAGACGGTCCCGGTCGGGGACGAACGAGAGGAACCGGTGGGGCAGCCCGGCGGCCTCGGCCCGGCGTCGCATCGCCGGCAGCAACGGTCCCGAGCCGGCGACGACGAGCCGCACGGGGCGGCCGTCGCGCACGAGCTGTGCGGCGGCGTCGATCGCGAGGTCAGGGCGCTTCTCGGTGGACTGCCGGCTCGCGAGCACGATGAGCGCGGTGCTGGCCGGCGCGTACTCGGCACGGGCCTCGGCGGACCAGCGGTCGGGCCGGAACCGCTCCAGGTCCACGCCGAGCGGCACGCGGTACAGCGGCGGCAGCGTGGTGCCACGGGACCGGGCGGCCAGCCGCTCCACCTCGCCGGCGGCGAACTGGGTGGTGGCGACCAGCCGGTCGAACCGGGTGAGCGTGGCGCGGTTGTAGAGGTCGGCGAGGGCCGGCGTGACGGCCGCGCCCAGCGCCGCGGCCTGACCGCCCGCGGCGGCGCCGGGGATCCAGGACCGCAGCACGCCGTCGACCCGCTCGTGCAGCATCATGAGGGACGGCACCCCGGCCTCGCGGGCCCAGTCGCCCAGCCCGGCGAGCGTGGTGCGGTCGCTGACCTCGAGCCGGTCGGGTGCGATCGTCTCCAGCAGCCCGCGCATCTTGCCGGGCTGCACCACGGCGCGGTAGCCCCCGGAGAACGGCACACGCGGTGCCGCGAGGCTGACGACCCGTACGCCGTCCACGAGCGACACCCCGTCCCGCCGGCCGGGCACCACGAGCACGGGTTCGTGCCCCCGGGCGAGGTACTGCCCGGCCATGGCGTGCATGGCGGTCCGGATGCCCCCCGACCGGGGGCTGTAGAAGTTCGCTACGTGGACGATCCGCACGTCATACCTCCGCTGAGCCTGCTCTCGCGTGCACCCGGACCGCGTCCTCGTAGTGCCCCATGAGCTCGGAGCAGATGTCGTGCCAGGTACGACTCTCGGCACGTTCTCGTGCCGAGGTGCCGAAGGCCCGCCGCTTGCGCTCGTCCCCCACCAGGTCGACGACGCGTGCGCGGAGTGCCTCGTGGTCACCTGGAGGGTACAGCCAGCCGTCGTGGGAGTGCCGGACGATGTCCAGCGGCCCGCCCGCCGCGGGTGCCACGACCGGCACGCCGCTGGCGTGCGCCTCCTGGAGCGTCTGACCGAATGTCTCCAGCTCGCCCGGGTGCACGAACACGTCGAGGCTGGCCATCGCCCGGGACAGCTCGGCGCCCCGGAGCAGCCCGGTGAAGCGGGCCTGGGGGAGCACGTGCTCCAGGTGCTCGCGCTCGGGGCCGTCACCGACGATCACGAGGCGCACGCCCGGCAGGTCCTGCACCACGCGCAGTGCCTCGACCTGCTTCTCGGCGGCCAGCCGGCCCACGTACCCGACGAGGATCTCGCGGCCGCCCCCGATCGTGCGGCGCCACGCCTCGTCCCGGAACTGCGGGTGGAACGCCTGCGTGTCCACGCCGCGACCCCACAGGCGCAGGTTGGGCACGCCGTGGTTCTCGAGCTGCCGCATGGTCGCGGTGGACGGGGCGAGCGTCATCGTCGCGCGCTCGTGGATGTCCTTGACCCGCTTCCAGAGCAGGGGCTCGAAGCCGCCCAGCCCGTAGCGCGCCGCGTACCCCGGGACCTCCGTCTGGTAGACGGCGACGCTCGGCAGGCGGAGGCGCTCGGCGGCGAGGATGCCGCGCCAGCCGAGGATGAACGGGGAGGCCAGGTGGATGACGTCGGGCGCGAACGTCGCCAGCGTGCGCTCGGTGCGCCACTTCTTGCCGACGACGAGGCGCACGTCGGGGTACCCGGGGAAGCCGATCGAGCCGAGCTCGACCACGGGGGCACCACTGACGAAGGGCGGGACGTGCCCGATGGAGGCATCGGCGTCCGGAGCGAGGACCATGGCCTGGTCCCCCCGCTCCTGCAGATGCTCGAGTACCCGCAGGACGGAGTTGGTGACTCCGTTGACCTGCGGCAGAAAACTCTCCGCAACGATGGCTACGCGCACGTTACGAACCTGCCGGTCGTCGATGTCCGGGCAGAGGCTTCCATGCGGCGATCCGGGGAACGGGTGGCGTCGAGACGGTAACCGCGGGACAGGATGTCACGTTCCTGACCGTAGC
This sequence comes from Promicromonospora sp. NPDC052451, assembly GCF_044547525.1. NCBI lineage: Bacteria > Bacillati > Actinomycetota > Actinomycetes > Micrococcales > Promicromonosporaceae > Promicromonospora > Promicromonospora sp. NPDC052451. The sequence continues at coordinate 84,997 of NZ_JBIUAP010000009.1, forward strand.
GGAGCCACGAGCCACCTGGCATGGGGAACACCCCTGAACCGACCCTCAGTGCTGCCGTGGGACGGTCCTGCGCGTCCGCGCGAGCTGCACCAGCCGGACGACGGCCCCGATCAGCAGTGCCACGAGCAGCGCGTTGCGCAGCGCCCCCACGGTCGTGGCCAGCGGCCAGCCGCCGAGGAACTCGCCGTAGCGGATCGGGTAGATCTCCATGGTCAGCCGCGCCACGATCAGGGTGCCGAGGGCGGGCAGGAACCAGGTACGCCGGGTGCCCTGGCTGCGACTGCCCAGCGCGATGGCGGCCGCCAGCGGCGGCCCGATCCAGGCGATGAACTGGGGCGAGCCCACCTTGTTGAAGACGATGAGCGCGAGCAGCTCCGCGGCGGCACCGAGCAGCAGGATGTCGCCCACCCGGTCCGGGCGCCGCCGGGCGGTCCACCAGACGAGCGCCGCCAAGAGGATCGCGGCCACCGGGAGCGCGACGTCCAGCGCCTGGGCCACGGCGTCCGGCCCTGCCCCGAGCACCTCGTAGGTGTAGATGACGTCGTCGTACTCGACCTGGATCGAGGAGTCCCACAGCCGCGCTACCGTGAACGGCGTGGCGGCGACCGACTCCACCTGGAGCTGCCGGTCGCCCTGCTCGCCGAACACGTCGAGCACGTTGTCCTGCCCGCCACCCGCCATCGCGACGCCCACGACGACGGCGGTCACCGCAGCTCCCGGAAGCACGACGTTCCGCAGCAGGTCCTTGAGGTTCGACGCGGTCGCGGCGAGCGCGAGGGCCACCGCACCCGGGGCGATCTTGATCCAGGCACCCACCGTGGCCAGCGTCATGGCGAGGGCGGGGCGCCGGACCGCGACGAGCAGCGCCACCAGGATGATCGGGGCCAGCAGGCCGTCGAGCCGGCCGATCCAGATCGGGCCGAGGGCGGCGAGGAACGCGAGCCAGAACCAGACGGCGGCCGGCCCGTGCGGCCGCGCCCGGCCGAGCACGGCCACGGCGACGGCGTTGGCAGCCGTCACCAGGCCCATCCACACCCAGTAGTAGCCGTCCGTCGAGCTGGTCAGCAGAGCCGGGACGGCCATCGGCCCCAGCGCGCCGAGCGGGTACACCCAGTCGTAGCTGAAGACGGGCCACCACCCGTCGCTCATCCCGGTGCGGACCCACCACTCGTACAGGTTCACGTCGCCGAGGATCTGCCCCCCGAAGACCCAGGCCTGCAGGATGATCCAGCCGTGCACCAGCACGAACCCGGCCCACAGGGCCGGCCACGAGGTGACGATCCGGCTGGCGGACCGCAGGAGGTCCCTGCCCCCGGTCCGGGGGCTGGTCGAGATGTCTGACGGGCTCGGCACGGGCCACATCCTTGCACTGATCGACGGCGGCATCGGCGGACGAAGGGTATCGCCTCCGGCCCGATGGTCCGGCGGTCACGGGACGAGGTAGGCGACATCGCCGTTCGAGCTGCGCATCTCGACGGTCCGGTCGGCGTCCGGGTCGGTGGGTCCCTCGACGACCTGGTCGCCGTTCGACGTCTGGACGGTCAGGGCCACGGGCTCGCCGTCACCGACGACGGTGATGCGCCCGTTGCTGGTCTCCCCGTAGACGTTCCCCTCCACCGCGGAGATCTCCACGGAGCCGTTGCTGGTCCGGGCCCACGCGTCGCCGGCCACGGTGCCGACCGTGATCCGGCCGTTGCTGCTCTCGCTGGTGACCGAGCCGTCCACCTCGTCCACGGAGACCTCGCCGTTGGAGGAGGAGGCCTCCACGTCGGAGCCGGCGTTCCGCACGGTGACGTCCCCGTTGCTGGACCGCGCCACCACCGCGCCGCCGATGTCGGCCACCTCGATCCGGCCGTTGCTCGACCGCACGGAGAGCTCGCCGGCCAGCCCGCTGGCCACGACGTCGCCGTTCTCGGTGACCACGACCACCTCCGTGGCGGCGGGCAGGGTCACCTCCAGGGAGCCCGAGCAGCGGGGGAGGAAGGCAGTCCAGTCGCAGCGGTGGGTGATCTCCAGCCGGTCCGCCGACTCGTCCGCGGCGTACCGGGGATCGCGGAGGCCGCTGCGGGCGACGGCGTCGACCTCGACGTCGCCCTCGGCGGCCGTGACGGTCACGTCGCCGTCGGCCACCAGCTCCACGGTCCCCACGGCGTCGTAGGTCCGGTGGGTGGTGGCCGTCTCGGACATCATGAGGTCCACCAGGAACAGCGCGCCGACTCCGATGGCGGCGAGGCCGAGCACACCGCCGAGCGTCGTCAGGACGCGGGCGGTGGCACCGCGCTGCGGCGGTGCGGGGGCGTACGCGGCGTCCGGGGCGGAGCCGCCGGGAACGGGCTGGGTCATGAGCGGGATCCGTTCTGGTCGAGCCAGCGCAGCACGGCGAGCACCCGGCGGTGGTCGTCGGCGGCCGGCGGGAGGCCGAGCTTGGTCAGGATGTTGGTCACGTGCTTCTCCACGGCGGCCAGCCCCACCACGAGGCGGTCCGCGATCGCGGCGTTGGAGCGGCCCTCGGCCATCAGCGCGAGCACCTCGCGCTCGCGCCGGGTCAGCACGTCGAGGTCGGAGCCGGGATGGCGGGCGATGATCTGCGTGACCACCTCGGGGTCCACGACCGTGCCGCCCCCGGACACCCGGGTGACCGCGTCGAGGAACTCGTCGACGTCGGCGATGCGGTCCTTGAGCACGTAGCCCAGGCCGCGCGCCCCGCGGGCGAACAGCTCGCTCGCGTAGCTCTGCTCCACGTACTGCGAGAGCACGAGGACGGGCAGGTCGGGGTGCAGGCTGCGCAGGTGCACGGCCGCGCGCAGCCCCTCGTCCGTGTGGGACGGCGGCATCCGCACGTCGGTGACCAGCAGGTCGGGCAGCTCGGCGTCCGGCAGGGACAGGGCCCTGACGAGGGTGCCGGCGTCCGCGTACCCGGTCACGGTGTGGCCCTCGGCCACGAGCAGCCGGGTCAGGCCGTCCAGGAGGAGGACGGAGTCCTCCGCGATCACGATGCGCACGGGACCTCCACGGTCAGGCGGGTGCCCTTGCCGGGCGGGCTGTCGAGCTCGAACGTGCCGTCCAGGGCGGCGACCCGGCCGCGCAGGCCGGTCAGCCCGCCGTCGGCGGACAGCTCGGCGCCGCCGCGGCCGTCGTCGGACACCGCGACGCGCAGGCGTGCCGGGCCGCCGTCGCGGACCACGCTCGCGTGCACCAGCACGAGGTCCGCGGCGGCGTGCTTGGCCACGTTGGTCAGGGCCTCGGCGACCACGAAGTACGCCGCGGCCTGTGCTGCCGGGCTCGCCGGGGTGAGGTCGCCCGCGACCTCGACCCGGACCGGGACCGGGCTGCGGCCCGCGAGCGCGGACAGTGCGGCGTCCAGCCCGCGGTCGGACAGGACGGCGGGGTGGATGCCGCGCACCAGGTCGCGCAGCTCGGCGAGCGTCTCCTTGATCTCGCGGTGCGCGAGCTCCAGTGCGGCGACGGCGTGCCCGGGGTCCTTGTCGGCGAGCCGGCGGGCCACGCCCAGCTCGACGCCGAGCGCGACGAGGCGCTGCTGGGCGCCGTCGTGCAGGTCGCGCTCGATGCGGCGGCGCTCGGTGTCGGCGGCGGAGACGGCGGCCGTGCGCGACTCGGTGAGGGCCACGGCCCGTTCCTGTGCCGTGTGCGCGGCGGCCTCGGCCACGCGGGTCTCCCGCTCGGCGGCGACGAGGCGGGCGCGGGCCACCTCGGCCGCGGAGGGGCCGAGCAGCACCGTGGCCAGGCGTACCACGAGGTAGGACCCGTACTGGGCGAGGGTGGCCGCCGTCCACACGAGCACGACGGCGGCCGCCACCGCACCGCCGACGGCGGCGGGCCACGGCAGCCCGGACCACTGTGCCAGGCCGCTGCCCCGGCCTACTGCCGCGAACACCACGGCCGCGACCGCCCCCGCCGCCAGGGCGGTGGCGGTCGCGAAGAAGAAGGAGGTCGTGAGCAGCCCCAGGAAGGCGTACAGCGTGGCGGCCCAGGCACGGTCGTCCCGCACCGGGGCCCACAGCCGGGACCAGGACGAGCGGCTCGTCGGGAGCGGCCCCGGCTGCGGGGCGGCGAGCCGTACGCCGGTCTGGCGGGCGACGCGGGCGCGCTCGGCCGTGCCGAACCGCCGCGCGAGCAGGAGCCCGAGGGCGAGGAGCGGCACTCCGACACCCAGGGCGGGGACCAGCCCCGACGAGACCAGGACGAGGATCCACAGGGCGAGGCCTGCGGTCAGGTGCCAGACCCACCCCACGGCCAGCGCGGCGACGGCGCGCCGGGTCGCGGGGTGGTACGGGGCCTGGAAGAACGCCGCCCCGGAGGTGAGTGCGGGGGCGACGTGGTCCGCGAGGGTGCGGGGTGGGCCGTCATCGCTGGTCATGGGCACGACACTAGGCGGACGCGCAGGCTGCGCGACATGCCGTCACCCCACGGCCCGGGTCTCGGGTTTCCCCTACCCTGCCTCCGCGCGGAGGGCTCAGGCGAAGGCGCTGGTACCCGTGATCTCGCGGCCGATGATGAGGGCCTGCATGCTCTCGGTGCCCTCGTAGGTGTGCAGGGCCTCGATGTCGGCGAAGTGCCGCGCCACCCGGTTCTCCAGCAGGATGCCGTTGCCGCCGAGCAGGTCGCGGGCGATCGCCGCGATCTCGCGCGCGCCGCGCGTGCACGTGTACTTGGCGAGCGACGCCTGCGGGCCGGTGAGCTGCTCGGCCTCGTCGAGCCGCGTCATCTGCTTCACCAGGAGCTGCATCTGCGTGAGGATCGACAGCATCTTGGTCAGCCGCTCCTGCACCATCTGGCTCGCCGCGAGCGGGCGGCCGAACTGCGCGCGCTGCTGCGAGTAGGCCACGGCGGCCTCGTAGCAGGCGATGGCCTGCCCGACGGCGCCCCAGGCCACGCCGAGGCGGGTCGCGAACAGCACACGGCCGGTGTCCTTGAAGGAGCGCGCCTTCGGCAGCAGGTTCTCGGCCGGGACGAACACGTCGTTCAGCACGATGTGCGCCTGGTGGATCGCGCGCAGCGAGACCTTGCCCTGGATGGTCGTCGCCTCGTAGCCCGGGGTGTCCTGGGGAACGATGTAGCCGTGCACCTGGCCGTCCTCGCCACGGGCCCAGACCACCGAGATGTCGCCGATCGAGCCGAAGCCGATCCACTTCTTCTCGCCGTTGATCACGTAGCCCTCGACGCCGTCGCGCGTCTCCTGGACGGCGGAGGTCTCCAGGCCCACGGAGTCCGAGCCGTGCGTGGGCTCGGTCAGCGCGAACGCGCCCAGGATCTCGCCGCGGGCCATGGGCCCGGCGTACTTCTCGACCTGCTCGTCGGAGCCGAGCATCACGATCGAGCGCAGCGCCAGGCCGCCCTGCACGCCGCAGATCGTGGTCACGGAGCCGTCACCGCGGGACATCTCCATCGCGGCCAGGCCCTCGGCCATCTTCGAGACCTTCGGGAAGCCGGGCACGTCCACGCCGTCGCGCAGGAAGTCCAGCTCGGCCATGCGCTTGACCAGGTCCATGGGGACCTCGTACCGCTCCCAGTAGCCGTCGATGACGGGCAGGACCTCGTCCTGCACGAACCGGCGGACGGCGAGCTGCCAGGCCCGCTCCTCCTCCGTGACGTCGGCGAAGGCGCCGGCGAAGTCGATGTCGAGCGGTTGCGAGACGTCGTAGGCGGGCGCCGTCACCCCGGGAGTCTGAGTCATGCCTCCATGGTGCTCCGGTACCGGATCTCAGGTCAAGCGATACGGCGTCTCATTGAGGGTTGGGGGTGCCGGGCTGTCCGGACCGCGCCGGAGGGTCAGCCCGCGTGCCGGCAGACCCGTCCGTGCGCCCACGGCTGCGGGCTCGTACGGACCCGCTCGCCCGACGCCGCGGCCCGCCGTACGGCGAGCTGGAGGTACTGGTCCTGTGCCGCCTCGGCCACGGAGTACGGCGACGGAGCGCCGTCCAGCACGTGGTCGGCCATCGCGGCGACGAGGCGGGCGATCGACAGCTCGTCGTCGGGCAGGCGGGCCGGGCGGAACGCATTGCGGTACAGCCACTCGCCGTCGAGCGTGTACCCGCGCAGGAACATGCCCTCGTGGCTGCCGGCGCCGCCCGCGGCCACCCGCTCCAGCGTGGCGTGCCGCGGCAGGCCGTCCGGGCCCACGTGACGTACCACGTCGTCGCGCAGCTCGCCCCGTTCGCCACGGACCAGGAGCGTGGGGGAGCGGACCCACGAGCGGTACTGCACGTCGTCGAACTCGTAGGTGCCGAGCCGGTCGCCGAAGTCCAGCCAGGCGGTCGCGTGAACCGTGTCGACCAGGGCACGGTCTTCGGGGTCGTCCGCACGGCTGGGGCTCGGCAGCACGCGGCGCGCGTCGCGCCGGGCGGTGATCACGGCGTCGTCGAAGCCGATGCCCAGCGCCCGCCGCAGCACGCTGATGCCGTGGTAGTCGTGGGCCACGGCGACGTGCGCGTCGGTCACGGTGCCGAGCCGGCCCGACGCCGCGACCGCGAGCTGTGCGCCGATCAGCGGTTCCAGGTGGTACTGCTCGGCCACGTGCACGCAGGCGCCGTCGTCCACGAGCCGCTGCAGGGTGGCAAGCTCTTCGACGGTGCCCGCCGCGGGCGTCTCCGTGAGCACGGGGACACCCGCGGCGGCGAGGTCGCGGACCACGGGCTGGGCGGGGCCCGCGGGCAGGGTGAGCACGACGAGGTCGGGGCGGCCGGCGGCCAGCAGCTCGGAGACCGTGGCCCAGGCAGGCGCGGGAAGGCCGGGGAGCCCGGCCGCCGGCAGGCCGCCGGCGGAGAGCGCCTCCCGGTCCGCCGCGTTGCGCGTGGCCACGCCCGCCACCTCGAAGCGTCCCGGCAGCGCGTGCAGTACGCGCAGCACCGTTCGGGCGCGGAAGCCCGATCCGACGATCCCGACCCGTGCCGTACGCCCCTGTGCGTTCACGAGCGCCGACGGTACGCGATCGGGGTCAGGGCCGGGGTCAGCGGTCAGGCAGGCGCGGCGACGGCGCTGTGCGCCGTGCCCTCCCGCCGGCTGATGCGCCACCACGCGAAGAACCCGACCAGGGTGAACACGCCGTAGATCACGTACATCAGCGCGGTCGCCCAGTACCCGGCGGAGAAGAGCAGAGGTACGCCCACCAGGTCGACGGCCACCCAGATCAGCCAGAACTCGACCCAGCCCTTGGCCATGCCGTAGGTGGCGAGCACGGAGCCCGTGAAGATCCAGGCGTCGGCCCACACCGGCTCGTACGAGCCGAGGGCGCGGAACAGCGGGGTCAGGAGCAGGGTCCCGGCGAGCATCCCGGTGACCAGGCCGACGCGGGCCCGCCAGGAGGCCCAGGCCGGGTGCACGGCCACGGTGCCCACGCCGCCAGTCCGCTGCGTCTGCCGCCAGCGGTACCAGCCGTAGACCGAGACGGCGATGAACATGATCTGACGCCCGGCCTGGCCCAGCATGTCGGCGCGGCCCGTCTCGCCGAACCAGGAGCCCATGAAGACGGTGAAGAGCACGACGTTGCCGACGATGCCCACCGGCCAGGCCCACACCTTGCGCCGCAGCCCGCCCAGGGCGGAGGCCAGGCCGAACAGGTTGCCGATGACCTCGCGCCAGTAGATCTGCTGGTCGCCGACCAGGAACGTCGCGTCGTAGGCGGCGCGGAACCAGTCCATGTCTCTTTCCCTCTCCGAAGTCCGCACACGGGGACTCCGGGGTGAGGGCCGGCGCGCCACGACGGCGCCGACGACGGCACGGTGCCGGGACCCCGAGGGGTCGGCGGAGCGCGCCGCACGTGCTTCCTCCCATCCGGACTTTCACCGTCGGTCCTGGAATCTCACCAGGTCAACCAGGTCCCTCCCGAAGGAACGACCCGGGTCGCGGACTATCACCGCCGGCTCGGAATTTCACCGACCCCGGAGCACGTGTGCAACTGCTGCTGCACGATCTCTAGCGGAACACAGGATGCCACGGGTGCATTCCCCCGGGAACGGGCCCGGGATGTCCGGTGCGCCACACGGGCCGGACCGGTCAGACCAGGGCGTCGCGGACGGCGCGGGCCACCTCGTCGGGCCCGGCCACCCCCTCCACCACGGTGACGACCACGCGCCGCGACGCGGGGGCGCCGTCGGCGGCCAGCGGGCTGGCCGAGGTGCCGAGGACGGCGGCTCGCCGCAGGTCGGCGAACGCCTCCTCCAGCTCGGGGCGCAGGTCGAGCGACGGCGTGCGCAGCCAGCGTCGCAGGATCGCGTTGTGCACCGCGACCACGGACGCCGCGAACGCGATCGACGCCGTGGAGGCCGACCGCTCCGGCGGCAGGGTGTCGCGCAGGTAGTGCGTGAACGCCCGCTCGTAGCGGTGCGTCGTGATGAGCTCCCGGTCGCGCAGCGCCGGGACCTGCTGCAGCAGGGCGTAGCGCGCGAGCGACGTCTCGCGCTGGCCCACGTGGTGGTCGAACACCATGCGCGCCGCGCGGCACACCTCGAGGTACGGGTCCACGTCGGGGTCCCAGGCGCGGCCCAGGTCGTGCCCCGACTCCTCGCTGGCCCGGGCGTCGGGCCGGGTGGCGGCCAGCATGACCACCACCTCCTCCAGCAGCAGCTCGTGGTCGGCGAAGACCACGTCCTCCTTGGAGCGGAAGCGGCGGAAGAACGTCGCGCGGCTCACCTTGGCGGCGTCGGCGATCTCCTCGACGGTGGTTCCCTCGTACCCCTGCCGAGTGAACAGGTCCACCGCAGCGTCGACAGCCTGCGCGTGCGTGTGGGTACGGACGGCGGTCATGCCAGGCAGGCTACCGCGTGCCCCCCGAGCCCCGTGAAGACTCCTTGAGCAAACCGTGACCTGCGCGACGCTAATTTTCCTGGGACGGGATCTTGCCCGACCGGAGTCTGCGCAGGTAGCGCACCTCGCGCACGGCCATGAGCAGCGCGAGCACCCCGGGGACGGCGGCCCACGGATGACCGAGCACGACGCCCAGCAGGCACACGAGGAAGATCAGCCCACCGCCCACGACGGTGGCGAGGCTGCCCCAGCGGATCCCGGTCACGGGGTGAGCGTAGTCTGCGAGACGTGACACTCGACCTGCGCATCTTCACCGAGCCCCAGCAGGGCGCGACCTACGACGACCAGCTCGCCGTCGCCCAGGCGACCGAGCGACTGGGCTTCAGCGCCTTCTTCCGCTCCGACCACTACCTGGCCATGGGCCGCGAGGGTCTGCCCGGGCCCACCGACTCCTGGGTCACGCTCGCCGGCCTCGCCCGGGAGACGTCGACCGTGCGGCTCGGCACGCTCGTGTCGTCGGCCACGTTCCGGCACCCCGGCGTGCTGGCCATCCAGGTGGCCCAGGTGGACCAGATGTCCGGCGGGCGCGTCGAGCTCGGCCTCGGCACCGGCTGGTACGCCGCCGAGCACAGCGCCTACGGCATCCCGTTCCCCGAGAAGCGCTTCGGCATCCTGGAGGAGCAGCTCGCCGTCGTCACCGGCCTCTGGGGCACGCCCGTCGGCGAGAAGTTCTCCTTCTCCGGTGAGCACTACCAGATCACCGACTCGCCGGCGCTGCCCAAGCCCGTGCAGGCCAGGATCCCGGTGCTGGTCGGCGGCGGCGGCCCGCGCCGCACGCCCGCCCTGGCGGCGCGCTACGGCGACGAGTACAACCAGTCCTTCCCGGAGATCAGCGGGATCGGCGCGCGCATCAAGGTGGTCGAGAAGGCCCTGTCCGACGCCGGTCGCGACCCCGGATCCATCGTCCAGTCGGTGGCGCTCGTCGCCGCCGTCGGGCAGGACGAGGCCGAGTTCACGCGACGCGCGGCCGCCATCGGGCGCGAGCCCGCCGAGCTGCGCGAGCACGGCATCGCCGGGACCGTCGCCGAGGCGGTGGACCGGCTGAAGGCCCTGGAGGCGGAGGGTGTCCAGCGCGTCTACCTGCAGGTCCTGGACCTGGCCGACCTGGACCACCTGGACCTGTTCGCCCGCGAGGTGCGCCGCCAGCTCGGCTGAGCCGGCCGCGGATCACCCGCCCGGGAGGCCGGGTGAGAGAAACCTTCCTAGGGTCGGTGCCGGGGCGTGGGCCCCGACACCGACCTGGGAGGGTTCATGCAGAGCTTTTCTCGTGGCTTTTCTCGTGCCGTCCGGGCCGCGCTCGCGGCGTCCGTCCTCGCCGCCGGAACCCTCGCCGCGGTCCCCGTGGCCGTCGCCGAGGGCGACCACCAGCGCGGGCCCGACCCGACCGAGCAGAGCATCGAGGCACCGCGTGGCCCGTTCGACGTCGCCACGCTCGTCGTGACCCGGGCCGAGGCCGAGGGTTTCGGCGGCGGCACCGTCTACTACCCCACGGACACGTCCGAGGGCACGTTCGGCGCGGTCGCCGTTGCCCCCGGGTACAGCTCCTCGCAGGCCGCCGTCGCCTGGCTCGGGCCGCGCCTGGCCTCGCAGGGCTTCGTCGTGCTCACGATCGACACGATCAGCACCGCCGACGCGCCCCCGCGCCGCGGCGACCAGCTCCGGGCCGCGCTGGCGCAGCTCGCGGACACGGCGGTGGCGGACAGGATCGACCCCGCCCGGCTCGCCGTCATGGGCCACTCGATGGGTGGCGGCGGCAGCCTGGAGGCCGCCAAGGACGACCCGGCGCTGCGCGCCGCGATCCCGCTGGCCCCCTGGAGCGCCGACAAGACGTTCCCGGAGGTCACCACGCCCACCCTGGTCATCGGTGCCGAGGACGACGTCATCGCGCCGGTGCGCCGGCACGCCGAGCGGTTCTACGACACGCTCCCGGCCGACGGCGACAAGGCGTACCTGGAGCTGCGCGACGCGGACCACTCCGCGCCCACCGTGCCCGACACCACGATCGCCCGCTACAGCATCGCCTGGCTCAAGCGGTACGTGGACGACGACGAGCGCTACGCCCGGTTCCTCTGCCCGCCGCCGGTCCCGGACGAGGTGATCAGCGAGTACCGCAGCAGCACCTGCTGACCGGGGCCGGCCGTTCTCGACCGGGGTGGGCCGGTAAGATCCGCGCGACACTGACGCCCCGCGAGATCAAGGACAACAGCGATGCGACTCGGCTGGAAGCTGCACGGTGACGGCACCCGCATCACCCCGGGCGAGGTGGTCGCCCCCGACGAGCGCCTGAGCTGGCCGCGCACCGTCGGGATCGGTCTGCAGCACATCGTCGCGATGTTCGGCGCCACGTTCCTGGTGCCGGTGCTCACCGGGTTCGACCCTGGGACCACGCTCTTCTTCTCGGCGCTCGGCACCATCACGTTCCTGCTGATCACGGGCAACCGGCTGCCGAGCTACCTGGGGTCGAGCTTCGCGTTCATCGCGCCGATCCTGGCGGCCACGGCGTCGGGCGGCCAGTCCGTCGCGATCGGCGGCATCCTCGCCACCGGCGTGCTGCTGGCGATCATCGGCGCGGTGGTGCACTTCGCGGGCCCGCGCTGGATCCAGGCGGCCATGCCGCCCGTGGTCACGGGCGTCATCGTCGCGCTCATCGGGCTCAACCTGGCGCCGGCGGCGTGGGGCAACTTCAAGGAGGCCCCCCTCACCGCCGTCGTGACCCTCGGCTCGATCATCCTGATCCAGGTCCTGTTCCGGGGTCTGCTCGGCCGCCTCGCCATCCTGCTGGGCGTGGCGATCGGCTATGCGTTCGCCGCGGTGCGCGGCGAGGTCGACTTCACGAAGGTCGATCAGGCCGGCTGGGTCGGCCTGCCGCACTTCGTGGCCCCGTCGTTCGACCCGGCCGTGCTCGGCCTGTTCCTCCCGGTGGTGCTCGTGCTCGTCGCCGAGAACGTGGGCCACGTGAAGTCGGTGGCCGCCATGACCGGGCGGGACTACGACCGGCTCACCGGTCGGGCGCTGCTCGCGGACGGCGTGGCCACGACGCTCGCCGGTCTCGGCGGTGGCTCCGGCACCACGACGTACGCGGAGAACATCGGCGTCATGGCGGCGTCCCGCGTGTACTCGACCGCGGCCTACTGGGTGGCCGCGGTCGGTGCGCTGGTGCTCAGCCTGTCGCCGAAGTTCGGGGCGCTGATCGCCACCGTGCCCGCCGGGGTGCTCGGCGGCGCCACCACCATGCTCTACGGGATGATCGGCATCCTCGGTGCCCGCATCTGGGTGCAGGCGCGCGTCGACTTCTCCGACCCGGTGAACCTCACGACGGCGGCCGTGCCGCTCATCATCGGCATCGCGAACTTCACCTGGACCGCCGGGGACCTGGAGTTCGGCGGCATCGCGCTGGGCACCGCCGCGGCCCTGGTGATCTACCACGTCATGGGCGCGATCGGCCGCTGGCGCGGCACGGCCCAGGCCTGACGTGCGCCGGCCGGCCACGCGACGACGCGTGGCCGGCCGGTGCCGGTCCCTCAGGCGGTCAGCCCGATCATGGGCACCAGGTACGGGCCGACGGCGAGTACCGCGTGACCGTCGTCCGCTGCGTGCCGTCCGCCAGCTTGTAGCGGATCGTGGCCGCCGCGCGCAGCGGCAGCGTCTCGCCCGCGCCGTAGCAGGTCATCCACGTGGTGTGGTAGGCGCGGTCGCGGTAGCCGAACCAGCCGTCCGCGTCGTCCTTCCACGTGCCGCTCAGGAGCTGCCACTTGCCGCCCGCGTAGGCCTGGATCCGCAGGTCCACCGCGAGGACGTCGTAGTCCTTGCCGCCGTCGATGTCCGTGACCATCGCCTCGCCGTAGAAGCGCGGGCCGTCCTTGTACAGGTACATGCAGCTGCGCACCTGGGCGGGCTCGTTGACCCCCGGCTTGCAGGAGCGGTAGTACACCTCCGCGGCCGGAGCCGCGGCACCGGACGCCACACGGGCGGTGCTGACCGCCGGGGCGGCCGTCAGCTCGGCGGTGTCGCGGGCCTGCGCCGGGGCGACCGCCGCCAGGGCGGTGGCGATCCCGAGGGCGGCCACGGCAGCGGCGACCCGGTGGAGCCTTCTCATCATGGATTCTCCTGTCTGGGGTGAGTATCTCGTGGGCATTATTTCCGGTATGCGGCGCGGGAGGCGGCACTTTTCGGGGTCACCCCCGGGTGATTTGCTGGCACATCGGCTGAACGCGCGTATAGGATGCTGAACATGCGTTCAACGAGCGGTGCCGAGCAGTCCCCGGGCGGAGGCGCGCCCGGCGACGCCGACCGCACGGCGCGGTCCCGCATCCGGGACGCCGCGATCAGCCGGTTCGCCGTCGAGGGCTTCGGCGCCTCCGTGCGGTCCATCGCGGCCGACGCCGGGGTCAGCGCGGGCCTCGTGATGCACCACTTCGGCTCGAAGGACCGGCTCCGCGCCGAGTGCGACGCGCACCTGCTGGCCACGATCAGCCGGCTCAAGCGCGAGAACGTCGAGATCGTGGCGTCCGGGCAGAGCTTCTTCCAGCGCTTCGCCGCCGCCGAGGAGAACGCCGTGATCCTCGGCTACGTGCTGCGCTCGATGCAGGACGGCGGGGAGCTCGCCCGCGAGTTCCTCGCCCACATGGTCGACGACGCGGTGGGCTACGCCCGCGACGGCGTCGCCGCCGGGGTGCTCGTGCCCAGCCGGGACGAGGCGGCCCGCGCCCGCTACCTCACGCTCTCGTCCCTCGGCGCGCTGCTGCTCGAGGTGACCCTGGACCCGCCGTCGGACCCGGGCGACCTCACCGCCATCGTCCGCGACTACATGACCAACAGCTACCTGCCCATGATGGAGCTGTTCACCGAGGGATTCCTCACCTCTCGCCGCATGCTCGACGAGTACCTCCTGTACGTACCGGACCCGCCGTCGCGCGACGGGGCAGCGCCCGCCCCTGGCTGACCGGTTCCCCGGCCCCCACTGGCACTGCCCTGACACGGACCCCCACCACGTCAGAGAGCGAGTACGCCATGACCGCCACACCAGCGATCGAGATCTACGACCTGCGCAAGTCCTTCGGCAGCGTCCGGGCCCTGGACGGCCTGGACCTCACCGTCCAGCCCGGGGAGGTCCGGGGTTTCCTGGGACCCAACGGCGCCGGCAAGTCCACCACCATCCGGGTGCTGCTCGGGCTGCTCCGGGCCGAGTCCGGCACGGCCCGCCTGTTCGGCGGCGACGTCTGGCGTGACGCCGTCGCGCTGCACCGACGCATCACCTACGTGCCCGGCGACGTGAGCCTGTGGCCCAACCTGACCGGCGGCGAGTGCATCGACTACCTCGCCCGCCTCAGCGGGCGCGCCGACCGGGCCCGCCTCAAGGCCCGCAAGGCCGAGCTGCTCGAGCGCTTCGAGCTGGACCCTCGCAAGAAGGCGCGCACCTACTCCAAGGGCAACCGGCAGAAGGTCGCCCTGGTGGCGGCCTTCCTGACCGACCCCGAGCTGTACGTGCTCGACGAGCCCACCTCCGGGCTGGACCCCCTCATGGAGGCCGTGTTCACCGACTACGTGCGGGAGGCCAAGGCGGCGGGCCGGTCCGTGCTCCTGAGCAGCCACATCCTGTCCGAGGTCGAGAAGGTGTGCGACACCGTCACGATCATCCGCAACGGCGTGGACGTCGAGTCCGGCACGCTCGACGAGCTGCGCCACCTCACCCGCACGAGCGTGACCGCCGTGGTCGGGGCCGACCCCGCGGCCCTCGCCGACCTGATCGGGGTGCACGACCTGGTCGGCACGCCCTCCGACGGCGCCGGGACCCGGGTCACGTTCGACGTCGACAACGCGCAGATCGGCACCGTGCTGTCCGCCGTCACCGCCCTCGGCGTGCGCAGCCTCACCGCGACCCCGCCGTCGCTGGAGGAGCTGTTCCTGCGCCACTACGGCGACGCGCTGCAGTCCGAGACGGCAGGTACGCGATGAGCGCCGCCGTCGCCACACCGCCGGTTCCTGCCGTCGCCGGCCCCGCGCTCGGGTCCACCCTCACCGGTACGGGCATGCTGCTGCGGTTCATGCTCCGCCGCGACCGCACGCGGATCCTCTGGTGGACCCTCGGCGTCACGCTCCTGTACGCGGGCGGGCTCGGCGAGTACGTGCTGCTCGACGACCCCGACGCCAGCGCCGCCCGCTCGGTGCTGGTCTCGTCGCCCGCGATGGTCTCCATGACCGGGCCGGGCTACGGCATCGACGACTACACCCCCGGCGCCGCCGTCGCGAACGAGTTCATCCTCTGGGTCGTGCTCACGCTGGCCGTGATGAGCATCCTCCAGGTCGTGCGGCACACCCGTGCCGAGGAGGAGAGCAGCAGGTCCGAGCTCGTGCGTGCCGGTGCGGTGGGCCGTCATGCGCCGTCCGTGGCAGCCCTGCTCCTGGTGCTCGTCATGAACGTCGTCATCGCCGTGACCAGCGCGGTGGCGGTCACCGCGCAGGGCTTCGACGCGGGACAGTCGTTCGCGATGACCTCCGCGATCGCGCTCGGGGCGCTCGTCTTCGGTGCGGTCGCGCTCGTCGCTGCCCAGGCGTACGAGCACGGCCGGGGAGCCGTCGGCGTGTCCCTCGCGGCGCTCGGCGCGGCGTTCCTCCTGCGTGCGCTGGGTGACGTCCAGGAGCGGCACGGCAGCGCCCTGTCGTGGCTGTCCCCGATCGCCTGGGTCCAGCAGACCCGGGTCTTCGTGGACCTCAGGTGGTGGCCGCTCGGCCTGTGCGTCGCGGCGATCGTCGTGCTGATCGTGGTCGCCGCGTTCCTGGGTTCGCGGCGCGACTTCGGGGGCGGGCTGGTCGCCGTCCGCCCGGGCCACCCCGACGCCCGGCCCACGCTGACCGGCCCCGGGCCGCTGGCCTGGGTGCAGCAGCGGGGTGCCCTGATGTGGACGGCGCTCGGCCTCGGCCTCATGTGGCTCGGCTCCGGCACCATCATCCGGGAGGTGCCGAAGATGCTCGACGCCGTCGAGGGCAACCCCATCTACACGGCCCTCCTCGGCAGCAACGAGGACATGGTCCGCACCTTCCTGGGCATCTTCGGCCTCTACATCGCGGCCGGTGCCGCCGCCTACGGCACCGCCGCGGCGCTCCGGGTCAAGGGCGAGGAGGAGGCGGGCCGCACGGAGATCACGCTGGCCACGCCGGTGTCCCGCGGGCGCTGGTTCGCGTCCTCGCTCGTGGTCGCGCTCCTGGGCACGGTGGTCGTCCAGCTCACCGGCGCGCTCGCGCTCTGGTTCGGCGCCGCCTCGACGGGGTACGACGACGTCCGGTTCGGCGAGTACCTGGAGCTGGGCCTCGCGTACCTGCCGGCCCTCGCGGTGCTCGTCGGTCTCGCGGCCGCCCTCTACGGCTGGCTGCCGCGGGCCACCGGCGTCGCCTGGGTGATGGTCGGGTACGTCTTCCTGGTGGGCATGTTCGCCGACCTGTTCGACCTGCCCGAGTGGGCACGCAAGATCTCGCCGTTCTGGTGGGTGGGCAACCCCGCGCTCGAACAGGTCGAGGCGTCGCACCTGTGGGGACTGGGCGGGGTGGCGGCGCTGTTGTTCGTGCTCGCCTTCCTCGGATTCCGCCGCCGGGACGTCCCGGCCGTCTGACGGCCGGGCCGATGACGTTCCGACAACGATCCTGACCGCGATCAGCGGCAGGACGCCGCTCCGGCGTCCTGCCGGCTGTCGCGGTCAGGTACCGTCCGGTAGTGTGCGGGAGCCCGTCCGGTGCCCAGCAGGCAGGTCGTACCGCCGCTCCCGGACCGTGCCCCGCCGAGCCCAGTGAGGACGGACCGATGATCTTCAAGGCCGTAGGAGACGGCCGCCCGTACCCCGAGCACGGGCGGTCGCGTTCGCGCGACTGGGTGGACGTGCCCCCGCGCCAGGTACGGCTCGACGAGCTGGTGACCACCAAGCGCACGCTCGACCTCGACACGCTCCTCGCGGAGGACTCCACGTTCTACGGCGACCTGTTCGCGCACGTCGTGGAGTACGAGGGCACGCTCTACCTGGAGGACGGCCTGCACCGCGCCGTGCGGGCGGCCCTCCAGCAGCGTCCCGTGCTCCACGCTCGTGTCCTCACCATCCGCTGACCTCAGGTAGGTTCGACGCGTGACAACCCCCGGGTACGACCAGGCGCGCGTGGAGCGCCGGCGCCGCGAGCACGAGCGCCAGGCCGTGGTCTTCGGTGTGCTCATCGCATTCCTGGCGGTCTGCGGCATCTTCGCGCTCGCGGTCTTCTCGGGGGCGATCAGCTCCCCGTTCAACCGGCCGTTCACCACGGTGGGCGCCTCCGAGCAGAAGACGTACCCGGTCGCCTGCCTCCCGGCGGTCGAGGGGCAGCCCGACGGTGCTCTCCCGGTCGCCTACTCCGAGATCAAGGTCCGCCTGCTCAACGCGACCGACGGTCAGCTCGGCCTCGGCCAGGCCCACGAGACCGTCCTCTCCGACCGCGGCTTCGAGATCATGGAGGTCGGCAACGTGCCCGTGGTGCTGCCCGAGTCGGAGATCCGGTTCGGCCGCACCGGCATCGTGCAGGCCTACGAGCTGGCCGCGCAGTTCCCGAAGATGCGCCTGGTGCTCGACGACCGGGGCGGCCCCGCGGTGGACCTGCTCATCGGCGAGAACTACGACGTGCCCCTCGACGTGAAGGACGTCGACGTGGCCGCCGACCAGCCGCTGCGCAACGCCGAGGACTGCGTTCCCGCCGACTCGATCACGCCGGAGAAGCAGATCATGCCGGCCGTGCCGGAGCAGGCCGCCGACGAGGTTCAGCCCGAGGGGTAGTCCCGGCTAGGGTGCGTGCTGTGCCGGACCCGTCCTCAGGAGCAGTGGGCCTCGGCCGCGCGCTCCTGTGGGCCGTGGTCGTCCTCGCCCTCGCCCTGACGGCGCACCTCGAGGCCGGTGGTCATCTGCCGCCCGCCGAGGCGATCGCGCTCCTCGGCGCCCTCCTGCTCGCGGTGACCGCGGTCGCCGTCCGACGGCAGGTGCGCTGGCCCGGTGGCCTGGCGCTGGCCGGCCTCGGCCAGTACGCCCTCCACCGCGCGTTCACCTACCTGGGCGGCGCGTGCGCGGCGCCCACCCTGCCCGACGACGGCCTGACGGCCTGGGGTCATGCGCACCCGGCCGGAGCCGTCCTCGGCGGCGCCGGGGCCTGCGCGGCCGGGGCCGAGCCGACCACGCTCGGCGCGGGGATGCTCCTCTGGCACGTCGTGGCCACGGTGGTCTCCGTCGCGTTGCTCGTGGGTGTGGAGCGCGGCATCTGGCTGCTCGCGTCCTGGCTGGTCCGTCCGCTCGCGGCGGCTCCGCTGCGGCTCCCGGTCGTGCGCCGGGCCCTCGTGCCGGTCGTGCCCGTGGTGCCGTCGGGCTCCGTCGACCTGTCCGTCGCGCCGGAGCGCGGGCCGCCGCCGGCCCTGGTGATGCGCCTCGCGGCCTGAGGATCTCGGGCGGGGGCGCGTCCACGCACGCCCGCACACCCCTCAGAACGAAGGACCGAGCACATGACTCGCTTCAGCATGCCCGCCCGCCGCGCCCTCGCGGCCGTTCCCGCCACCGCCGTCCTGGTGCTGCTGCCGTCGGTGGCGTACGCCCACGTGACCGTGAACCCCGACACCACCGCCGCCGAGAGCTACGCGAGCCTGACGTTCCGCGTGCCCACGGAGTCGGACACGGCGTCCACGTCGGAGCTGGTCGTGGACCTGCCCACCGACACCCCCTTCCTCAGCGTCACGCCGCGCAGCCTGCCCGGCTGGGACGTGAAGGTCGAGACCGCCACGCTCGACGAGCCGTTCGAGGTAGAGGGCGCGACCGTCGACGAGGCGCCCGTCCGCGTGACCTGGACCGCCCAGGAGGGGCACGAGGTGCCGCCGCACGAGTACCAGGAGTTCGCCGTCCGCGTCGGCGCGCTGCCCGAGGAGGGCACCACCGTGGTGCTCCCCGCGCACCAGACCTACACCGACGGCAACGTCGTCGACTGGGACGACCTCCCGGCGGACGACGGCACGGAGCCCGAGGCACCCGCGCCGGTGCTCACCACGACCGCCGCGGAGGAGGACGGGCACCACGGCGCCGCGACGTCGCCCGACGGTGCGGACGATGCCGCGGCGGCCACGACCGACGCCGTGGACCCGGTGGGCCGGTGGCTCGGCGGTGCCGGGCTCGTGGTCGGTGCCGCGGGGATCGGCGTGGCGCTGGCCACGCGCCGTCGCGCCTGATGGCGTGACCGGTCGCGCCGTCCGCGTGCCGGGCGGCGCGACCGGGCGGCACCGGCGGCCGGGCCTCAGCCGATGCGCAGCAGCGCCTGCACCGGGGTGTGGTCGCTGGGGTACCGGCCGTCCCGGGTCCACGTGTTGATCGCCGCCGAGCGCACCTCGACGCCGGGCGTGGCGAGGATCCAGTCGATGCGGGTGCCGTCCGGGTCCGGGGTGCCGTAGTTGGGGAACGTGCCCGCGTACGGCGTGAGCCGGCGGTCCGCGGCGAGCCAGGTGTCCTGGAGGCCGCCGTCGGTCACCAGCACGTCGTACGGAGCGGACGCCTCGGCCGCGGCGTTGCAGTCCGCCGTGAAGACGACGGGCAGGCCGGCCGCGGCGACCTGCTCCCGGACCACCTGGGCGCTGCGGAGGCGGGCGTTCTCGGCCTGGTGGTCGAAGTGCGAGTTGATGTGCACGAAGTCACGGCCGGTCACGGTGTCGTGGAACCGGGCCCACGTGACGATCCGGGTCACGGTGTTGCCCCAGGTGGCCGAGCCGATCACGGCGGGCGTGTCGGACAGCCAGAACTGGTCCCACCACGTCACCGTCAGCCGGCGCGCGTCGTAGAAGATGGCCGAGTACTCGCCCGCGGCTCCGCCGTCGCGCCCGAAGCCCACCATCTCGTAGCCGCGGCCCAGGCCTTCCTCGACCGCCGTGAGCTGGTTGAACTCCACCTCCTGGACCCCGAGGATCGTCGGCTGCTCCAACCGCAGGAACGCGGCGGTGAGCGGCGCTCGCTCCGGCCAGTAGTCGGGCTCGCCCGGCTGGGTCTGACCCTCGCGGTCGTAGCGCACGTTGAAGCTCATGGCGTGCAGCCACTCGCCGCGCGCCGGGCCGATCACGGGCCTGCCGCCGTGCGCGGTCTGCGCCGCGGCCGGCGTGGCCAGTGCGGCCGAGGCACCGAGGGCGCCGACGGCGCCGGCTGCCGTGAGCATGGTGCGGCGTGAGATGCCGGGGGTCGTGGACATGTGCTCTCCTCCAGGTCAGGGGTCGATGCCGGTCAACCCGACCAGACCGAGGTGAGCGTGCCCGTAACGCCACATGACGTGGGGGCGAAACGACGATGACGCGAGACATCGGTGATGTCTCGCGTCATCGGACTGCGGAGGATGGGGGATTCGAACCCCCGAGGGCGTTAACCCAACACGCTTTCCAAGCGTGCGCCATAGGCCACTAGGCGAATCCTCCTCGCGTCCCACCCCTGGGCGAGCGCGCGGCCACTGGACCGAAGTCTGGCGCGGCCTGACGAGGATACCGGACACCTCGCTCGGACAACGAATCGTGGCGTGGGCCCGGCCTGTGCGGGGGCTCGCGGGTTCGGCCGGGCCTCCGGGATCGGTTAGGCTGGGGGCAGACCCCTCGTGCGGCACCATCTCGCCGAACTCCCCCAGGGCCGGAAGGCAGCAAGGGTAAGTGAGCTCTGGTGGGTGTGCGGGGGGTCCTCTCATGCCCGGAGTTCTGCGGCTCCTCCACCATGTGGACAGGTTTTCGTCCGCATCATGGGATTTTCCGGAAGTGGCTGGCTCTGGCGCCCTGCGGTGACGCACGATGTCCGCATGACCCGCACCTGGACCGCCGCCACGACGTCGCGCACCTGTCGCGACGCCATGTGTCGCGACCGCGTGCGCGGCGGGCGAATGTGCGGCCGCTGAGCGCGCCGTACCTTCCCGCGACCCGCTGAGGGTCGCACCCGCACCGTCCCGAGCTCGCCACGTTGCTGATGGCCGTGGCCCGCCGACGTACGTCGGCCTGCGCAACACGCCGGCCCCCCGCATCCTGAGCACAGGCACACCCGCGTCCGTGCGCTCCGAGAGGACCCACCCATGTCTCGTTTCACCACTGTCCTGTCCGCAGGCCTCGCCGTCACCACCGCCCTCGCCCTGAGCGCCTGCGCGGGCTCCGACGAGATCACCCCCGCCACGGGCTCGGCCGACGACCCGGTCCGCATCGGCGTCGTCAACTCCGGCGACGACTACTGGACCACGTTCACCGACCTGGCCGAGGAGGAGGGCATCAGCGTCGAGCTGGTGAACTTCAGCGACTACCAGCTCCCGAACCAGGGTCTGACCGACGGTGACCTGGACCTCAACCAGTTCCAGCACCTGCAGTTCCTCGCCAACTACAACACGGCCACCGAGTCGGACCTCACGCCGATCGCGGCCACCGCCGTCTACCCGCTCGGCCTCTACTCGCTCAAGCACGACAGCGTGGAGAGCATCCCCGACGGCGGCGAGATCGCCATCCCGAACGACGACACGAACCAGGCCCGCGCGCTGCTCGTGCTCCAGGAGGCCGGCCTGATCGCCCTGCGCGACGGCGGCACCGCGTTCTCCACGCCGGCCGACGTGCTCGAGGACGAGTCGCGCGTGACCGTGACCCCGGTCGACGCCGCCCAGACGGCGCTCGCGCTGCAGGACGTCGACGCCTCGATCATCAACAACGACTTCGTGGGCGACGCCGACCTGACCGCCGAGGACGCCATCTTCTCGGACGACCCCGACTCGTCGGCCGCCGAGCCCTACATCAACGTGTGGGTGGCGCGCGGGGCCGACGCCGACAACGAGGTGTTCCAGCAGCTCGTCGAGATCTACCACTCCCCGGAGGTCACCGACGGCGTGATCGAGGCGTCGGGCGGCACCGGCGTCATCAAAGACAACTCCGCGGCCGAGCTGCAGGAGATCCTGGCCGGCATCCAGGAGGACGCCTCCTGATGCCTGCGGCGACCAGCAGCATCATCCGGTTCGAGAATGCCTCGAAGGTGTTCCCGGGCCGGGGGAAGGGCGCCGAGGTGCGCGCCGTCGACGGGGTCACCCTCGACATCCGCGAGGGCGAGATCTTCGGTGTGATCGGTCAGTCGGGCGCGGGGAAGTCGACCCTCGTCCGCCTGATCAACGCGCTCGAGCGCACCACCGGCGGCGACGTCGTGGTGGACGGCACGTCCCTCGGCTCCCTGAGCGAGGCGCGCCTGCGCCCCGTCCGGGCCGGGATCGGGATGGTGTTCCAGCAGTTCAACCTGCTCTCCTCCCGGACCGTGTCGGGGAACGTCGCCTACCCGCTCGAGGTCGCCGGCTGGCCGCGTGCTCGCCGGGAGGCGCGTGTCGCGGAGCTGCTGGACTTCGTCGGCCTGGCGGACAAGGCCGGGGTGTACCCGTCCACGCTGTCGGGCGGGCAGAAGCAGCGCGTCGGGATCGCCCGGGCACTGGCGACGAACCCGCGCATCCTGCTGGCGGACGAGGCGACGTCGGCCCTCGACCCCGAGACCACGCGCGACGTGCTGGACCTGCTCCAGCGCGTCAACCGTGAGCTCGGGATCACCGTGGTGGTGATCACGCACGAGATGGACGTGGTGCGGTCGATCTGCCACCGCGTGGCCGTGATGGAGCGCGGGCACGTGGTCGAGGTGGGCGAGGCCTACCAGGTGTTCAGCGCGCCCGCGCACGACACCACGCGGCGGTTCGTCGCGACGGCCCTGCGCGACCGGCCCTCTCCCGAGGTGCTGGCCCGGCTACGGGCCCGGCACACCGGGCACATCGTGACGGTCGGCGTGGACGAGGTGGCCGGCTCGTCGGCCGTGCTCACACGGACGCTGCGCGAGCACGGCGTGGACGGCACCGTCGTGTTCGGCGGGATCACCGAGGTCGCCGAGCGGCCGTACGGGTCGTTGACGGTGGAGCTCGTCGGAGAGGCCGCTGCCGTCGAGGCCGCGGTGGCAGCGCTGCGGAGCGTGACCTGGGTGGACGATCACGGGAGGGCTGACGCATGACCGAGGACTGGGAGCGGCTGACACCGCTGCTCTGGGAGGCCGCGGGCCAGACCGCGTTCATGGTGCTGATCACGCTGCTGGTCGGCGGCGTCCTGGGCCTGGCGCTCGGGCTCGGGCTGTACCTGACCCGGCCGGGGAACCTGCTGCAGCACCGGGTCGTGTTCGCGGTGCTGAACCTCGCGGTGAACATCGTGCGACCGGTGCCGTTCATCATCTTCCTGGTGGCGCTGGGCCCGCTGACCCGCGCCGTCATCGGCAAGACGATCGGCATCGAGGCGTTCACGTTCGCGATGAGCTTCATGGCGACCTTCGTCTTCGCGCGGCTCGTCGAGCAGAACCTCGTCTCGATCGATCCCGGGGTCGTCGAGGCGGCGCGTGCGATGGGCGCGTCGCCGTTCCGGATCGTGCGGACCGTGCTGGTGCCGGAGGCGCTCGCGCCCCTGATCCTCGGATACACGTTCCTGTTCGTGGGCGTGCTGGACATGTCCGCGATCGGCGGGTACCTGGGCGCGGGTGGCCTGGGCGACTTCGCGATCGTCCAGGGCTACCGGCAGTACGACTGGGCCGTGACCGCGGTGGTGGTCGTGATCATCGTGGTGATCGTGCAGGCGGTCCAGTGGCTGGGCAACGCCCTGGCCCGGCGGGCGCTGCGGCGGTAGGGGGGCAGTCCGTGGACAACTCCCGTACGGGCGCAGGAGCGGCCTTCCGAGCCGCGATCCTTCCACCGTGACCTCCGACGGCAGGCAGGGCGTGGCTGCGCCGGCCTCTCGCACGCTGCGCGAGCACCGTTGTGGACGGCCGGGACACGAGTGTCGGTGGTGGCGTCTATCGTTGCGGGGGTGAGCACCGCCCTCTACCGCCGCTACAGGCCCGAGACGTTCGCCGAGGTGATCGGCCAGGACCACGTCACGGGTCCCCTGATGCAAGCCTTGCGCAGCGGGCGGGTGAACCACGCCTATCTGTTCAGCGGTCCGCGCGGCTGTGGCAAGACGACGTCCGCCCGCATCCTCGCGCGCACCCTGAACTGCGCGAAGAACACGCCGGAGTCGCCGATCGACACCCCGTGCGGCGAGTGCCCCTCGTGCGTCGAGCTGGCGCGCGGCGGCCCCGGTTCGCTCGACGTGGTGGAGATCGACGCGGCGTCGCACAACGGTGTCGACGACGCGCGCGACCTGCGTGAGCGCGCCACCTTCGCCCCGGCGCGCGACCGGTACAAGATCTTCATCCTCGACGAGGCGCACATGGTGACGCCGCAGGGCTTCAACGCGCTGCTCAAGATCGTCGAGGAACCGCCGCCGCACATCAAGTTCATCTTCGCGACCACGGAGCCGGACAAGGTCATCGGCACCATCCGGTCGCGCACGCACCACTACCCGTTCCGGCTCGTGCCGCCGGACGTCCTGTCCCCGTACCTGGAGCAGCTCTGCGGCGCCGAGGGGATCGAGGTGGGCAGCGGGGTGCTCCCGCTGGTCACGCGAGCGGGCGGGGGATCCGTCCGCGACTCCCTGTCCGTGATGGACCAGCTCATCGCCGGCGCGACGGGCGGGGTCGTGGACTACGACCTGGCGGTGGGGCTGCTCGGCTTCACCCACGCGAGCCTGCTGGACGACGTCGTGGACGCGCTCGCCGCCCGCGACGGAGGCTCGATCTTCCGGGTCGTCGACCAGATCATCGCGACGGGGCACGAGCCGCGCCGGTTCGTCGAGGACGTCCTGGAACGCCTGCGCGATCTCATCGTCATCGCGGTCTCGGGCGATGCGGCCAGCGCCGTGCTGCGCGGCATCCCGACCGATCAGCTCGACCGCATGCGCACGCAGGCGGGGCGCCTCGGCGTGGCCGAGCTCTCCCGCGCGGCAGACCTGGTGAATGCCGCACTGACCGAGATGACGGGTGCGACCTCGCCGCGCCTGCACCTGGAGCTCCTGTGCGCGCGCCTGCTCCTGCCCGGGGCCGACGACGGCGCCGCGGGGCTCGCCGCGCGCATCGACCGGCTGGAACGCGGGGGGATCGTCGGATCCGGAGCGCCGTCGGCGCCCGTGGCCGGTGCCGCATCCGTGTCCGGCGCCTCCGCGCCGGCCGACCCGTCGTCTGCCAGCGGGCTCACCGGTCCGGCCGCGGCACGGGCCGTGCTGGACGCGCGCAGAAAGCGGGACGAGCCGGGCCGGACGCCGGCACAGGCCCCGGCTGCAACCCGCCCCGCTCCGACGGCGGAGCCGGCTCCGGAGCCTGCCGCACCGGACGCTCCCGCCGCGGCGGAGCCCCTCCAGGAATCGGGGTCGGACGCCGCAGGGCCCGAAGCCGCCGGATCGGATGTCGCCCACGCGTCGACCGGCTCGGCGCCTGCGGCGCCCGCACCGGTGGAGACGCCGCCCGCAGAAGAGACGCCGCGACCGGACGTGGCCGCGCCCGAGGCCGCACCGACGCCCGAGGCGACCGCGTCCGCTCCCGCAGCGGCTGCCCCTGCCGCGCCTGAGGCCGCGGCAGCCCCCGTCTCGTCCCGGTCAGGCGGTGAGGCACCCGCGGCAGACGGCGTCGAGCCCGGGGTCACCACGGAGACCGTCCGGCGGCGCTGGCCCGAGGTGCTCGGTGCGCTTGCCGCGGCCCGCGTGACGTGGTCGCTCGTCGGCCCGAACGCCCAGGTCGCAGCGCTGGACAGCGGCACGCTGAAGCTGGGGTTCGCGGCTCCTGGGCTCGCCCGCGCCTTCTCGAACGCCCGGCACACCAGCGCCGTGGAAGAAGCGGTCTACCAGACGCTCGGCATCCGCGTACGGGTCGAGGCGACCCTCGACGAGGGGCCGTCGGGTGGCGGTGCACCCGGTGGTGGTGCCCCTGGCGGTGGCGCACCCGGTGGTTCCGCAGGGGGGCGCGGTACGACGCCGTCGCCCGGCGGCGGGTCCGGACCGGGGGCAGAGGGCGCCGGAGCTTCGGCCCCGGCTGCGCCGCCGGTGTCGGACTGGCCGGACGTGCCTGCTCCCGGCGGTGGGGTCGCCTCGGCGGCGGCTGTCACCGCGCCTGCACCGGGTGGTGTACCGGGTGCTGTGCCAGGTGGTGCGTCGGGCAGCTCTCCGGCGAGCGCGCGCGCAGGTGTTGCTGTGGCGTCGGGGAGCGTCGCTGTCGCCGAACGCCCCGAGCCGTCCCGTCCCGAGCCGTCTCGTCCGGAGCCGTCCGGGCCCGACGCGGCGCGCCCGGAGCCCACCCGTCCTGCGGCCCGTCCGCCGTCGGCGGCGAGCGCTGCCGACGAGGCATGGCTCTCGGGGGCGAGTGCGTCCGAGCCCCCGGCGGACTACGACATGCCTGAACCCGAGCCGGTGTACGAGGAGCAGGCTCCGGCGCCCACCCGCGCTCCGACGTCGGGCGCGGGCAGTGCACGCGAGGCGTTGCGGCAGGCGAACGAGCGACGGGCACGCGCTGCGAGTGGTGCGCCCGAGGCGCGAGCGGCCGTGCACAGGCCCGAGCCGCAGACCGGGACGGGTGGCGGGCCGGACTTCTACGACGAACCGTCCGACGACGACCCGGACATCACCTCGGCCGGCCTGGTCGGCGTGCCGCTCGTGGTGCAGGTGCTGGGCGGAACGGTGATCGACGAGATCGTGGAGCAGGCATGAGTGCGGACAACCCGGTGACGACGCTGCGGATCGTCGCGGCGGTCGTGGAGCGCGCCGACGGGCGGCACCTGCTGGTCCGCAAGCGGGGGACGCAGGCCTTCATGCAGGTGGGCGGCAAGATCGAGCCGGGGGAGGAGCCCTTGGCCGCGCTGCTGCGCGAGTTCGAGGAGGAGGTCGGGTTGCGGCTGGACCCGGCCGACGTCGAGAGCCTGGGCCGGTTCGGCGCGGTCGCCGCCAACGAGCCCGATCATGTCGTCGATGCCCACGCCTACCGCGTGCGGCTGCGCCCTGGCGTGGAGATCGCCGTCCGGGCCGAGCTCGAGGAGCTCGTGTGGATCGACCCGGCGGACCCGGTCGCACGCTATCCGCTCGCCCCGCTGTCCCGGGACCTGCTCACCGCGGCCGGGCACTGACCGGCTCAGCGGGCGTCCCGCTCCGCACGGTTGCGGGCGACGAGCGCGGCGCGCTCGCGCTCCATCCGGCGGCGGGGGTCGGTGTCGTCGGCCTGCTCGGCGGGGCCGGCCACGTGGAGCAGCAGCCAGTTGAGCCGCCACTTGAAGCGGTAGCCCAGGGTCAGGCCGTCGCTGTTGCGCATGGTGTGCCTCCACTTATTTGGTGTACCAATAGTTTGCACACCAACTGATAGCCTGGTCAAGATCGGAGAGGAGCTCCATGGCCGTCACGCCCAGGACGGGAGCCGCGTCGCCGTCCGCCTCGACGTCTGTCTCGAAGTCCACCTCGAAGGTGACCGCCGGCGAGGCGGACGTGCCCGCCGGGAGCCACGCCCCGGCCGAGTCCGCGGCGAGTGCGCCCGAAGACCTCCTGGCCCTCGACCGCCAGGTCTGCTTCGCCCTCGCGGTCGCCTCGCGCAGCGTCATCGCGCTGTACCGCCCGCTGCTCGAACCGATGGGGATCACCCATCCGCAGTACCTGGTGATGCTGGCGCTGTGGGAGCAGTCGCCCCTCTCGGTCAAGCAGCTCAGCGGGCTGCTCCAGCTCGACCCCGGCACGCTGTCGCCGCTGCTCAAGCGGCTCGAGGCGATCGGCTACGTGTCCCGGGGGCGCGACCCTCGCGACGAGCGGGCGCTCGCCGTCGAGCTCACCGACGAGGGCCGCGCGCTGCGGGAGCGTGCCCTCGAGGTTCCGCCGGCGATCATGGCGCGCCTGGGCATGTCGGCGGAGGAGCTCGGGCTGCTGCACCGCAGCCTGACCCGCGTGATCGCGGCGGCCGCACCGTGACCCGGGGACGGCTGCACCACGTCGAGCTGTGGGTTCCGTCGCTGGCGCGTGCCGAGCGATCATGGGGCTGGCTCCTGACCACGCTCGGGTACGCCGAGCACCAGCGGTGGAGCGCCGGGGTGAGCTGGATCCTGGACGGCACCTATGTCGTCGTCGAGCAGAGCCCGGCCATGGTGGCCGGGGCGCACGACCGCCTCGCGCCCGGGCTCAACCACCTCGCGTTCCAGGGCGGTACCCGTGCCGACGTGGACAGGCTCGTCGACGAGGCCACCCAGCACGGCTGGGCTCTCCTCTTCCCGGAGCGGCACCCGCACGCGGGAGGTCCCGATCACTACGCGGCCTACCTGGAGGACGAGGACGGCTACGAGGTCGAGGTCGTCGCGGTAGGAGACGCGGGCTGAGACGCGCGCTCGATGCCGCGGCACCTCGGGCGGCACCTCGGATGAGTCGCGAACGCCATCGTGAACGGGATGACTCCGACGGCGAGCCGTGTCAGAGGCTCCTGGCACACTTCCGGGCATGTCCCACGACGTCACGCTCCGGCCTGCCTCCGCCCGTTCCGTCGACGAGCTCCGGGCACTCGTCGACGCGGGCGCGACACCCCGGTACCTGCACTTCTGGGGGCACCAGCCGGAGCCGGACGGCTCGGTCGGCAGGGGCAGCCTGAGCCAGTGGTTCGAAGCGCCCTTCACCGTGGACGGCGTGCACTACCGCACCGCCGAGCACTGGATGATGGCGCAGAAGGCCCGCCTGTTCGGTGACCCGGAGGCCGAACGGGCCGCGGTCGAGGCGCCGAACCCCGCGCTCGCGAAGGCGGCGGGTCGCACGGTGCGTGACTTCGACGATGCCGTGTGGGTACGCGAACGGTTCGAGATCGTGGTGCGCGGCAACGTGCACAAGTTCGCCTCGCGCCCCGAGCTGCGCGACTTCCTGCTGCGCACCGGCTCCCGGGTGCTCGTCGAGGCCAGCCCGCGCGACCGCGTCTGGGGCATCGGGATGGGCGCCCGGAACGAGAACGCGGAGCGGCCCGCCGCCTGGCGTGGCCTCAACCTGCTGGGATTCGCCCTGATGGAGGCCCGGGAACGGCTCCAGGACTGAGCAGGGCCGGCCGGCCACGGGGCTGTATCGGATGCCGACCCCGGCTTCCGGCGCCGCGTCCGGTCCGCAAGAATGTCGCGTCCCCCACCGAAAGGACGTGCTCCAGCATGTCGCGGATCCTGCCCCGTTCCACCCCGCGCGCACAGGGTGTGGATCCCACGGCGCTGCGCCGACTCGTCGGTCGCCTGGACCGCCTGGAGGACGTGCACAGCGTGATGGTGGTGCGTCACGGGCACGTGATCGCCGAGAACTGGTGGCACCCGCACACCGCGGACCGTCCGCACACGATGTTCTCGGTGAGCAAGAGCTTCACGTCCACGGCTGTCGGCCTCGCGGTCCACGAGGGTCTCCTGAGCCTGGGCGACCGGGTCGTCGACCTGCTGCCGGACGACGTCCCCGCCGACCCGGGTGAGCACCTGCGCGCCATGCGGGTGCGTGACCTGCTGACCATGACGACCGGCCACAGCGCCTCCACCATGGAGGGCATCGACCGCACCATCACGCTGCCCGGGGCACGCTGGGCCCGTGCCATCCTGGCCCAGCCGGTGGAGCACGAGCCGGGCACGCGTTTCGTCTACAACACGGGTGCGACCTACCTGCTGTCGGCGATCCTGCACCGGCTCACGGGCCGGCGTCTGCTCGACTACCTGACGCCTCGCCTGCTGGCCCCGCTTGGCATCACGCACGCCGCGTGGGAGCAGGACCCGGACGGCATCGACACGGGTGGGTTCGGGCTGTCGATCACCACGGAGGAGATGGCGGCGTTCGGCCAGCTCTACCTGCAGGGCGGAACCTGGGCGGGCGAGCAGCTCGTCCCGGCGGAGTGGGTGGCGCAGGCCTCGGCGCAGCAGGTCCCGAACGGCCCGCACGACTGGCCCGACTGGAACCAGGGCTACGGCTACCAGTTCTGGCAGTGCCGCCACGGTGCCTATCGGGCCGACGGCGCGTTCGGGCAGTACATCGTCGTGTGGCCGGAGAAGGACCTGGTGATCACCATGACGTCGGGCCTGGCGGACCTCCAGTCCGTGCTCGACGTCGTCTGGGACACGCTGCTGCCCGACGACGCCTGGGTCGCTCCCGAGGGCGGCACGCCCGACCTGGCAGCCCCGGTCGAGACCGCGCTGCCGACCCCGGCCGGTGCGGCGTCGAGCCCGGTCGAGGCGGCCCTGGACGGTGCGACCTTCGTGCTGGCGCCGAACGAGCGCGACGTGAGCGCCGTCCTCCTGGGCCGCGCCCCCGACGGCCGGACGGAGGTGACGATGACCATCGGCGGCCTGGACCACACGGTGCGGTTCGGGTACGGGGAGTGGAGCCAGGGCACCTGCTCGCTCCTGGGCGCCCCGGCCGACGTCGCCACGGCCGCCGCCTGGGCGGACGAGTCGACGCTGCAGGGCCGGATCGTCTTCCTGGGTACGCCGTTCGAGTGGCGTCTGACGCTGCGCTTCTCGGGGGACGAGGTCGCGGTCGTGGTCGACCGCAACGTCTCGTTCGGCGAACGTGGCTTCCTGGACGCGACGGGCACGGCCCGGCGCGCCTGAGCCGGAGCACCCCGCCCGCCGTCACGCAGGGCGCAAGGCGACCAGCGGTAGCGTCTCCACGAGCCGGCGACGGTCCTCGTCCGTGCCCCGGTAGTCCTGTCCGAGCAGCAGACCGAGCGTCCTGCGCAGCACGGGCCGGAGCACGCCGTAGCGCCTCTCGTAGGCGGTCATGACGTCGACCGCCTCGTCCGCCTCCAGGAACCGGACCTCCGCCCGGCGCGGCGCGCGACCAAAGCTGACCCGGGCGTCCCCGTTCGCCCGGAGGTTGCGGAGCCACTGGGCCCGCGCGCCGAACCCGGAGATCACCACCGCCTCGCCGGAGTCCTTGTCGTACCGCAGCACCTCCAGCACCACGGTGTGCGCAGTGCCGCTCTTACGGCCCACATGGGTGAGCTGGAGGAACTTCCTGCCGAGCACCCGCCCCATGCCGTGGCGGTACAGGGCGTTGGGCGCGGCGAAGGCGGTCCGCAGCCAGGGCGGCAGGGTGGTGGTCATCGCTCCACCGTAGGGGTGCGTGGGCTGACCTGCGATGTCATCCCGAGGTGGGACCCGGGTTCATCCCCCGGCCTGACGGTTCGCGAGCGTGTCCCGCGCTACTGTCCCGGCATGACACCAGACGGTGGTATCCGCGCGCAGGGCGTGCGGCGTTCCTTCGGGCCGGTCCATGCCGTGGCCGACGTCGACCTGGTCGCCGCACCAGGTCGTGTCACCGCGCTGATCGGGCCCAACGGGTCGGGCAAGACGACTCTCCTGCTCATGCTCGCCGGACTCCTGACGCCCGACGGGGGCACGATCAGCGTCGCGGGGGCCGACCCGGTGACCGACAGCTATGCGGCGCGCTCGCGGACCGGCTGGATGCCGGACGTGTTCGGCACGTGGGACTCCCTGACCGCCCGCGAGGTGCTGACCACCGTCGCGGCGGCCTACCGCATCGGCGCCGCCGCCGGCCGGGCCCGCGCGGGCGAGCTGCTCGACCTCGTGCACCTGTCCGACCTCGCCGACCAGCCCGCGCACGTCCTGTCCCGAGGCCAGAAGCAGCGCCTCGGCCTGGCGCGGGCCCTGGTGCACGATCCCGACGTCCTGCTCCTCGACGAGCCCGCCTCGGGTCTGGACCCGCGCTCCCGCGTGGACCTGCGCGTGCTGGTCCGGCGTCTCGCGGCGCAGGGCAAGACGATCCTGGTCTCCTCGCACGTGCTCACCGAGCTCGACGAGATGGCCGACGACGCCGTGTTCATCTCGCGCGGGCGCACGGTCGCCACGCGTTCCGTGGCCGACGGCGACCTGCCGCGCGAGTGGCGGCTGACGGGTCTGGACCCCGCTGCGCTCACCGCCTGGCTGGACCAGCACGGTACGGCCTACCGCCCGGACACCGACGGGCCCGGGGTGCTCGTCGAGCTCGCCGGGGACGCCGCGGCCGCGGCGCTGCTGCGCTCGGCGGTCGAGGGCGGCGTCGAGGTGTCGAGTCTCGCGCCCGCGGGCGGCGTGCTGGAGCAGGCCTACCTGGCCCTGGAGGAGGAGCGGCGATGAGCGTCGACGTGGAAGTTGCCCCGGCCGCGCCGCGCGCCGGCGGGCGTGGCACGTGGTCCCTGTCCTGGCACGGCCTGCGCACCGTCACGGTGCTGGAGCTGCGCCAGCGCGTGCGGTCCACGCGGTGGAAGACCGCGCTGGTCGTGTGGTTCCTCGTGGTCGGCCTGATCACGCTGCTCACCACGGGCGCCTTCGCGATCCTCGCGGGGGACGCCCCGAGCGGCGAGCCGTTCGGCGGCATGGTCTACAGCATCGTCGTCGGCTTCGTGCTGTTCCTCGGGCTGCTGGTGGCGCCCACCCTCTCGTCGGGTGCGATCAACGGCGACCGGAACGCGGGCACGCTCGCGACACTGCAGGTCACGCTGCTGTCGCCCGCGGAGATCGTGCTCGGCAAGCTGGCGGCGGCCTGGATCGCGGCTCTCGCCTTCCTCGTGGCGAGCATCCCGTTCCTGGCCTGGGCACTGGTCGGCGGGGGCGTGTCCTGGCTCGCGCTGCTCACCACGGTGCTCATGCTGGCGCTCGTGCTGGGCGTCGTGTGCGCCGTCGGGCTCGGCTTCTCGGCGGTGGTCGGCAAGACGTCCGGGTCCGCGGTGCTGACGTACCTCACCCTCGGCGGGGTCACCGCGGTGCTGCCGATCGTGTTCGCCCTGCTCGTGCCGGTGACCACCAGCCCGCAGGAGGTCCGGGTCTGGGATGTCGAGCCCGGGTACACCTGGGAGGAGACCGAGGCGCCCGAGTGCGAGTGGCAGACGCACGAGGTCGATGTCTGGCACAGCGAGCGCACCTGGTGGCTGCTGGCCCCCAACCCGTTCGTGGTGGTCGCCGACGCGCAGCCCCTGACCGGGGACCCGGAGACGCTCGCCGACGACGGCAACCTGCTCGCGCTGCTCCAGTACGGCGTCCGGTACGCGCGCACCGGCGAGACCGGTGAGCAGGACTGGTGCAGCTACATGGTCGACTCGGCCGACTCGCCCGTCGAGCCCGTCCGGGTCACCGACCAGCTCGTGTGGCCCTGGGGCCTCGGCTTCGACCTGCTGCTCGGCGCGGCCGGCGTCGTGGTCGCGGTGAACCGCCTGCGCGTCCCGACGGCGCACCTGCCGCAGGGCACCCGCGTCGCCTGACCGTCAGGAGTGGAGGGCGTCGTACTCCGCCTCGGCGGCGACGTCGTCCTCCACGTCCAGGCGGACGTGCGCGAGGAGCACCTGGAGCACACGCAGGGCGGACGCCGCCCGCTCGCCCCACAGCGAGAAGTAGGAGAACTGCCACCACCACAGGGCCTCGAGCTCGTGGCCGCTGTCGAAGTGCTGGAGGCCCTTGGCCAGCGCCTCGGCGACGCACGCGAGGTCACCCGACAGGGAGGCCGACCCGACCTCCGCGCCCAGCACCGGGTCCACGACCTCGGTGTAGTCGTCGAAACCGTCGAACACCTTCGACAGCGCCTCGCGCAGCGGGTCGAGATCGGTGTCCGGGCCGGTGTCCGGCTCGTAGCGCTCCTTGGGCACCACGTCCACGATCGCGGCGAGCCGTGCCCCGGCCGCCAGCAGGTCGGACGTCGCCAGGACGAGGAGCGACAGCTCGGCCCCCGGCATACCGCCGGACGCCACCTGCGTCACCGTCGACAGGAACGTCCGTGCCTGCGCGGACACCTGGTCGGCGACCTCCTGGAGGTCCGACCCGGGCGTGATCTCGCTCATCGTCATCCCCACCTACTTGTCGTTGCCGATGATCCGGCGGCCCTCGAACGCGCGCCCGAGCGTCACCTCGTCCGCGTACTCCAAGTCTCCACCCACCGGCAGACCCGAGGCCAGCCGCGAGACAGTGATACCCATGTGACCCATCAGTCGGGAAAGATAGGTCGCCGTGGCCTCTCCCTCGACGTTCGGGTCGGTGGCGAGGATGACCTCCTGCACCGTCCCGTCCGCCAGCCGGGCCAGGAGCTCGCTGATGCGCAGGTCGTCCGGGCCCACGTTCTCGATGGGATTGATGGCGCCGCCCAGCACGTGGTACCGCCCGCGGAACTCGCGGGTGCGCTCGATCGCGACCACGTCCTTGGGCTCCTCCACGACGCAGATCACCTCGTCGCTGCGCCGCGGGTCGAGGCAGATGCGGCAGCGCTCGGCCTCCGCGACGTTGCCGCAGAGCTCGCAGAACTGGACGCGCAGCTTCACCTCGGTGAGCGCGTCGACCAGCCGCTTGACCTCCTGGTTGTCGGTCGCGAGCAGGTGGAACGCGATGCGCTGCGCGCTCTTGGGCCCGACGCCGGGCAACCGGCCGAGCTCGTCGATCAGGTCTTGGACCGCGCCTTCGTACACAAGAGGTCAGCCTACGGGGCGTCACCCACACGCGGCCCCTGGTACGTTCCCCGC
The DNA here is from genome assembly GCF_044547525.1 of Promicromonospora sp. NPDC052451. Lineage (NCBI taxonomy): Bacteria > Bacillati > Actinomycetota > Actinomycetes > Micrococcales > Promicromonosporaceae > Promicromonospora > Promicromonospora sp. NPDC052451. The sequence continues at coordinate 119,205 of NZ_JBIUAP010000009.1, forward strand.
GTGACCGGACCCGAGCCGCGGACGGGGATGTTCCTCACGGCGCAGTGGCGCCACCTCGTGCTGCTCAACTACGCCGTCGACCCCGCCGTCCTGCGCCCGCTCGTGCCGCACGGCGTCGAGCTGGACGCGTGGGACGGCACCCACCTGGTCAGCATGGTCGGATTCCGGTTCCTGGGCACCCGCCTGCTCGGCGTGCCCGTCCCGTTCCACCGCGACTTCGACGAGATCAACCTGCGGTTCTACGTGCGCCGCCGCACCGCCGGCGGCTGGCGGCGCGGCGTCGTCTTCGTCAAGGAGATCGTGCCGCGCCCCGCGCTCGCGGCCGTCGCGCGCCTCGCGTACGGCGAGAACTACGTGGCGCGCCCCATGCGGCACCGCGTCGACCTGCACGACGGCGCGGTCACCTCCGGCGGCCTCGTCGAGTACTCGTGGCGCGACGCCGGGGCGTGGCACAGCGTGCGCGCCACGACCGTGGGAGCTCCGCAGCCGCTCGTCGACGGCTCCCACGAGCAGTTCGTCACCGAGCACTACTGGGGGTACGCCGCCCAGCGGGGCGGCGGCGCGGTCGAGTACCGCGTCGAGCACCCGAGCTGGCAGGTGTGGCAGGTGCGCGACCCCGGCCTGGAGTGCGACGTCGAACAGGTCTACGGGGCAGCCTTCGCCGACGGCCTGGCCGCCCCTCCGGTCTCGGCGTTCGTCGCCGACGGCTCCCCGGTCACCGTCCGCCGCGGCGCCCGCCTGCCCGCCTGAGCACGCCGCCGTACCGCGCCGCCTGCCCGCCTGAGCACGCTGCCGTACTGCGCCGACTGCCCGTCTGAGCGCGCCGCCGGAGAACCACCGGACGAGACGCTTCCCGGGCCGTCGAACCGATTCACGCACAATGCACCCGTGCCCGAACTCGATCTGCTGACCATCGTCCTGCTCCTGCTCGCCGGCCTCGCGGCCGGGTGGGTCGACGCCGTGGTGGGCGGGGGAGGGCTGATCCAGCTCCCCGCGCTGCTGCTCGTGCCGGGCATCAGCCCCGTCCAGGCGCTGGCGACCAACAAGCTCGCCAGCATCATGGGCACCTCCACCAGCGCCATCACCTACTACCGGCGCGTCCAGCCCGACCTGCGCACCGCCGGCCCCATGGCGCTCGCGGCTCTGGCCGGGGCGTTCGCGGGTGCGATCGGGGCGTCGCACATCCCGGACCAGCTCTTCAAGCCGATCATCCTCGTGGTGCTCGTCGGCGTGCTCGTCTGGACGCTGCTCAAGCCGAACGTCGGCCAGCACGACGACCTGCGCTGGGTCGGCAACGGGCACAAGCGGATCGCCGCCCTCATCGGCCTGCTGATCGGCGCCTACGACGGCCTCCTGGGCCCGGGCACCGGCACGTTCCTGGTGATCAGCCTCGTCAGCGCCCTCGGCTACTCGTTCCTCCCGGCGTCCGCGATCGCCAAGATCGTGAACTTCGCCACCAACCTGGGCGCGCTCCTCTTCTTCGTGCCCAGCGGCGCCGTCGTGTGGACGCTCGGGCTGGCGATGGGGCTCGCCAACCTGGTGGGCGCCTACATCGGCGCCCGCATGGCAGTGGCCAAGGGGTCGAGGTTCGTCCGCATCGTGTTCGTCGTCGTGGTGGGCGCCCTCATCGCGCGGCTGGCCTGGGAGGTCTTCGCCGGCCAGGGGTGAGGTCCAGCGGGACCCCACCCCTCTCGGCGGCTCAGACCTGGTTCGCCCCGCCGTCCACGTAGACGTTCGCGCCCACGACGTACCCGGCCTCCGGCGAGGCCAGGAAGGCCATCGCCGCGGCGACCTCCTCGGGCTCACCCATGCGGCCCGCGACCACGAAGGAGGCGGCGGCGGCACGGACGGCCGGCATGGCCTCCTCGCCGCCGTTGACGGCCGTGCCGCCCGGCGTCTCGATCATGCCCGGCGAGACCACGTTGACGCGGATGCCGCGATCCTTCAGCTCGGTCGACCAGGTGCGCGCGAACGACCGGACCGCCGCCTTCGACGCCGCGTACGCGCCGAACGCCGCCATGCCCCGGTCGGCGGACGTGGAGCCGGTCAGGATGACAGAGGCGCCGTCGTTGAGGAGCGGCAACGCCTTCTGCACGGTGAACAGCGTGCCCCGGACGTTGACCGCGAAGGTCTGGTCGAAGTGGTCCTGGGTGGTCTGCTCCAGCGTCACGAACTCCGCGACCGCGGCGTTCGCGACGAGCACGTCCAGCCCCTTGCCCCGGGCGCGGACCGCGTCGTAGAGGCGGTCGAGGTCGGCCGCCTGCGCGATGTCGCCGGCCACCCCCGTGGCGCGGTCGGTCCCGATCGTCTTGACCGCGGCCTCCAGCTCGGCCTCACGCCGGCCCGTCACGAAGACGTGTGCGCCCTCGTCCGCGAGCCGTACGGCGGTGGCCAGGCCGATGCCGGTGCTGCCCCCGGTCACGACCGCTGTCCTGTCGTCGAGGTGTCCCATGCGTTGTCTCCGTCACTCTCTCGGTGCCGATCGGTTCGGTGTCGATCCTCAGGGAGTTCGGGGATACCTTCCATAACGCACAGTCCGCGATTCTTTACGTATCGTCCAGGCGGCTTCCGCCTCACCGTCCCGCACGATGAACGCCACATCGCCCGGGATGCCCGCCGCAGTACCATCGATCCGCAAACCCAACCACCCGGCGGGCCGTTGAGACAGACGGAGGCCGGCAACGGAAGGCAGGCGCATGGCACTTGTCGTGCAGAAGTACGGCGGATCCTCGGTCGGCGACGCGCGCAGCGTGAAGCGGGTCGCGAAGCGGATCGCCGAGGCCAAGCGAGCGGGCAACGACGTGGTCGTGGTGGTGAGCGCCATGGGCGACACCACCGACGAGCTCCTCGACCTCGCCCAGCAGATCACCCCCCTCCCGCCGCAGCGGGAGCTCGACATCCTCCTCACCGCGGGCGAGCGCATCTCCATGTCGCTGCTCGCCATGGCGATCACCAACCTGGGCGTGAAGGCCAAGTCCTACACGGGCCAGCAGGCCGGCGTCATCACGGACGCCGTGCACGGGCGGGCGCGGATCGTCGACGTCGTGCCCCACCGCATCCGCGAGACCCTGAACAAGGGCCAGGTCGCCATCGTGGCCGGGTTCCAGGGCGTCACGCAGGGCACCAACGACGTCACCACCCTCGGGCGCGGCGGCTCCGACACCACGGCCGTGGCGCTCGCGGCGGGCCTCGGCGCCGACGTCTGCGAGATCTACACCGACGTCGACGGCGTGTTCACCGCCGACCCGCGCATCGTCCCGGCCGCCCGCAAGATCGACCGGGTCTCCTACGAGGAGATGCTGGAGCTCGCGGCCTGCGGCGCCAAGGTGCTGGCGCTGCGCAGCGTCGAGTACGCGCGCCGGTACGGCGTGCCGGTGCACGTCCGCAGCTCGTTCAGCGCCCACGACGGCACGCGGGTGGTCGCGGCCGAGAAGAAGTCGAAGGAGAACGTCATGGAAGCCCCGATCATCTCCGGCGTCGCGCACGACCGGTCCGAGTCCAAGATCACCGTGATCGGCGTCCCCGACGTGCCGGGCATGGCCGCCCGCATCTTCGAGGTCGTCGCCGGCGCGGGCGCGAACATCGACATGATCGTGCAGAACGTGTCGGCCGCGGCCACAGGGCTCACCGACATCTCCTTCACGCTGCCGGACGGCGACGGCCCCGCCACCATGGCAGCCCTCACGGCCGTGCAGGGCGAGCTGGGCTTCGACTCGCTGCAGTTCGACGACCAGATCGGCAAGCTGTCGCTCGTGGGCGCGGGCATGAAGTCCCACCCCGGCGTCTCCGCGCGGCTGTTCGGCGCGCTGCGCGACGCCGGGATCAACATCGAGATGATCTCCACCTCGGAGATCCGCATCTCGGTGGTCACCCGCGCGGACTCGCTGGACGACGCGGTGCGCGCCGTGCACACCGCGTTCGAGCTCGACGGCGTGGACGGCGAGGCGGTCGTCTACGCAGGAACGGGGCGCTGACATGGTCCAGATCTCCGAGTACGGCGTGCACGTCGCCGTCGTCGGCGCCACCGGCCAGGTGGGTGGCGTCATGCGCCGTCTGCTGGCCGAGCGCGAGTTCCCCGTGGCCTCGATCCGGTTCTTCGCCTCAGCGCGCTCCGCGGGCACCACCCTGTCGTTCGACGGCGTGGACGTCCCGGTCGAGGACGTCGCGGCCACCTCCACCGAGGACCTGGCCGAGATCGACATCGCGCTGTTCTCCGCCGGCGGTGGCACGTCGCGCGAGCACGCACCGCGGTTCGCCGAGGCGGGCGCCGTCGTCGTCGACAACTCGTCGGCCTGGCGGCGCGATCCCGAGGTGCCGCTCGTCGTGTCCGAGGTGAACCCGGAGGCGATCGCCGACGCGGTCAAGGGCATCGTCGCGAACCCGAACTGCACCACGATGGCCGCCATGCCGGCGCTCGCGCCCCTGGCGCAGGCGGCCGGGCTGGAGCGGCTGCGCGTGGCCACCTACCAGGCGGTGTCCGGTTCCGGCCTGTCGGGCGTGGCCGAGCTGGCCGGTCAGGTGCGTGCGGCTCTCGGGCAGGAGATCGAGGGCCTGGTGCACGACGGCGCCTCCGTCGACCTGCCGGACCCCGCCGTCTACGCGGCGCCGATCGCGTTCAACGTGCTGCCCCTGGCGGGCAACCTGGTCGACGACGGTTCGGGCGAGACCGACGAGGAGCAGAAGCTGCGCCACGAGTCGCGCAAGATCCTCGGCCTGCCCGACCTGGCCGTGGCCGGCACCTGCGTGCGCGTCCCCGTGTTCACCGGGCACTCTCTGTCGATCCACGCGGAGTTCGCGCGGTCGATCACGCCGGACGAGGCCCGCAAGTTGCTGGCGGACGCGCCCGGCGTCCAGCTCGTCGACGTGCCGACGCCGCTCGCCGCGGCCGGCGTCGACCCGTCCCTCGTGGGTCGCATCCGGCAGGACCAGTCCGTGCCGGACGGCCGCGGGCTCGTCCTGTTCGTCAGCAACGACAACCTGCGCAAGGGCGCCGCGCTGAACGCGATCCAGATCGCGGAGCTCATCGCGGCCGACCTCGCGGAGCTCGAGGTCCTGGACGCCGCGGAGGCGGCCGACACGTAGTCCGGCCGGTTCGTGGTCCGGCCGACAGGGCCGGCGACACGCCGGGGCAGAGCGACACGCGCTCTGCCCCGGCGTTTTTCTTGCGCGCACCGGTCGGGCTATGGTTCATTAGTCAAGTAATGAACCAACGGAGGGGGTGGGCCGGTGTTCGACGGGCCCGAGCCGATCTACGTGCAGATCGCGCAGATGATCCGCGCGCAGGTACTCGCCGGTGAGCTGAAGGAGGAGGAGCAGGTCATGTCCACCACACAGTTCGCGACGACGTTCCGCATCAACCCCGCGACCGCCCAGAAGGCGTTCGCCGGGCTGGTCGACGAGGGCGTGCTCTACAAGCGTCGCGGTCTCGGGATGTTCGTCGCGCCGCAGGCCCGCGAGCGCCTGCTCGACGACCACCGCAGGCGCTACTTCGAGGAGGTCCTGGCGCCCGCTCTGCAGCAGGCGGACCTTCTCGGCATCCCGCGGGACGAGGTGGTGGCCTACGTCCTGGGGCCCGACGCCCGACGAACGCAGACCACGGAGGAGTCATGACGACGACCGCACCTTTCGGCGCCCGGCTGGACGACGTCGTCGTCCGGTTCGGCGGCGGCCACCGGCTGCTGCCCAACGGCGGCCTGGTCAGGGAGGACGCCGGCACGGGACTCGACGGCGCCTCGCTGACGATCCGGCCCGGGACGATCACCGGGGTGCTCGGCCGCAACGGCGCGGGCAAGACGACGATGCTCTCCCTGCTGGCGGCGTTCACGCGGCCCACGAGCGGCAGCGTCGTCGTGGGGCCCGAGGGCGCGCAGGAGGACCCGTGGGAGAACCCGTGGGTCACCTCGGGCACGCAGCTCGTGCGGGAGAGCGGTGACCTGATGAACGACGAGAAGGTGACGACCTCCCTCAGGTACTACGCCGACATGCGGCCCGGCTGGAGCGCCGAGACCGCGGAGCGCCTGCTCGACCTGTTCGAGGTGGACGTCCGCAAGAGGCCGTCCGCGCTGTCCCGCGGCAAGCGGTCGGCGGTCGGCGCCACCATCGGCCTGGCCACGCGGGCTCCGCTGACGATCTTCGACGAGGTGTACCTCGGCATGGACGCGCCCACGCGGTACGCCTTCTACGACGAGCTCCTGGCCGACTACGCGGAGCATCCGCGCACCATCCTGCTCTCCAGCCACCTGGTGGAGGAGGTCGAGCGGCTGTTCGAGGACGTGGTGGTCATCGACCGAGGGCGGGTGCTCCTGGCGGAGCCGGCCGAGCTGATGCGGGCCCGCGGGTTCAGCCTCACGGGGAGCCGGGACGCCGTCGAGCGGATCACCGGCGACCGGCGGGTGCTGCACCGGCAGCAGCTCGGTGCGACGGTCCAGGTGACCCTGGAGGGCGCGCTCGACGACGCCGAGCGCGCCGAGGCCCGTTCGGCGGGGGTCGAGGTCGGCGCCGTGCCGGTGCAGGACCTGTTCGTCCGCCTCACCGACCCGAGGAGCGTGCCCTGATGACGAGTGCGGGTACGGCGACGGGCACGGCAGCCGCGGGAACGGACCGGGACCTGCTGGTCCGCGCGGCGGAGCGACGTGCCGTGAGCACCGCCGCCGGTGCGACGGTACGCGTGATCCGCACCATCGGCGGCTGGTACTGGGCGATCTTCGCCCTCGTCGCGGTGACGATCGCGGTGCTCATGACCCGCTACGGGTCGGGCCTCGACGAGGCGGTGCTCGACAGCCAGATGGGCGGCTCCTCGCGCTGGGTGGCGCTGGTGCTGGGGCTCATCGTCCCGGCCGCGTACCTGCGGCTGCACCTTGCCGCGGGCGGCAACCGCGGCACGCTCGTGGCCGGGACGGTCCGCGGTGCCCTCCTGGGCGGTCTGCTGATCGGCCTGATGACGGCGGTCTACCTGACCGGTGAGCGCATCCTGCTCGGGGCGCTGGGCCAGACCTGGACCCGCGAGTTCGGGCCGCCCGTGGACGGCTGGGCCGGCATCGCGCTGACGGTCCTGACCGAGTCGCTCGTCGTGGCCACCTACTACCTGGCGGGGGCCGCGGCCGCGGCCGGGTACCGCCGGTTCGGTGTCGTCGCCGGGACGCTCTACGGCGCCCTCGCCCTCGTGCCGGCAGCGGTGGTCGACCTGGCGACCCACACCGGCGTCACGGCCCTGCTCGTCGGCCCGGGGAACCTGCCCGGCGGCGTCGGCGGGGTGCTGCTGGCCCTGGCGGGCGGACTCGTGACCGTCGCGGCGGCGGCCTGGCTGCTCCGCCTGCCGTTGCGGACGGTCGCGCTGCGACCGGCCGCCTGAGGAGGAGCGCGCATGCCCACGACGACCACTGCGACGACCACTGCGACCACCGCGACGTCGGCCGCCGCACGCACCACCGAGGAGACCGTGATGAGCCGTACCGACCTCGCCCGCGCCGGGCACCGGCGTGCCGTCACCGCCGTCGACCGGTGGGTGCGGCGCTCCGGCGCCGTCGTCGCGTGCTGGTTCTGGGGCATCTACGCGCTGTACGCCGTCGGCATCACGGTGGGGAACGCCGTGACGGGCGGCGACCTCGAGATCAGCGCGCTCGACGCGACGCTCGGTGCGCAGCGCTGGGCGGTGCTCTGGCTCGGTGTCGTCGGCACGACAGCCCTGCTGGCCGTGCACGTCGCCGCGGGTGGCAGCCGCCGGTCGCTGGCCGGGGGAGTGCTCCGCGGCGCCCTCGTGCTCGGTGCCGGCTACGGCGTCGTCACCGTCCTCGCGCTGCTGGGCGAGCGGCTGCTGAGCACGTCGCTGGGTATGACGTGGCGACGGCTCGGCGCCCTGCCGTTCGACGCGCCCCTGGCCGTGCTCGGCACCGCGCTGGCCGAGGGGCTCGTCGTGGCCACCTACCTGCTGGTCGGGGCGTGCATCGGGGTCGGCTTCGTGCACGCCCGGGCCTGGGGCGCGCTCCTGATCGTCCCGCTCGCCCTGCCCGCCGTCCTCGTCGACCTCGCCACCCGTACGGGCGTGGTCGGCACCATCGCCAACGTCGAGCTCCGGCCCGACATCGACCATGCCGAGGTACCCCCGGCGGAGGGCCTCGTCACTCTGCTGACCGGTGTCGGCGGGGCGGCCCTGGCTGCCGCGGTCGCCGCCGTCGTGCTGTACGCCCTGCTCCGCACCGCACCTGTCCGACCCCGCTGACCCTTGCCCTGCTCGTCCCCCTGAGCCTCGAAGGAGCGACCATGACGTCCCCAGTCGTCGATGTCCGCAACCTGCGCAAGACCTATCCCGGCGCCGGGCGCGCCGCACCACCCAAGACCGCCGTCGCCGACGTGAGCTTCCAGGTCGAGCGCGGCGAGATCTTCGGGATCCTCGGCCCCAACGGGGCCGGCAAGACCACCACCGTCGAGTGTGTCGCGGGCCTGCGGCACGCGGACGGCGGCACCGTGCGGGTGCTGGGGCACGACCCCCAGGCCGACCCGATGTCGGTGCGCGAGCACGTGGGCGTGCAGCTCCAGGAGGCCGCCCTGCACGACAAGATCACGGTGGGGGAGGCGCTCGACGTCTTCGGTGGGTTCTACGCCCGGTCCGCCGACCCCGCCGAGCTCCTGGACCTCCTCGACCTGACCGCCCAGCGGGACCAGCAGTTCGGCAAGCTCTCCGGCGGGCAGAAGCAGCGTCTCTCGATCGCGCTCGCGCTCGTCGGCCGCCCGCAGGTGGCCATCCTCGACGAGCTCACCACCGGGCTCGACCCCGCCGCTCGCCGCGCGACCTGGGACCTGGTCGAGCGGGTCCGCGACTCCGGGGTCACCGTCCTGCTGGTCACCCACTTCATGGAGGAGGCCGAGCGGCTGTGCGACCGGCTCGTCGTCATCGACGGCGGCCGCGTCGTCGCGCAGGGCGCGCCGTCCGCCCTGATCGAGGGCCTGGAGGGCCACCGGGGCGTCCGCCTCCGGTTCGCCGACGACGCCGCCCGCGCCCGCGCGCTCCAGCTCCTCACCGCGCTGTCGGAGCGTGACGACGACGTCGCCGGTGCCACGTCCGCCGGGGTCGAGATCGAGGTGACCGGCACCCGCAAGGTGCTGTTCGCGGTGGTGCAGGCGCTCGCTGCCGCCGACGTCGTCCCCGACGACGTGCGGACCGTCGAGCGCACCCTGGAAGATGTGTTCGTGCAGGTCACCGGGCGTCAGTACCGCCCGGAGGAGAACGAGGAGGTGGCGGCGTGACCGTCGTCGAACCCACCACGACCACCCGGGTCGGCAGGCGCCGCGCCCGCGGTTTCCGAACCCTGCTCGCCACCGAGCTCAAGGTGTGGCTGCGGGACCCGACCGCGGTCTTCTTCGCGCTCGTGTTCCCCACCATGCTCCTGCTCGGCCTCGGCCTGGCCATCCCGGCCTTCGCGGAGCCGATGACCGACGCGCCGCCGCCCTGGAACGAGGCACCCGGCGTGACCAGCTACCTGCCCACCGTCATCGCCCTCGCCGTGGGCACCATCGCGCTGACGACCATGCCGGTGCAGTTCGCCACCTTCCGGGAGAAGGGCATCCTCAAGCGCCTGTCGACCACGCCGATGCCCCCGCAGAACCTGATCGGCGCGCACATGGTGATCAACGTGCTCGCACTGATCGTGTCGGCGAGCGCGGCCGTCGTCGGCGCCATGCTGGTGCTGGGCGTGCCGTTCGCGGCCGACCCGCTGACCGTGCTGCTGGTGCTCGTGCTGTCCACGACCGCGATGTTCTCCCTCGGCCTGCTCGTGGCGGCACGGGCCGAGAAGGGCACCACCGCGTCCGGCCTGGGGATGCTGATCTACTTCCCGTCCCTGATGTTCTCCGGGGTGTGGGTGCCCCTGTCGGTCATGCCCGACTGGATGGAACGGATCGGCCTCTACCTGCCGCTCGGTGCGGCCGCCCAGGGCCTCACCGTCGGCTGGTTCGGCAACGAGGGCTTCCCGCTCGCCCAGGTGCTCGTGCTCCTCGCGTGGACCGTGGTGCTCTTCCCGCTCGGCGTGAAGCTCTTCCGCTGGACCTGACCACTCCTCGGACCCGGCCCTGCCGAGCGCAGGGCCGGGTCTACGGTGACCCCCGGCCGATGCCGACGCCGAGGGGGACACACGATGAGGACGCTGCGCACGATCGCCGATCTGGCCGGACGCTGGTTCGCGGTACTGGTGCTGATCGGCGGGATCGCCGGGCTGCTCGCGCCGGCCCAGCTCGCGCCGCTCGCGGCGCACATCCCCCTGTTCCTCGGGATCGTGATGTTCGGCATGGGGCTCACCCTGCGGGGGAGCGACTTCGCCCTCGTGGCCCGGCGCCCGTGGGCGGTGCTCATCGGCGTCCTCGCGCAGTTCGTCATCATGCCGCTCCTCGCCTGGGGCGTGAGCGGGCTGTACGGGCTGACCGGCATGGCCCTGCTCGGCATGATCCTGGTCGGGGCCGCACCCGGTGGCACCGCCTCCAACGTGATCGTCTACCTCGGCAAGGGCGACACCGCCCTGTCGGTGACCATGACGGCGATCTCCACCCTGCTCGCGCCGTTCCTCACCCCGCTGCTCATCCTGTGGCTGGCCGACGAGAGCCTCGACGTCGGGTTCGCCGACCTGTTCGGCTCGATCGTCCAGGTGGTGCTCGTGCCGGTGCTGGCCGGCCTCGTGGTGCGCGCCGTCGCCGGGCGGTTCGTGGAGCGGGTGCTGCCGTTCCTGCCCCTGGTGTCCGTGGGCGGCATCGTCCTGGTGGTGCTCGGCGTGGTGGCCGCCAACGCCGGGACCGTGCTGTCGACCGGGCTGCTGCTGGCGCTCGCCGTGATCACGCACAACCTCCTGGGGCTGCTGCTCGGCTACGGCACCGCCGTCGCGGCCCGGCTGGACCGCCCCGCGCGCCGGGCGGTGAGCATCGAGGTGGGCATGCAGAACTCGGGCCTCGCGGCGAGCCTGGCGGCGACCCACTTCACCCCCGCCGCGGCCCTGCCCGCCGCGCTGTTCTCGGTCTGGCACAACCTCTCCGGTGCCGCCCTCGCGACCTGGTGGGCGCGCCGCTCCACGACCCGCTGATCTCCCCTACCCTCATGTCATGAAGCCGTTCCTGCTGCTCGCGACGCGTGCGGAAGACCTCGCCGCGGACGGTGAGCACGAGGCGTTCCTGCGGTACGGGGGCCTCGCCCCGGAGCAGCTCCACCGCGTCCGCCTCGAGCGCGACCCGCTGCCGCCGGTGGACCTGGACGACTACTCCGGCGTGCTGGTGGGCGGGGGCCCGTTCAACTCCTCGGAGGCACCGGAGCGCAAGAGCGCCACGCAGCGCCGCGTGGAGGCGGAGCTCGGCGGGCTGCTCGACCAGATCGTGGCGCGCGACTTCCCGTTCCTCGGCGCGTGCTACGGCGTCGGCACGCTGGGCGCGCACCAGGGCGCGGTGATCGACGCGACGTACGCGGAGCCCGTGGGGCCGGTGACGGTGGAGCTGACGCCGGAGGCGGCGTCGGACCCGCTGCTCGCGGACATGCCGCAGGCCTTCGCCGCGTACGTGGGGCACAAGGAGGCCGTCCGCAAGCTGCCGGACCACGCCGTGCTGCTCGCCTCCTCGGCGGGGTGCCCGGTGCAGATGTTCCGGATCAAGCAGAACCTCTACGCCACCCAGTTCCACCCGGAGCTCGACGTCCCGGGCATCGAGCAGCGCATCGCGGTCTACCGGGACTACGGGTACTTCCCGCCGGCGGAGGCGGAGCTCGTCCGGGAGCGGTGCGCCTCCGTGCCGGTCACCGAGCCGATGCGCGTGCTGCGGGCCTTCGTGGAGCGTTACGCCCGGTAGCGGCGACTGTGATCGACCGCATCGTGGGAACCGGTGGACAGCCGCCGGGGGTGCGGCTACCGTTTTCGCCGTGGACATCCGTTGGTATTGGCGCTTTACGTCGGCTCCTGGTGGAGCCCGGCGGGCGCGCGCCTGACCAACTTTCCACCCGGAGCCAGGGCCTGGGACGCCGATCGCGTCCAGGCCCTTCGTCTTTACCAGACGGGCCGCTCCGGACCAGGAGTCGGTGGCGGGCCGTCCGGTTCCTCGAACCAGATCCCCGCCAACTTGGAGCCCCGATCCCGATGAGCATCACCCCCGCGGAACCCAGCACCGAGGCGACCGACCTCGGTACCCGCACCTCCGACCTGCGCATCCGCGCCCTCGACCCGCTGCCCGCGCCGAACGCCCTGCTGGCGTCGATGCCGCTCGGTACCGCCCGCAGCGACCTCGTCACCACCTCGCGCCGTGAGGTGCGTGACGTGCTGACCGGCGAGGACGACCGCCTGCTGACGATCGTCGGCCCGTGCTCCGTGCACGACCCGGCCGCCGCGCTGGAGTACGCCTCCCGGCTCGCCACGCTCCGGCGCGAGCTGTCCGACGACCTGGTCGTGGTCATGCGGGTGTACTTCGAGAAGCCGCGCACCACGGTGGGCTGGAAGGGCCTCATCAACGACCCGCACCTGGACGGCACGCACGACGTGCGGCACGGCCTGAGCCTGGCCCGTGAGGTGCTGCTCGGCGTGCTCGACGCCGGCGTCCCCGCCGCCGCCGAGTTCCTGGAGCCGACCAGCCCGCAGTACATCGCCGACGCCGTCACCTGGGGCGCCATCGGCGCGCGCAACGCGGAGTCGCAGGTGCACCGCCAGCTCGCCTCGGGCCTGTCCATGCCGGTCGGGTTCAAGAACGCGACCGACGGCGACGTCCAGATCGCCGTCGACGGCTGCATCACCGCCGCCAGCGAGCACACCTTCTTCGGGGCCGACGGCGAGGGCCGTGCCGCCGCCGTCGAGACCACCGGCAACCCCGACTGCCACGTCATCCTGCGCGGCGGTCGCTCCGGCCCCAACTACTCGCCGGAGGACGTCGCCGCCGCGCTGCGCGTGGCCCGCACCTCCGGGCTGGGCGGCGCCGTCGAGAACGGCGTGATCGTCGACGCGAGCCACGGCAACTCGGGCAAGGACCACGTGCGCCAGGCGGGCGTGGTGCACGAGATCGCCAACCGCATCGCCGACGGCGAGCACGGCATCACCGGCCTCATGATGGAGAGCTTCCTGGTGGCCGGGGCGCAGAAGCCCGGCCCGCTGTCCGAGCTCACCTACGGCCAGTCGGTCACGGACAAGTGCATGGACTGGGACACCACCGAGGACCTGCTGCGCGAGCTGGCGAAGGCCGTGCGGGAGCGGCGGGGCTGAGCTCGGTGCCCTGACTCGGCGTGCTCGTTCTGCCGAGTCAGGGCACACCGATACTGCCGTCAGTGGCCGAGCAAGGACAGCGGCACCACCGCGATCCCGTCGCGACGACGGTAGGCATGCCCGCCGGTCGTGATGACTGCGGCGTCCAGGAGTTCGTCGCCGATGCGCTCCCGGAGCCAGTGCAGGTGCTTGACGTCGGCATCGCTCACGCTCGCGGCCAGCTTGGTCTCCAGAGCGACGACGGCGCCGTCTCGGCGTTCGACGACCAGGTCGACCTCGTGATCGCCGTTGCGGGTGCGGAGGTGATAAGTCCGCGCACGGTTGATGTCGGCATACGTCTGGACGCTCAGCGCCACGAGGTGCTCGAAGAGCGGCCCGAGGAGCGCGCTGTGCCGACCGAGTCGCAGCGAGTCCTGGGTGGCGCCGAGGAGCCGCGCGGCGAGAGCGGGGTCAGCGAGCTGGTGCTTGGGTGAGGTGACGAGCCTGTCGAAGGAGTTGCGGCTGGGAGACCAGGCTGGCAGCGCGTCCAGGAGCCACAGTCCCGTGAGCGCGTCCCGGTACGTGATGGTCGTCGACAGCGCTGGCTTGTCCGACTCGCCGGGCGTAGCCGCGTCGATGATGCGGTTGTAGCTGGTCGTCGTCGAGGTCGCGGCCGCGTACGCGGTGAGCCAACGGCGGAGTGTGTCCGGTCTCCGCACTGCGTACCCCTGCTCGGGAAACTCGCGCTGGACGATGTTGTCCACGTAGGCGTCCAGCAGGTCCAGGCGACTTTCTGAGTCCTCAGGCCGGATCCCGGGCAGGCCTGACGCGACGATCTCCTCGACGTAGTCAGAGAGCGTGACGTCAGTCGATGCGCTGACCTCGGGCTTCTCGCCCGTGAGCAACGCGGCAAGGCTCACGTGCGGCTGTTCGACCTGGCGTTCCTCGAAGCTCAGCGGGCGCATTCTGAATGGAACGATCCGGCCCGCCCCCGAGTGGACTGTCGCTCCTCGCGGGGCCGAGCTTCCCGCGAGGATCACATGTCCGTGCGGAATACCGTCGTCGACCGCCTCCCGCACGCGATCCCACGACTCTGGCCATCGCTGCCACTCGTCGATCAGCACGGGGCCGGGCAAAGTGCGGAAGACGTCCGGGTCTGCGGTGAACTGCTCGCGAATCTCTGCCCGCTGGAGCGAGAGCACCGTCCGTGCGCGCTCGGTCGCGGTCGCCGTCTTCCCAACTCCCTTGGGACCCTGCAGCGCGATGGCGCGCAAGCGAGGCTGGCGGTCATCGAGCCGCTCGTCCAAGAGCCGCCGTTCGTAGATTGCCACGGATCTACACTAGCGTTAGCAGGGATTCTACGCTCGCGTTAGCAGGGTTGCTGCGCTAGTGATCGCAGAAGGTTCCACGCCCCCATCTCAGCCGACGAAGCCCTCCAGCTCCGTCGTCGGCACCTTGCGGCCGGACCGGATCAGCTCTTCCACTCGCTCCATCTGCTCCCAGACGTTCACGGCCATGCCCGCGACGACCTGGCCGTCGACGCGCCAGAACGCCACGAACTCGCGCTTGTCGGCGTCCCCGGAGACCACCACGTCGTCGTACCCGGCCCGGACGTCCACCCAGCCGGTGTACTCCATGCCCACGTCGTACTGGTCGCTGTAGAAGTACGGCAGCTTGTCGTACGGGTCGGCGGCACCGAGCATCGCCTTGCCGGCATGGGTGCCGGTCTCCTGGGCGATCGCCCAGTGCTCCACGCGCAGCGGGCGCCCGTAGTGCGGCGACGGGATGCTCGCGATGTCGCCGCCGGCGAACACGTCGGGGTGGGAGGTGGCCAGCGTGCCGTCCACGGCGACCCCGCCGCCGAGCGCGGCGTCCCGCAGATCCAGGCCCGCAGCCTCGGCCAGGCCGATGTTCGGCGTGACGCCCACGCCGACCACGACGACGTCCGCGCCCAGGTGCGTGCCGTCGGACAGGTCGACGCCGGTTACGCGGCCGTCGGCGCCCCGCAGGCCGGTGACGGACACGCCGCGCTGCAACCGGACGCCGTGCTCGGTGTGGACCCTCGCGTAGAAGTCGCTCATCTCGGTGCCCAGCACCCGGCCGAGCGGGTGTGTGCCCCGGCCCACGACGGTGACGTCCAGGCCGAGGGTCCGCGCGGACGCTGCCACCTCCAGGCCGATCCATCCGTCGCCGACCACGACGAGCCGGCCCACGCCCTCCAGCGAGGCCTCCAGCAGCTGGGCGGAGATGCGGTCGGAGTCGTCGATCGTGCGCAGGTAGTGCACGCCGGCGAGATCGCTCCCCGGCACGCTCAGCGTGCGCGGCGTCGACCCCGGGGCGAGGAGGGCCTTCGCGAAGGTGAGGGTGGCGCCGTCGGACAGGGTGAGGGTGCGGCTCGCGGGGTCGAGGCCCACGGCGGTCTCGCCCGTGCGGACGTCGACGCCGTGCTCGCCGTACCAGGCCTCCTCCAGCGGGAAGACGGCGTCGCGCTCCGCCTCGCCGCGCAGGTAGTCCTTGCTCAGCGGTGGGCGCTCGTAGGGGTGATGGGGCTCGGTGGTGACGACCACCAGGTCGCCGTCGTACCCCTCGGTGCGCAGTGCCTCCGCGGCACGGGCAGTGGTCAGGCCGCCGCCGACCAGAACGAACGGATCCATCAGGTGCCTCCCGGATCAAGGTAGGCGTCCAGTCTCGCACCAGGCGGGGCCGGTGCAGGGGGCGTCTACTCCTGCTCGGTCGCGGACAGCGACCCCAGCTCGTCCTTGATCTCGACGTCGACCCAGGTCGAGTCGCCGTCGACGTCGACCCGGCACTCGAACGTCCGGCCCACCTCGACCACCACCGACGCGGGGCAGATCACGTCCTGCGTGCGGACGGGCGTGCGCGCGCCGTAGCTGACGGCGTCGACCACATGCTGCTCCAGGGCTCGCTGCTCCAGGACCCTGGGCTGGTCGATCTCGAAGGGGCTACCGGCGAACACCTTGACGGTCAGGGCCAGCACGCAGCAGGCGAGTACCGCGAGGGACGTCGCCGTGACGGCGTCGGAGGCGCGGCGTTGTTCGGTCACGTGCTCATTCCTATCGGGAACCTCGCCGGCCGACAAGCCCCGCGCCGAGCGCTGGCCTGCGGACGCGAAAAAGCCCTCCGACTCAGCATTTCTGCTGGTCAGAGGGCCTTTCACATGGTCGGGGTGACAGGATTTGAACCTGCGACCTCTTCGTCCCGAACGAAGCGCGCTACCAAGCTGCGCCACACCCCGATGGAGCCCACCGCACGTCAAGCACGAAGCCCGTCCGCGGAAGCCTGCTCAGAATAGCCGACGCATGGCCCGGAACGGAAACCGAATGCGGAGTGGGTCCGATCACTCCCGTTCCGGGCCACGTCTGCGGGCGTCAGACCAGCTCGACGACGAGCTCCACCTCGACCGGCGCGTCCAGCGGAAGGACCGCCACGCCGACGGCGGAGCGCGCGTGCAGGCCGGCGTCGCCGAAGATCTCGCCGAGCACCGTGGAGGCGCCGTTGATCACGCCGGGCTGTCCGGTGAACGACGGGTCGCTGGCGACGAAGCCGACGACCTTGACGATCCGGGAGACGGCGTCGAGGGAGCCGGTGACCGACCGGACGGCGGCCAGCGCGTTGAGGGCGCAGATGCGGGCGTAGCCCGCGGCGTCGTCGGGGGAGACCAGGCCCTCGCCCTCGCCCACCTTGCCGGTGGCGGCCAGGGTGCCCGCGGTGAAGGGGAGCTGGCCGGAGGTGTAGACGTGGCGGCCGGTCTGCACGGCCGGCACGTAGGCCGCGACCGGGGCCGCGACCTCGGGGAGCGTGATGCCCAGCTCGGCGAGGCGCTGCTCGTGGCTCATGCGTCACCGCCCGTGGGCCGCTTCAGGTAGGCGACGAGCCCGGTGCCGTCGGGTCCGGGGACCACCTGCACGAGCTCCCAGCCGTCCGAGCCCCACTGGTCGAGGATCGCCTTGGTGTTGTGAATGAGGAGGGGGATCGTCGCGTACTCCCACTTCGTTGCCATGCCGTGATGTTAGCCCGCTCCGGGCCCCGGCGATTCCGCACGAGACCTGCACACCGCGGGCCGCCCCTTTCGGCGTGCCCTGTCAGGGACACCCCGTAACCTGGGCGCATGGCCATGGCTAACCCTCGCGAGCCGCGCCGGATCACTCGGACCATCCCAGCGGCCCAGCTCATCGGACTCCTCCTCGCCTTCGTGCTCACCGCCGGTGCCGGCGGTGTGATCGCTGCCGGTCTGGTGATCCCGCTCGCCTCGGGCGTGGACACCGCGGTGGACACGGGCGTCGAGGTGTTCAACGAGGTGCCGGACGAGATGGTCCCCGGGCCGCTGTCCGAGCAGTCCGTGATCTACGCGAGCGACAACAAGACCAAGCTGGCCACGTTCTACGCCCAGAACCGCATCGTCGTGCCGCTCGACAAGGTGGCCGACAACATGAAGCACGCCGTCATCGCCATCGAGGACGAGCGCTTCTACACGCACGGCGGAGTGGACCCCGAGGGCATCTCGCGCGCCGCGGTGCAGAACTTCGGCGGGGGCGACACGCAGGGTGCCTCGACGCTCACGCAGCAGTACGTGAAGAACGTGCTCATCGAGGAGGCGGTGCGCGACAACGACGCGTTCGGCGTCCTGGAGGCGAGCGAGAGCTCGCTCACGCGCAAGCTCCGCGAGGCCAAGCTGGCGATCGCGCTCGAGAAGAAGATGTCCAAGGACGAGATCCTCCAGGGCTACCTCAACATCGCGCAGTTCGGCCGCAGCGTCTACGGCGTCGAGACGGCGGCGCAGTACTACTTCAACAAGTCGTCGAGCAAGCTGTCGGTGGTCGAGGCGGCCACCATCGCCGGCATCACGAAGTCGCCGAGCGCGTTCGACCCGGTCGCCAACCCGGAGGAGGCGGAGGTCCGCCGCAACCTGGTGATCGGCAAGATGTGGCAGCTCGGCTACATCACCACCGACGAGCGTGACGAGGCCATGGCGACGCCCCTGGCGGACACGCTCGACGTCCAGCCCCTCGAGGTGGGCTGCGACGCGGCGCAGGGCGCGGCGTTCTTCTGCGACTACGTCATCAAGGAGGTCATGGCGAGCCCCGAGTTCGGGAAGACCCGCGAGGACCGCTACGACCTGCTCTACCGCGGCGGCCTGCGGATCGTGACGACGCTCGACATGAAGATGCAGCGGGCGGCCGAGAAGACCGTGGTCGAGGGTGTGCCCGGGGACAACGCGTACGGGCTGGAGGCGGCTGTGACGTCCGTGGTGCCGGGTACCGGCGAGATCCGGGCGATGGCGCAGAACGTCCCGTACGACGCGACGTCGAACCCCGCGGCGGGCACGACCGCGCAGAACTACTCGGCGGACTACAACCACGGCAACTCGCGCGGTTTTCCGGTGGGGTCGAACTTCAAGCCGTTCGTGCTGGCCGAGTGGCTGCGCAGCGGACATCAGCTCTACGACTCGGTGAGCGCCGGCCCCTACGCGCCGTACCAGACGGAGTTCACGGCCGACGGCTGCGTGGCCAACCTCCCCCACACGCAGTGGGAGGTGGGTAACGTGGAGGGCTCGACGTCCGGCAACATCAGCGTGCTCCAGGGCACGTTCCAGTCGCTGAACACCGTCTACGCGCGCATGTCGCAGCAGATCAACCTGTGCGACCTCCAGAAGACGGCGTGGGACGTCGGTTTCCGGCCGATGACGTCGGGCCTGACCTACGAGGGTGAGGGCACGTTCCGGACGATCGACGAGCCGCAGCAGAAGGACATCGACGTCTTCCCGTCGATGACGCTCGGTACCCAGGCCTCGACGCCGCTCAACCAGGCCGCCGCCTACGCCACCTTCGCCTCGGGCGGGACCTACTGCGAGCCCATCGCGATCCTCGAGGTCAAGGACCACGAGGGCAAGAAGATGAAGGTGCCGTCGGCCAACTGCAAGCAGACCCTGGAGCCGAACGTCGCCAACACGGTGGCCTACGCCATGACCAAGGTCTTCAGCACGAGCCCGTGGGGCACGGCCTGGTCGATCGCGCCCGGTCTCGCCGACGGTCGGCAGGTGGCGGGCAAGACCGGTACCACCAACGGCGCCACCCAGAGCTGGTTCACCGGGTACACGCCCGAGCTGTCCACCTCCGTGTGGGTGGGTGAGGCCAGCGGCGAGGTCGAGCACATGAACGTCATCCTGCCGTCGACCACCTGGTACAACGCCTCGGCCAAGGTGGGCCCGCTGTACGGCGGAACCGCCGCGGCGCCCACGTGGCGCCGGTACATGGACCAGGCCATGGTGGGCCTGCCGACGACGCCGTTCCCCGCAGCCGACCCGAACCTCGTGGGCAAGAAGCCGGCTGCCCCGAAGCCGGACAAGAGCGACGACGGTGGTGACTCCGACGGTGGTGGTGGTGACTCCGACGGCGGCGACTCCGGCGACGGCGGAGGCGACACCGGCGGTCCGGGCGGTGGTCCGGGCGGTCCGGGCGGCGGCGACCGCGGCGGGGACGACTGATCCGGATGGGCACGCTGGGTAACGTCGGCAAGGCGCTCGGGATCGCCGGGGGCCTCGCCGTCGCCGGGTTGGCCTACGCGCACCTGGAGACCAAGCTGTTCCGCGTGCGCCGGGTGACGGTGCCGCTGCTGCCGCCGGGGCAGCGGCCGATCCGGGTGCTGCAGGTGTCCGACCTGCACCTCACGCCGAGCCAGCACACCAAGCAGGCGTGGGTGCGGTCGCTCGCCGAGCTCGAACCCGACCTCGTCATCAACACGGGCGACAACTTCGGGCACCCGCAGGCGCTGGCGCCGCTGCTCGACGTCCTGGGCCGGCTGATGGACGTGCCGGGCGCGTTCGTCATGGGGTCGAACGACTACTACGCGCCGACGTTCAAGAACCCGGCCCGGTACCTGCTCCGGGACGCCCGGGTGGACCGTGACGACAAGGTGGAGCTCCCTTCCGGTTCGCTCGCCAAGGCGTTCACGGAGGCCGGCTGGGTAGACCTCGACAACAGTCGCGGTCTCGTCGAGCTGCGCGACGGGCGCACCGTGGGGCTGGTGGGGATGGACGACCCGCACCTCGACCGCGACGTCATGCCGGAGCCCGGCCGCGTGCCGGGCGAGGAGGACGCGGTGCTGCGCCTCGGCGTCGTGCACGCGCCCTACCAGCGCGTGCTGAACCAGCTCAAGGACGACGGCGTGGACGCGATCATCGCGGGGCACACGCACGGCGGGCAGCTCTGCCTGCCGTACTACGGCGCGCTCGTGACGAACTGCGACCTGGACCGTGGTCGGGCCTCGGGCCTGCACGGCTGGCCGGGACCGCGCCCCGACCGCGAGGGCGGCGAGGACTCGACGTGGCTGCACGTCTCGGCGGGTGCCGGGACGTCCCCGTACGCCCAGGTGCGGTTCGCGTGCCGGCCGGAGGCGACGCTGATGACGCTGACGGCGCGGGGTGTGTGAACAGCGTCCCTTTCTTACGCGGTGACCGTCCGTCGGAGGTCCGTGATCGGCAAAAGGTCAGGTGGTCGGCAACCCGAGTTGCCGACCACCTGACCTTTTGCCGATCACGGACCTCCGTCAGATCAGCGCGCCCGCCGCTCCAGCCGGTCAAGGTCCAGCAGCACCACAGCCCGCCCCTCGCGCCGGACCCACCCGCGGGTCGCGAAGTCGGCAAGCGCCTTGTTCACGGTCTCGCGCGACGCGCCGACGAGCTGTGCCAGCTCCTCCTGCGTGAGGTCGTGCGCCACGCGGATGCCGTCGTCGTTGGGCTCGCCGAAGCGGGTCGAGAGGTCGAGCAGCGCCTTGGCCACGCGGCCCGGGACGTCGGAGAAGACGAGGTCCGCCAGCGTCTCGTTGGTGCGGCGCAGCCGGCGTGCCAGCGCACCCAGGAGCTGGGTGGCGACACCGGGGTGGTCCGCGATCCACCGCACGAGGGACTCGTGCCGCAGCTCGTAGACCACGGAGTCCGACACGGAGGACGCCGACGCCGTGCGGGGGCCCGGGTCGAACAGGGACAGCTCACCGAACATCTCGCCCGGGCCCAGGATCGACAGCAGGTTCTCGCGGCCGTCGCTCGACCGGCGCCCCAGCTTGATCTTGCCCTGCGCGATGACGTACAGGCGGTCGCCCGGTTCGCCCTCGCGGAAGAGCACGTCACCCCGGACCAGCTCCACGGGCACCATGGACTCGAAGAGCGCGCGTGTCTCATCGCCTTCCATGTCCGCGAAGAGGGGGGCAGAGAGTACGACTTCGTCGTCCACCAGTGGTGTCCTCACGTGTCGGGGACTTTCGTCCATCAGTCTTTTCCACCTCTCAGTCTGCCTCAATGTCACGAGATTGCCGGGTCATCGGTCTCTCTCGTGGCGTCCGCGTGGCGTGCAGGCCCGACGCGATCGTCCGCCTCGTGCGGGATGTCGGCTTTTGCCCAGTGCGAAGTAGGACGCCCGTCCAATAATCCTAGGGGTGTCACCTGGGAGTACGGAACGGGCGCCCTACCTGACGGTTCAGGGAACCTCGCGCTGCTCCGGTCCGACGTACTCGCACACCGGCCGGATCAGCGAGTTCGCGGCCCGCTGCTCCATGACGTGCGCCGTCCACCCGGTGATCCGGGAGGCCACGAACAGCGGCGTGAAGATGTTCGTGTCGAACCCGATCAGGTGGTACGCCGGCCCGGCGGGGTAGTCCAGGTTCGGCTTGATGTTCTTGCGGCTGACCATGGCGTTCTCGAGCGTGTCGTACAGGGCGATCACCTCGGTGTCGCCGTAGTGCTCGGCGAGGTCACCGAGCACGGCGCGCATGGTCGGCACGCGGGAGTCGCCGTTCTTGTAGACCCGGTGGCCGAACCCCATGATCTTCTTCTTGTTCGCCAGCGCGTCCTCGAGCCACGCCTCCGCCCGGTCCGCCGAGCC
This sequence comes from Promicromonospora sp. NPDC052451, assembly GCF_044547525.1. Classification (NCBI taxonomy): domain Bacteria; kingdom Bacillati; phylum Actinomycetota; class Actinomycetes; order Micrococcales; family Promicromonosporaceae; genus Promicromonospora; species Promicromonospora sp. NPDC052451. The sequence continues at coordinate 141,289 of NZ_JBIUAP010000009.1, forward strand.
GATCTCCTCGAACGTGGCCTGCACGGCCTCGTTCGCGCCGCCGTGCAGCGGGCCCTTGAGGGCGCCGATGGCGCCCGTCACGGCCGAGTGCAGGTCGGCGAGCGTCGAGGTGATGACGCGCGCGGTGAACGTGGACGCGTTGAACGAGTGCTCCGCGTAGAGCACCATCGACGCCTCGAAGGCCTGCACGACGGCAGGTTCCTTCTCCTCGCCGAACGTCATCCACAGGAAGTTGGCGGAGTAGCCCAGGTCCTCGCGGGGGTGCACGATCTCCTGGCCCCGGCGGCGGCGCTGGTCGAGGGCGACGACGGCGGGCAGGACCGCCCACAGCCGCAGCGCCTTGGCGAGCTCCGCCTCGGGCGAGGAGTCCTCGGCCTGCGGGTCGTGGGCGCCCAGGATCGACACCGCGGTGCGGCACACGTCCATGGGGTGGCAGTCGGTGGGCAGCTCCAGGATCGCGTCCCGGATGTTGTCCGGCAGCTCGCGGTGCACCCGCTCGACGGCGGTCTGCTCAGCGAGCTGCGCGGCCGTCGGCAGCTCGCCGTGCCACAGCAGATAGGCGACCTCCTCGAAGGACTTCTTCGCGGCCAGCTCCTGCACGGGGTAGCCCCGGTACAGCAGCGAGTTGGTCTCCGGGTTGACCTTCGAGATGGCCGACGTGTCGGCGACGACGCCGGCCAGACCCTTCCGGATCTCGGTGGTCTCAGGCATTGGCACTCCTTCGTGTCCTGGCATGACGAGGTCAGGGCTGGTAGGTGAAGACGTTCGAGTCGAAGTGGTTGTAGGCGGCGTAGTCGTTCAGCTCGTAGAGCCGCGCGCGGGTCTGCATCTGCGGCACCAGGTCCGCCTGCGTGCCCGACGCCGCGATCTGGTCCAGCGCGCGCTCGGCGGCGCCCATCGCGATGCGGAGCAGGGTGACGGGGTAGATGACGAGCCGGGCGCCGGCGTCCTGGAGCTGCTGCGTGGTGAAGAGCTCGGACTTGCCGAACTCCGTCATGTTGGCCAGCACCGGCACGTCGAGGGCCGAGGCGACGGCCTCGAACTCCGCGAGATCCTTCATCGCCTCGGGGAAGATCGCGTCCGCCCCGGCGTCGACCAAGGCCTTGGCGCGGTCGATCGCGAGCCGGAGCCCGCGCTCGCCCGGTTCCGTGCCGCGCACGTCGGTGCGCGCCATGATCAGGAAGTCGGGGTCGCGGCGGCCGTCGACGGCGGCCCGGATGCGCCGGACGGCGTCGCCGAGCCCGACCACCTCCTTGCCGTCGAGGTGACCGCACCGCTTGGGGTTGACCTGGTCCTCGATGTGGATGCCGGCCACCCCGGCGTCCTCCATGGTCTGGACCGTGCGAGCCACGTTCATGGGCTCGCCGAACCCGGTGTCGGCGTCGGCCAGCACGGGCAGGTCGGTGACCCGGGCGATCTGCGCGGCGCGGCCGGCCACCTCGGTGAGGGTGGTGAGGCCGATGTCGGGCAGGCCCAGGTCGGCGGAGAGGACCGCACCGGAGACGTAGACGCCGTCGAACCCCTTGTCCTGGATGAGCGTGGCGCTCAGGGGGTTGAAGGCGCCCGGCAGGCGCAGGATCTCCGGGCCGGCGAGGGCCTCGCGGAAGGCGCGGCGCTTCGCGGCCGGGGTGAGGTGGGAGTAGAGCATCAGGCACGCCCCAGCTCGAACAGGCCCGTCGGGGCCGCGACGGCGCCCAGGACGCCGGGGGCGGCGACGATCGTGAGCTCACGGACCTCGGCGGGCGTGAGCTCGGGCAGCCGCTCGGCCAGGCCGAGGAAGCGCTCGATCTCGGCGTCCTCCAGGACACCCGCCGCCAGCGTGCGGAACTTGGCCACGTAGTTCGCCCGGACGAACGGGCGGGCGCCCAGCGGGTGGGCGTCGGCGACGGCGATCTCGCGCGTGACCACCTCGCCCGAGGTGAGCGTGATCTCGACGCGGCCGCCGAACGCCTTCTCCGCGGGGTCGGTCGAGTGGTAGCGACGCGTCCACTCCGGGTCCTCGGCGGTGGTGACCTTGCGCCACAGCTCCACGGTGTCCGGGCGCTGGGCCCGTGAAGGGGCGTAGGAGTCCACGTGGTGCCAGCCGCCGTCCTGCAGCGCGACGGTGAAGATGTACGGCACCGAGTGGTCGAGGGTCTCGCGCGACGCCGTCGGGTCGTACTTCTGCGGGTCGTTCGCGCCCGAGCCGATCACGTGGTGCGTGTGGTGGCTGGTGTGCAGCACGATCGAGGCGACGTTCGCCGGGTCGCGCAGCTCGGGGCGCTCGGCGCCCAGCGCGCGGGCCATGTCGATGATCGCCTGCGCCTGGTACTCCGCGGAGTGCTCCTTGGTGTACGTGTCGAGGATCCCGGTCCGGGCCTCGCCGGCCTCGGGCAGCACCACGGAGTAGGCGGCGTCGGGGCCGTCCAGGAGCCACGCGACCACGCCGTCCTCGCCCTCGTAGATGGGCTCGGGGGACGTCTGGCCGCGCATGGCGCGGTCCACGGCCTCGACCGCGAGCTTGCCCGCGAAGGCCGGCGCGTGCGCCTTCCACGTGGAGATCTGGCCCTTGCGGCTCTGCCGCGTGGCGGTGGTGGTGTGCAGGGCCTGGCCGATCGCCTGGAACACCGTCTCGGTGTCCAGGCCGAGCAGCGTGCCGATACCGGCCGCCGCCGACGGGCCGAGGTGCGCCACGTGGTCGATCTTGTGCTTGTGCAGGCTGATCGCGCGGACCAGGTCCACCTGGATCTCGTAGCCGGTCACGATGCCCCGGACCAGCTCGGCGCCGGTGCGGCCCGCGTGCTGGGCCACGGCCAGGACCGGCGGGATGTTGTCGCCCGGGTGGGAGTACTCGGCGGCGAGGAAGGTGTCGTGGAAGTCGAGCTCGCGGACGGCGACGCCGTTGGCCCAGGCCGCCCACTCGGGGCTGCTGGTGGCCTCCGGGGCCAGGCCGAAGACCGTGGAGCCGGGCGTGTACGGGTGCGCCTGGGCCTGCGACCGGGCCGCGACGGCGGGGCCGCGCGTGAGGCTGGCCGCCGCGACCGCGGCGTTGTCGATCACGCGGTTGATCACCATGTCGGTGACCTCGGCCGTGGGCTCGACGGTGTCGGTGGCGAGCTCCGCGAGCTTCCAGGCGAGCTGGTCGGTGCGCTTGAGCGGCTCGGCGGACGGGTAGACGCGCAGGTGGTGCGTGTACGGCATGGTGACTCTTCCTCGATTCACAGGGACCGTCGTGAGGTCCGGGGCGCCCTTGACCTTCTCATACTCCGCGTCCTAGGTACACGTGGCCATCCGCCGGGGGCGAGCGCGGCGGCCGATTCCCACCGGACGGTGTCAGTGGCGGTCGCTAGTGTGACGACGTGACCACCACCAGGAACGAGCCCGAGAGCAGGCTGGCGCTCGTGCGCCGGGCCCGGCGCATCAACCGCGTGCTGGGGGAGACCTACCCGGACGCCCGGGCGGAGCTCGACTTCACCACGCCGCTGGAGCTGCTGGTCGCGACCGTGCTCAGCGCCCAGACCACCGACGTCCGGGTCAACCAGACCACGCCGGAGCTCTTCGTCATGTACCCCGACGCCCGGGCGTACGCGGAGGCGAACCCGGAGGAGCTCGAGGAGATCCTGCGCCCGCTCGGCTTCTTCCGGGCCAAGGCGCGGGCCGTGATCGGCCTGGGCAAGGCGCTCGTCGAACGGTTCGACGGCGAGGTCCCCGGCCGCCTGAAGGACCTGGTGACCCTGCCCGGCGTGGGCCGCAAGACGGCGAACGTGGTGCTCGGCAACGCCTTCGGGGTCCCCGGGATCACCGTGGACACCCACTTCGGCAGGCTGGCCCGGCGCCTGGGCTTCACCACGGAGGAGGACCCGGTCAAGGTCGAGGCCGAGGTCGGGGAGCTGTTCCCCAAGAAGGACTGGACCATGCTCAGCCACCACCTCGTGTGGCACGGCCGGCGCGTCTGCCTGGCCCGCACGCCGGCGTGCGGGGCGTGCAGCATCGCGCACCTGTGCCCGTCGTACGGGGCAGGGGAGACCGACCCCGACAAGGCCGCCGCCCTGGTGCGGCCCGCGCCGGAGCGCCCGGCGTCGGCGGGCCTGCCGCTCGTCGTGGCGGCGCCGAAGCGCGCTACACCGGCACAGGGCTGACGCGGGCCAGCCAGTCCAGCAGGATCCCGCTGACCCGGTCCGGCGCCTCCTCGGGGAGAAAGTGGCCGGCGTCCGGGATCAGCTCGAAGCGCAGGTCACGGGCGAAGGCGAGCGCGTCGAGGTCGACCCGCTCGGGGCGGACGAAGCCGTCGCGTCCGCCCTGGAGCTGCAGGGCGGGCACGTCGAGCGGCCGGCGGAGCGCGACACCGAAGCGCCGGCCGTCCATCCGGGGCGTCGACCGCACGGCCCACCGCATCGCCTCGGCGGCCGAGTGGGCGGCGAACGGGATGCGCATGGCGTTCCGGTACCGGTCGACGACGTCGTCCGGCAGCGGTGTGGCCGCGCCGAGCGCGAGCGTGCGCTCCACCAGGTCGCCCCGGGTCAGTGCCCGCTCCGGCAGCGTGGGCACCTGCAGGTACGCCAGCTCGCGGAGGGCCGCCGTGGTGTACGCCGCCCGGCTGCGCAGCCGCACACGGGCGGGGTGGGGGCTCGCCAGCACGGCGACGGCCGACGTCGTGCCGGGGTGCAGGGCGGCCACCGCCCAGGCGAGCGCACCACCCGTGCCGTGGCCCACGACCACCGCCCGCTCACGTCCGAGCGAGCGGATGACGCCGGCGACGTCCGCCGCGCGCGGCGGCATCCCGTAGCCCGACGGCGGCTTGTCCGAGGCGCCCGCGCCGCGCACGTCCATCGCGGCGACGCGGTAGCCGGCATCGGCCAGGGCGGGGATCTGGGCGCGCCAGGCCCACCAGAACTGGGGGTACCCGTGCAGCAGGAGCACCAGGGGCGCCGTGCGGTGGTCCGGCCCGGCGACAGCCACGTGGAACCGGGAGCCGCCGGACGAGACGAACTCGTGCTGCCACGGGCCGTCGACCAGCGCGCACGTGTAGTCGCTGGTGGCTGCCGTGCGTACGGCCGGCCGGGCCGAGAGTGCGGTCACGGGTACGAACCTACGCGCTCGGTCCCCGGTCCGCGCGGCACCCCGGCGCAGGTTCCCGCGGACCATGTGCTCGGCGTCCCGGCGTGTCAGCCGGCCCTCAGGGGCCGGTCTGCGCGACCCGGCGTCCCGTCGAACCCGCGCTCGGGTCGTCCGTGGCTCTCGGGCCGGGGGCCGGGGTGGCGGACGTCGTCCCGGCGCCGGCGTCGGTGCCCGGGACCGCGCCGGCCTCGGGCCGCGCCGGCTCGGCGAGCTCCTCGTTCGCGCGCTGCTCCTTGGGCGGGTCGAAGCGGTAGCCGACGTTGCGCACCGTGCCGATGAGCTGCTCGTGCTCCGGCCCGAGCTTGGCGCGCAGGCGCCGCACGTGGACGTCCACGGTACGGGTGCCGCCGTAGTAGTCGTAGCCCCAGACCTCCTGCAGCAGCTGGGCGCGCGTGAACACGCGGCCGGGGTGCTGCACCAGGTACTTGAGGAGCTCGAACTCCTTGTAGGTGAGGTCGATCGGGCGGCCGCGCAGCCGTGCCGTGTACCCGCCCGCGTCGATCGCGAGCTCGCCCGCGGAGATCTCCTGCTGGGACTCCTCGGCGGGGCCGCGCGCGGAACGCTCCACGACGAGGCGCAGGCGGGCCTCGACCTCGGCGGGCGACGCGGACTCCAGCAGCAGGTCGTCGGCGCCCCACTCGTGGGTCACGACCGTGAGGCCGCCCTCGGTGAGGATCAGCACGAGCGGCACGGTGAGACCCGTCGCGTGCAGCAGCCGGCACGTGGTCCGGGCGGCGACCAGGTCCCGCCGGGCGTCGAGCAGGACGACGTCCGCATCCGGGGCGTCGACCAGCGCCGACGGCTCCATCGGGAGCACCCGCACCCGATGCGACAGCAGCCCCAGTGCGGGCAGTACCTCGGCCGACCCGCCGGTGACGGGCGTGAGGATCAACAGCTCTGCCATTGACGCACCTCCTCTCGGAACCGGCGCCTTGCAACCGTCCCTGGCTCGGGTCCCGCGGGTAGCGAGACGTCCCGTCGCGTCCAACTGGCTCTGCGGAAGTCTGCCCTGTTGCTTGTTGCGTGCATGTTACACGTCCTTTTCCTGGCCACCACCATGCTGGTCAGGACCCGTGACGCTCACATGACGCGGGTGTTGCCGGCCTCCCGCAGGCCCGGTAACTGGCGGCCCGGCGGGTTCGGGCGACCGAAATTGAGGGAACGGGCACAGACTCTGGAAAACTCATGGTCGTGTCCGTCTCCACCCGGGCCGTGACGACCGCCGCGCTCGCGGCCCTCGTCGCCGCCGCGTCCTACGTACAGCCCCGGCCGTTGCCCCTCGCGGCCGCCGTCGTGGTCCTGGTGGTCCTCGTGGCGCTGGGCTGGCCCTCGTTGCTGCGGCTGCCCGCGCCGGGAAGCACCCGCGTGGTCGTGGCGCTCTGCGGCATCGGCGGCGCGGCCGTCACCTACGTGACGCCGGGCGAGCCCGTGCTGCGGCACCTGCCGACGGTGCTGGCCGGTGCGGTCGTGCTCGCGTTCGTGGCGCAGATGCTGCGCCGCGACGGCAGGCCCCAGCTCACGGAGTCCGTCTCGGGCACCGTGGCGGGGGTGGTGGCCGCGATCGCGGCCTCCGGCTGGATCGCGGCCGCCCGGTCGGACGCCGGGGCCGCGCTGGTGGTGACGAGCGCGGTCGCGCTGGCGGTGGCCGCCGCCGTGTCCGCGCTGCCCGTGCGGGGCTGGGTGGCGCTGGCGATCTCCGCCGTCGCCGCCGTGCTCGTGGGTGGCGCCGCCGGGACCCTGCTGCCGAACATCGACACCGTGAGCGGGCTGTGGTGCGGCCTCGTCGCGGGGCTCACCGTCGGGGCGCTGCACCTGCTGCTGGAGCGCCTGCCTGCCCGCGGTGCACGGCTGGCCGGGATCTCGGCGAGCGCGCTGCCCGTGGTGGTGTGCGGGATCCTGGTGTTCGTCGTGGGGCGCATGGTCATCCTGTGAGGTGACCACGGCGCCGTCGGACAGGGCGGGACAGGGTGGGCGCGCCCCGGTCAGGACTGGCGGATCATCTCGCCGGCGATCTCGATCCGGACCTTCTTGGCGACCAGGACGCCGCCGGCCTCCAGGGCGACGTTCCAGAGGAGCCCCCACTCCTCGCGCTCGATCTCGCAGCTCCCGTGGAAGCCGAAGATGTCCTGCCCGTAGGGGTCGTGGCCAACGCCGCCGAACTCGCAGTCGAGCGTGACCGGGCGCGTGACGCCGCGCACGGTGAGCTGGCCGTCCATGAGGAACTTGGTGAACGAGCCGTCGGGCTGCAGCGGGTCGTGGGGGCGACGGCCCACGGTGCCGGCCTTGAGGCGGGCCCAGGAGAAGATCGGGTCGACCTCGGCCTGCATGCGGAAGCCGGTGCTGTGGAACTCGATGGTCGGGTGGTTCTCGACGTCCAGGAAGTCCGCGCTCTTCAGGTGGGTGTCCCGGTCCGCCACATGGGTGTCGATCGATTCCGCCTGGATGGTGCAGGTCACGCGGGACGCCAGCGGGTCCTCTCCGACCTCGACGGTGGCCTCGCCCTCGGCGAACTCACCCCGCACCGGGCTGACCATCATGTGCATGGCGAGGAAGCCGAGCCGCTTGTGGTTCTGGTCGAGTGCGTACACCCCGGCCGCTGGGATGGTAATTCCATTCCAGGTGCGAGTTGGCAAAACTTCCATCGTAGCATTTTCTCCCATATATGCGGATGCATGCACGTTACCACCGCGACGTCAGGGTGTTGGGTGATATTTCGGCACACGAAATCCAGGTGCGGCAGGGGGTCCGGTCAAGGAAAGCACGTGGGCGGGTGCGCGAGAAGACGGATCGACCGCACTGTGACGGGCGTCATCACAGGCGCAGACTTGTCTGGACGAGCAAGTCACGGCATCGTGGGTTAAATGCTGGGACAGGTGATTGCGCTGGTCGTGCTCGTGCTGGGCACCGCGGCGCTCGGAGTGTGGTGGTCGGCACGTCAGGGTGCCGTGCGCGCTCCCCGGGAGACGCCGGCCGGGATCGACTGGGCGGCCTCCGGGATCGCGCTCGAGGACCGCGTGACCTTCGTGCAGTTCTCGGCCGAGGTGTGTGCCGCGTGCCGGTCCACCGCCCGTGTCCTGGGCGGTCTGACCGGGGCGGGTTCCGGCGTCGGCCATCGTGAGGTGCTGGTGGACGACCACCTCGACCTCGTGCGCACCCTCGGCGTGCTCCGCACCCCGACGGTCCTCGTGGTCGACGGCGGAGGCCGCGAGGTGGCCCGGATGAGCGGCGTCGTGTCCGACACCCAGGCCCGGCAGGCGCTCAACCGGGTCCCGGCCGCGGTGGCCGAAGCTGACGGAGAAGGGCAGTCATGACCATGAGCAAGGGAATGATCGACCCGCGCGGGCCGCGCGTGGGGGCCAGCATCACCGCGGTGCTGCTGGCCGCGGTGGTGCTGCTCGGTGCGAGCCCGGCCGGGCTGTGGCTGCTCGTGTTCATCATGCTGAGCTTCCTGCTCGGCACGCTGCGCGGGGCCGAGGGCACGTGGCAGGGCTTCGTCTACAAGCGGTTCGTCCGCCCGCGCCTGGGGCCGCCCGCGGAGATGGAGGACCGGCGCCCGCCGCGGTTCGCGCAGGGCATCGGCCTCTTCGTCACCGCGGTCGGCGTGATCCTCGGCGCGTTCGGGGTGCTTCCCGCCGTGCCGATCGCGGCGGCCGTGGCCTTCGTCGCCGCCGCGCTCAACGCTGTCATCGGCCTGTGCCTGGGCTGCGAGCTCTACCTGCTGATGCGCCGGTCGGGCCTCGTCCGGGCGTGATCCTGGGCTCGGCGCCCGGGCACCGTCAGTAGACGAGCGCCTGGGCGCCGTCACGGAGGATCTCCTCCGTGAACAGGGCGGAGCCCGCGATGCGGACGCCGGGCAGCACGTCGGCCTCGGTGATGTCGCGGCGCGCCGCGCACTGGGTGCAGAGGGTGACGGTACCCGCGGCCAGGATCACGTCCAGCAGGTCGGGCAGCGGCGTCGCGTGATCGAGCGCGAGGTCCGCCGCGCGCCCGGGCAGCGCGAACCAGGCCGACTCCCCGGTGAGCCAGAGGCTCACCTCGGCCCCGGACGCGACCGCGGCGGCGGCGACGGTGAATGCCTGGTTGGTGGCCTCGGGCCGGTCCAGGCCTGCAGTGGTCTTGATCACGAGCTGGCGCATGCCGCCGACTGTAAGCCGTGGCCGGTTAGGATCAAGAACATGTCGATCCATGCCCTCGAGATCATCTTCACCGGCCTCATCGTCGCGGTCGCCGTGGCGGTCGCCTGGTTCGCCGGCTACGTCGTCTACAAGCTGTACACCGGCCAGCGCTGATGACGTTCACGTTCCCGGACGGTCTGTCGCCCGAGGTGTACCCGCTGGCCTGGCTGGTCGGCCGGTGGCGCGGCGAGGGTGTGATCGAGTACCCGACCGTCGGCAAGAAGACCTTCGTGCAGGACCTCGTCTTCGACCACGACGGCGGCCCCTACCTGCGGTTCGAGTCCACGCTGCGCGTGCTCGACGGCGCCGTGCCGGACGCCCTGCCGGCCGACGGCGAGTGGCCGGCCCCCGTGCCGGACCCGACCGAGGCGTCCGAGACCGCCCAGGCCCCCGAGGCGGCCGAGGTCGGCGAGGCGGGCACCGTCTGGTCCACCGAGACCGGCTACTGGCGGGTCTCCACCGACCGGCCGGACGGGATCGAGGACGACAAGCACGCGCTCGAGGTGCTCGTCGCCGACGCCTCCGGGCGCATCACCGTCTATGTCGGCGCCGCGGGCAACGGCCGGATCGACCTGGCGTCGGACGCGATCGCGCGGACGTCGACGGCGGCGGAGGTGCGCGCGTCGAAACGGCTGTACGGCCTGGTGCAGGGCCGGCTGCTGTGGGTCGAGGAGCTCGCCGCGTTCGGGGAGCCGCTGCGCTCCTACGCCTCCGCGGAGCTGGACCGCCAGTAGGTACCCGCGGGCGGGAATGACTCGCCCGCCCACGACGCTGCACCTGAGGTGAGCATGGACAGCACGGACTACCAGAGCCCCCTGTTGAGCCGGCACGGCGCGGTCGCCGCGGCCGGGCCGGACGCGGGCGTCGCCTGGCACTACGGCGACCCGACCGCCGAGCAGCGTGCGCTGTCCCGCGGGGGCGCCGTCGTGGACCAGTCGCACCTCGGCGTCGTGCGCGTCGCCGGCCCGGACCGCCTGAGCTGGCTGCACTCGATCACCTCGCAGCAGCTCGAGGGCCTGCTGCCCCGGACCAGCACCGAGCTGCTCGTCCTGTCGCCGCAGGGCCACGTCGAGCACGCGGCCGGCGTGGTGGACGACGGCGAGGCCACGTGGCTCGTCACCGAGCGTGCGTCGGCGCCGGGCCTGACCGCCTGGCTGGACCGTATGCGGTTCACGCTGCGCGTCGAGGTCGCGGACGTGACCGGCGAGTGGGCGGCGATCGGCGAGCCGGTGGCCGCCGAGGGCGCCGAGGGTGAGCCCCTGACGTGGCACGACGCCTGGCCGCACGTGGTCGGCGGCGGAACGCGCTACGGCCCGGCCGAGACCGCGCACCCTGGCGCGGACCGTCCCTGGCGCCTCGTGCTCGTGCCGCGCGCGGACCTGGAGTCCGAGGTCGCGGCGCGGGAGGCGGCGGGCTGGCCGCTCGTCGGTACCTGGGCCACCGAGGCCCTCCGCGTCGAGGCCTGGCGCCCGCGGCTCGCGCGCGAGGTCGACGGCCGCACCATCCCGCACGAGCTGGACTGGCTGCGCACCGCCGTGCACATCAACAAGGGCTGCTACCGCGGGCAGGAGACCGTCGCACGCGTGCACAACCTGGGCCGGCCGCCGCGCCGCCTCGTGATGCTGCACCTCGACGGGTCGCAGCACCTGCTCCCGGAGCCGGGCGCCGAGGTGCGCCTGCCGGCGTCGGACGGCGGGGCGGGCAAGGTGGTCGGGACGCTCACCTCGATGGCGCGGCACCACGAGCTGGGCCCCATCGGCCTCGCGGTGCTCAAGCGGAACGTCCCGGAGGAGGCGGAGCTGGTGGTCGCCGGCGAGGTCTCCGGCCAGCCGATCGAGGTGACGGCGGCCCAGGAGACGATCGTCCCGGGCGACGGCCTGTCGCCCGACCGCCCGGAGGCGCACGGCCCCCTGACCCCGGGCCTCCGCGCCCCCTCCAGCCTCATCTGACCCCGGCCCCGTTGAGTGCGGGATATTCGCCCTTCTGACACACAGAAAAGGGCGAATATCCCGCACTCAGCTGTTTGCCGGGGGTGAATGGGAGGATGCGTTCGTGAGCAACCTGCCCGGGGCGGCCGACGAGATGTGGGACAAGGCCATGCGCACGCTGATGCTGCGCACCCGCTTGCGGCAGGGCTGGACCCGGGCCCGCGCGAGCCTGATCCCGATCGCGCAGGCGTCGCTCGCCGCGGGCATCGCCTACCTGGTGGCGCGGTACCTGCTCGGGCACGAGCAGCCGTTCTTCGCGCCGGTCGCGGCATGGGTGCTCCTCGGTTTCACCGCGCAGCGGGACGTGCGGCGGGTGTCCGAGATGGCGGTGGGCGTGGCCGTCGGGGTCGCGATCGGTGACCTGATCGTGCACCTCATCGGGTCCGGCTGGTGGCAGCTCAGCCTGGTGCTCTTCCTCTCCGCGGTCGCGGCACGGTTCATCGACCGGGGCGCGCTCCTGGTCACGCAGGCCGGCGTGCAGGCGATCATCGTGGTGGGTCTGCCGTCGGTGTCGGGCGGGCCGCTCGGCCGGTGGACCGACGCCCTGACGGGCGGCGCCGTCGCCCTGCTCGTCGCGCTGCTCACTCCGGGGGACACCCGGCGGCGGCCCCGGGCGCTCGCCGAGCAGGCCGTGACCGAGCTGGCCGAGACCCTGGAGACGCTCGCCCGCGGCCTGCGGTCCCGCGACGTGGACGACGTCGGCGCCGCGCTCGTGCGGGGCCGCGCCTCCGAGCCGGTGCTCGCGGAGTGGCAGGAGGCGGCGCGCGGGGCCCGCGAGCTGGCGCGGATCTCCGTGGGGCGGGTGCATCGCGGCGAGCTGGCGCGCCTGGAGGGCCAGGCGGTGCTCGTGGACCGGACCATGCGTTCGGTGCGGGTCCTGGCCCGCCGCGTGCTGCCGGTGATCCAGGGCGACCACGATGTCGAGCCGGTCGCGGGGCTGGTCGAGGGTTTCGCGACGGGGGTGCGGCAGCTCGCGTCCGACGTCGGCTCCGGCGGCGACGGTTCGCGCGGACGGGAGGCGCTGGCCGCCGTGGCGGCCCGCGTGGACCCGCGGACCGTGGGTGAGGGCGACTGGCAGGTGCAGTCGCTGGTGATGCTCCTGCGCTCGCCCGTGGTGGACGCGCTGGAAGCCGCGGGGGCCACCCCGGGCGAGGCGCGCGAGGCGCTGCCGGAGCTGTAGCTCGACCGTCCACAGGCTGGGGACAACAGGTCGTCGTCATCAGGTGCGGGGTGTGACGGCCGCGGTGTTCCTCGCGGTCGGGTTCGCCGTGAGCCGGCTCTGGGCGCTGCTCGCCGTGCTGCCCGGCCCGGCCGGGCACGTCCGCCCGGGATCGTGCCGTCCGACCAGGGGATCCGTCACCTCCGTGCCGTAGGCTCGTCCCGTGTTCGGAGCACTCCAACAGTTCGTCTTCATCGTGCTGGGCGTCATCGTCTTCGCGGTCCAGGTGGTCGCCCTGGTCGACGCGATCCGTCGCCCTGCCCACGCCTACCGGTCCGAGGGCAAGCTCTCCAAGCCGATCTGGCTCGTGATCCTCGGCGCCGCGGCCGTCTTCGGCCTGCTCGGCCTGCCGCCGAGCTACATCACGGCGGGCTCGTTCCTCAACGTGATCGCCGTGGTCCCGGCCATCGTCTACTGGGCCGACGTGCGGCCGCGCCTCCAGCCGTACGGCACCGGCAACAAGCCGCGCGGCCCGCAGGGCGGATGGTGACCGCCGAGGCGGCCACCGGCCGGATGGCGCCGGCGCCCCGGACCGGTGGCACGGCGTCGGGCAGCGTGCTCGACGACGCCGCACCGCTGGCCGAGGTGATCCGCGGCGACCTCGTCGAGTCGGTGCACCTGGGGCACCTCGTGGTGCTCGACCCGGCGGGGCGGCCCGTGCTCCAGGTCGGCAACCCGACCACGCCGATCTGGCCCCGTTCCTCGCTCAAGCCGGTGCAGCTCCTCGCGATGCTGCGCGCAGGCCTGGAGCTGCCGGACCGTCTGCTGGCGCTCGCGTCCGCGAGCCACAACGGCGAGCGTTTCCACCTGGAGGGCGTGCTGCAGATCCTCGGCTCCGTGGGTCTGGGGATCGACGCGCTGCATAACACGCCCGACCTGCCGCTCCACCCGCTGGCCGCGCTGGAGTGGCACATGGCGCCGCTGGCCGGCGGACCCGGGCCGGCGTCGCTCACGCAGAACTGCTCGGGCAAGCACGCGGCGATGCTCGCGACCTGCCTCGCGCAGGGGTGGGACATCGAGACGTACCTGTCGCCCGAGCACCCGCTGCAGCGCGCCGTGCGCAGCACCGTCCTGGAGACGACGGGCGACGCCGAGGTGGTCATGCGCACCACGGTCGACGGCTGCGGAGCGCCGCTGTTCTCCACGACCCTGCTGGGCCTGGCGCGGGCCTTCTCGGTGCTGGGCGCGGCGCCGACGCAGGACGTCCGCTCGCACGAGGCACGGGTGGCCCGCGCGATCTCCGCGCACCCCGACATGGTGGGCGGCACCGGCCGCGACGTCACGCTCGCCATGCAGGCCGTCCCGGGCCTGGTGGCCAAGGACGGCGCGGAGGGTGTCTATGCCGCGGGGCTGCCCGACGGCTCCGCCCTGGCGTTCAAGGTGCTCGACGGTTCCGCCCGGGCCCGCCCCGTGATCCTCGCCGCGGCGCTGCGGGCGGCGGGCGCGGCGGGCCTGCCCGGCGTCTACCCCGGAGGGCTCGACGCGCTCGGCCGGGTGCCTGTGCTGGGCGGCGGCCGCCCGGTGGGCGAGGTGCGCGCGGTCTTCGCCGGCGCGTACGGGGAGGTGCGGCGATGAGGGCCGTGCTGCAGCGCGTCACCCGCGCGTCGGTGGTGGTCGACGGCGAGGTGGTCGGCGCGATCGACAAGCCCGGCATCCTCGCGCTGGTCGGCGTCACCCACGACGACGGCCCGGCCCAGGTCGAGACCATCGCGCGCAAGATCGCCGACCTGCGGATCCTGCACGACGAGCAGTCGGTGGCCGACGTCGGCGCGCCGGTGCTCGTCGTCAGCCAGTTCACCCTCTACGGCGACGCCCGCAAGGGGCGCCGCCCCACGTGGAACCAGGCGGCGCCGGGGCCGGTCGCCGAACCGCTCGTCGACGCCGTCGTGGCCGCGCTGCGGGAGCGCGGCCTGACGGTCGAGACCGGCCGGTTCGGCGCCGACATGCAGGTGGAGCTGGTCAACGACGGTCCGGTGACCATCCTGCTGGAGGCGTGACGCCGCGGGGTCAGCCCCGCAGCGCCAGCACCGCCAGCTCCGTGCGGGAACGCACCCCGAGCTTGCGGAAGACCCGGCCCAGGTGCACCTCGACCGTGCGCACGGACACGTAGAGGCTCGCGGCCACCTGCCGGTTGGTGCGTCCTTGCACCACCAGCCGCGCCACGTCGAGCTCGCGCTCGGTGAGCAGGCCGTCCCACTGCCCGCACAGCTCCTCCTGCCCGGCGGCCGGAGGGGACTCGCCGGGGATGTCGGCCGGGGGCGGCGCGCCCGGCTCCCGGCGTCCGGCTGCGGCCAGGTCGGCGACCCCGCCGTCCCGGCCCGGCGCCTCGGCGGACGGCCCGCCGGGCCCGCGGCGGGCGACGGGCGCGAGGGGCGGTGCCTTGAGCGTCTGCTCGGCGAGGTGCTCCCAGGCCTTCGCGCCCGATTCCTGGAACAGCTCGTGCGCGCCGAGCAGGTGCGCCGCCGCGTCACCGGGCAGACCGAGGCGGGCGAAGGCACGTGCGGCGACGAGCTCGGTGAGGCCGCGCTCGAACGTGGAGCCCACCCGGAGGGAGGCCTCGACGGCTCGTTCCCGGGCCCGGTTGACGCCCGAGGCGTCCGCGAGGGCGAGCTCCGCGCGGGCCAGGTCCAGCCGGCGTCGGCGCACCGGCCCGCCGGAGATCCCGGCGCCACCCGGCAGGCCGCTCGCCGCGGGGGCGACCCCGGACAGCCCGGGCGTGACGCCGGGGTGCCCGCCTGCCGGGTCGGGTCCGACCGACGGCAGCACGCGCAGGCGCAGCCGCTCGTGCGAGCGCCGGGCCGCCCGGTCCTGCCCGGCGAGGACCAGCAGCTCGACCGGGTCCGGGGTGGGCAGCCACAGTCGTCGCAGGTCGTCGCCGCCGCGTTCGGCGGCGAGTCCCAGCAGGGTGGCCGCCTCGACCCAGCGACCGGCGAACACGGCGGTCTGGGCGCGGTCGCCGAGCGTCGCGGCCCGCACGACGGGGGAGACCTGCCCTGGCACGGACGCCTCCAGCGCCGTGGTCGGCCGCGTCAGGTGGCCCTCCCGGACCAGGTCGAGCCGGCGGGCGAGGGCGATGCCGAGCCCGCCGAACGCGAGGGCCACGGGGAGCCGCTCGACGGCGTCGTCGAGCACGGACGCGGCGCCGGTGATGTCGCCGACGCGCAGCGCCAGGTAGGACTGCGCGACGCGCAGGTGCGCCTCGGCGAGTGGGGTCATGGCCTCGTCCGGGCCGTCGAACCAGCGTCCGGCCTGGCGCGCGGGGGACAGCTCGGCCACCTCCGACAGGATCGCCGCGGCGTCGGCGGGTGCGCCGTCGAGCAGCCGGATGGTCCGGCGGGCGGCGGCGATGGCCGCCCGGTCGGGTCCGGTCGCGTCGTCGGGCAGCACGGCGTCCGGCCGTCCCTCCAGGAGGGCGAGCGCGATGCCGAGGGGGCGGGCGGCGTCGGGGGCGCCCGCGGCGGACGAGTCCGCGTCGGACGGGTGGGTGGCGCGGCGGAGGTGCGCGACGGCGTCGTGCATGTGGCCCGCCCACAGCGCCGCCCGGCCTGCCACGGCGAAGGCGCGGGCGCGGACCCGGCCGGTGCCGTGGCTCGCGGCCTCGCGGGCCACCTCGTGCGCGCGGTGCACGTCGCCGCGGGCGAGGTGCTGCTCGGCGAGCTCGACCAGCCCGTCCGCGAGCAGGGGGTCGCCCGCCAGCGTGCTCAGGGCCGTGTGCCACATGGCGACGAGCGGTTCGTCGGCCCTGCGGTGCACGTCGGCGAGCGCGACGTGGGCGGCGGTGCGGGTGGCGAGATCGGCGTCGTCGTGCACGATCGAGCGGATGCGCGGATGGTGGAACCGGAACCGGCCGCCCACCAGGTGCAGGTGGCGGCCGGCGGGACCGGCCATGAGGGTGTCGATGTCGGTACCCGACGCGGCCAGGAGCACGTCGGTGCGGTCCACCACGGCCACGGAGGCGACGAGCAGCACGCGGCGCGCGTCGTCGTCGAGGCCGAGCGGGCCGACCGCCTCGCGCACGGCGCGCGCGGCGGGGAGCGGGTCCGGCATCAGCGCCGTCCCGAGGAGATGCTCGTCGTCGAGCATCCGGGCCGTCTGGTCCACACATCCAGGTTCGTCACCCACCACCCGGCTGAGCTCGCACGCGACGTGGGGTGCCACGGTGCGGTCACCGAGGGCGAGCGGAAAAGCGACTTGCTGCGGCAGCGCGGTCATCGTCGAGCCTCCCGGATTCGTTCACGGTGCTCGCAAGTATGACCGCCAGAGGTTTCACCCGCATCAACCTGAGCGCACGATTTTTGCTGCGATGTGGCGTCTGACGTGCGATCCTGCCCCGCTGCGTCGCTCGATGTACCTGGTACCGCACGAGGTTGTTCCGGTGTCGAAGGTTTCACCCCGTAACAAGACCGCGCAGTTCGCCGGGTTCCACTACGTAGTCCCACCGTGTGGAATTCCCTTATTTCCCGTTAACGCAGGTTTCCTTACTTTTAACGGAACGTGTCCCACCCGGGAGACCGGACCAGTGCCGGATCAGAGAGGGAAGACGATGGACTCCACGTACGAACCGCCGTCGGGCGTCAGCAGGACGGGCCGACGAATCCTCGCGGGGGTGGCCGCGCTCGCCGTGGTGGCCTCCGCCGCCGTGGGCCTGCGCGTCGCCAGCGCGGCCGAGCCCGACGCCGCCACCGCGGCCGCCGGCACCAGCTCCGCCATCAACGGCTTCCGCAGCGTCGGCTACTTCGCCCAGTGGGGCGTGTACGGGCGCGGCTACCAGGTCAAGCAGATCGACACCTCCGGCGTGGCCGACGAGCTGACCCACATCAACTACGCGTTCGCCAACATCCACCACCAGAACCTCGAGTGCTTCGAGGCCAACAAGGCGCAGGGCGAGGGCCCGAACGGCTCCGACGGCGCGGGCGACGCCTGGGCCGACTACGGCATGGGCTACACGGCCGCCAACTCGGTCTCCGGCACCGCCGACACGTGGGACCAGCCGCTGGCCGGCTCCTTCAACCAGCTCAAGCAGCTCAAGGCCAAGCACCCCGACCTCAAGGTCATGATGTCCATCGGCGGGTGGACCTGGTCCAAGAACTTCTCGCTCGCCGCGGCGACCGAGGCCTCGCGCGAGAAGTTCGTCTCCAGCTGCGTGAACATGTTCATCAAGGGCAACCTGCCCGTCATCGACGGCCGGGGCGGCACCGGCGCCGCAGCCGGCGTCTTCGACGGGTTCGACATCGACTGGGAGTGGCCCGGCTCGCAGAACGGCAACGTGGGCAACCACGTCGACGAGGTCAACGACGCGCGCAACTTCAAGCTCCTGCTCGCCGAGTTCCGTGAGCAGCTCGACGCCGTGGGCGCCCAGACGGGCAAGCACTACGAGCTGTCCGCGTTCCTGCCCGCCAACCCCGCCGACATCGAGGACGGCGGCTGGAACGACCCGGAGATCTTCGAGTCCCTCGACTTCGGCAACGTCCAGGGCTACGACCTGCACGGGGCCTGGGACCCGGCGCTCACCGGCCACCAGGGCAACCTCTACCACGACCCGGCCGACCCGCGGGAGGCCGCGCGCCAGTTCAGCGTGGACCTCGCGGTGCGGGAGTACACCGACGCCGGGATCGACCCGGCACAGCTCGGCCTCGGCCTGGCGATGTACGGGCGCGGCTGGACCGGGGCGTCGTCGTCCGCGGCCTGGGGCACCGCGACCGGGGCGGCCCCCGGCCAGTGGGAGGCGGGGATCAACGACTACGACGTGATCAAGAACGTCGGCACCGGGTACTACGACGCGAACCTGGGCGCGGCCTGGCGCCACGACGGCAGCACGTGGTGGTCGTACGACAACAACCAGTCGGTGACCAAGAAGGCCGAGTACATCCGGTCGCAGGGCCTGGGCGGGGCCATGTGGTGGGACCTGTCGGGTGACCGGTCCGGTGCGCTGACCGGTGCGCTGTGGAACGTGCTCGGCTCCGGCACGCCGGGCCCCGTCGAGGACGGCGGCTCGACCGACCCGAGCGACCCGCCCACGGACCCGAGCGACCCACCGACCGATCCGAGCGACCCGCCGACCGATCCGCCGGGTGATGCCTGCGCCTCGGCCGCCTGGAGCTCGTCGGCGGTCTACGTGGGCGGCAACACCGTCTCGTACGCCGGCCACGAGTGGCGCGCCAAGTGGTGGACCCAGGGTGAGACCCCCGGCACCACGGGCGAATGGGGCGTGTGGCAGGACCTGGGCGCCTGCTGACCCGACCCGCGGCAACGTGCCAGACCCTCAGGTCACCTTCCGGGACCTGAGGGTCTGGCACGTGCAAGGAGGGCCGCGTCCACGACAGAGTAGGGGCGTGGACGACAGCCCCGGCCGCCCGCACGACCGGCCCGCGCACGACGAGGCCTGGTTCAGCGCGCTCTTCGACGCGCACTCGCGTGCGCTCTACTCCTACTTCGTGCGCAGGCTGCCCGACGGTGGCCGCGCCTCCGACGCCGAGGACCTCGCCGCCGAGGTGCTCGCCACCGCATGGCGCCGCCGCGACGACGTGCCGGACGGCGCCGAGCTGCCGTGGCTGTACCGCACCGCCGGCTACGTGCTGGCCAACCACCGGCGCAAGATGCGGGCCCTGCCGGTCGCCGTCGTCCCGGACGAGCCGGACGACGTGGACCCGGCCCTGCTGGCCACGTCCGACGACGCCGTGCGCAGCGTGCTGGCCCGCCTCTCCGCGCGCGACCGGCGCATCCTGCTGCTGGTCGCCTGGGACGGCCTGTCGGGGGACGACCTCGCCCAGGTGCTCGGCGTCTCGCGTGGGGGCGCCGATGCCGCGCTCTCCCGTGCCCGGGCCCGTCTGCGCGACGCGTGGGACGCCCACGAGCAAGCGGTGGACGCATGAGCACATGTACGGGGTGGGTCGGCGAGCGGGCACGGTGTGCGACCGGGCCAGGTACGGAGGGACGGCGATGAACGAGCACGAGCGGCCGGAGGACCCGGCGTTCGACCGCCTGACGGCGGCGGATCCCGCGCGGAACGCGCCGGGACCGGTCGAGGGCGTCCTCCGGGCCAAGGTCGACGCGCTGATCGCCGCCTCGGGCGAGCGGCCGGTCACGGCCTCGCGGCGGCCGGACGGCGACGACACGGCGGGTGGTCGCGCGGCCGCGGCGGGGCGGGACGAGGACGGCCCGGACGGTTCCGGCCGCGGCAGCTCCGGTCCTGGCAGCTACGGGCACGGCAGCTCCGGGCACGGTGGCTCCGACCGCGGACGCCCTGAGGGCGGTCGCACGGTGGACGAGCTCGCCGTGCGGCGGCACCGCCGCCGGACGCCGTGGCTCGTGGCGGCCGCGGTGGCCGGTGTCGTCGTGGTGGGCGGCGGCGGGTACCTGGCCGGTGAGTCGGGGCTCGGTGCCGGGCCGGCCGCGGACACCGCTGCCGCGCCCGCGTCCGAGAGCAGCGTCGAGGACGGCACCGCGACGGGCGACGAGCCGCCGTCGGTCCTCGGGATGCCCGAGCGCGCCACGTCGCAGGAGGTGGAGCCCCTGGACGCGGGCGGCGAGCTCCCCACGGCGGCCGGCATCGTGTTCCACGCGGGTGCCGGGCTGTCCCGGGCGCCCGGCTCCGGCGAGGTGCGGGTCGCCGACACGGGGCAGGGGCTCGGCACGTACCCGGTGATCAGCGAGGTGGCGGCGGTCGAGCGGCTCGGCGACCCGCGGTTCGCCGGGTCGGTGCTGGGGCAGCGGCCGGAGCGGACGGCCGGGTCCTCGGGCGGTGTGCCGGCGCCGGGTGGTGCGATCGCGTGGCCTGTCGAGGACGTGACCATCGTGGCGGCGACCCGCACCGAGGTGCGGTACGCCCTGCCCGACGGCACGGTGCTGGTGGTGCCCGCCTACCACCTCGCCGACGCCACGGGTTCGGGCTGGACCGTGATGGCCGTGGACGAGGAGCTGCTCGACCTCACGCCGTGACGCGACTGCCGTGCGGGCGTCGTAGGGTCGGGCGGGCAGGGACCCATCCGGTCACACCGCGATCTTCAAGGAGCGAACATGCCAGCACGTACCGCCCGCACCGCCTGGAACGGCACCTTCCAGGAGGGGTCGGGCCAGGTCGAGCTCTCGTCGTCGGGCGTGGGCACGTACGACGTGTCCTTCCCGGCGCGCGCCGCCGACGAGGCGAACGGCGTCACCAGCCCCGAGGAGCTGCTCGCCGCCTCGCACTCGTCGTGCTTCACGATGGCCTTCACGAACGAGCTGGGCCAGGCCGGCGCCACGCCGGAACAGATCGAGGTCACCGCCGAGGTGACGCTCGGCCCGGACCCGGCCGGCGGGCTCTACATCAGCCGGAGCGCGCTGACCGTGCGCGGCTACGCGTCGGGCATCGACGAGGCGGGCTTCAAGGCCGCCGCCGAGGCCGCGAAGGTCGGGTGCCCCATCTCGAAGGCGCTGACGGGCGTGGGCCAGATCACGCTGGACGTCACGTACGAGGGCTGACCCTCGTACGCGCCGTCGCTGGGTGCGGGATATTTGCGGGTTTCCTGCCCAAGGGCCCGCAAATATCCCGCACTCAGCGACAGCGGGGCTGCTGGAGTGTGGATGGTTGCCGGGAATCCGGGGCGTGTGGTGCGAGAATCGCGAGGTGCCATCGCAGACCCCCGACGCCCGAGCCCGGAACGGCATGAACCACGAGAACCGAGCGCGCGGACACCAGGGCGCTCGCGCCCAGGGATCCGGTGACGTGCCCGACAGCAACCACACGGCCGACGCCGCGGACGCGGCGCGCGCGGCACGCGAGGAGGCGGAGGCGCGGGCGGCCCAGGAGAGCGAACGCCGGCGGGCCGAGAGCGAGGAGCGGCGCAGGGCCGCGCTCCGCGAGGCGGACCACGCCGCCGAGGCCGCGCGCCAGGCGGTCGCCGACGCGCTGCGCACGGCGGTGGGCGGCGCGGTCGACATCAGCACACGGCGGCGCGCCGAGTACTCCACGGACGCGTCCAACTACCGCGTGGTCCCCGAGGGGGTCCTGTTCCCGGAGAGCACCGACGACGTCGTCGCCGCGCTCGGGGTGCTGCGCGAGCTCGGCGTGCCGATCACGGCGCGCGGTGCGGGCACGTCGGTCGCCGGTAACTCGGTGGGCCCCGGCGTCGTGCTCGACCTGGGGCGGCACCTGAACAAGGTGCTGAGCGTGGACCCGGAGCGCCGCACGGCGCGGGTCCAGCCGGGCACCGTCATGTCCACGCTCCAGGCGGAGGCGAAGCCGCACGGCCTGCGGTTCGGCCCCGACCCGAGCACGCAGAACCGCGCGACGCTCGGCGGCATGATCGGCAACAACGCGTGCGGGCCGCACGCCGTCGCCTACGGCCGCACGGCGGACAACGTCGTCTCGCTCGACGTGGTCGACGGCCACGGCCGCCGGTTCACCGCGGGCTCGGGCGACCCCGACTTCACCGCCGTGCCGGGGCTGAAGGAGCTGGTCCGGGAGAACCTCGCGCTGATCCGCACCGAGTTCGGCCGGTTCGGGCGCCAGGTCTCGGGCTACTCGCTGGAGCACCTGCTGCCCGAGAACGGCTCGAACCTGGCCCGCGCGCTCGTGGGCACCGAGGGCACCCTGGTCACCGTCCTGGAGGCGGAGCTCGACCTGGTCGAGACCCCGGGCGCCCCCACGCTCGTCGTGCTCGGCTACCCCGACATGGCCACGGCCGCCGACGACGTGCCCCGGCTCCTGGACCACAAGCCGCTCGCCATCGAGGGGCTGGACGCACGCCTGGTCGACGTCGTGCGGCGGGCCAAGGGTGCGACGTCGGTGCCGCCCCTGCCGGGTGCCGACGTCGACGGCGTGTCGGGCTGGCTGATGATCGAGGTCGGCGGCTCGTCGCAGGCCGAGGCCCTGGGGCGGGCGGACGCGATCGTCGCGGCGGCCTCGGCCCTGGACTCCCTGGTGCTGCCCGCCGGGCCCGATGCCACGAAGATGTGGCAGATCCGGGCCGACGGCGCCGGTCTGGCCGGCCGCACGCCCGCCGGGGAGCAGGCGTGGCCCGGCTGGGAGGACTCCGCGGTGCCGCCCGAGAAGCTGGGCCCGTACCTGCGTGACCTCCAGGCCCTCATGGACCGGTACGGCGTGGACGGGCTGCCGTACGGGCACTTCGGCGACGGTTGCGTGCACCTGCGGATCGACATCCCGCTGGAGACGTCGGGGTCGGTGCTGCGCACCTTCATGATGGAGGCGGCCGAGCTCGTGGCGCGCTACGGCGGGTCGCTGTCCGGCGAGCACGGGGACGGCCGCGCCCGGTCCGAGCTGCTGCCGCTCATCTACTCGCCCGAGGCGATCGCCCTGATGGAGCGGTTCAAGGCGCTGTTCGACCCGAAGGACCTGCTCAACCCGGGTGTGGTCGTGCGGCCGCGGGCCGTGGACGACGACCTGCGCCGGCCCGCCGCGGCCGCCGTGCGCACCAAGCTTCCGCTGGTCGGCAAGGGCGCAGGGCACGGCGTGCGGCGCAAGGCCGGGTACGAGGGGTTCTCGTTCGCGCACGACCACAACGACCTCACCACGGCGGTGCACCGCTGCGTCGGCGTGGGCAAGTGCCGGGCGGACACGTCGGCGTCGGGCGGCTTCATGTGCCCGAGCTACCAGGCCACCAAGGACGAGAAGGACGTCACGCGCGGGCGCGCCCGGGTGCTGCAGGAGGCGGTGAACGGCACGCTCGTGGGCGGGCTGTCGGCCCCCGAGGTGCGCGAGTCGCTGGACCTGTGCCTGTCCTGCAAGGCGTGCTCCAGCGACTGCCCGGCGGGCGTCGACATGGCGCAGTACAAGTCCGAGGTGCTGTACCGGACCTACCGGGGCAAGCTGCGGCCCGTCGACCACTACGCCCTGGGCTGGCTGCCGCGCTGGGCCCGCCTCGCGGGCGCCGTCCCCGAGCTGGTCAACCGCCTGCTGGGCGTGAAGTGGATCGGCAAGACGGTGCTGTGGGCGGGCGGCATGGACACGCGCCGGTCGATGCCGAAGTTCGCCGAGGTGCCGTTCCGGCAGTGGTGGGCCCGCGGCGGCGCGACGCACGGCGTGCCCGGGCTGCGGGTGATCGCCGAGGAGGGTCTCGGCCTGCCCGGGCGTGAGGGCGCGACCGCTGCCCGGCTCGCCACCAAGCCCAAGGTCGTGCTGTGGACGGACTCCTTCAGCGACGCCCTGTCGCCCACCGTGCCGCAGGCGGCGCTCAAGGTGCTCACCGCAGCCGGGTTCGACGTCATCGTGCCCGACGAGCAGGCCTGCTGCGGCCTGACCTGGATCTCCACGGGCCAACTCGACGGGGCCCGGCGTCGCCTGCTCAAGCTCCTCGAGGTGCTCGGGCCGTACGCGGTCAACGGCATCCCGATCATGGGCCTGGAGCCGTCCTGCACGGCGGTGCTGCGCTCCGACCTGCTCGACCTGTTCCCCGACGACCCGCGCGCGCAGGCCGTGGCCCGCATGACGCGGACGGCGGCCGAGCTGCTGACCTCCGACGACACGCCGCCCGAGTGGGTCATGCCGTCGCTCGCCGACGTCAGCGCCGTGGTGCAGCCGCACTGCCACCAGCACTCCGTGATGGGGTACGAGGCCGACCAGGCGCTGCTGGAGAAGGGTGGTGCGCAGATCGAGGTGCTGGCGGGCTGCTGCGGCCTGGCCGGGAACTTCGGCATGCAGAAGGGGCACTACGAGACGTCGGTGGCCGTGGCGGAGAACGCGCTGCTGCCGGCCCTCCGGAACGCCGCACCGGGTACCACCTACCTGGCCGACGGCTTCTCGTGCCGCACCCAGGCGCTGGACCTGATGGGCGTCGAGGGCAAGTCCCTGCTGGAGGTCATCGCGGACCGGCTGTAGGCGGAGACGGGTTCCGCCGCAGGTCGGAGGCATCTCCACCGGCCGGGTGATCCGGGTGCCGGCGCTGCTCGCCAGGATGGGAGCACAGCCGAGACGAAGGAGACTCCCATGGATCGCACCACCCGCAGGGCGGCGCTTGCCCTGAGCGCGACCCTGGCGCTCGCCGCGCCGCTGGCCGTCGCCGGTTCCGCGCACGCCGCCGGCGAGGACCGGCCGTCCGCGACGGCGTCCGGGCCCGGCGCCCCCGTGCTGGACGCGCCCGAGACCCTGTCCGCCACGGTGGCCGACGCCGCCCGCGCGGCCCAGCGCGACCAGGCACGCCTCCGGACGACGGCACCAGGGGCACCGGCCCGTGCCGAGCTCGACGCCGCCCTCGACGCCCTCGTGGCGGACGGTGCGATCGCGGTGACGGCCCGCGTCGAGACGGCGTCGGGCACGTGGAGCGGTGCCGCCGGGACCCGCGAGCGCGAGGGCCGCGCGCCCGCCCGGGAGCGCGACCGGTTCCGCGTGGCGAGCAACACCAAGCCGATGATCGCGACCCTGGTCATGCAGGAGGTGGAGAAGGGCACCTGGACGCTCGACACTCCCGTGGAGGACGTGCTGCCCGGCGTGATGCCGGCGGGTGTGACCATCGAGCAGCTCCTGAGCCACCGGTCGGGGGCGCCCACCGCCACCGACTGGATCCTGACGTCCCGGGTGACCGACCCGACGTCGCTGGACGAGGTCTTCGCGGTGATGGGCCAGGAGGTCACCGACGCCGACCACGTCGAGGCCCTGCAGTCCGCGCCGTGGATGAACGAGCCCGGCGCCGGGTTCTCCTACTCGAACGCCGGGTACGTGGTGCTCGGCATGATGCTGGAGGAGGTCACCGGGCGCAGCGTCGAGTCGCTGCTGCGGCACCGGGTGTTCGCCCCGGCGGGCATGTGGCAGAGCGCCTACCCGGACGACCCGGGCGCGTGGGGGCCGTTCCTGCACGAGTCGGCGTACACGGGGCCCGAGGGCGCCGGCTGGTACGACCTGGACCACTGGGACCCGAGCCTGTTCGCCGCCGCGGGGGCCGTCACCAGCACCACGGAGGACCTCGCCGACTTCACGGAGGCCCTGGTCACGGGCCGGCTGGTCGACGAGGAGACGGCTGCGGACATGCTGGAGCCGCGCACCGTCGGGCAGGAGACGTTCCCCGACTACGGCCTGGGCGTGTACCGGGTCCCGGACCCGTGCGAGCCCGGCGCCTGGCTCTACGGGCACGACGGCGCCTCGTACGGCACCCAGTCCATCAACCTGACGTCGCCTGACGGCGCGCGGCAGGTCGTGATCGGCATCACCGGACGGGACCTGGCCTACCCGTACTACACCGACGAGCCGCTGTACGACCCGAGCGAGCTGCTCACGCTGATGATGCAGGAGAGCTGCTGACGGGTCGGCCGGGCGCGGGGTGCCGGACGGCACCCCGCAGCGGGGCAGAATGCGCGACATGGAGTTTCAGGACGTCGTGCGCAAGCGGCGGATGCATCGGAAGTTCACCGACGAGCCCGTGCCGGCCGCGGCCGTCGACCGGATCACCCGCAACGCCGTGCGCGCGCCCAGCGCCGGGTTCAGCCAGGGCTGGGCGTTCGTGGTGCTGCAGGAGCCCGGGGACCGGGACCGGTTCTGGGCCGCGTCGACCCCGGACGACTCGGAGCGGGACATGTCCGCCTGGCTCGACGGCATGCGGACCGCCCCGGTGATCGTGCTGGCGCTCGCGTCCAAGGCGGCCTACCTGAACCGGTACGCCGAGCGGGACAAGGGCTGGGCGGACCTCGACGAGGCGCGCTGGCCCGTCCCGTTCTGGCACGTCGACGTCGGCATGGCATCGCTGCTCATGCTGCAGACCGCCGTCGACGAGGGGCTGGGTGCCTGCTTCTTCGGCGTCGCGCCGCCCCGGGTGGCGGCGGTCCGGGCGGAGCTCGGCATCCCGGACGAGTTCGAGATCACCGGGGTCGTCGCCGTCGGGCACCCGGCCGACGGCGGGGCGCAGGGCTCGCCCACGCGCCGGCCCCGCAAGCCGGAGTCCGAGGTGATCCGGCACGGCGGCTGGTGACGCCCACCCGCCGGGCGCTCGGGTCACCCGGTGACCCGAGCGCCCGGCCCCTGGTTCAGGCCGCGTCGAGGCGGGCGCGGGTCTCGTCGTCCAGGACCAGGTCGACGGCGGCCAGGGCCTCGTCGAGCTGGGCCACGCTGCTCGCCCCGAACACCGGGATCACCGGCACCTCACCGCCCAGGAGCCAGGCGAGCGCCACCTGGTTCGGCGTGGCCCCGATCTCCGCGGCGACGGCGCGCAGCACCGCGACGCGCTCGCGCGACCCGGCGTGGTCCGAACCGTCGTAGTACGGCTTGTCGTCCCGGACGAAGACGCCCTGGTGCAGCGGGGAGTACGCCATGACGGCGAGCCCCGGCCGGCCGTCGGTGCCGGTGGACCGGGCGTAGTCCAGCAGCTCGGGCGTGGCCCAGTTGGTGCGGACGGGCTGCGGCCGCGGGTACACGTAGCTGTAGCACTGCTGCACCGCGCCGTACGGCGCCACCCCCAGCCGCGCGGCGGTCTCGCGGGCCTCGACGAGGCGCCACAGCGCGACGTTCGAGATGCCCGGGATGCCGACGATCCCCTCCTCGACCAGCTTGCCGAAGGCACCGACCGTCTCCTCCAGCGGCGTCTCCCGGTCGTCCACGTGCCCGTACAGCAGGTCGATGTGGTCGATGCCCAGGTGGCGCAGGCTCTCGCGCGCCTCCCGGTCGATCGTCGTGGCGGCCAGCCCCTGGTAGTTGGTGGGCGGCGTGTTGGACAGCGGCAGGGCCGGGTCCTTCTTCGCCGCGCCCAGCTTGGTCGCGATCCGCAGCTCGTCGCGGTTGCCCCGCGCGGCGAGCCAGCGGCCGAGCACGTCCTCGGAGTCTCGGCCGTAGCCGCCGACCCAGGCGTTGTAGTTGTTGGCCGTGTCGAGGAACGTGCCCCCGGCCTCGACGAACCGGTCCAGGATCGCGAACGACGTCTCCTCGTCCGTGCGCGTGCCCATGAACATGGTGCCCAGGCACAGCGTGGACACCTCGAACGACGTGTGCGCGCCTGCCAGCGTGCGGTACTGCATGGTCTGCTCCTTCGGCCTGCATGGTCCCGGGCCCGCGCCCGGCACCCACCACGCTAGGCAGCGATCGGTCTGGTGCTACGGTCCAATGCCATGCCGAAGGGCCAGACCAATTCCGCCGAGGTGCTGATCGCCCTCGCCCCCGGGCCGGGGGCGCTGCGGCACCGGCTGGAGGCGGCGCTCCTGGAGGACATCGCCTCCGGCCGCCTGGCGCCGGGCACGGCGCTCCCGCCGAGCCGGGCGCTCGCCGACGCCCTCGGGATCTCGCGCTGGGTGGTCACCGAGGCGTACGGGCACCTGGTGAACAAGGGGATCCTGGAGGCGCGCACCGGGTCCGCCACCCGCGTGGCGGCCGCGGTGCCCGACGAC
Organism: Promicromonospora sp. NPDC052451; assembly: GCF_044547525.1. Classification (NCBI taxonomy): domain Bacteria; kingdom Bacillati; phylum Actinomycetota; class Actinomycetes; order Micrococcales; family Promicromonosporaceae; genus Promicromonospora; species Promicromonospora sp. NPDC052451. The sequence goes on from NZ_JBIUAP010000009.1 coordinate 169,068, forward strand.
GCCGCGGGCAGCCGGCCGGACACCGGACCGTCGGCGGGGAGCCCGGCCCGCGTCGCGCGCCCGGTGCGGGTGAACGGACGGGCGGGGCCGGTGCCGGGCGGGCCGGCGCCGGGCCCCGTCGCGGAGCGCGCACCGGACCGGGCCACCCACGACCTCGCCCCCGGTGTGCCGGACCTGCGGCACGTGCCCCGCCAGGCCTGGCTGCGCGCGGCGCGCGACGCGCTCGCCGAGGCGAGCAACCTGGACCTCGGGGCCCAGCCGGCCGCGGGGCACCCGGGCGCACGGTCCGCCGTGGCCACCCACCTGCGCCGGGCCCGGGTGGTGTCGGCCCCCGACGGCGCCGTCGTGCTCACCCGGGGTGCCACCGACGGCATGTCGCGCATCGCCGCCGCGCTCGCCGACGCCGGGCACACGCACCTGCTCGTCGAGGACCCGAGCTGGGCCGCGCTGCGGGACGTGGCCGCCGACGCCGGCCTCACCCCGGTCCCCGTGCCGGTCGACGACGACGGGATCACGGTGGACGGGCTGCACGCCGCGACGGCCCGGACGGGTGCCCGGGCCCTGCTGCTCACACCCGCCCACCAGTTCCCGCTCGGCGCCGTGCTGCCGGACGGCCGGCGGGCGGACGTGCTCGACTGGGCGCGGCAGGTGGACGGGCTCGTGGTCGAGGACGACTACGACGCGGAGTTCCGCTACGACCGGCGCCCGGTGCCGACCCTCCAGGGCCGGGGACCGGACCGGGTGCTGCTGCTGGGCTCGACGAGCAAGACGCTGTCGCCCGCGTTCGGGATCGGCTGGATGGTGGTCCCCGAACGCTGGCGCGCGGCGGTGCTGGGGGTCTCCGTACGCCGCGGCCCCGCGCCGGGCCCGAGCACGCTCGACCAGCTCACCCTGGCCCGGTTCGTCGGCGACGGCGCGTACGCACGTCATCTGCGTGCGGCCCGTGCCCGGTACTCCCGGCGCCGCGCCGCGCTCCTGGCGGCCCTGGGCCGCGAGCTGCCCGGTGCGCGGGTCGGCGGGATCGCGGCCGGGATGCACGTCACGGTGGACCTGGCCGGCGTGGACCTGCCCGGTGTCGACCCCGGGGCGCTCGACGTGGCCGCCGTCGTGCGCGAGGGGGCGGCGCGGGAGGTAGCGCTGGTCGACGTGCGGCGGTACCGGGCGGTGCCGCCGGCCCGGTCGACCGTGCTGGTGGTGGGTTACGGGAACCTCGCCGACGCGCGGCTGGGCGAGGCCGTCCGCGGCCTGCGCGCGGCGGTCGAGGCCGCCGCGCGCTGACCGGTCAGGGCTCGCGGGAGACCAGGTCGGAGATCGTGCGGTGCAGGCCTGGTACGTCGCCCCGCTCGTGGGCCAGGAGCCAGGACGCGATCTGGTCGGACACCTCGACGACGGCGGCCGCACGCGGCACCCGGCGCTCGTGGAACTCGGTCCACAGGGCGTCGGCCAGGCGGTCGTGCCGAGCCAGCACGTCGCCCAGCACGACGGCGTCCTCCACCGCCTGGGCCGCGCCCTGTGCGACGGTCGGCGGGCAGGAGTGCGCGGCGTCGCCGATGACGACCACGCGCCCCCGGTTCCACGGCGCGGGCACCAGGTGGCTGGTGAACCAGGTGTAGTGGACGTGCTCGGCGCCGCGTTCGAGCTGGGCGCGGATGTCGTTCCAGTGGGCGCCGTAGGGGCGGGCCAGCTCGGCCATCAGGCGGGAGCCCTCGGCGGGGGTGAGGCCCTGCCGGTCCTGCTTGTCCTCGACCAGGTAGGCGTACATGGTGTCCTCGCCGGTGGGGCAGAAGCCCGCGATGTACGAGGGCCCCCCGAACACGAGCTCGGTGTGGTCGGCTCCCGCAGGGCGCCGGACGAATGCCCGGAAGATGCCCATGCCGTTGGGCTCGGGCCTGGTCGCGATGCCGATCAGCTCGCGGACCGTGGAGTTCAGGCCGTCCGCCCCGACCACGAGGTCGTGCGTCGCGCGGTCCGGTCCGCCGGCCGTGGCGAGGTCGAGCGTGACGGCGTCGTCGTCCTGGACGAGTGCCGTGACCCGGGTGCCGGAGCGGACCACGGCGCCGACGGCCCGCGCGCGGGCGAGCAGGATCTCGGCCAGGTCGGGCCGGTACATGCCGGCCGTGGCCGGGTAGTCCGGGCCGCCCATGGCGTTGTCGTGCATCTCGGCGACCAGCGGCGCCTCCGGTCCCGGCGCCCGGATCCCGGTCACGTCGAACGAGTACGACCGCCGGCGCACCTGGTCCCACACCCCGAGCCGGTCGAGGGCCCGCAGCGCGTTCCCCTGGAGCGTGATCCCGGACCCCAGCGTGCCGAGGTCGGGCTTCGCCTCGTAGACGACCACGCGGATCCCGGCCTCGGCCAGCAGGATGGCGGCCGCGAGGCCCGAGACCCCCGCGCCGACGACCCCGACGTTCTGCACAGCGCTCACGGTGACTCCCTGGGGCAGATGTCCTTCGCAATACCGCGCAAAGTACATCAGACCGGACGAGCCACCCGTCAGCAGGAAGCGCGCAGACCCGGCACCTGCTGCCCCACGACGGCCCGCACCTCGTCCGGGAGCTGCGACCAGTCGTCGGCGGTGTCCAGGTCGACGGCGGTCCCCGGCCGGTCCACCACCGTCGCGGCGAGCCCCCGGGTCTCCGCCTCGGCCAGGTGCGCGGCGAGCGATCCGGTCCCGAACCGGAACCGGAACCCGGCTCCGGACGGGAGCAGGAGCAGGTTGGTGCCCGAGCGGTTGCGGTCGGTGGCGACCACGACCGGCGCGTCCTGGGCCAGGAGGGCGGTCACGTCGGCCGGGGTGAGCGCGGGCAGGTCGGCGTGGGCCACCAGGAGGCGGGCGGACCGCGGTGACTCCGCGAGCAGGTGCGCCCGGGCGTGCTCCAGGGCCGGGTTCAGTCCCGGGCGGCCGGCGGGCTGCTCCAGCACCTCCACCTCCAGCCCGGCCAGGGTGTCCCGGGCGAAGGCCGGGTCGGCCGTGACCACGACCACCCGCCCGATCCCGTCGGACGCGAGCAGCGTCGCCACCACGTGCCGCGCCAGCACCCGGACCAGCCGGCGTCGCGAGGCGGCGTCCAGCACCGCGGCGAGCCGGGACTTGCCCGAGACGCCGTCGCGCAGTGGCACCACCGCCGTCGTGCTCGGGGAACCGTCCGTCACGCCAGGGCCAGGAGCTCGCGGGCCAGGCGCTCGCGGCCGGGCGGGCCGCCCATGATCGTGTCGGTGACGTGCACCGTCAGGCCGAGGTCCGCGACCGGTCCGGCGAGGCCCGCGTCGCGCTCGTCGATCACCATCACGTCGACGAGGTCCGCATAGATACGGGCCACGCCCAGGGCCGACACCTCGTGCCCGAGCGACTCCAGGATCTGGGCGGCCGGGCCCTTGATCGCCTGCCCGCCCACGATCGGGCTCACCGCCATACGCCGGCCGGGGGCGGTCGCCAGCGACTCTCGGACGCCGCGCACCGCGAGCAGCGGCTCGATGGACAGGAACGGGTTGGACGGCGCGACCACCACGAGCTCCGCGGCCAGCGCGTCGAGCACGCCGGGGGCCGGGCGTGCGGCGTCGGCCCCGTCGAAGTGCAGGCCGAGGACGGCGTCCGCGTGCTGCCGGCCCACGAAGTACTCCTGGAAGCCGAGGCGGCCCGAGGGGGTGTCGACGAGGGTGGCGAGCCGGTCGTCCGTGACGGGCAGGACCCGGGGGCGCACGCCCGTCGACCGCGCCAGGTGCGCCGTGACGGCGGACAGCGGCTCGCCCCGGCGCAGACGGGCGGTGCGCACGATGTGGGTCGCCAGGTCGCGGTCGCCGAGCGTGAACCAGGTGTCCTCGCCGAGGTCCTGCAGCGCGCCGAGGGTCGCGTACGACTCGCCGCGCAGGCCCCAGCCCCGGTCCTCGTCGTTCAGGCCCGCGAGCGTGTAGAGGACGGTGTCGAGGTCGGGGGAGATGGCGAGGCCGTGGAGATCGGTGTCGTCGCCGACGTTCACGACGACGGTCAGCGCGGGCTCGTCGTCGACGGGCGTCGTACTGGTGGGGGCCGCGCCGAGCGCGAGGTCGAGGCCGTGCGCGAGCCGCGCACCGCCGACCCCGCCGGCGAGGAGGGTGACGTTCACGCGTCGAGCCTACGTCCGCCGCGAACCCGTCAGGGGCAGACTGGGGGCATGGCTGTCTTCGCGTTCTCCGTCGCCCCCATGACCGCGGGCGAGTCCGTGGCCGAATCCGTCGCCGAGGCCGTCCGCATCGTCCGGGAGTCCGGGCTCCCGAACCGGACCACCTCGATGTTCACCGAGATCGAGGGCTCGTGGGACGAGGTGATGCCCGTGATCCAGCGGGCCACCGACTCCGTGGCCCGCGGCGGGCACCGCGTCTCGCTCGTCATCAAGGCCGACATCCGCCCCGGCGCCCCGGCCGGGCAGATCGACAGCAAGATCGCCCGGGTCGAGGAGCGCCTGGCCGCCGACGAGTCGGAGACGGGCCACTCCTGATCGAGCGGTGCTGATCCCCGGGTGAGGCCAAGCCTCACGATCCCTTCACTCGCGTGTTTCCGGTCTCTTGCGCCCGGCCTTTAGGCTAAGGCGGACCAATGCGGCAAGACCCGGGGAGATCACGAGATGCCACTGTTCGAGGTCGACACCCAGCGGCCCCTCCTCGTGACGTCCGCGGGCGGCAAGGGCGGCTCGGAGCCGGGCCTGAAGACGACGGCGAACCAGGTGGTCGACTCCCACATCGACGGCCTGCTCGGCGAGGAGGTCTTCCCCATCGCGCAGGGGTCCGGCCCGGACGAGCCGCACCTGCTCGCGCTCGATGCGTCCGGTTCGCCCGTCGTCGTCGAGCTGGTCGCCGACCTCGACCGGGAGAACCTCGCCAAGGCGCTCGACCACGCGGGCGCGGCCGGCCGGCTGACGCGCGCCGACCTCGCCGCGCGCTACAGCGGCGGCGCGAGCTCGTTCCAGCACGACGTCGCGGCGTTCTACGACAGCGTGCCGATCACCCGCACGCAGGCGGGCAAGAACGGCGGGTCCGGCGCACGGCTCATCATCATCTGCCAGAACGCCCCCGACGAGATCCTCAACGCCGTCGACTTCCTGCGCCAGCCCTCGATGCCCGTCGAGGTGCTGAAGATGGGCGTGGTGAACTCGGACGACGGCCGCAAGTTCCTCGACGTCTCACCGCTCGTGGTGCACCTCCCGCCGGGCCTGCCGGCCCCGAAGTCGGCGCCGATCGGCGGCACCATCACGGCCTCGATGGACAGCTCGGTGAGCACGTCCATGGACGCGGGCGTCACCGGCGGCGTCACGGGCGGCGGGTCCGCACCGAAGGACGCCTTCGAGGAGGGCGTGAAGGTCGGGTACGCCCTCACGGGCAAGATGCCGGTCGTCGCGCAGACGCCGCAGTCCCGCACCGACCGTGAGCCGCACGCGCTGCAGTCGCGCTCCGAGCGGGCGGCGAAGCAGGCCGAGCGGTCCAACCGCACCGCGGCGCCGGCTCCGCTGGCCGACAACCCGCCCTCGGGCCCGACCAACGCCGCGACCGGCCTGCGGGCCGGCCTCCGCTCGGGCGGTGCCCGGTCCGGCGCCGCCGAGCGCGCGGGCGGCACCCGTGCCTCGCGCCGGGCGCAGGCCGCCGCGAGCTCGTCCGACGCCGCACCGGTCCCTGCTCCGCCGGCCGCGCCGAGCCCCGTCCCGCCGCCCCCGAGCGGCGCGCAGGTCTCGCCGGTCCGCCCGGGCGCCGAGTCCCGCCCGACGCCGACCACGCCCCCGCGCCTCTCGGCCAGCCGCTCCTCGCTGGGCGACGCCACCATGCCCTCCGTGCCCGTCCAGTCGGTCCCGGCCCCGGACTCCGCGCCCGCTCCGGCACCCGCGATGCGGCGGCGCTCGCGCACCGACCGGTTCGCGGCGTCGTCGCAGCCCGACGAGCCGACGTCGGCCTACCCGCCGTCGAACCCGACGCCGTCGGCCGCGCCCGCGTACCCGGGGGGCGGCGTGCAGCCGCAGCCCGACGAGAACCTGTGGCAGCCGCCGTCGTACGACAACGGCACCCCGTACGTCGCGGACGAGCCGGCCGACCTCGACATCACGCAGCCGCGCTACACGCCCGAGCCGAGCTACCAGGGCGAGTCCAGCTTCGCGCCCGCCCCGTCCTCGTACGGCTACACGGCTGACGCCCCGGCCTACGACCAGGGCGGATACGGGTACGGCGAGCCGACCGCCTACCAGGACTCCTACGCGGATCCGGCGGCGTCCGTCGCCACGGACCGGGCACCCTGGGAGTCCGGCGGCTACCTGTCCGGACCCGACACCGGCTTCGGCGGGCCGACGTTCGACGCGGACCCCTACCCGTCGAGCGCTCCCGAGGCGCCCGCGCGCCCCGTGCCGCCGAACGAGAGCATCCGGGCCAGCACCCCGATGCTGTTCGAGGAGGAGGACGACCCCGACCTGGAGGCGCTGGCCCGCAGCATCGGCACGCCCACGCGCATCGTGTGGTCGCGTCCGCGCCGCAACCAGCACTTCGAGGCGATGCTCCTGCCGGACGGCGCCATCGAGCTCACCAACGGCGCTCGCTACCGGCACCCGGACTCGGCGGCCACGGCGGCGTCCGGCTCGTACACGGCCGACGGCTGGAACGTGTGGCGCATCGGCGACACCGGACCGACGCTGGTCGAGGAGTTCTCCCGCCGGTTCGCCTGAGCCGGCGGGCCGGACCGCCGGTCAGCCGGAGGCGCGCACCACGAGCTCGGGCACGAAGGTCGCAGAGCCGCCCGTGCTCGCGCCGTCCAGTGCGGCGAGCAGCAGCCGCGCCATGGCGCTGGCCATGTCCTCGACGGGCTGCCGCACGGTCGTGAGCGGTGGGTGGGCCTGGGCGGCGACGCTCGAGTCGTCGAAGCCCACCACGGCGACGTCGCGCGGCACGTCCCGGCCGGCGGCCCGCAGAGCCGTCGAGACGCCGTCCGCCATGAGGTCGTTCGCCGCGAAGACGCCGTCGATGTCCGGCCGGGCGGCCAGGAGGGCGCGGACCGCGGCCTCGCCGCCCGGGCGCGTGAAGTCGGCGGGGACCACCTCGGGCTCCCGCAGGCCGGCGGCGCGCACGCCGTCGAGGAAACCCTGGAGCCGGGCGTGCCCGAACGGGGCGTCGGCGGGCCCGGCGACCACCGCGAGCCGGGTGCGGCCGGCGCCCGCGAGGTGCTCGGCCGCCAGCCGTCCGCCGGCGGCCTGGTCCAGGTCGACCCAGGCGACGTCCGCCAGGTCGGTGCGGGTGGACAGCACCAGCGGCACGGCGAGGCCGGCGAGCCGCCCCGGCAGCGGGTCGGCGGAGCTGGACGTGATGAGCAGGACGCCGTCGACGTGCCCTTGCCGCACGTACCGCACCACCTGGTCGTGGGCGGGCGGGTCGGCGGGGATGATCGCGAGGTGGATGTCGCGGGGCCGCAGCACCTCCTGCGCGCCCGCCGTCACGCGGCCCAGGTACGGGTCGGTGAAGAGGCGTTCGAGGAACGGCAGCGGCGAACGCTGCTCCGGCGGCTCGGAGACCACGAGCGCCACCGAGCCCGTGCGTCGCGTCACGAGGGAGCGGGCCGCGAGGTTCGGCACGTACCCGGTCTCCTCGATCGCCCGCCGCACCACTTCGACGATCTCGGGGTCGACGGTGGGCACCTCGTTGATCACCCGCGACACGGTCGCGCGCGAGACCCCGGCCACCGAGGCGACGACCTCCAAGGTAGGACGTTGCACCCGCCCTTTATACCCCCCACCCCGCTTCGTCGAGTGCTGGGTTCTCGCCCTTTCTCGTGCCTCGAAGGGGCGAGAACCCAGCACTCGACGAACGAAGGGTTACTGGTAGACGCGGACGTAGTCGACGAGCATGCGGGACGGGAACGGGGTGCTCGCGTCCGGCGGGCCGGGCCAGTCACCGCCCACCGCGAGGTTGAGGATCAGGTAGAACTCGTGGTCGTAGACCCACGGCCCGCGCGTCGACTCGACCGTGTCCTTGTCCGCGTAGAACACGTCGCGGCCGTCGAGCGAGAACTGGATGCCCTCGCTGTCCCACTCGGCGGCCCAGGTGTGGAAGCCGTCCGAGATCTTCGACCCGTCCGGCAGGGCGTACGCCCCGCCGTAGCCGCCCCCGCCGTTGTACGCGGGGGCGTGCAGCGTGGAGTGGGCCTGGGTCGGGTTCTGGCCGATGAACTCCATGATGTCGATCTCCCCGTTGTACGGCCAGGGGCGGCCGTCGAGGAAGTCGGAGCCCATCATCCAGAACGCGGGCCACAGGCCGCGGCCCTCGGGCACCTTCACGCGGGCCTCGAACCGGCCGTACTGCGCGTGGAACGTGTTCGAGGTGTTCATCCGGTGCGACGTGTACTGCCGGCCGTCACGGTCCTCCCGCCGGGCCTCCAGCACGAAGTTGCCCTGACCGTCCTGGAACCCGTTGCCGCTCGGGGTGTAGACCTGCTGCTCGTTGTTCTGCGGCAGGCCCGCGTCGATGTGCCACTTCGAGCCGTCGGCCGCGGTGCCCGCCGGGCCGTTGAACTCGTCGCTCCACACCAGGTCGAGGTCGTCGAAGTCGGGGTCGGCGGGCTCGGCCGGGGGAGCGGTGGGCGCGCCGCCGGTGCCGTAGACCTGGAACTCCCAGAGCGAGTAGCCGTAGGGGCCGCTCCGGTCGCGCATGTGCACGCGCACGTGCCGGCCGTTCGCGTCGAGCGGGATGGTCTGCTTGAAACCGGTGCCGTTCGTGGTCGTGTGCACGGTGCGCCACGTCGAGCCGTTGTCGGAGACCTCGATGTCGAACGTCGTCGCGAACGCCGGGTCCCACTGCAGCACCACGCTGGTCACGTGCGCGGCGGCCCCGAGGTCCACGGCGATCCAGCCCTCGTCGACCCAGCCCGTGTCGGGGCTGACGGCCCAGCGGCTGGCCGGGTCGAGGTCGAAGGCCTTGTCGGGGGAGCAGAGCCAGCAGTTGCCGTCGTTCTGCGAGCTGGAGGCGCTGCCCTGCTTGCCGTAGGAGAGGAGCGAGGTGTCGGTGGGCGTGCCGCCCCCGGTGCCGAACACCTGCAGCTCCCAGAGGGAGACGCCCCACTGGGTGGCGCGCTGGGTGGCCCAGAGCCGCAGGTAGCGGCCGGAGCCGTCGACGTCGAGGCTCTGGTCGCCGCCCGTACCGGTGGTGGTCGAGTAGATCGTGGACCACGCCGCGCCGTCGGCCGAGGTCTCGATACGGAAGCCGGACGCGTACGCCGTCTCCCAGTCGAGCACGACCCGGTCGATCGCCTGGACGGAGCCCAGGTCGATGCGGATCCACTGGTTGTCGGCGGCGGCGCTGGACCAGCGGGTGCCGGGGTCGCCGTCGACGGCAGCGGCGCCGGTGCTCCAGTCGAACTCGGTGCTGGACGTGGTGACGGGCCGGCCCTGGGAGAGCGGTTCGGCGGCGGCCGAGGCGGTGGTGACCTGGGTGATCGCACCCAGGGCGAGGAGGGCCGCGGCGGTGGTCGCTGCCGCGAGCAGGCGGAGGTGTCTGCGCATCTGACGTGCTCCTTCGAACGTCGGTCTGGCACTTCGGGCAGTGTGAGAGAGCGCTCTCTGACACTGTCGCGGACATTCCGGACCCGGGTCAAGGCTTTCGGCGAAGTTTGCTGACCGGGCTGTCAGTGAGGAAGGTCAGGGCCGGACGACGACCTTGCCGAACTGCTCCCCCTCGTGCAGCCGGGCGAGGCCCTCCGCGGCCTTGGCGAGCGGCACCTCGGCGTCGATCACGGGGCGCACGCCCGTGCGCGCGCAGAACCGGGCGAGCGCGCCCAGGTCCTCGCGGGTGCCCATGGTGACCCCCTGGATCCGGAGCTCCTGGAAGAAGACGCGGGTCAGCTCGGCCGGGGCGGCGTCGCCCGACGTGGCCCCGCAGACCAGCACCGTGCCGCCCGGACGTACCGAGCGGACCGAGTGCGCCCACGTCGCCTGACCCACCGACTCCAGCACGGCGTCGACGCGCGCGGGCAGTCGCGCACCGGTCTCGACGGCGCCCGCCGCGCCCAGGGCGACGGCCCGCTCCCGCTTCTCCGCGGAGCGGGAGGTCACCCACACCTCCAGCCCGGCCGCCGCGCCGAGCGTGATCGCCGCCGTCGCGAGCCCGCCGCCCGCGCCCTGCACCAGCACGCGGTCGCCCGGGGCGAGGCCGCCCTTCGTGAACAGCATCGTGTACGCGGTGAGCCATGCCGTCGGCAGGCACGCGGCCTCCTCGAACGACAGCTCGGCGGGCTTCGGCACGAGGTTCGCCGTCGGCACGGCCACCCGCTCGGCGAGCGTCCCGGGGTAGCGCTCCGACAGGAGCGAGCGCGGTTCCTTCGGCCCGACGCCGTGGCCGTCGGCCCCGATGACACCGTGCACGATCACCTCGGAGCCGTCCGGGGCCACGCCGGCGGCGTCGGTGCCGAGGATCATCGGGAGCTGTTCCTCGCGCAGGCCGACGCCGCGCAGCGACCACAGGTCGTGGTGGTTCAGGCTCGCGGCCCGGACGTCCACGGTGGTCCAGTGCTCGACGGCGGCCGGCTCGGGGCGGTCGCCCACCTCCAGGCCGTCGAGAGGGCTGTCGGGCGAGAAGCGGGTCACGAAGGCGGCGAGCATGTTCTCAACCTACTCGCCGGTGGTGCCGGACCAGCCGGCGGGCACCGTGCCGAGCCGCACCCGCTGCGGGTGGTCGCCCACGGGCACGGACGTGATCTTCCGGCCCGTCGCGAAGTCGATGGAGGTCACCTGGTCGGCCGCCGACTCCGAGACGACGCACGCCGCGCCGTCGCCGGTCACGGTGGACCAGTACGGCTTCGCGACCTCGATCAAAGGCCCCTCGGCGAGCGTGGCGCGGTCGACGACCGTCGCGTAGTCGTCCATGGTTCCCGCGACGCACAGGTGCTCACCCGTGGGCTGCATCGTCAGGCCGTGGTGGCGCGAGTCGTTGACCATCTCGTCGCGGCGGCCGTCGAACACGCGCGGCAGCGTCTTGACCCGCGTGATGCGGTCGGCGGCGACGTCGTACTCCAGGAACCCGCCGAAGAACGAGACCTGGAAGTAGAGCGTCGACTCGTCGGGGCTGAACGTGGCGGGGCGGACGGCGTCGGACAGGTGGCCGAGCCCCGCGTCGTCGAGCCGGTCGCGCATGTCGATCTCGCGCACCACCTCGAACGTCTCGGCGTCGGCGACGGTGATGACGCGGTCGCCCTTGAGGAAGTCGAGCGCCGGGTCGTCCAGGTCGTTGTTCACCTCGCCGATCGACATGTTCCAGATCAGGCCGTCGGCCGTGTAGACGTTCTCGTGCGGCTTGTCGCCCGTGGGGAACGAGCCGGCCTCCTCGCCGGTCTCGATGTCCAGCACGTGCACCCGGTTGCCGGTCGAGGCCGAGACGGCGACCTGCGTCCCGTCGGGCGACACCGCCATGTGGTCGGCCCGCAGGCCCGACACCGGGAACCGCCACTCGACCTCGCCCGTGGCGAGGCTGATGGAGACGACGTCGGCGAAGCTCGGCCGGGACACCACCAGGGACGTGCCGTCGGGAGTGGTGTACATGTCGTCGGCGAACTGGTCGTGGCCCTCGCCGACGGTCTCCCGGATGACCAGGAACGCCGCCAGCCGGATCGGGTCCTGGTAGATCTCGCGCATCCGCTGCTCGTGGTCGGGGATCACGTCGATCTCGCCGACCGGGGTGAGGTCCGCGCCGGAGGACAGCACGGAGGCCGTGCCGTCCCAGTTGTTGGCGACGAACAGCACCTCGCGCGGGGGCGGGTCGGCGTGCGCGGGTGCGGAGGCGGTGGCCGCGGCGGACACCGCGAGGCCGAGCGAGGTAAGGATGGAGAGTGCACGGCGCTGTGTCACTGGACGCTCCTCTTCGTCGGGCCGGTCGGCTCCGACCGGCCCGACGAAGGTTACTGGAGTCAGGTTCAGTAACGAAAGATCACCCGGCGGACTGCTCCGTGGCGATGTCGAACATCCAGGAGATGCCGAACCTGTCCGTGAGCGCCCCGTAGTAGTCGCCCCACGGCGCGAGCTCGAGCGGCTGGCCCGGCGTCGCGCCGTCGGACAGCTTCTCGAAGGCGCCCTTGATGTACTCGTGGTCGTCCGGGCCGCCCGTCAGGGCGACGGTCACGCCCGCGGACGGCGCCACGTACTCCATGAACGACGGCGTGTCCGCCGCCATGATGGTGAGCCCGCCCGGGGTGTCGAGCTGGCCGTGCATGACGAGGTCCTTGTCCTCGTCGGGTGTGGGCATCCCCTCCATCGGGGTTCCACCGAAGGTGCTGACGTCCAGCTCGCCGCCGAGCACGGACTGGTAGAAGGCCAGAGCATCCTTGGCCTCGGACCGGAAGCTGAGGTACGGATTGAGCTTTGCCATGCGTCCACGCTAAGCCTGGTGCCGCCGGGCCGCCGGATGGTTACCCGAGGAACTCACCGACCATCGGGCCGATCTGGTCGGCCTCCACCAGGAACCCGTCGTGGCCCACGTCGCTCGTCACGATCCGCAGCGGTTCCGCGCCCGGGATCCACTGGGCGAGCCGCGCGGACTGCTGCGGGGGGAACAGCCGGTCGCTGTCCACGGCCACCACGAGCGTCCGCGCGGTGACCTGGCTGAGTGCGGCCTCGACGCCGCCGCGGTCCCGGCCCAGGTCGTGGGACAGCATCGACTCCGTGAGCACCAGGTAGGAGTTGGCGTCGAACCGGCGGGCCAGCTTGTCGCCGTGGTGGTCCAGGTACGACTGGACGGCGAAGCGGCCGCCCGAGAACGGGTCCTCGCCACCCTGCGGCAGGCGGCCGAAGCGCTGGTCCAGCTCGTAGCCCGTGCGGTACGTCGTGTGCGCGATCTGCCGGGCGATGCCCAGGCCGGCGTGGGGGCCGTCGTCGTCGGCCGCGTCGTAGTAGTCGCCGCCGCGGAAGCGCGGGTCCATGCGGATCGCGGCGAGCTGCGGGTGTGCCCAGGCGATCTGGTCACCGCCGGTCTGCGCCGTGGTCGCGATGGCGGCGAGGTTGCGCACCTCGATGCCGGCCTCCGGCCCCAGCAGCGCCCACTCCAGCACGCGGAGCCCGCCCATCGAGGCGCCGATGACGAGATCCCAGGAGCGGATGCCCAGCTCCCGGGTCAGAGCGATCTCCACGGCGACCTGGTCCCGGGTGGTCACGTACGGGAAGCGGCCGCCCCAGGGGCGCCCGTCGTGCGCCGTGGACGAGGGCCCCGTGGTGCCCTGGCAGCCGCCCAGCGCGTTGGGTGCCACCACGAAGTACCGGTCGGTGTCGATGGGCCGGCCCGGGCCGACCATCTGCGACCACCAGCCGGCCGTCGGGTGACCGGGACCGGCGTCGCCCACGACGTGGGAGTCGCCGGTCAGGGCGTGCAGCACGAGCACCGCGTTCGAGCCGTCGGCGTTCAGGGTGCCCCACGTCTCGTAGGCCACGCGGACGTCGGGCAGCCGCCCTCCGGCCTCGAGCTCGAACGTGCCGACGTCGGCGAACTGCCGGCGGCCCGGGTCGTCGCCCTCGCGCCACGCGCCGCTCGGCGGCACCGGGGGCTTGCTCCGGGAGCGCGAGGTCTCGACCGGTCCTGCCGGGCGCGGTGCCGTGACGTCACCGCCGGACGTGCCCTCGGGCACGGGGAACGGTACGCGCGCCGTGCGGACCTCGGGATCGTGGACGTCGGCGTCCAGGGCACCGTGAGCGGCCTCCGGGGTGGTGATGGCCATGGCTCCTCCTGCGGCTCGGGATGGTGAGCCCAGGGTGGTGAGCTCGGGGTGGGTGCCTCGCGGTCGTGCTCGCGGGACACGCCCGGGGCGGGCACCGGAGGGTTCTCCGGTGCCCGCCCCGGGCGTGGACGGGTCGATCAGCGCTCCTCGCCGAGGAGGTTCTTCGCGGCGGTGAAGCCGAGCTCCAGGTCGGCCAGGATGTCCTCCACGTTCTCCAGGCCCACCGCGAGGCGGACCAGGCCGGGCGTCACGCCCGACAGGGCCTGCTCCTCCGGCGTGAGCTGGGAGTGCGTGGTGGACGCGGGGTGGATCACGAGCGAGCGGACATCGCCGATGTTCGCCACGTTGGAGTGCAGCTGCAGAGCCGAGACGAAGGCCTGGCCCGCCTCGGTACCACCGTCGAGCTCGAAGGCGAGCACGGCGCCCGCACCCTTCGGCGCGTACTTCTGGGCGTTGCCGTACCAGGGCGAGCTCGGCAGGCCCGCGTAGTGGACGCCGCGGACGTCGTCCCGGGCCTCCAGCCATCCCGCGACGTGCTGGGCGTTGGCGACGTGCCGCTCCACCCGCAGGGACAGGGTCTCCAGACCCTGGGCCAGCAGGAAGGCGTTGAACGGGGAGATGGCCGCGCCGAGGTCGCGCAGGAGCTGGACGCGGGCCTTGAGCACGAACGCCAGGTTGGCGCCCAGTGCGCCGTCGACGCCGAGGTCGCGCGCGAAGACGAGGCCGTTGTAGCTCGGGTCCGGCGTGTTGAAGCCGGGGAACCGCTCCGGGTCGGCCGCGAAGTCGAACCGGCCGCCGTCGACGATCACGCCGCCGATGGCGCTGCCGTGCCCGCCCAGGTACTTGGTCGCGGAGTGCACCACGATGTCGGCGCCGTGCTCGAACGGGCGGATGAGGTACGGCGTGGCCACGGTGTTGTCGACGATCAGCGGCACGCCCGCCTCGTGGGCCGCGGCCGCGACACCCTCGATGTCGAGCACGTCGGAGCGCGGGTTCGGGATGGTCTCGCCGAAGAACGCCTTGGTGTTCGGGCGGACGGCGGCGCGCCAGGCGTCGAGGTCGTGCGGGTCGTCCACGAACGTGGTCTCGATGCCGAACTTCGGCAGCGTGTGGTGCAGCAGGTTGTAGGTGCCGCCGTACAGGCTGGCGGACGCGACGACGTGGTCGCCCGCCTGCGCGAGGTTGAGGATCGCGAGCGACTCGGCGGCCTGGCCCGACGCCACCAGGAGCGCGCCGACGCCGCCCTCCAGGCTGGCGATCCGGTCCTCGACCACCTGCTGCGTCGGGTTGCCGATGCGGGTGTAGATGGGACCGAGGTCCTTCAGTGCGAACCGGTCGGCGGCGACCCCCGCGTCGGGGAACACGAACGACGTCGTCTGGTAGATCGGCAGCGCGCGGGCGCCGGTGGTGGGGTCCGGCTCCTGGCCGGCGTGGATCTGGCGGGTCTCGAACGACCACTGGGGCTGCGTCATGGCTCTCCTGCTTCCTGGACGAGGTGGCGGTGCATCGGGCGGACTGCTTCTGGCGGACTGGCAGAGACGTGCCGCGGCGTGCCCCCAGGGGGCCTGCGCATCAGGAGGTGGGTCCGCGGCGGGCTGGCGCGCACGCGGATGTCCGGCCGAGCGGCCGAGGGCAGGCGAACGTGCGCTGGGTCAACAACACATTCGACGAGTCATGGGTGAGACCGTAGACGGCCGCGAGCGGGGCCGAAACCCGTGTCTTGTATTTTGAGATTCGAAAATGAGACAGTTGCCGGCTCGCGGGTGCTGGCGCGCCCTTGGTGCACCGTTTGCCTTCCGGTAGCGCGAACCGGCGCCGTGGGTCACATTGGTCGATGACATCGGAGTGATTCACAGGATCTGCGCAAGGCGACACGCCGGGAGCGCGCCGATCGGAAGGGGGATCATGGGACAGGTTCGACACGGGAGCGGCCACGGCGCGGTGCTGGTGATCCGTGCGCTCGCGGCGGCGGTGCTCGCACTCGGGCTGGTGATCCCCTGGGGCCCGGTGGCCAAGGCCGATCCGCCCGCGGACCCGCCGTCGGCACCCTCCGAGCAGGAGGCGCAGGCCGCCCGTGACGCGGTCGCGGCCGGGACCCTCGACGTCCGGCAGGCCGAGGCGGCGCTCGTCGCGCTCCGCACCGAGCTCGAGGCGGCCCAGGTGCGGGTGCAGATGGCCGCGGCCGACTATGCCGAGGCGCAGCAGGCCGTCCAGGAGGCACAGCGGGAGGTGGCCGAGGCCCGCGCGGCGGCCGAGAAGGCGCACGCCGGCGAGGTGGCCGCCCGCGGGAGCCTGGCGGAGGTCTATCGCGCCTCTGCCCGCGACGACGGCCTGGGGTCGCTCGGTGTCGCCCTCGAGGCCGAGTCGGTGCCGGACATGGTGGGGCGCAGCGCCGCCGAGCGCGCGGTGCAGCGCAAGCTCGGGGGGTCGCTGGCCGAGTACCAGGAGGCGCGGGCGGCCTCGGAGTCCGCCGACGCGCGGTGGACGGCGGCCAAGGCCCACCGGGACGCCGCCGCGGCCCAGGCGGAGTCGGCGTTCGACGCGGCGCAGACGGCCGCCGCCGACCTCGCCGCGCGGACGCAGGCCGCCGAGGTCCAGCGGCAGGCCCTCGTCGAGCGGCTCGCGCAGCTGCGGCGCACGAGCGTGGAGATCGAGCGGCAGCGGGAGGAGGCGCGGGCCGCGGCCGAGGCTGCCGCCCGGGAGGCCGCCGCGAAGGCGGAGCTCGAACGGCAGCAGGCGGCCAGGGAGGCCGCGGAGGCGGCGGAGGCGGCGGCCCAGGAAGAGGCTGCCGCATCGTCGGGGGACGAGGAGGCCTCCGGTGCGGAGGGCCCGGACGGCCCCGGGGCGGGTGACACGGCCTCCTCGGCGGAGGGCTCGTCGGGCGGATCGGTCGCCCCGCCGGCGCCGCCGGTCCTCGTCGGCCCGCCCACGTCCGGGGTGTCCACCGGGTCCGCGGACCGCGGCTACGGTGCGGTGGCCTGGGCGCGGACCCGGATCGGGGCGCCCTACCTGCTCGGGGCGGCGGGGCCCACCGCCTACGACTGCTCGGGCCTGACCATGATGTCGTGGGCGAGCCAGGGCGTGGACATCACGCGGACGTCGCGGTCGCAGTACCTCGCGGTCGGCAAGGTCGGGTACGACGCCCTCCGGCCGGGTGACCTCATCTTCTACGGTTCGAACCCGGCAGACCCGTCGTCGATCTACCACGTCGCGATGTACTCGGGCGGCGGCATGATGATCGAGGCAACGCTGCCCGGCTACCCGCTCGCGGAGAACCCGCTGCGCCTGTCCGGCGCGATGCCCTACGCGGGCCGCCCGTAACCCGCCGACCCCGCCGAGCCTGCCGGCCCGCCGAGCCTGCCGGCCCCGCCGGCCCCGCCGAGACAGAGCTGGGGCGGAGCGACCCGCTCGGTCGCTCCGCCCCAGCTCTGTCTCGCCCCGGTCCTGTCTCGCCCCAGGTCCGTCTCGGCGCGTCGGGCTCAGTGCTTGTCGTAGTAGCCCGTGTCCTTGGCGCGCTGGATCGAGCGCACGATCTCGGCCTCGGCGTCCGCGCGGCCCACCCAGTGGGCGCCCTCGACCGACTTGCCCGGCTCGAGGTCCTTGTAGACCTCGAAGAAGTGCTGGATCTCCAGGCGGTGGAAGTCCGAGACGTCGTCGATGTCCTGGCGCCACGCGGCACGCTGGTCACCCGTCGGCACGCACAGCACCTTGTCGTCGCCGCCGGCCTCGTCCCGCATGCGGAACATGCCCAGCGCGCGGCACTTGATCAGGCAGCCGGGGAAGGTCGGCTCCTCCAGCAGGACCAGTGCGTCCAGCGGGTCGCCGTCCTCGCCGAGGGTGCCCTCGATGAAGCCGTAGTCGTCGGGGTAGCGCGTCGAGGTGAAGAGCATGCGGTCGAGGCGGATGCGTCCGGTCTCGTGATCCACCTCGTACTTGTTCCGCTGACCCTTGGGGATCTCGATCGTGACGTCGAACTCCACGCCGATGTGCTCCAGTTCTCGAAGATGGTCGCCGAAGTGACTTACCGCGGCGGCGGCCTTGCGCCCGTCCAGTGTGCCACGGGTCCTGTGTCCCGACCGTGACCTGTGGTCAGGACCACTCTCCGTGTTGGGCATAATTCGCAGCGTGCGCGTCGCGCGCGTGAGCCACGCGCGCGAGCGGGTGAAATTTCCCGCGGATCGACCTCGCCGTACCGGTCACCCGGTTTGCCGCGACTAGAGTTGCAGATGGCTCTTACGTGACGATCGAGAGGATGCCCATGGAGTGGGGGTTGCGCTCCGGCGCTGCCGTCGCCGCGGTCGTCGCGCTGTTCGGCGGGTACCTCGTCGCCGACGCCTACGACATGGTCCCCGGCATGCTCACCACGGCCGAGCCGTGGCCCGAGCCCAACCCCTTCCCGACGGCTCCCGGAGCGGTCGAGGGTCCCGCCCCCGCCGCGCTCCTGAGCGGCCTGCCCGACGACGCCCCCGTGCCCGACAGCGTGGAGATGCAGCGGCTGGTCTCGGGCCTGGCCAAGGACAAGCGGCTGGGTTCGCGCGTCGGCGTCGTGGTGGCCGACGGGGCGTCGGGCGAGGTGCTGGGCTCCTCCAGCCCCGACAAGCTGATGACCCCTGCCTCCACGCAGAAGCTGTTCACCGGCGTCGCCGCGCTGTCGGCGTTCCCCGCGGACTCCACGCTGGACACCAAGGCGGTGCTCGTCGGCGACAACACCGTCGTGCTCGTGGGTGCGGGGGACATGATGCTCGCGGCGGGCCACGGCGACCCGGACGCCGTCAACGGCCGCGCCGGGCTCGCCGACCTCGCCCAGCAGGTCGCCGCCCGGGTCAAGGTCACCGGCACCACCCAGGTGCGCGTCGCGCTGGACGACACGCTCTTCACCGGCGACGACATCGCGCCGACCGTGGCCAGCCCCGACATCGCGGCCGGGTACATCGCCCCCGTCTCCTCCCTGGGTGTCAACGTGGGCCTGCTGTCCGACGGGTACAGCGACAACGGGCCCCGCGCGTCCGACCCCGGCAAGTACGCCGCCGAGGCCTTCGCCGCGGCGCTGGAGGACGAGGGCCTCACGACCGCGGGTGCCGTGGTCGACGAGACCGCGCCTGCCGACGCGCAGGTGCTCGGCCAGGTCAGCTCGGCGCCGCTGGGCGACGTCGTCGGGTTCGCCATGCAGTACTCGGACAACACGATCACCGAGGTGCTCGGGCGCCTCGTCGCCGTGGACGCCGGGCTGCCCGGCTCGAACGACGGCGCGACGCAGGCCGTGATCACCGCCGCGAAGGGGCTCGGCGTCGACATGACGGGCGCGCGGCTGCGCGACTGCTCGGGGCTCGGTGACGGCTCTTACCTGAGCTCCGAACAGCTCGTGGACCTGCTGGAGGTCATGGTCGACCCGGCCCACCCGACCCTGCGCAGCGAGGCGGTGGGCATGCCCGTCGCGGGCCTGTCGGGCACGCTCGACACCAGCCACGGCCGGTTCTCCGGCGACAACCCCGCCCGCGGCCTGGCCCGCGCCAAGACGGGGAGCCTGCCCAAGGTCCGGGCGCTCGCGGGCACGGTGGTCACGGCCGACGACCGGCTCCTGGTCTTCTCGATCCTGGCCGACGCCATCCCGGCCGACAAGACCGTGGGCGCCACCTGGATCTACGACGACTTCGTGGGTCAGCTCGCGAGCTACAGCGCGCTCCCGGCCCAGGGCGGCTGACGCGGCCCGGGCCGTGACCGTTACCGTGGTCCGGTGACCCAGGCCTCCACCGCCCCGCAGGTCGTCGACTGGACGGCGGCAGCACAGATCGCCGGGCGCCTCTCGCCGCCCGGTCCCCGGGCTCCCCGGGAGGAGCTCGCCGCCCTGGTGAGCGGATTGCGCTCGGCAGCGGGGAACGCCGTCGGGCACGTGCTGGAGACCACGCGCATGCAACCGGCTGCAGGAGCGGGCGAGGCGCTGGGCCCGGTCGCCGTCGTGGACCGCGCCACGTGGGCACGCGCCAACACGCAGTCCATGGCCGTCATGACCGACGGGCTGGGCGCCGTCGTCGCCGAGATCTCGAAGGGCGCCACCTCCGCCGGGGCCCAGCTCGCCGGCGCCGCGGAGATCGGGGCGGTCCTCGCGCTGCTCAGCGGCCGGGTCCTGGGCCAGTTCGACCCGTACTCCGGTCCCGGCCGGCTCCTGCTCGTCGCGCCCAACGTGCTCCAGGCCGAGCGCGCACTGCACGTCCCCGTCCGGGACTTCCGGCTCTGGGTGTGCCTCCACGAGCAGACGCACGCCCTGCAGTTCGCCGCGGCGCCCTGGCTCGCCGAGCACCTCAGCGGCCGCACGCGGCACCTGGTGGCCGGGATGGCGCGCACGTCCGCGGAGCTGGCCAAGGCCCGGTTCGACAAGAAGGTCGTGGCGATCGGCCGGTCCGTCCTGGACGCCCTGCGAGGCGACGGCGGCACCCTCATGGACGGCATGCTCACCCACGACCAGAAGGCCGAGCTCGCCGACATCACCGCCGTCATGGCCCTCCTGGAGGGGCACGCCGACGTGATGATGGACGCCGTCGGGCCGCGCGTGGTGCCGTCGGTGCGGCGCATCCGCGCACGGTTCGAGCGCCGGCGCGACGGCGAGGGGCGCAACACCTTCGACGTGGTGATCCAGAAGCTGCTCGGCATGGACGCCAAGCTCGCCCAGTACCGCGACGGGGCGGCGTTCGTGCGTTCCGTGGAACGGGCCGTGGGGCGCGACGGGCTGAACGCCGTGTGGGCCGCCCCGGAGAACCTGCCGAGCGCCCGCGAGATCGCCGACGCCCGGGCATGGGTGCGGCGGGTGCACGGGTGACGAGGGGGCGCTGATGAGGGTTCGGGGCGCCGTGCCGGACTGCCGGGTGGCGGCGGGCCGTGCGCCGGACTGCCGGGTGGCGGCGGCGGGCCGGGCGCCGGACTGCCGGGTGGCGGCGGCGGGCCGGGCGCCGGTCCGCCGGGTGGCGGCGGCGGGCCGTGCGCCGGACTGCCGGGTGGCGGCGGCGGGCCGGGCGCCGGTCCGCCGGGTGGCGGCGGCCGGCCGGGCGCCGGTCCGCCGGGTCGTGCCCGACGGCGGGAGGCGCTGACGTGGCCCGCGTCGACCCGGCCGTCGCCGCGGCCCGGAACGCTGTCCGGGCGGTGCTGGCGGAGCTCGGCCCGGACGAGCTCGTGCTGGTGGCGTGCTCCGGCGGGGCCGACAGTCTGGCGCTCGCGGCGGTCACGGCGTACGAGGCCCGGCGGGTCGGCCGCTCCGTGCGCTCGCGGGGGTACGCCGTGCGGGCGGGCGCGGTGATCGTGGACCACGGTCTCCAGCCGGGCTCCGCGCAGATTGCCGAGCGCGCGGCCGCGCAGTGCCGCGCCCTGGGCCTGTCCCCGGTGCTGATCCGCCCCGCGGCCTGGCGGCCCGGCCCGCCGCCGGCTGGGTCTGCCCCGGCGGCCGCCGACCGGGCTGGTGTGGAAGGGGCGGGTGCGGACGGGGCTGGTGTGGACGGGGCTGGTGTGGACGGGGCGGGTGCGGACGGGGCTCGTGTGGACCGGGCTGGTGTCGAACGTGGGGAAGCTCGCTCCATGGCGGCTCATGGGGCGACGGTGTCTACGTTCGGCTCGGACGGACCCGAGGGGGAGGCCCGGGAAGCTCGGTACGGCGCCATCGAGGGAGTCGCCGGGGAGGTGGGGGCGCGGATCGTGCTGCTCGGGCACACCCTCGACGACCAGGCGGAACAGGTGCTGCTGGGCCTCGCCCGGGGCGCCGGAGCCCGGTCGCTGGCCGGCATGCCCCGCGAGCGCGGCATCTTCCGTCGGCCGTTCCTCGGTCTGCGGCGGGTGCAGACCGAGGCGGTGTGCGCCGCGCACGGGCTGGACTTCTGGACGGACCCGACGAACCTGCTGCCCCCTGCTGATTTCCCGCCGGGGGCCGGCGACGCTGCTGACTTCCCGTCGGGGGGCGGTGAGGTTGCTGGTTCCTCGCCGGGAGCCGGTGAGGTTGCTGGTTCCTCGCCGGGAGCCGGTGAGGTTGCTGGTTCCTCGCCGGGAGCCGGTGACGCTGCTGATTTCTCGCCGGGAACCGGTGACGCTGCTGACTTCCCGCCGGGGGCCGGCGATGCTTCGCGCCCCGATCGGTCCCTTGCTGATTCTCCACGGTCAGATCGGTCGGTTGCCTCGAGATCGGTCCATCGGGCGACCGATCTCGAGGCAAGGGACCGAAGCCGCACGCAATTGCCAGCAAGGGACCGACCGGGCAGTGCGGACCGGGCGTTCGTGCCGCTGCGGTCGCAGGTGCGCGGGCGGGTGCTTCCCGTGCTGGAGGAGACCTTGGGCCCCGGTGTGGCAGAGGCTCTCGCGCGCACCGCGGACCAGCTCCGCGACGACGCCGACCTGCTGGACGCGCTCGCCGCCGACCTCCTGGAGCGGGCTGGTGTCGACGCTCCGGAACCCGCCCACGGCACCGCAGAACCTGCCCACGCTGCCCCGGAACCTGCCCTCGACACCGTGACGCCCGGCCACGGCACACCCACCTACGGCACACCCACCCGCAATACCTCGGCACGCGCCCGCGACACCCCGGAACCCGCCCACACCAAGGACCTGACCCTCGACGCCACCCTGCTCCACGACGCCCACCCCGCGCTGCGCCGTCGTGCGCTGCGGCTTGCCGCGCTCGCCGTCGGCTGCCCGCCGTCGGACACCTCCGCGCGGCACGTGGACGCCCTGGACGCGCTCGTCGTGGCGTGGGCCGGTCAGGGGCCGGTCCACCTGCCGGGTGGCGCACGGGCCCGTCGCGCGTGTGGCAGGCTTTTCCTGCGCGCCGCGCCGACCGACGTACCGGACGGCAGGACCGGCGTCCGGCCCCCCAGCACAACCCAGGAGTGACCCGTGGACCAGTCCGACGTCGGCACCGACCTCGCAGAGGTGCTGCTCACCGAGGAGCAGCTCACCAAGAAGCTGGACGAGATGGCAGCCCAGATCGACGCGGACTACGCGGGCAAGGACCTGCTCCTGGTCGGTGTCCTCAAGGGTGCGGTCATGGTCATGGCCGACCTGTCCCGGCGCCTGCACCACCCGGTCCAGATGGACTGGATGGCGGTGTCGTCGTACGGGTCGGGCACCAAGTCGTCGGGCGTGGTCCGCATCCTCAAGGACCTCGACGCCGACCTGACGGGCCGCAACGTGCTCATCGTCGAGGACATCATCGACTCGGGGCTCACGCTGTCCTGGCTCGTGTCGAACCTGCGCTCGCGCGGTCCGGAGTCGGTCGAGATCGCCTCGATGCTGCGCAAGCCCGACGCCGCGCAGGCCGACGTCGAGGTCAAGTACCTCGGGTACGACATCCCCAACGAGTTCGTCGTGGGGTACGGCCTCGACTACGCCGAGAACTATCGGAACCTGCCGTTCGTTGCCACCCTGGCACCGCACGTCTACGGGGGCTGAGATACCAGCACCTGACGACCCCGCGAGTGCCCGTCCCGGGCGGTTCGTCACGTCTGGGCGAGGTGTGGCCCAGGCATCACATGCTCTGGGCGAACACTCGGGGCTCCTCCCAGGGAGACCATGTAGTTTCGACGGAAACATACTGCGCGAGCGGAGGGAAACGGGGCCTGGTCCCCGTCGCCGATGAACATCAAGAAGCTTCTGAGTGGGCCGGTCATCTGGATCCTGGTCGCCCTGGTCGTGGTGACCCTGGCCATCTCGGCACTGAATCAGCCCAGCGTCTCCCGCATCGAGACGTCGCAGGGCATCGAGCTGCTCGAGGGCGGCACGGTCAAGCACGCGCTCATGGTCGACGGCGAGCAGCGGGTCGAGCTCGAGCTCACCAAGGCGTACAAGTCGACCGAGGGTGAGGGCGAGGACGCCGAGGAGGTCGACCACGGCAAGACGGTCGAGTTCTTCTACACGCAGCCCCAGGGCGACCGCCTCGAGGACGCGATCGTGAAGGCCGACCCGGCCGACGGGTTCAACTCGGAGGTGCCGCAGCCCAGCTTCTGGTCCTCCATGCTGTCGGTGCTGATCCCGTTCCTCCTGATCGGCGTCGTGTTCTGGTTCCTGCTCTCGCGGGCCCAGGGCGGCGGCAACCGGGTCATGGGCTTCGGCAAGTCCAAGGCCAAGCTCGCCAGCAAGGACACCCCGCAGGTGACGTTCGCCGACGTCGCCGGCGTGGACGAGGCCGTGGAGGAGCTGCAGGAGATCAAGGAGTTCCTGCAGGAGCCGGCGAAGTTCCAGGCCGTCGGCGCCAAGATCCCCAAGGGCGTGCTGCTGTACGGTCCGCCCGGTACCGGTAAGACGCTGATCGCGCGCGCCGTCGCGGGCGAGGCCGGCGTGCCGTTCTACTCGATCTCCGGCTCGGACTTCGTCGAGATGTTCGTCGGCGTGGGCGCCAGCCGTGTGCGTGACCTGTTCGAGCAGGCCAAGCAGAACTCCCCGGCGATCATCTTCGTGGACGAGATCGACGCCGTCGGCCGCCACCGCGGTGCCGGCATGGGCGGCGGGCACGACGAGCGCGAGCAGACCCTGAACCAGATGCTCGTCGAGATGGACGGCTTCGACGTCAAGACGAACGTCATCCTCATCGCCGCGACCAACCGTCCCGACATCCTCGACCCGGCGCTGCTGCGGCCGGGCCGCTTCGACCGCCAGGTCGCCGTGGAGGCCCCGGACCTCAAGGGTCGCGAGGCCATCCTCCATGTGCACGCGCAGGGCAAGCCGATGGTCCCGGAGGTGGACCTCGCGGCCGTCGCCCGGCGCACCCCGGGCTTCACGGGTGCCGACCTGGCGAACGTGCTCAACGAGGCCGCGCTGCTCACCGCCCGCAGCGGCGCGCAGCTCATCGACGACCGCGCGCTGGACGAGGCGATCGACCGCGTCGTGGCCGGGCCGCAGAAGCGCACCCGCGTTATGAACGTCAAGGAGCAGAAGATCACCGCGTACCACGAGGGCGGCCACGCCCTGGTGGCGGCCGCGATGCGCTACACGGACCCCGTGACCAAGGTGACGATCCTGCCGCGCGGCCGGGCCCTGGGCTACACCATGGTCATGCCGCTCGAGGACAAGTACTCGACCACGCGCAACGAGCTGCTCGACCAGCTCGCCTATGCGATGGGCGGCCGGGTGGCCGAGGAGATCGTGTTCCACGACCCCACCACGGGCGCGTCGAACGACATCGAGAAGGCCTCCGCCATCGCCCGCAAGATGGTCACCGAGTACGGCATGAGCGAGAAGATCGGCGCCATCAAGCTCGGCACGAGCGGCGGTGAGCCGTTCCTCGGCCGCGACTACGGCCACGAGCGGGACTACTCCGAGTCGGTGGCCGGCACCATCGACGAGGAGGTGCGCAAGTTCGTCGAGGCCGCGCACGACGAGGCGTGGGAGGTGCTGACCCAGCACCGCGACGTGCTCGACGACCTGGTGCTGCGGCTGCTCGACAAGGAGACGCTGAACCAGAAGGAGCTGGAGGAGGTCTTCCGGCCCGTCCAGAAGCGCCCTGCGCGCGACGTCTGGCTGTCCAGCGAGCAGCGCACCGTGCACACGCGTGGTCCGGTGCTGACGCCCAAGGAGCTGGCCGCCCAGAACGGCCACTCCGTGGTGCCGCAGGACGAGGCGGTGCTGGACGTGGCGCCCCCGACGGACGCGGCGCCCACGGACTCGCCGAACTGAGCACGAACGACGACCGGAGCAGCACCATGACCGACAGGTCAGTCACCCCCGTGACGGCGCCCGTGCGGCGTCCGGCGGACATCCCGCCGTACGACGCCGCACGGGCCGAGGCGGCCGTGCGGGAGTTCCTCCTCGCGGTCGGCGAGGACCCGGACCGCGAGGGCCTGCGCGAGACGCCGGCCCGCGTGGCCCGGGCGTACCAGGAGATCTTCGCCGGCTTGCGCCAGGAAGCCGGCGACGTGCTGACCACCACCTTCGACCTCGGGCACGAGGAGATGGTGCTGGTCAAGAACATCGAGGTGTACTCCACCTGTGAGCACCACCTGGTGCCGTTCCACGGCGTCGCGCACGTGGGCTACATCCCCAACGTCGACGGGCGCATCACGGGCCTGAGCAAGCTGGCCCGGCTCGTCGAGGTCTACGCGCGCCGCCCGCAGGTGCAGGAGCGCATGACCACCCAGATCGCGGACTCCCTCGTGGAGATCCTCGAACCGCGCGGCGTGCTCGTCGTGGTCGAGTGCGAGCACCTGTGCATGTCCATGCGGGGCGTCCGCAAGCCCGGATCGCGGACCATCACGTCCGCGGTGCGCGGCGTCATGCGCGACGCCGCCACCCGCGCCGAGGCGATGAGCCTCATCGCGGGGAAGTGACGGTGGCCCCCACCACCGGCCATCGGGCCCGGGACGCCCGGGTGCTCGGCCTGCCGGAGCTGTCCGGGGTGGGGCGCACGCTGGTGATGGGCGTGGTCAACGTGACCCCCGACTCCTTCTCCGACGGCGGGGAGTGGTTCGAGCCGTCGGCCGCCGTCGCGCACGGGCTGGAGCTGCTCGGCGAGGGTGCGGACGTGCTGGACGTGGGCGGGGAGTCCACGCGCCCGGGCTCCGCGCGCGTCCCGCAGGACCAGGAGCTGGCCCGGGTGCTGCCCGTGATCGAGCGGCTCGCGGCGCAGGGCGCGATCGTCAGCGTGGACACCACGCGTGCGGCCGTGGCCGAGCGGGCCGTGGCCGCGGGCGCGCGCATCGTGAACGACGTCTCGGGGGGCCTCGCGGACCCCGCGATGGGCCGGGCGGTCGCCGAGACCGGCGCGGCGTACGTGGCGATGCACTGGCGCGGGCACGCGGACGTCATGGACGACCACCAGGAGTACGACGACGTGGTGGCCGACGTCCGGGACGAGCTCGCGGCCCGGCTGGCCGCGCTGCACGACGACGGGGTGCGCCCCGAGCAGGTGATCCTCGACCCGGGTCTCGGCTTCGCCAAGGCCGGGGCGCTGAACTGGCCCCTCCTGGCCCATCTCGACGCGCTGCACGAGCTCGGCCGGCCGGTGCTCGTGGGCGCGTCCCGCAAGAGGTTCCTGGGCCACCTGCTGGCGGACTCCGCGGGGCACCCCGCCCCGCCGCGCGCCCGGGACGACGCGACCGCCGCGATCTCGGCGCTGTCGGCCGCGGCGGGCGCCTGGTGCGTGCGCGTGCACACCGTCCGGGCGAGCGCCGACGCCGTCCGGGTCGCCGCCGCGTGGACCGCCGCGGGGCAGGAGCCCCGGGTAGGGTCACCGGGTACTTCTCCCCGATCGGCACCGGAGGCATTGACTTCCACCGTGGCCTTGACCACAGAATCGTGGACGGCCGGGGAACAGGACATGCCGACCTGGCAGGATTCCGGTGCACGCAATGACGATGGAGGGGGACCACGGTGACCACAGCGTTCGGAACGGGCGTCACAGGCCCGGACGGCCGGTCGCTGGACCAGGTCCGGCTGACCGGCGTGAGCGCGCGGGGCTACCACGGTGTGCTGCCGTCGGAGCGCCAGACCGGGCAGGAGTTCCGGGCTGACGTCGTGCTGTACCTGGACACCCGCCAGGCCGCGGCCGGTGACGACCTCGCACGGACGGTGAGCTATGCCGACGTGGCGCGTGACGTCCACGACATCCTGACCGGAGAGCCCGCCGACCTCGTCGAGACGGTCGCCGAGCGCATCGCCGCCGCGGTGCTGACCCGCCCGCAGGTCGAGGCGGTCGACGTGTGCGTGCACAAGCCGCACGCGCCGATCCCGGTGCCGTTCGCCGACGTCGAGGTGGCCATCCGCCGGGACCGCGCGCAGGTGCGGCCCGTGGTCGCCGCCCCCGCGACGGCGGGCGCGGTGGAGCCCGTGGCGGGCGTGCAGGACTTCCAGCCGGAGCCGGCCGCCGAGCCGACGGCCTACGAGTCGTACGCGGCCGATCCCGAGCCGCAGGACTTCGAGCCCCTGGGCCAGGCGGCCGAGGAGCCGGAGCTGCTCCCGCAGGAGCCGGTGCGGACCGAGTCGTACCTTCCCGAGCCCACCGAGCCCGCGCACCGGGCCGAGGCGTTCGAGGCGGAGCCCCTGGTGGAGCGCGTCCCGGCCGCCGCGCCGGCGCCCACGCAGCACGCGGAGGTGCCGGAGCCGTTGCCCGTGCCCGAGCTCATCGCGCCCGAGCCGCTCCAGGTGATCCCCGCCGGATGGGACCTGCAGACCGAGCCCGAGCCGTCCGAGCAGCCCGCCAAGGAGCCCGTGTTCCAGCCGGAGGAGCAGCTCCGGTCCGAGTCCGTGTTCGAGCCGGTCCAGCAGTACGAGCCGCTCCAGGACCTGGACCAGCGGCAGGGGCTGGAGCAGCGGCCGAGCCTCGAGCGACGCCAGGGTCAGGACCGGCCGGGCGGGTTCGAGCAGCAGCCGTACGACCAGTTCGCCCAGCCGGACGCGCAGCGCGACCAACCGGTGCAGCAGACCCAGCCGTTCGAACCGTTCGAGCAGCCGGCCCAGCAGTTCGAGCCGGCTCAGCAGTTCGACCAGGCGCAGCCTTTCGACCAGGCGCAGCCTTTCGACCAGGCGCAGCCCTTCGACCAGCCGGGCCAGCCCTTCGACCAGCAGAGCCAGCCCTTCGACCAGCCGGGCCAGTCCTTCGACCAGCAGCCCCAGCAGTTCGAGCAGGCCGGCTACGAGCCGCCGCAGCAGCAGCCCGACCCGCAGCAGAACCACTACGACCAGCTCTTCGACCAGCAGTACGACCAGGCCGACATGGAGCGGACCCGGGTGGCGGGGGCCGTGCCGGACGCCGCCGTCGGGCAGCCGGAGCAGCCGTACGGGCAGGAGCAGCAGTACTCCTCCGGGGAGTACCGGGCGGAGCAGTACCAGGCCGAGGAGTACCTGAACGAGCCGCGCGACCGGTTCGACGAGGTGCCGGCCGGGTACGTGGACGTCGTCATCGCCATCGGGGCCAACCTGGGCGACCCGCAGGCGACCATGCGGTCGGCGGTCGCGGAGCTGGACCGCATGCCGGGCCTGCAGATCACGGACGTGTCGCCGCTGGCCCGCACGGCCGCCGTCGGCGGTCCCGAGGACCAGCCCGACTACCTCAACGCCGTGCTGCTGGCCCGCACCACGCTCCCGGCCCGCGCGCTGCTGCACGCGTGCCTGGAGATCGAGAACCTGCACGGCCGCACCCGCGACGAGCGCTGGGGCGCGCGCACGCTCGACGTCGACCTGATCACCTACGGCACCCTGACCGACTCGGCCGACGACATCGAGGTGCCGCACCCCCGCGCCCACGAGCGCGCGTTCGTCCTGGAGCCGTGGTCGCAGATCGCGCCGGACGCCGTCCTGCCCGGCCTGGGCGGTGGCCCGGTGGCCCAGCTCGCGGCGACGGCCCCGGACCGTACCGGCATCCGCTGGCTCGCGCTGGACTGGCTGACCGACGCGGCTCCCGAGCAGGCCGGTGGTGCCCCGGGTACTCCCGACGACGGTGCCCAGCCGGGTCAGGACGCACCTGCCGCCGAGATGCCCCCGGCCCTGCCGCCGTCGCTCCCGCCCAGCGGTCGCCCGCAGGCCTCGCCGGGCGGTCCCGTGGTGGAGGTCCCGGGCGGCGGGGGGCACCCGCAGGCCTACCCGAGCGGCCCGACGCCGGGACCGGGCGGCTCCGTACCGATCCCGCCGCAGCAGGCGGCACCTGCCGCTCCGCGTGGCGCAGCACAGAACGGGATGCCGGGTTCCGCCGTCCCGCCGCCCGAGGAGGCGCTCGTGCCGGCTCCGTCGCCCATCGCGCCCCGCGCGGTGCGGGACACCGCCCACGAGCCCCCGGAGCACGAGCCGCTGCCCCAGCCGGCCGCGCCCGCCAAGCCGGTGTTCGCGCCGGTCAACCCGTCGCGCCAGTCGGGGAGCGTGTTCCCCCCGACGGGTGGCGCCGCCCCGCAGGAGCCGGCCGCCCCGGTGTTCGCCCCCGTCGGGACGCCGCCGAACGGGGTGTCGGGCACCGGCCAGGAGGGGCACGCGCCGAACGGGCACTCGAACGGGCACTCGAACGGTCACCCTGCCGCCTACGACAGCGACCACACGGTGATCCGCGTGCCGGGTTTCGTGGGCGAGCAGCGTTCGGCACCGGTGGACGGTCCGATCGACTCCGTGCCCTCGTGGGCGCCGGTCCGGGACGAGCGGGGGCGCGACGCCTGACATGCGCAGAACGCCGATCGGTTCCCTGGTCGCGGTTCTCGTGGCCGTGGCGGTCGTCGGCTGGCTCGTGCTGCGCTCCCTGGAGGGACGCGGCGTGTACCTGCCGGTCGTGCCGTGGCTGGTCGACGTCGCGATCCTCGCGCTCGCCGGCGCGATCTTCTGGGCGGGCTGGGGCGTGCGGGCCTACCAGAAGGGCAAGCGGCCGACCCTCGACGGGATCCGCGCCGCCCGGACGCTCGTCCTGGCCAAGGCCGCCGCGCTGACCGGTGCGCTGCTGGGCGGGTGGTACCTGGCCCAGGTGCTGCTGGTGCTCGGCGACCTCGCGATCGAGCCGCGGCGCGACCGTGCTGTGGCGGCGGGTGTCGCGGTGCTGTGCTCGGTGGCGCTCGCCGTCGTCGGCCTGGTCGTGGAGAAGTTCTGCGAGCTGCCGCCGTCGGACAAGGACCGCACGAGCTCGGACGAGGGCGAGTCCCCGGCACCGGCCTGAGGCCGGTCGGCGGGTACGTGCCGCCCGCACTTGCACACTGCGGAACAATGGCTTCATGACCAGCCCCTTCGAACCGCACGACGTGACCTGGAACCGCGTGTCCCCGCGCCTCGTGACGGCCATGCTGGTACCGGCCGCCTTCTGGCTCGGCATCCCGGCCGTCGTGGGTGTCGTGCTGTCCCTGACCGTCAGCCCCTGGTTCTGGTTCCTCGGCGGCATCCCGGCCGCCCTCCTCCTGTGGTCGGTCCTGCTGATCCCGCGCCAGGTGCGGGCGATCGGCTACGCCGAGCGCGACGACGACCTGCTGATCCGCAAGGGGGTCATGTTCCGGTCGCTGGTGGTGGTGCCCTACGGCCGCATGCAGTACGTGGACGTCGAGGCCGGGCCCCTGGACCGCCGGCTGGGCCTCGCGAAGGTGCAGCTCCACACGGCCTCCGTGGGCACGGACGCCCAGATCCCCGGCCTGCCCCCGGACGAGGCGGCGCGCCTGCGCGACCGTCTGGCGTCCCGTGGTGAGGCACGTCTGGCGGGCCTGTGAGCACCCACGAGCCCGCGCAGCCGGGACCGGCCGGTCCGGAGCCCGTCGAGCCCGAGGCCGACGAGCTGCACTGGCGGCGCGTCCACCCGGTGACGCCGCTCGTGCGGGGCTGGGCCGTGGTCGGCGCCGCCATCGTCATCCTGGGCCAGCAGAGCCTGGAGGGCGGCCCGCGCGGCGGGCTCATCGCCCTGCTGTCCGGCGAGTACTGGTGGACGCTGCTCGCCGCGCTCGCCGCCGTCGCGCTCGTGGGCTGGGGCTACTCGGTGCTGGCGTGGCGCATGACGTCGTTCGCGATCGGCGAGGAGACGGTGCACCTGCGCCGCGGCATCCTGTTCCGCCAGCAGCGGCACGCGCGGCTCGACCGGCTGCAGTCGGTGGACATCCGGCAGCCGCTGGTGGCGCGCTTCTTCGGGCTGTGCGAGCTCACGCTGGAGACCGCCGGCGGCACCGACTCGGGTGTCGCGATCGGCTTCCTCAAGGGTTCGGACGCCGACGAGCTGCGTGCCGAGCTGCTCGCGCGTGCGGCGGGTCTCAAGGTGGCCAGGGCCGGCGGGGCGGTCCCGGCCCCGGCGCCGGACGGAACCGCTGCGCCGCAGGACGCCGTCCTGCCGGCCGCGCCGCGACCGGACGGGACGCACCCCGCCCCGGAGCCCGGCCCCGCTGCGGCGCCCGGCGCGTCCGTGACGCTCGAGGCGCCCCAGGTGCCCGTCCTCACCGTGCCGGTCGGCCGCCTGATCGCCTCGGTGGTGCGCTCGGGCGCGATGATCACGCTGCTCGTGTGGGCCCTGGCCGTCGTGGTGGTCATGTTCGCGACCGGCGAGTGGGCGGTGCTCTCGGCCTCGCTGCCCGCGGTGCTCGGTGCCGGCGGCTACCTGTTCGGCCGGCTCACCGGCGAGTTCGACTTCCGGGTGGCCATCTCGCCCGACGGCGTCCGCCTGCGGCACGGGATGCTGGAGACGCGCTCCCAGACCATCCCGCCGGGCCGCGTGCAGGCCGTCCGCCTGGTGCAGAGCGTGCTCTGGCGCGGCCGCGACTGGTGGCGTGTCCAGGTGAACGTCGCCGGGTACGGCGGCGACAGCGAGGACAAGAACAGCGTGCTCCTGCCGGTGGGCACGCGGGACGAGGCGCTGACCGTGCTGTCCCTCGTCCTGCCCGACCTGGGCGTGGACGAGCCGCGCCGGGTCCTCGACGCCGGCCTCGACGGCGACTCCCGCACACCCAGCGCGTACGTCACGGCGCCCCGGCGGACGCGCATACTGGATCCGGTGGCATGGCGTCGCAACGGGTTCACCGTCACCGGCCGCGCGCTGCTGCTGCGCCGGGGCCGGATGGTCAAGATCCTGGACGTGGTGCCGCACGAGCGGACGCAGTCGCTGGGCCTGAGCCAGGGCCCGTGGCAGCGCCGGCTGGGCGTCGCGTCGTTCCAGGTGCACTCGACCGAGGGGCCGGTGCACCCCGAGGCGCCGCACCTCGACGCCGCCGACGCC
Source organism: Promicromonospora sp. NPDC052451 (assembly GCF_044547525.1). Classification (NCBI taxonomy): domain Bacteria; kingdom Bacillati; phylum Actinomycetota; class Actinomycetes; order Micrococcales; family Promicromonosporaceae; genus Promicromonospora; species Promicromonospora sp. NPDC052451. The sequence continues at coordinate 201,377 of NZ_JBIUAP010000009.1, forward strand.
GCGCGGCTGATGGCCGAGCAGGCGCGCCGCGCCCGCACCGCCCGCGCGGCGGCGGGCCCCGAACGCTGGATGGAACGACAGGGAGAGTGACCGGTGACTGAGCCCGACGAGGCAGGCCGCAGGCCCGGCCGGCTGGGTGTCGGAGTGGTCGGTGCGGGACGCGTGGGCGCGGTGCTGGGCAACGCCCTGCGCGCGGCGGGGCACGCCGTCGTCGGCGCGAGCGGCATCTCCGAGGACTCCCGGGAACGTATCGAGACGCTGCTGCCCGGCGTCCCCAACCTCGAGGTGCCCGACGTCGTCGAGCGCGCGGAGCTCGTGCTCCTGGCCGTGCCCGACGACGCCCTGGCCCCCCTGGTCTCCGGCCTCGCCGACACCGGCGCCTGGCAGCCGGGGCAGCTCGCGATCCACACGTCGGGCCGCTTCGGGACGGCCGTGCTGGAACCCGCCCGGCTGGGCGGCGCGATCCCGCTCGCGATCCACCCGGCGATGACGTTCTCCGGTACCTCCCTGGACCTGGCGCGCCTGGAGGGCTGCACGTTCGCGGTGACCGGGCCGGCGCCCGTGCTGCCGATCGGGCAGGCGCTGGTGGTCGAGATCGGCGGTGAGCCGGTGATCGTCGACGAGGAGGCCCGGGGGCTCTACCACGCGGCCCTCGCCCACGGGGCGAACCACCTCGTGGTGCTCGTGGCGCAGGCCGCGCAGGCGCTGGAGGCCGCCGGCATCGCCGCGCCCGGCCGGGTCCTGGCCCCGCTGCTCTCGGCGGCCCTGGAGTCGGCGACCCGGTCGGCGGACGTGCGCGACGGCGTCGGGCCGGGGGCGATCTCCGCGCTCACCGGACCGGTCTCGCGCGGCGACGTCGGAACCGTGCGCCGCCACCTGACCGACCTCAGCGCGCTGGCCGCCGCCAGCGGCGCCACGGACGTGCCCGACAGCTACACCGAGCTCGCCCGCGGGGCCACGCGCCGTGCGCTGGCGAGCCACCGCATCGACGACGCCGCGGCCCAGGCGCTCCTGGACGCCCTGGACAACGCGACCGGTTCGTCGCGCGCAGGAAGGAAGACCCCGTGACCACCACGCCCGCCGAGACCCCGTTCGCCCAGGACCCCTCCGCCGCACAGCCCGGGCAGCGCGCGCCGCTGGTCGTCCGCACCCGCTCCGAGCTGCGGGACGCGCAGATGCGCTGGGCCCTGGCGGGACCCCTGGACGCGGCCGACGACGGCCCGGGGCGCCGCGCCGTCGTCATGACCATGGGCGCGCTGCACGACGGCCACCTGGAGCTCGTGCGCCGGGCACGTGCCGAGGCCGGGCCGAACGGCCAGGTCGTCGTGACCATCTTCGTGAACCCGCTCCAGTTCGGCGCGGGGGAGGACCTCGACACCTACCCGCGCGACCTGGACGGCGACGTCGCCAAGCTCGCGGGGGTCGGCGCCGACGTCGTCTTCGCCCCCACGCCCGACGTCGTCTACCCCGACGGCGACCCGGTGGTGCGCGTGTCCGCCGGCCGGATCGGCGAGGTGCTGGAGGGCGCGTCCCGCCCCGGGCACCTCGACGGCGTGCTCACCGTGGTGCTCAAGCTGATGCACCTGGTGCGGCCCGACGTCGCGCTGTTCGGTGAGAAGGACGCCCAGCAGCTCCTGGCCGTGCGCCGCATGGTGCGTGACCTGGAGGTCCCGGTCGACGTGGTGGGCGTGCCGACGGTGCGGGAGCCGGACGGCCTGGCCCGGTCCTCGCGCAACGCGTACCTGTCCGCCGACGAGCGGGAACGCGCCCTGGCGCTGTCGCGCGCGCTGCGCGCCGGGGCGGCGGCCGCCGACCGCGGCCCGGCGGGTGTGATCAACGACGCGCGCGAAGTGCTGGACGGGGCCGACGGCGTCGTGGTCGACTACCTGGCGCTCGTCGATCCGGAGACCGCTGATGCGGTTCCCGACGACTTCTCCGGCCGCGCGCTGCTGCTCGTGGCCGCACGGGTGGGGACGACCCGCCTGATCGACAACCAGGCCGTCGAGGTCTCGCCCGAGGTCCAGAGGTAACGTCATGAGCACCACCCCGCACCGCCCGCCCGTCGGCCGTCCCGCATCGCTGCAGCGGCCCATGATGATCGCGAAGATCCACCGCGCCACGGTGACGCAGGCGGACCTGCACTACGTCGGCTCCATCACGGTGGACGCCGACCTGCTCGACGCCGCGGACCTGGTCCCCGGCCAGCAGGTCGACGTCGTGGACGTGACCAACGGTGCCCGCCTGACCACCTACGTGATCCCCGGCGAGCCCGGCTCCGGCCAGATCTGCATCAACGGCGCCGCCGCGCACCTGGTCAGCCCGGGCGACGTCGTCATCCTCATCGCCTACGGCATGCTGTCGGACCACGACGCGCGGACGTTCCTGCCGCACGTCGTCTTCGTGGACGAGGCGAACCGCATCGTCGAGATCAACGACGAGCCCGGGCACGTCCCGGACGGGTACGGCCTCGAGGAGAGCGGGCTCGCCATCGAGCCGTTCCAGCAGGCCGGGCTCGTGCGGACGGCGTCGGGCCGGGCGTGAGCGCCACCCCCGGACCCGGACCACGTCTCGCCCGCTCCCTCGCCGCCCCGGCACCCGGCTGGACCGCGGAGGCCGACGCCGTCGTGGTCGGCTCCGGGATCGCGGGCCTCACGGCGGCGCTGGAGCTGCGCACGCGCGTGCCGCGGGTGCTGCTCGTCACCAAGGGGCGGCTGTCGTCCGGGTCGACCGTGTGGGCGCAGGGCGGCATCGCCGCGGCGCTCGACCCGTCCGACTCGCCCGCGGCGCACCTCGCGGACACGCTGGCCGCGGGCGGCGGCCTGTCCGACCCGGCGGCCGTGCAGGTGCTGGTCACCGAGGGCCCGGAGCGCGTCCGCGAGCTCGTGGCCCGCGGCACCGTCTTCGACAAGGCCGCCGACGGCGACATCGCGCTCACCCGGGAGGGCGGCCACCACGCCGACCGGATCGCGCACGCGGGCGGGGACGCCACGGGCGCGGAGATCTCCCGGGCGCTGGTGGCGCAGATCGAGGCCGTGCGGCACGACCCCGGGATCGAGGTCGTGGAGAACGCGCTCGTGCTGGACGTGCTGACGACGGCGCCCGGCGGTCCTGCCGCCGGCGGCGCGGGCAGTCCTGGCGCCGGAGGCGGCGGTCTCGCGGTGGCCGGACGCGGTGCGGGTGACGGGCGGCGGGTCTGCGGGGTGACGCTGCACGTGCGCGGCACCGGGTCGCGCGACGGCGTCGGCGCGGTCCTCGCGCCCGTGGTGATCCTCGCGACCGGGGGGATCGGGCAGGTGTTCCGGTCCTCGACCAACCCCGCGGGGGCCACGGGCGACGGCATCGCCGCGGCGCTCCGGGCCGGTGCCGTGCTGGGCGACCTGGAGTTCGTGCAGTTCCACCCGACCGTCCTGTGGCTCGGCTCGGGTGCCAAGGGCCAGCTCCCGCTCATCTCGGAGGCCGTGCGGGGCGAGGGCGCGCTGCTGCTCGACGTCAACGGCCACCGCTTCATGCCGGGCGTGCACGAGATGGCCGAGCTGGCGCCGCGGGACGTCGTCGCGCACGCGATCGTGCGGCAGATGGCGGCCACCGGGGCCGACAACGTGCTGCTCGACACCCGGCACCTGGGCCGCGAGTTCCTGCGCACGCGGTTCCCGACCATCAACGCGCGGCTCCTGGAGGCCGGCATCGACTGGTCCGAGGAGCCCGTTCCCGTGGCGCCCGCCCAGCACTACCACTCGGGCGGCGTGGTGACCGACCTGGACGGACGGTCGTCGGTGGACGGGCTCTACGCCGTCGGCGAGGTCGCGTGCACGGGTGTGCACGGCGCCAACCGGCTCGCGTCCAACTCGCTGCTGGAGGGCATCGTGTTCGCCTCCCGGGCGGCCCGGGACGTGGCGGCGCGGTTCGACGCGGGCGAGCTGGAGCAGGGGGAGCCGGCCGCACGTCCGGGCGGGTCCGCGCTCGTCGCCGCGGCCGCCCGCTCCCGGATCCAGAAGGTGACCTCGGGCGGGGCGGGCGTGATCCGCTCGGCGCGGTCGCTGGCCGAGGCGGACGAACGGCTGAACGCGGTGCGCGCCGACGCGCACGTGGCGGCCGAGGTCGTCGCCGAGCCGCAGGCCGCCGAGTGGGAGACCACCAACGTGCACATGGTCGCCCGCGCGCTGACCCGCGCCGCCTGGGTGCGCGAGGAGACCCGCGGTGGCCACTACCGCACCGACTTCCCCCGCCCCGACGACGCCTGGCGCCGCCGCGTCCGGATCTGGCTCGACGACGAGGGCGTCCTGACGACGGGCTGACGGCGGCCTGACGACGGGCTGACGGCGGCTCGACGGCGGGTGCCGCGCGCCGCCGCCCACGTGAAGTGCGCTTCTACCCAGTCATTGCGCCTGGATCCGGGGTGGTTTCTGGGCGCAATGACTGGGTAGAACATCCCCTAGGGCGTGAGACGGCCCAGCACGTCGCCCGCCGCGATCTGCGCGCCCTCCGCCGCGACGTGTTCCAGCACACCCGCCGACTCCGCGACGAGCTGCGACTCCATCTTCATCGCCTCGACGACGGCGACCGGCTGACCGTCGGCCACGGCGGCGCCGTCGTCCACGAGCCAGCGGACCAGGGTGCCCGGCATGGCCGCGAGCAGCGGGACGCGCCCGTCGTCCACCGCGGAACCCGGGGACGACGCCGCTCCGCCCGCCGCCGGTGTTCCGCCGGACGGTACGGCACCCCCGCCGCCCGACCCGCCCGGAACGCCCGCGCCCCCCGGCGCGACGACGCCGAACCCGAACCCGCCCGGTGTCCGCACCCGGCGCCGTCGTCCGTCGATCTCGATCCAGGTCTCGACGACCCCGGGCTCGGCCACGGGTGCGGCGAGCGACTGCGGGTCGACGGAGGCGAGCATCTCCGTCTCGATCCACTGCGTGTGGACGGAGAACCCGGGCTGCTCGTCCGCGCCCCCGCGGGGAGCCCCCGTGAACGCCGGGTCGGCCAGTACGGCGCGGTGGAACGGCAGCACCGTCGGCACGCCCTCGACCACGGTCTCGGCCGCGGCCCGCCGTGCCCGTGCGAGCGCCACCTCCCGCGTGGGACCCCACACGACGACCTTGGCGAACAGCGAGTCGAACTCGCCGGGCACCACCGAGCCGCTCTCGATCCCGGTGTCCACCCGGACCCCGGGACCGCCGGGCGGCACGAACCGGTCGACGCGCCCGGGCCCGGGCAGGAACCCGCGAGCCGGGTCCTCGGCGTTGAGCCGCAGCTCGATCGCGTGCCCGCGCGGTGCGGGGTCCTGCGTCACCGACAGCGGCAGGCCGCTCGCGACGCGGAGCTGCTCGGCCACGAGGTCCAGCCCGGTGGTCTCCTCCGTGACGGGGTGCTCCACCTGGAGCCGGGTGTTCACCTCCAGGAACGACAGCGTGCCGTCCGCGCCCAGCAGGAACTCCACGGTCCCGGCGCCGCGGTACCCGGCGGCGGCACACAGGTCGCGGGCGGACTCGTGCACACGCGCCCGCACCGCGTCGTCCAGGAACGGGGCCGGGGCCTCCTCGACCAGCTTCTGGTTGCGGCGCTGCAGGGAGCAGTCGCGCGTGCCCGCGACGACGACGTTCCCGTGGCTGTCGGCCACCACCTGCGCCTCGACGTGCCGGGGCCGCTCCAGGAACCGTTCGACGAAGCACTCGCCCCGCCCGAACGCCGCCTCCGCCTCGCGCCGCGCCGCCTCGAACAGCTCGGGCACCTCCTCCAGGGTGCGTGCCACGCGCATGCCGCGACCGCCCCCGCCGTGCGCGGCCTTGATGGCCAGCGGCAGACCGTGCTCCTCGGCGAAGGCGAGCGCGGCGGCGGCGTCGGGCACCGGGCCGTCCGAGCCGGGCACCAGGGGGGCGCCTACCTTCCGGGCCAGGTCACGGGCCGCGATCTTGTCGCCGAGCAGCTCGATCGTGTCCGCCGTGGGCCCCACCCAGACCAGCCCCGCGGCCTCGACGGCGCGGGCGGCGGACGCCCGCTCGGACAGGAAGCCGTAGCCGGGATGGACGGCGTCCGCCCCGGACCGGCGTGCGACGTCCAGCAGCTTCTCCACCGAGAGGTACGTCTCGGCGGCGGTGCGTCCCTCCAGCGCCCAGGCCTCGTCGGCCAGGCGGACGTGGAGCGCGTCCGCGTCGCCGTCGGCGTACACGGCCACCGAGCGGATGCCCAGGTCGGCGCACGCGCGGACGACGCGCACCGCTATCTCGCCTCGGTTCGCGACGAGCACGGTGCGGATCATGGGGTGCCTCCTGCGGGGTTCGGGACGGTGTCGGCGGGACGGGCGGCCCGGACGACGAAACGGATGCGGGCACCGGCGGGAAGCTGCCCCGCGAGTGCCACGTGGTCGCTGACGACGGCCCCGATCACGGGGTAACCGCCGGTCAGGGGGTGATCGGCGAGGAAGAGCACGGGCAGCCCGTCGGGCGGCACCTGGATGGCGCCGGTCACGCACCCCTCGCTCGGCAGCTCGGTGCCCGCCAGGGCGAGGGAGCGGAGCACGGGTTCCCCGGAGAGCCGCAGGCCGACGCGGTTGGAGCGGGGCGTGACCAGCCAGTCCTGGCCGGTCAGCCGGTCGAGCGCTGCGGCGCCGAACCAGTCGTCCCGGGGGCCGAGCACGATCGGCAGCACGGTCGTCTCGCCGGGCGCGGGCAGCACGCCGGGCTCCACCGACCCGATAGCCGCCCGCCCGGTAGCCGCCCGCCCGGCAGCCGCCCGCCCGGCAGGCGCCGACCCGGTGGCCGCCGACCCGGTGGCCGGAGACCCAGCAGCCGCCGACCCGGTCGCCGGAGACCCGGTCGCCGGTAGCGCCGTCGCCGGCAGTCCCCGCTGCGGCGTCCCGACGGGCAGCACGTCGCCGGGCCGTACCGGGTCGGGTCCCAGGCCCGCGAGCACGTCGGTGGCGCGGCTGCCGAGCACGGGCGGCACGGCGATCCCTCCGCGCACGGCGACGTACGCCCGCACCCCGTGGGCCGGCGGCGCGAGCCGGAGCTCGTCGCCGTCGTCCAGCGCGAAGGGTTCCCCGCGCCGCGGCCGGCGCTCCGGCCGGTCGGCGGGTGCCCCGCCGGACCCGGCTCCCCCGGGACCGGGGCGTACCACGAGGTCACCGACGGCCCCCGTCACCGCCAGCACCTGCGCCCCCCGGGCACGGAGCCGCAGCCCGCCCACCGACTCGACGACGGCGGCGTCCGGCGGGTTGCCGACCGCGCGGTTGGCCGCGCGCAGGCTCGGCCGGTCCAGCGCCCCCGACGCCGACACCCCGGCCCCCTCGGACCCGGGCCGCCCGAGATCCTGCACGAGGGCCAGCACCCCGGCCCCGACGACCTCGACACCCGGCCGGGAGCCGCCCCCGAGGCCCGTCCCGCCCGCTGGGCCACCGTCCGGCACGGCCCCGGACCGACCCCGCGTCACGGGACCCTCCGCGGCCCCGGGACGACCCTGCGGCGCGTCCGCGTGACCGCCGGCAGGCCCCCCGCCCGCAGCGCCCGCGGCCTGCTCCCGCACCGCGACGAACCGCACCAGGTCCCCGGGCAGCATCAGGGCGGGCCGCTCCCGCGTGACGTCCCACACCGGCGCGTCGGTGCGGCCCAGGAGCTGCCAGCCGCCCGGGCTCTCCCGGGGGTAGACCCCGCTGTACGGCCCGGCGAGCGCCACCGACCCGGCGGGCACGCGGACGCGGGAGGTCGGGCGCCTGGGTACCACGAGCTCGGCGTCGTCGCTGGTGAGGTAGGCGAACCCGGGCGCGAAGCCGACGAAGCCCACGGTCCACGCGGCGCCCGTGTGCCGGTGCACCAGCGCCTCGGTGCTCCAGCCCAGCAGGCCGGCCACCTCGGTGAGGTCCTCGCCGTCGTACCGCACGGGGATCTCGACCGTGCGGGCGGTGGTGGCCGCCCGCCGCACCAGGGGGCGGCGGCGCAGCTCGGCGGCCAGGTCGTGGGCGGTGATCGCCGCGGGCCGGAACGGCACGAGCAGCGTCCGCGCACCCGGCACGGGTACGCCGACGCCGCGCACCGGCTCGGCCCGGAGGGACTCGTACAGCGCGACGGCCTGGTCCAGGTCGTCCAGCTCGATCAGGAGAGCGTCGTCGCGGGCGGTCAGTACCCGCATCACGCCGCGGCGCCGCCCGTCACCGGCGCGAACGACCGCAGGCGGATGCCCTCGGCGTCGAAGACCTCGCGGATCCGGCGGGCCATGGCCACGGCGCCGGGGGAGTCGCCGTGCACGCACACGGAGTCGGCGCGCACGGCGACGTCGGACCCGTCGATCGCCGTCACCACGCCCTCGGTCACGAGGCGGAGCATGCGGCGGGCGACGTCGTCGGCGTCGTGCAGCACGGCGCCCGGCTCGCGCCGCGAGACCAGGCGCCCCTCGGGCGTGTAGGCGCGGTCCGCGAACGCCTCGGTGGCGGTCGCCAGGCCTGCCGCGGAGGCCGCGGCCAGGGCCGTGCTGCCGGGCAGCCCCAGCAGCACGAGCCCCGGGTCGACGGCGGCGACGGCGCGGGCGACGGCGGCCGCCACGCGCTCGTCGACCGCCGCCGTGTTGTAGAGCGCGCCGTGCGGCTTGACGTAGGTGACCACGCCGCCCTCGGCGTCGGCGAGGCCGCGGAGCGCACCGATCTGGTAGGCGACGTCGGCCTCCAGCTCCTCGTCCGGCACGTGCATCTCCCGGCGGCCGAACCCGGCCAGGTCCCGGTAGCCGACGTGCGCGCCGATCGTGACGCCCCGCGCGACGGCGGACCGCACGGTGCGGCGGATGGCGGCCGGGTCGCCGGCGTGGAACCCGCAGGCGATGTTGGCGCTGGAGACGATGCCGAGCATCTGCTCGTCGTCGCCGAGGCTCCAGCGGCCGAAGCCCTCGCCGAGGTCGCTGTTCAGGTCGACGGCGCTCATGGTGCAGTTTCTCCTTCGGTGGTGTGACCCGGGGGTCAGGCGGACAGCAGGTCGAAGATCGGGCCCACCGCGTTGATCGCCATGTACCAGGTGACCACGACGGCCAGGGTGCCGACCACCAGGAGCCACCGCGGGTATCGCGCCGCCCCCAGCAGGGAGCCGCGGAACCAGCCGATGTACATGAACAGGGTCAGGCCGATGGGCAGGATGAGGCCGTTCACGCCGCCCACGAACACGAGGAGCGTCGCGGGTGCCGTGCCGATCACCAGGTACACCACCAGCGAGACCAGGATGAACCCGACCGTCCACAGGTCGGCGGCGCGGCCGGTGATACGGGCTGAGAACACCGGCAGGAACGAGACCGACGTGTAGGCGGACCCGATGACGCTCGTGATCGCGGCGATCCAGAACACGGCGCCGAAGATGCGCAGGCCGGCCTCGCCCGCCGCGGCGCCGAACGCGTCGGCGGCCGGGTTGCCGGCCACGTCCAGCACGACACCGGAGGCGACGACGCCGAGGACCGCCAGGAACAGCACGTACCGCATGATCCCGGTGACGATGATGCCGCTGACGGCGGCCCGGTTGACCTCGCGGACGTGCTCCGGCCCGGCGGTGCCCGAGTCGAGCAGCTTGTGCGCCCCGGCGTAGGTGATGTACCCGCCGACGGTGCCGCCCACGATCGTGGTGATGGTGGCGAAGTCGACCGTGTCGGGCAGCACGGTCTGCCGCAGCGCCTCGCCGACCGGCGGGCCGGACAGGACGGCGACGATCACGGTGAGCACGATCATCACCAGGCCGGCCACGATGACGACCCGGTCGACGACCGCCCCGGCCCGCTTGGCGAGGAAGATCGCGACGGCGATGACGGCGCTGATCGCGCCGCCCAGCCGGGGGTCGAGGCCGAACAGCACGTTCAGGCCCAGACCGGCGCCGGCCGTGTTGCCGATGTTGAAGATGAGCCCGCCGAACACGATGAGCACGGCGAGCACGTAACCGCTGCCCGGCAGGGCCTCGTTCGCGAGCACGCTCGCGCGCTTGCCGGTCAGCGTGATCATGCGCCACACGTTCATCTGGACGGCGAGGTCCAGGAGGATCGAGACGAGGATGCCGAACGCGAAGGCGGCCCCGAGCTGCTGGGTGAACGTGGCGGTCTGGGTGATGAAGCCGGGTCCGATGGCGGAGGTCGCCATGAGGAAGAGGGCACCCAGCAGGGAGCGGCCGCGTGCGGAGACGTACCGCTTGAGGCCACCGGGCGGGCCGCCCGGTGCGGTGTCGGCCTGCACCGTCGCAGGCTCGTGGCTCGTGTCGGACATCGTGTCCTCCTGGTCGTTGGGATGAGCCGGATTGTTCAACAGTCAGGATCGTCCCGCCCAGTTGTTACCGCCGCATTGCGGGACCTTGTCGATCATGACACGGCAACAGCACTGGTGGATAGCCCGGGACACGAGATGTTTACGCCCCGAGCCCTGTTGGATTGTTCAACGAACCTCTACGGTCGGTGACGAACGCATCTCTGAGGGGAGAACCATGCCGACATCACGACCTCCGGCCAGGATGCGCGCGGGCGCCGTCGCCCTCGCGCTCTGTGCCACCACCGCGCTCGCGGTCCCTGCTGCCGCCGCGGACCCGGCGAGCGGTCCCGCCGCGGCCGGCACGCAGGCCGCCTGCCTCGACCCGGACATCCCGCTCTCGGCCGAGGAGAGCCGCCTGGCCGCCTACCTGCCCGATGCCACCGACCCCACCGTGCCCGCCGCGCGGACCTACGCCCGCACGGTGATCGAGGGCGGCGGGTTCGGCGGGTACACGGCGGCCTTCACGGCCGAGCTGTGCCGCACCCGCACCCTGAAGGACGCGACCGCGCTCGCCGAGCGCAAGGGCGAGGCCCTGTGGGACGCCGCCGTCCGCCGGGCGCAGTCCGACGACGACGCGGTGCGCGGCGACCTGCCGGCGAGCGACGACCGCCCGCTGTACTGGACCCGGGTCGAGACCATGGCCGTGCTGCGGCAGTGGGACCCCCGGGGCGGCCTGACCGACGCCGAGCGGGCCGGCCTGATCGAGCGGTTCGACAAGGCGTCCCGGGGCATGCTCGACATCGACCTGCCGCGCGGCCGCGACGTGCTGCGCGTGATCGTGAGCGGGTTCGACGTCTACACGCTCGACGGCGGCACCACCGGGTCCGCCCCGGGCACGGTGGGCAACAACATCCGGCACGGCAACCCGTCGGGTGCCACCGCGCTGTCGCTGGACGGTACCCGCTACCGCACCGACGACGGCCGGATCGCGTACGTGGAGGCCTACACCCTGCCCGTGAGCTACCGCGAGTTCGCCGAGGGCTACCTGGAGGACACGGTCGGCCCGTTCATGGAGCCCGGACCGCGCCAGGTCGACGCCTCGATCACGGTGAGCCAGGCCGGCGGGTCCCAGTTCAACCTGGAGCAGTGGAACGCGCGCTACCACGGCGTCTCCCTCGGCAACGACCGGCTCGCCCCGTGCCCGCGGGTCGGCGGCGTGCCGCAGCTCGCCCTCGACAACCCGGGCTGCAACTCCCAGGTGGTCGACCGCTGGGGCGGTGGTGACGGCCTCACCGACCCGCCGCAGTGGACCTCGGCCAGCCTGCCCGTCGCCGAGATGATCGCCGCCGACACCGGCGCCGACGTGCCCCGCCCGCCGGGCGACACCTGGCCCGACCCGTCCGTGGCCTTCGGGGTGGTCTGGAACACGAGCTACACGCAGTTCACCGACTGCACCTCGCCCGCGCTGACGACCTTCAACAGCCCGCCGTCCGTCACCTACCCGCCGGCCACGCCGCCGGTGCCGCCGGCCGAGGGCTCCTGCTCGTACAGCGGCGGCGGTGGCAACTACCTGTCGAACGAGAGCGCCTACCGCAACACGCTGCTGCGGGACCGCGCCGGGCTCGACATCCCGGCCGGGCACATCCACACCCCGGACATGCAGCACTTCGAGACGGACTTCGGCGTGAGCGACCCGACGTTCGACGCCTGGCGCACCTCGATCGCCGCCCAGACCCGCAACCTGGTCCACGCGGTCCTGGACACGGTCGACTGACCCGTCGAGTGCTGGACATCTGCCCTCCTCGCACGCTGAGAAGGGCAGATATCCAGCACTCGACGACCCGTCCGTAGGATGGGGGAGTGACAGTCGATCGAGCGGAGCGGAGCGCCGACGCCATCCGCGAGCTCATCGTCAGCGGCCGGCTGGCCCCCGGGCAGCGGCTCTCCGAGCAGTCCGTGAGCGAGACCCTCGACGTCTCCCGCAACACCCTGCGCGAGGCCTTCCGGATCCTGGTGCACGAGGGCCTCCTGGTCCGCCGGCCCAACGCGGGCGTCGCAGTCGCGCGACCCACGTTCGCCGACGTCGTCGACATCTACCGCGTCCGCCGCCTCATCGAGGTGCCCGTCCTCGCCGCGGGCGACCCCGCGCACCCGGGCGCGCGCACCATGCGGGACGCCGTCGACGCCGCCCTCGCCGCCCGCCTCGGCGGCGACTGGCGCGACATCGCCGCCGCCAACATGCGCTTCCATGCGGGGATCGTGGCGCTGGCGGGCAGCCCGCGCCTCGACCGCGTGCACGCCAACCTCTCCGCCGAGCTGCGCCTGTCGTTCGGCCTGCTCGGCGACAACGGCGCGTTCTTCGACGGCTTCGTGGACCGCAACGCGGGCCTCCTGCGCCGCTTCCTCGCGGGTGACGCCGCCGGCGCCGCCGACGACCTGAACCGGTACCTCACCGACTCCGAGCGCATGCTCCAGGACATGGTGGACCGCGCCGGTGCGGCGGGTGCGCCGGATACGGTGAGCCCGTGAGCACCCTCCCCGTCTTCACCACCCCCACCACGGTCAGCCCGGCCCTCGACCCGGCCTGGGTGGCCCGTACCGTCGAGGTGGCCCTCGACGAGGACCTGGGCCCCGCGCCCGGCCGGGACGTCACCTCGCAGGCCACCATCCCGCCGTCCGCGACCGGCGTGGCGGACCTCGTGGCGCGTGAGGACGGCGTCGTCGCGGGCCTCGTCGTGGTGCGCGAGGTCCTGGACCGGGTCGCGGCCCGCCTGGGCCTGCCCGCCCCGGCCGTCACCTTCCACGCGCAGGACGGCGACGCCGTGACCCGCGGCCAGGTGCTCGCCGCGCTGGAGGGTCGTACCCAGGTGCTGCTCGTGGCCGAGCGCACGCTGCTCAACCTCGCGAGCCGGGCCTCCGGCGTCGCCACCGCGACCCGCGCCTTCGCCCGCGAGCTGGCGGGCACGGGCGCGCAGGTGCTCGACACCCGCAAGACGACACCGGGCCTGCGCGCCCTGCAGAAGTACGCCGTGCGTGCCGGTGGCGGCACCAACAAGCGCATGGGGCTGTACGACGTCGCCATGGTCAAGGACAACCACGTGGTCGCCGCCGGGTCGGTCGCCGCGGCGGTCCGCGCCGTCCGCGAGCGGTTCCCGGACGTACCGGTCCAGGTCGAGGCCGACACCACTGGCCAGGCGCTGGAGGCCCTCGCCGCGGGAGCGGACTTCCTGCTGCTCGACAACATGGAGCCCGGCCTGCTGGCCGAGACGGTCGCCGCCGTCCGCGCGCGCGAGGGGCGCGACGGCGTACCCGCCCACGTCGAGCTGGAGGCCACGGGCAACCTCACGCTGCCGGTGGCGCGAGAGGTCGCCGCCACGGGTGTGGACTACCTCTCGGTGGGGGCCCTGACCCACAGCGCCCCCATCCTCGATCTGGCCCTGGACCTCCGCCCGGGGAAATGAGCCCGGGGATATCAGGTCGTGCGGCCCCGATAGAATCGCCCTCGTGACCGAGAACCCCGCAGCCGAGAATCCCGCTGCCCCGCCGACCGACGACCTGCCCGAGCAGCTGCGGGTCCGGCGCGAGAAGCGCGAGCGGCTGCTGGCCGCCGGGGTCGAGGCCTACCCGGTCACCGTGCCGGTCACCAGCACGATCGCGGAGGTCCGCGCGGCCTACGGGCACCTCGAGGCGGGCCAGGAGACGGGCGACGTCGTCGGCGTCGCCGGGCGGGTCGTCTTCGTGCGCATCGGCGGCAAGCTGTGCTTCGTCACGCTGCAGGACGGCGAGGGCAACCGTCTCCAGGGCATGCTGAGCCTCGCCGAGGTCGGCGAGGAGGCGCTCGCGGCCTTCAAGACCGACGTGGACCTGGGCGACCACCTCTTCCTGCACGGCCGGGTGGGCTCCTCCCGCCGCGGCGAGCTGAGCGTGTTCGCCGACGGGTGGCAGATCGCGGCGAAGTCGCTGCGACCCCTGCCGGTGCTGCACAAGGACCTGTCCGAGGAGGCCCGCGTGCGCCAGCGTTACGTGGACCTCATCGCGCGTCCCGCGGCCCGGGACATGGTGCGCCTGCGTGCCGGCGTGGTGCGCTCGCTGCGCGAGAACTTCCACCGCCGCAGCTTTCTCGAGGTCGAGACGCCGATGCTGCAGACCATTGCGTCGGGTGCGGCGGCACGTCCTTTCTCGACGCACATGAATGCGTACGACCTGGAGCTGTTCCTGCGCATCGCGCCCGAGATCTTCCTCAAGAAGGCCGTCGTCGGCGGCGTCGAGAAGGTCTTCGAGATCAACCGGAACTTCCGGAACGAGGGTGCCGACTCGTCGCACTCCCCGGAGTTCGCGATGCTGGAGGCCTACGAGGCCTACGGGGATTACAACACCATCGGCGCACTCACCCAGGACCTGGTGCAGACCGCCGCGCAGGACGTTCTTGGTACCACGCTCGTTACTCTCGCGGACGGTTCCGAGTACGACCTGGGCGGGGAATGGACAAACCTGCGCATGTACACCTCGCTCTCGGAAAGCCTGGGCGAGGAGATCACCGCGGGAACCTCGGTCGAGGAGCTCGAGAAGATCGCGGCCCGGCTCGACGTCGAGGTGGGCAACAAGAAGATCCTCAACCATGGAAAGCTCGTCGAGACGCTCTGGGAGCACCGGGTGGGCGACCACCTGACGGCGCCGACGTTCGTGCGGGACTTTCCGGTGGAGACGTCACCGCTCACGCGTGACCACCGCACGGAAAAGGGGCAGGTTGAGAAGTGGGACCTGTACGTCCGCGGGTTCGAGCTGGCCACGGGCTATTCCGAGCTGGTCGACCCGGTGATCCAGCGCGAGCGCTTCGCGGCGCAGGCCAGGATGGCCGCGGCGGGCGACGACGAGGCCATGCTGCTGGACGAGGACTTCCTGACGGCGATGGAATTCGCGATGCCGCCTTCGGGCGGAATGGGCATGGGCATCGACCGCCTGCTCATGGCGCTGACGGGTCAGGGCATCCGCGAGACCATCCTTTTCCCGCTGGTGAAGCCGCAGGCCTGAGGAAATGAACCGCGTGGACGAGCTTGTGAGGATCTTGTGATGGATACGACGCTTGCGGTGCTTGCCGGGCTCACGCCCTCGGTGGGTGTCGGCCTGCTGTTCTGGTTTGCGATGCGCAAGATCCTTCGCGCGGACCGGCACGAACGTGAGGCGCTGGACCGAATGGATCGTGAGGCCGCCATCGCTGCGGCAGCGAAAAAGGCAGAGAATTCCCCTTCGCGCTGATCAGCGCCGCTGAGGTTATCCCCGCGGGTCCGGCAGATCAAATCCGCGTCTTCACCGCGCCGGGTGAAGTTTTGGTGATCGGGGTCACATGCCCATTATTGACATGTCAATATTGGGTGAGGCATGCTCACGAACTAACCCCGGAATTTGTGGCGCGGAAGGGAAGTACCCGTATGGTTCAGAAGGTTCAGCTCGTTCTCGAAGATGACATCGACGGCGGTGCCGCCAACGAGACCGTGAACTTCGGCCTCGACGGCGTCTCCTACGAGATCGACCTCAATGCCGAGCACGCGACCCAGCTTCGGGACGCGCTCGCCTCGTGGGTCGGCCACGCGCGCAAGGTGAAGTCGCCTGTCGTCCGTGGTACCACCACCACGCGCCGTTCGCGGTCCGGCAGCGACACCGCGGCGATCCGTGAATGGGCCAAGGCCAACGGCTACACCGTGAGCGACCGCGGTCGTATCTCGGCGGAGGTCCAGGACGCCTACGCGAAGGCCAACGGCTGACGCGAGCGCGGCACGAGGTATGTCGCGCCCCGGTTCCCCGTCCTGGGGAACCGGGGCGTCGCGCGTCCCGGGCCGGAACGCCCGCCCCGGCCGGAGCACGCGCCACGCGGAACTAGGCTGGCGGCATGAGCATCCCCACCGCCGCCCTGTGGATCGGCACCTATCCGACGACGGGCGCGGCCCCGGGCTCCGGTGAGGGAATCTGGCGCGCGGGCCTCGACCCGAGCGGGACGTTCACCGGCGCCGAGCTCGTGGCCCCGGTCGCGGCCCCCTCGTTCCTCGCGCTGGACCCCTCCGGCCGCACGCTCGTCGCGGTCACGGAGACGGAACCGGGCACCGTCACCACCTTCCACGTGTCCGACGCCGGCGCGCTGACCCGCGCGGCGAGCGGCCCCTCGGGCGGGGCGAGCCCGTGCCACGTGGTCGCGACCGGCGCCGCCGCCTGGGTGGCGAACTACGGCGACGGCGTGGCCGCGCGCCTGTCGCTGGGCCCGGACGGCGAGCTCGGCGCGGCGCGCACCCACCCGCACGCCGGGTCGGGACCGGTGCCGGACCGGCAGGAGGCCGCGCACGCGCACTTCGTGCACCCGTGGGGCGACCGGGTGCTGGTCTGCGACCTCGGCACCGACGAGCTGCGCTCCTACCCGCTCGACGGCTCCGGCCCGGCGGAGGGCACCGTCGCTGCCGTGCTGCCGCCCGGGGCGGGCCCGCGCCATCTCGTCGAGCTCGCCGACGGCACGATCCTGGTCGCGGGGGAGCTGGACTGCCGGCTGCACGTGCTGGTCCCCGCCGGCCCCGGCCGCCTGGAGCACGCCGGCTCCGTGGCGATCACCACCCGCACGCTGCCCGACGGCGCCGCCGGGTACCCCTCGCACATCACCGTCGCCGGCGACCTGGTGCACGTGGGCGTGCGCGGGCCCGACGTCCTGTCCGTGCTCCGGGTACGCGAGGCGGGGGCGGCCGAGACGCCGTCCGCGCCCGCGTCCGGGCCCGCGCGGGGAGCGCAGGAGGCCGGGCACCTCACGATCGAGAACGTGGCCGACGTCGACCTGGGCGCGGGTGCCTGGCCGCGGCACCACGCGGTCCTGGCCGACGGCGAGGTGGTGGTCGTGGCCGCCCAGAACACGGACGAGCTGATCGCGGTGCGTCTCGACGGTGCGTCGGGCAAGGGGGAGATCACCGGCCGGCTGGAGCTGCCCGCGCCCGCGTGCGTCCTGGTGGCGTGATGCGCGACAGCCTGCCGCCCGACCTCGCGGACCCGGGTGAGACGCGCCCGCTGCGGATCGCGATGGTCTCCGTGCACACCTCTCCGCTGGAGCAGCCGGGCACGGGCGACGCGGGCGGCATGAACGTGTACGTCCTGGAGCTCTCCCGGGCGCTGGCCCGCCGCGGGGCGCAGGTCGAGATCTACACGCGGGCCACGTCGTCGGCCCAGCCGAAGGTGACGAACCCGGAGCCCGGGATCTGCGTGGTCCACGTGGCGGCTGGGCCGTACGAGGGCCTGGACAAGAACGACCTGCCCGGACAGCTCTGCGCGTTCGCGGCGGGCGTGCTGCGCGCCGAGGCGCACCGCCCGGAGGGCTGGTACGACGTGCTGCACACCCACTACTGGCTGTCGGGCCAGGTGGGCTGGCTGGCGGCCGAGCGCTGGGACGTGCCGCTGGTGCACACCATGCACACGATGGCGCGCGTCAAGAACGCGGCCCTCGCGCCGGGCGACTCGCCCGAGCCGCACGGTCGCGTGATCGGCGAGGAACAGGTGGTCGCCGAGGCGGACGCCCTGGTCGCCAACACGGACGAGGAGGCCACCGACCTGGTGCGCGACTACCACGCCGACCCCGCCCGGGTGCACGTGGTGCAGCCGGGCGTGGACCTCGGGGTGTTCTCGCCGCTGCCCGGGGGCACGGAGGGCGACCCGGCCGGACGGGACCGTGCGCGCGACGAATTGCGCGAGCGCCTCGCCCTGCCCACCGACCGCAGGATCGTGCTGTTCGCCGGCCGGGTGCAGCTGCTCAAGGGCCCCGACGTGCTGGTCCGCGCGCTCGGGGAGCGCGTGTGGGACGGCCGGCCGCCGCTGCTCGTGGTGCTGGGTGGTGCCTCCGGCCGCCCGACGGCGGTGCGCGAGCTGGAGGCACTCGCCTACCAGGAGGGAGTCGCCCGGCACGTGCGGGTCCGGCCGCCGGTGCCGCAGGGGATCCTCGCCGACTACTTCCGCGCCGTGGACCTGGTGGCGGTACCGTCCCACAACGAGTCGTTCGGCCTGGTCGCGGCGGAGGCCCAGGCGGCCGGGACGCCGGTGGTCGCGGCGGCGGTCGGTGGCCTGCGCACGGTGGTCCAGGACGGCGTCTCCGGCGTCCTGGTGCCCGACCACGAGCCCGGGAGCTGGGCCCTGGCCCTCAAGACCCTGCTCGACGACGACGCGGTGCGGGAGCGGCTGGCGGCCGGCGCCCGTGCGTCCGCCGCCCGCTTCGGGTGGGACCGCACCGCGGAGGAGACGCTGGACGTCTACGAGCGGGCGCGCAAGCGTCACGCCGCACGGTAGCGGCGTCGCCCGCACGCCGGACCGCCGTCGGCGCGCGGCGGAAACTGGGGCAGGATGGGGGGCATGACCTACACCCTCGTGCTGCTCCGCCACGGCGAGAGCGAGTGGAACGCGAAGAACCTGTTCACCGGCTGGGTGGACGTCGCCCTCTCCGAGAAGGGCGTCGAGGAGGCCAAGCGCGGTGGCGCCCTCCTCAAGGAGGCCGGGGTGAACCCGGACATCCTGCACACGTCGCTGCTGCGCCGCGCGATCATGACCGCGAACCTGGCGCTCGACGTCGCCGACCGGCACTGGATCCCGGTCAAGCGGAGCTGGCGCCTCAACGAGCGCCACTACGGCGCCCTGCAGGGCAAGGACAAGAAGCAGACGCTGGAGGAGTTCGGCGAGGAGCAGTTCATGCTCTGGCGCCGCTCGTACGACGTGCCGCCGCCCGAGATCGAGCTGGGCTCGGAGTTCAGCCAGGACGCCGACCCGCGCTACGCCGACGCCCCCGTCGTCCGCACGGAGGCCCTCAAGCTGGTGCTGGAGCGCGCGCTGCCGTACTGGGAGAGCGAGATCGTCCCGGACCTCAAGGCCGGCAAGACCGTGCTGGTCGCCGCGCACGGCAACTCGCTGCGCGCCCTGGTGAAGCACCTGGACGGCATCTCCGACGAGGCGATCGCCGGGCTGAACATCCCCACGGGCATCCCGCTGGTGTACGAGCTGGACGAGGAGACCCTCGCGCCGGTGAAGCCTGGCGGCACGTACCTGGACCCGGAGGCGGCGAAGGACGCGATCGCCGCGGTGGCGAACCAGGGCCGCTGAAACACGTGAGTGCTGGATGTTCGCCCTCTCCCGTGTGTCGGGAGGGCGAACATCCAGCACTCAGCGACGGTCGCGGTTAGTCCTCCGGGAAGTCGCCCGTGACCAGGAACGTGACGCGGCGGGCCACCGAGACGCCGTGGTCGCCGAAGCGCTCGTAGTAGCGGCCCACGAGCGTCACGTCGACGGCCTCCTGGACCGTGCCCTGCCACTCGGGCGCCAGGAGCGTGTTGAAGGTCTGCTGGTGCAGCTCGTCGAGCAGGTCGTCGTCGCGCTCGATGGCCTCCGCCACCTCCAGGTCGCGCGACGCGAGCAGCCGGGTGGTGCGCTGGGCCACGCGGACGGCCGCGTCGTGCATCTGCGCGAACGTCTCCCGCGCCTCCGGCACGATCGCCTGCGCCGGGTAGCGGCCGCGCGCCACCTGCGCGATGTGCCGGGCGAGGTCGCCCATGCGCTCCAGGGAGGCGCTCATCCGCAGTGCGCTGACCACCACGCGCAGGTCGGTGGCGACCGGGGCCTGCTGCGCGAGCAGGTGCACGCACCGCTCGTCGAGCGAGTCCTCGATCGAGTCGATGGTCTTGTCGGAGGCGATCACCTCCTGTGCGAGCTGGAGGTCAGCCTCCAGCAGTGCCGTACCGGCTCGGGTGATGGCGGACTCCACGAGCCTGCTCATCTCGGTCAGGTCCTCGCCGACCTGCTGGAGCTCAGCTTCGAAGATCTGTCGCATCGGTTTCCTCTCGCACTCGGGGCGCACGGACGGCTTCGCGTCCGCTGTCGCGCCGCCGCGGGGGCGGGGCGGGCCGACGCACGGCCGGGCCCGCCGTCCGGACACGTCCCGGAACGGCGCGCGGCACAGCTACCGCCCGCACCCGCCAAGGCTCGACGGCGCGGTGTACCGGGAGGTTAACGCTCTTCCTCCCCGACATGAACACTAGGCGACGCGATGGTCGGAGCGCCTACCGACGTCGATCAGCGGTTGAAACATCGACCTACCCTGGAGGCGTGGACGGAATCATCTCCGGGGTACCGGTGCTGGTCGCCGGAATCTTCGGCGTGATCGTCGGCGTGGTCGCCACCCTGGCGTTCCGCGTCTCCGAGCGGCAGCAGCACGCCCTTCCTCAGACCGAACCCGACGAGCTCGACGCGGGCCTCGTCCGTGTGCTCTCCGTGCTGCGCTCCGCCGCCGTCGTGCTGGACGGCGAGGACGAGGTGGTGCGGGCCTCGCCGCCCGCCTACGCCCTGGGCGTGGTGCGCAACGACGCGCTCGTGCACGCCGCGATCACGGACCTCGTGGCCCTCGTGCGGCGCGACGGCGTGATCCGCGAGCAGGAGCTGGAGCTGCCGCGCGGCCCGGTGGGCCAGGGCACGGTGCTGCTGCAGGTGCGCGTGGCCCCGCTGGGCCTGGACCGGGTGCTGGTGCTCGCCGAGGACCGCACGGAGGCCCGGCGCGTCGAGGCGATCCGCCGCGACTTCGTGGTCAACGTGTCGCACGAGCTGAAGACGCCCGTCGGCGCACTGGCCCTGCTGGCCGAGACCGTGGCCGACGCCGCGGACGACCCGGTCGCCGTCCGCCGGTTCACCGAACGCATGCAGCGCGAGGCCGTCCGGCTGTCCGCGCTGGTGCAGGAGATCATCGAGCTCTCGCGCCTGCAGGGCGCGGGCGCCGTGCCGAAGCTCACCCCCGTCCCGATCCGCGACGTCGTGGAGGAGGCGGTCGACCGGGCCCGCACCACGGCGCAGGCCAAGAACATCGCGATCACCATGGGCGGCGACCTCGACACCGAGGTCTACGGCGACCACAACCTCCTGGTCACCGCGGTCCGCAACCTGGTGGACAACGCCGTCGCGTACTCCGGGCCCGCCAGCCGGGTGGGCGTCGGGGTGAACGAGCGGGCCGGCCTCGTCGAGATCGCCGTCGTCGACCAGGGCGTGGGCATCGCGGAGGACGCGCAGGACCGCGTCTTCGAGCGGTTCTACCGGGTGGATCCGGCACGCTCGCGCGACACTGGGGGCACCGGGCTGGGCCTGAGCATCGTCAAGCACGTCGCCGCCGACCACGGGGGCGACGTCACGATGTGGTCCGAACCCGGGCGGGGCTCCACCTTCACCCTGCGCATCCCGTCCGCGGACCGGCCCGACGGCGCCGACCGCGCGGCCCGGGACGACGTCCCGGCCGCCGAGGCGGGGGAGCAGGACCAGCACACGGCCGCGCACGACGGGGCCACGAGGAACGAGGAGGTAGGTGCGTGACGCGCATCCTGGTGGTCGAGGACGAGGAGTCGTACCGGGACCCGCTGACGTACCAGCTCACCCGCGAGGGCTTCGAGGTGGTGGAGGCGGCCGACGGCAACTCGGCGCTCGCCGCGTACGACGCCGAGGGGGCCGACCTGGTGCTGCTCGACCTGATGCTGCCCGGGCTCTCGGGCACGGAGGTGTGCCGGGAGCTGCGGGCCCGCGGTGACGTGCCGGTCATCATGCTGACCGCCAAGGACTCCGAGATCGACAAGGTCGTGGGCCTGGAGCTCGGCGCCGACGACTACGTGACCAAGCCGTACTCCTACCGCGAGCTGCTCGCCCGCGTGCGGGCGGTGCTGCGCCGGCGCCAGCCCAGCGACCCGGCGGAGAACGACGAGGACGGCGTCCTGGAGGTGGGCCCCGTCCGGATGGACGTGGAGCGGCACACCGTCGCGGTGTCGGGCCAGAACGTGGCCCTGCCGCTCAAGGAGTTCGACCTCCTGGAGCTACTGATGCGCAACGCGGGGCGGGTGCTGACCCGCGGCCAGCTCATCGACCGGGTCTGGGGCGCCGACTACGTGGGCGACACCAAGACGCTCGACGTCCACGTCAAGCGCATCCGCTCGAAGATCGAGCCGGACCCGGGCACACCGAAGTACCTGCTCACGGTGCGTGGCCTGGGCTACAAGCTGGCCGACGACGAGGGCTGACCCGACTCCGGCGCGCCCGCCCGCGTGTCGCACGTCACGGGCGGGGCGCGCGGGCGGTCACCTTCCGTTCACCTGGAGTTTGCTCGCGAGACGGCGCCCGTGAGTAGTTTCGCGAACCGTGAGCACCCACTACACCCGTCTCGTCGCTGCCGCCACCGCAGGCGCCCTCGTGCTGCCGCTCGCGGGCTGCGCGGCGGTGGACCTGCCGGGTCTCGGGGCGCAGGAGCCGACGACCGAGGCGGAGCCCGTCGTCGTCGGTGAGTTCCGCGGGGTCGGTGCCTCGTCGCAGGAGACGGCGATGGAGGCCTGGATCGCCGGGTTCCGGGAGAGCAACCCCGACGCCGCGATCACCTACGACCCCGCCGGCTCGGGTGACGGCCGCACGGCGTTCCTTGCGGGCACCTCGGCCTTCGGCGCCTCCGACGTGGCCCTGAGCGACGACGAGATGGCCGCTTCCGGCCCCGCCTGCGACGGTGGCAACGCGATCGACCTGCCGGTCTACATCAGCCCGATCACGGTGGCCTTCAACGTGCCCGGCGTCGAGCGGCTCAACATGTCCTCCGAGCTCGTCGCCAAGATCTTCACGGGCGACGTCACGCGGTGGAACGACCCGGCGATCGTCGCGGCCAACCCGAGGGCGACACTGCCGGACCTGGAGATCACGCCGGTGCACCGGTCGGACGACTCGGGCACCACCGAGAACTTCACCGACTACCTGCACGCGACCGCCCCGGCCGCCTGGCCCTCCGCACCGGACGGGCTGTGGCCCCTGCCGGGCGGCTTCGGCGCGGACGGCACGGGCGGCGTGACCAGGACGGTCCGGTCCACGCCGGGCGGCATCACCTACGCCGACGCGTCGGCCACCGGTGGCCTGGGGCACGTCGCGATCAAGGTGGGCGAGGAGTACGTGCCCTACAGCGCGGACGCCGCGGCCGCCGTCGTCGACGTCTCGCCCCGGATCGAGAACCGGTACGAGCACGACCTCGCGTTCGCGATCGACCGCACCATCGACAAGTCCTTCGCCTACCCCCTCGTGCTCGTGTCCTACCTCGTGGTCTGCTCGCGGTACGACGACCGGGCCAAGGGCACCTTCGTCAAGGAGTTCGTCTCCTACGTGGCCTCGGCCGAGGGGCAGCAGCGCGCCGCCGCGGCCGCGGGCAGCGCGGCGATCTCGCCCGACGTCCAGGCCTGGATCGCCGAGGCCGCGGACGCCATCTACCTGACCCAGGAACGGCCCGAGGAAGGGGCCTGACGGGTGAGCCGTGCGGCCTCGTGCCATGGTGAGCGTGGCGGGGATCACCCCCTCCGTGATGGCTTGTTCACCTTCCGTTTACCTAGTCCTGGGGATGAGGTCATTCCCGCTCCCTAGCGTCCCGACTGACGCTGCGGCGCTCGCCGCGCGTACGACTTGAACAGGATGGAACGACACGTGAAGATCAGCCGATTCCCCCGCGTTGGCTCCGCTGTCATGGTGGGCGCGCTCGCGCTGAGCCTCGCAGCCTGCGGTCAGAACCCGGGCGAGGACGAGCCCACCGGTGCGGGCTCCGAGTCCGCCATGGACCTCTCGGGTGAGCTCAACGGCGGCGGTGCGTCGTCGCAGGAGTCCGCCATGGAGGCCTGGCGCGCCGGGTTCCAGAGCCAGTACCCCGACGTCACCGTCAACTACGACCCGACCGGTTCCGGCGGCGGCCGCGAGAACTTCATCTCCGGCGCCTTCGCGTTCGCCGGCTCGGACGCCGCCCTGGACGAGGACGAGATGGCCGACGCCGAGGCGCAGTGCGGTGAGGGCGGGGTCATCGAGTACCCGGCATACATCTCCCCGGTGGCCGTCGCCTTCAACCTCGAGGGTGTCGACACCCTGAACATGTCCTCCGAGACGATCGCGAAGATCTTCAACGGCGACATCGAGAAGTGGGACGACAAGGCGATCGCCGACGACAACCCCGACGCGGAGCTGCCCGACACCGACATCACGGTCGTGCACCGCTCGGACGACTCGGGTACCACGGAGAACTTCCAGGAGTACCTGCACACCGTGGTCCCGGACGTGTGGACCTACGAGCCCGAGGGCATCTGGCCCGTGGACGGCCAGGAGTCCGCGCAGGGCACCTCCGGCGTGGTCAGCGCCGCGCAGGCCGGCGAGGGCACCATCACCTACGCCGACGCGTCGCAGATCGCTGACCTGGGCACGGTGGCCGTGGGCGTCGGCGACGAGTTCGTCGAGTACAGCCCCGAGGCCGCCGCGGCCGTGGTCGAGGGCTCGGACCGCGTGGAGGGCACCGGCGACCACGTGTTCGCCTACGACCTCAAGCGCGACATCCCGGGCACCTACCCGATCGTGCTCGTCTCCTACCACCTGGCCTGCGCCACCTACGAGGACGCCGCCACCGCGGACCTGGTCAAGGGCTTCTACACCTACATCCTGAGCGAGGAGGGCCAGTCCGCAGCGGCCGACTCGGCCGGCTCCGCCCCGCTCCCGACCTCGCTGACCGAGCAGTTCCTGCCGTCGGTCGAGGCCATCACGGCCGGCTGACCCAGCCGGCACGCAGCACCGGCAGTACGACCACCCGGCCGGGGGGGGGGGGGGGCCGCCCCGCCCCCCCCCCCGGGGGGGGCCCCCCCCCCCCCACCGAGGGGGCAGGACCCGCGCCCCCCCGGGGGGGGGCCCCCCCCCCCCCCGCGCCCCCCCCCGGGGGGGGGCGGGGCGGGGCGGGGGGCCCCCCCCCCCCCCGGCCGCCCCCCCCCCCCCCCCCCCCCCCCCCCCCCCCCCCCCGCGGGGGGGGGCGGGGGGGGCCCCCCCCCCCGGCCCCCCCGGCCCCCCCCCCCCCCCACGGCCGTGCCAGGCTTGAACTCACATCCGACGAGCACAGACACGACGAGCCGAGGACCTCTGTGACCACCACTGACAGCCCACCCGCTGCCCCGGCGCCCACGCGGCCCCGCCGGTCGAGCGGCGACACCGAGCGGGGCTTCAGCCGGATCTTCCGCTGGATCACCACCGGTGCCGGTGCGCTCATCCTCGCGACCCTGGCTGCGGTCGCGCTGTTCCTGATCGCGCGCGCGTGGCCGGCGGTGTCGGCCAGCTCCGCGGAGCTCGCGGACGCCGTGCCCCGCTACCCCGACGACACGTCCTTCATCGCGTACGTCGGGCCGCTCGTCTTCGGCACGCTGCTCGCCGCCGTGCTGGCCCTGCTGCTGGCCACGCCCGTGGCCATGGGCATCGCGCTGTTCATCTCGCACTACGCGCCGCGCCGGCTCGCCCAGCTCATGGGCTACCTCGTGGACCTGCTCGCCGCGATCCCGTCGGTGGTCTACGGCCTGTGGGGGTTCACGGTCCTGGCGCCCGCCGTCGGGCCGGTGTGGTCCTGGCTCAACCAGTACGTCGGGTGGTTCCCGCTGTTCGCCGGTGACGCGTCGCCGACGGCCCGCACCCTGGCGACCGTCGCGGTCGTGCTCGCCGTGATGATCCTGCCGATCATCACGGCCGTCTCCCGCGAGGTGTTCCTGCAGACGCCGCGCCTGCACGAGGAGGCCGCGCTCGCGCTGGGTGCCACGCGGTGGGAGATGATCCGCACCGCGGTGCTGCCGTTCGGGCAGTCCGGCGTCATCTCGGCCGCCATGCTGGGGCTGGGCCGCGCGCTCGGCGAGACCATGGCCGTGCTGATGATCCTCTCGCCCGGCTTCCTGTACTCGTTCAAGATCCTCCAGGCCGCCCAGCAGCAGACCATCGCGGCGTACATCGCCCTGGACTTCCCGGAGGCGAGCGGCCTGGCCGTGAACGCCCTGATCGCCACCGGTCTCGCGCTGTTCGTCATCACGCTGGCGGTGA
The DNA here is from genome assembly GCF_044547525.1 of Promicromonospora sp. NPDC052451. Taxonomy (NCBI): domain Bacteria; kingdom Bacillati; phylum Actinomycetota; class Actinomycetes; order Micrococcales; family Promicromonosporaceae; genus Promicromonospora; species Promicromonospora sp. NPDC052451. The sequence goes on from NZ_JBIUAP010000009.1 coordinate 227,451, forward strand.
ACATGGCCGCCCGGGCCATCGTCGCCCGCCGCAAGGAATTCTCGGGGGCCAACTGATGAGCGTCGACACGTCGACCACGGACGCCACGGAGCGCACCCGCGCGCTCCTGACCACCGCCGAGCCGCGCCGCCGGCGCACCGACCGCATCATGACGGTGCTCATCTGGGGCGCCTTCGCGCTCGCGATGGTGCCGCTGGTCTCGCTGCTGTGGACCGTGCTGTTCAACGGTGCCGGCCGCGTCACCCTCGAGTTCCTCACCTACTCGATGCGCGGCATCTTCGGCGGCGACCCCAGCGGCGGCATCTACCACGCGATCATGGGCACGCTGATCATCACCGGCTGGGCGGCGCTCATCTCGGTGCCGGTCGGCCTGCTGGTCGCCATCTACCTGGTCGAGTACGGCCGCGGCGCGCTGGCCCGCTCGGTGACGTTCTTCGTGGACGTCATGACGGGTATCCCGTCGATCGTGGCCGGCCTCTTCGCGGTCTCGCTGTTCACGATCTTCTTCGGCCCGGGCGCGCGCTTCGGCTTCATGGGCGCCGTCGCGCTGTCGGTGCTCATGATCCCCGTGGTGGTGCGCTCCTGCGAGGAGATGCTCAAGCTCGTGCCGAACGAGCTGCGCGAGGCGTCGTACGCGCTCGGCGTGCCCAAGTGGCTCACCATCGTGCGGGTCGTGCTGCGCACCTCCGTGGCCGGCCTGACCACGGGTGTGCTGCTGGCGGTCGCCCGCGTGATCGGTGAGACCGCGCCGCTGCTCGTCGCGGTGGGCGTGACCGACTCCATCAACTTCGACGCGTTCGACGGGCGCATGATGACGCTGCCGGTCTTCATCTACCGTCAGTACAGCCAGGGTCTGGCCACCTGCCGCGAGGGCCAGGAGAACTGCGTGGCGGACATCGCCCTGCAGAACGCGTGGGGGGCAGCCCTTACGCTGATCGTGATCGTGATGCTCCTCAACATCATCGGCCGGCTCGTGAACCGCTGGTTCGCGCCGAAGCTCCGCTGACGCACCGCGCACGTCCGCCTCACCCGAAGCCACAGTCCGAAGGAACTCAACGATGGCTCAGCGAATCGACGTCAAGGACGTCAACATCTACTACGGCGACTTCCGTGCCGTCGAGGGCGTCTCCATGACGATCGACCCCAAGTCCGTGACGGCCTTCATCGGCCCGTCGGGCTGCGGCAAGTCGACGTTCCTGCGCACCCTCAACCGCATGCACGAGGTGATCCCCGGCGCCTACGTCGAGGGCAAGGTGGAGCTCGAGGGCGTCGACCTCTACGGCGACGACGTCGACCCCGTGGCCGTGCGCCGCACCGTGGGCATGGTGTTCCAGCGCCCCAACCCGTTCCCCACGATGTCCATCCGGGACAACGTGCTGGCGGGCGTGAAGCTGAACAACAAGCGCATCTCGAAGTCCGACGCCGACGACCTGGTCGAGTCGTCCCTGCGCGGCGCCAACCTCTGGAACGAGGTCAAGGACCGTCTGGAGAAGCCCGGTTCGGGCCTGTCGGGCGGCCAGCAGCAGCGCCTCTGCATCGCCCGCGCCATCGCGGTCAAGCCGCAGGTGGTGCTCATGGACGAGCCGTGCTCGGCCCTGGACCCGATCTCCACCCTGGCGATCGAGGACCTGATCCAGGAGCTGAAGAAGGACTACACGATCGTCATCGTCACGCACAACATGCAGCAGGCCGCGCGCGTGAGCGACAAGACCGCGTTCTTCAACATCGCGGGCACCGGGAAGCCCGGCCGCCTCATCGAGATGAACGACACCGCGACGATCTTCTCGTCGCCCAGCGAGAAGGCCACCGAGGACTACGTCTCGGGCCGCTTCGGGTGACGGCCGGCTGAACCCGGTACGACAGAGGCCGGTGGCCCGGCGTGGTCTCCCACGCCTGGCCACCGGCCTCTGGTGTGCCCGTGACGGGCGTCAGGTCACTCCGTGGCGGACGGCGACGGGGAGGCCGACGGCGACCCGGACGGCGCCGCGGCAGCCGGCAGGAACTCCGCGTACTCCGGCAGCGTGCCGTCCAGGACGGGGAGCTGGAACTCCTTGCTGTCCGCGCCCACGGTGAGCACCGCGTCGAGGTAGTCGCCCGGGGCCGCGCCGACCGTGTCGAGCGCCACGGTCTCGCCGGTCTCGGTGCCCAGGTAGACGGTGCCACCCGCCGGGACGTCCAGCGTCACGGGGGCCGCGCCCGGGGCCTCCAGCGTGAACGCGGCGTCCTCGGCGGTCTTGTTGGCCAGCGCGCCGAGCACGTTGCCGGCCTCGCCCTCGGCCGCCGAGACGACCATGAGGTTGATGCCGCGCAGGTCCCGGTTCTCCTCGCCGAGCACCGAGACGCCCACGCCGTCCGACGGGTCGTAGTTCAGCGTCGTGGTGGTCGGCGAGCAGGCCGCCAGGAGGAGAGCCCCCGTGGCGGAGACCGCCGCGAGGGCGATGGTGCGGGCGCCTCGGGCGGCGGTGGCGCGACGGGACACGGTGAACTCCCTGATCTTCGGCTGGTTCGTGCGGGGTCGGATCCCCGCCATATCCTAGTGGGCCACACGGTGTGCCCGCGCATCGCGAAGGCGGCGAAATGCCCGGTCACGGCGTGGTGCCGGTCACGGCTCCGGAACGATCCGATCGGGGTGCGCGGGCCGGTCACGGGCCTCCCTGAGCCCTCCGCGACACCTCTGACCTGCGAAAACGCAGCGGCAAATGATGCCTGGAGGTTGCCAAGGGCGCAAGTTCTGCAGATCACGCCGTGGTAACCTGGTGTCAGGGAAAGGGGACATCTGCAGATGACGTTCACAGTAGGCGAGACGGTTGTCTACCCGCACCACGGCGCGGCGCTGATCGAAGAGATCAAGACCCGCAAGATTCGCGGCGAAGAGAAGATGTACCTCAAGCTCAAGGTTGCCCAGGGCGACCTCACCATCGAGGTTCCGGCGGAGAACGTCGACCTCGTGGGAGTGCGCGACGTGGTCGGCCAGGAGGGCCTCGACCGCGTGTTCGAGGTGCTGCGCGCCCCGTACACGGAGGAGCCCACCAACTGGTCGCGCCGGTACAAGGCGAACCTCGAGAAGCTCGCCTCCGGCGACGTCATCAAGGTGGCCGAGGTAGTGCGTGACCTGTCCCGGCGGGACGCCGACCGCGGCCTGTCCGCGGGGGAGAAGCGCATGCTCGCCAAGGCCCGGCAGATCCTCGTCTCGGAGCTCGCGCTGGCCGAGCACACCGAGGAGGAGAAGGCGGAAGCGATCCTCGACGAGGTCCTCGCCTCCTGACTGACCCACAGGGTCCCCCGCACGTCTGACACACCTGTCAGGACCTCGCGCCCCACGGGATCCTTCGCTCAACCAAGATCCTGTGGGGACCTGCGACGAGATGACGACCCTTGCAATCCTGACGGCCGCCGGCTCGGGATCCCGTCTGGGGCGTGACCTGCCCAAAGCCCTCGTGGAGCTGGACGGCTTCCCGCTCGTGCTGCACGCCGCACGCCGCCTCGCGGCGTCGGGCGTGGTGGACTCGCTGGTCGTCACCGCACCCGACGGCCTGGTCGGCGTCATGGCCGACCTGCTGTCCGCCGACCCGCACGTGCTCGTGCCGGTCGAGGTGACCGACGGCGGCCCCACCCGCCAGGCCTCGGTCGCGGCCGGCCTCGCGCTGGCCCGGCCCGGCGACGACGTGGTGCTGGTGCACGACGCGGCGCGGCCCCTCGTGCCCGCGGACCTCGTCCGGCGGGTCGTGGACGCGGTGCGCAGCGGGCACGGCGCCGTCGTGCCCGGGCTGCCGGTCACGGACACGGTCAAGCAGGTCTGCCCCGACGGCGACGCCGAGCTGGTCACGGGCACGCCCGACCGGTCGATGCTGCGGGCCGTGCAGACCCCGCAGGGCTTCGCCCGGGACCTCCTGGTGCGCGCACACCGTACGGGTGCGGCCCGGGCCGTCGCGGAGCACCTCGCGGCGACGGACGACGCGGGCCTCGTCGAGGCCCTGGGCGAACCGGTCCACATGGTCGCCGGGGACGCGACCGCCTTCAAGATCACCACCGAACGCGACCTGTGGCTCGCGTCCCTCGTGCTGCAGGAGAGCAACGCATGACCGACTCGCCGAGCACGCCGGAACCCCCGCGCCCGGGCCCGGCGGGGTACCCCCTGCCGCGCACCGGCATCGGGGTCGACGTGCACGCCTACGCCCCGGAGGGCTCCGACCGTGAGCTGTGGCTCGGCGGCCTGCACTGGCCGGGGGAACGCGGCCTGGCGGGCCACTCCGACGCCGACGTGGCCGCGCACGCCGCGGCGGACGCGCTGTTCTCCGCGTCGGGCCTGGGCGACCTCGGATCGCACTTCGGCACGGGCCGTCCGGAGTGGGCGGGGGCCTCGGGAACCACCCTGCTTGCCGAGGCCGCGAGGCGCGTCCGGGCTGCTGGGTACATGATCGGTAACGTGGCAGTCCAGGTGATCGGTAACCATCCGCGGGTCGGTACGCGGCGCGACGAGGCTCAGGCGGCGCTGTCCGCCGCTGCCGGCGCGCCCGTGTCCCTGACGGCGACCACGACCGACGCGCTCGGCCTCACCGGCCGCGGCGAGGGCATCGCGGCCATCGCGACGGCCCTCGTCGTGCCCGACGGCGGGCCGTCGTCCGGCACGGTCGGCGGGGACGCGACATGAACAAGCGCAAGCCGCTCGACGAGCGCCGGGCCGAGATCGTCGAGGCCGGCCTGAGCGTGGCGCTGCGCGAGGGCGTCGAGTCGGTGACCGTGCGCCGCGTGGCGCAGGAGGCCGGGATCTCCCTCGGCACCGTGCACTACTGCTTCGACGACAAGGACGCGATGCTGCGGGCCATGGGCCGGTCCATCGCGATGCGGGCGTCGGAGCCGGTGCTGCGCGCGCTCGAGGCCGGCCCCGACCGCCGGGCGCTCGCGGAGGCCACGGTCGACGCGATGCTGCTGGGGCTCAAGGAGCACCAGCACATGCGGCTGCTCACGTTCGAGTTCGCCGTCTCCGGGGCGCGTACGCCGGTGCTGCGCGAGGTGGCGCAGGCGCACCTGCGGCAGAGCATCGCGATGACGCGGGAGTACCTGGTGCGGCTGGCGGAGGTCGTCGGCATCACGTGGGCCACGGACATCGACGACCTCGCCCGGATGACGGCGCTGCGCATCGACGGCATCGAGCTCGCGTGGATGGTGGACCAGGACGACGCCGCCGCGCGCGAGGGGTTCGCCGTCCTCACCCGGGACGTGTTCGACGAGATGCGGCCGACGGAGCCTTAGCCGAAGACCCGCCGGGTGTACGGGTTGGTGAACACCCCGTCCGGGTCGGCGGCCGCCCGTGCCCGGCGGAAGTCCTCGAACCGGCTGTACTGGCCGGCGAGGTAGGCGGCGTCGCGCGTGTGCATCTTGCCCCAGTGCGGGCGTCCGCCGACGGCCGTGAAGATCTGCTCCGCGGCGTCGAAGTACCGGCCGTACGGCAGACGCCAGTACTGCTGCACGGCCACGTAGGCGGTCTCGCGGCCGTACGCGGTGGAGAGCCAGGCATCCTCGGCCGGGGCGAACCGGATCTCCAGCGGGAACGGGACGTTCTCGCCGGTGCGGCGCAGCCAGCCGTCGATCTCCCGCAGGACGTCGACCACGACCGCACGCGGTACCGCGTACTCCGTCTCCCGGAACCGCACCCGCCGCCGGTTGCAGAGCACCTCGTACGACGGCGCCGTGTAGGTGCGGGGGCGCAGGGCCTGGGCCGCGAACGCGTTCAGCCGGGGCGTCACGGCCGGGAACGCGGTGGCCGTGCGGTTCGCGAGCTCCAGGCCCGCGTTGGACAGCACCTCGTCGTCGACGAAGGCGCGGACAGCGGTCGCGGCGCGGCGCACGCGGTGGCCCGCCCCGGCCGGCGCGCCGGTGTCCGCCCGGGCCGGGACCCGGGTGTTGGTCAGGGTCTGCACGTGGCGTGCGGTCGGGAACCAGAAGAACTCGAAGTGGTCGGCACCGTCGACCAGGTGGTCCAGCTCGTCGAGCACCCGCTCCACCGGCTGGACGTCCTCCTGCGCGCGCAGGTCGAAGGCGGGGACGGCCTCGACGGTGACCGTGCTCAGCACACCCGTCGTGCCCAGGCCGAGGCGGGACGCCTCGAACAGGTCGGGGTGCTCGGTGGGGCTGCAGCGGGTGACCTCGCCGTCGGCGCCCACCACGGTGAGGGCGCGCACCCGGCTCGCGAGGCTCCCGAACCGCGCGCCGGTGCCGTGCGTCCCCGTCGAGACGGCGCCCGCGATCGTCTGCCGGTCGATGTCGCCCAGGTTCTGCAGGGCGAGCCCGCGCTCGGCGAGCACCCGGTTGAGCTGGTGCAGCCGGATGCCCGCACCCACGGTCACGAGGGCGTTCCCCGTGCCGGGGTCGCGCTCGACCCGGTGCAGGGCGTTCAGCCGGTCCAGGTCGACCTGTACGCCGTCCGTGGCGGCGGCCGCGGAGAACGAGTGCCCCGCGCCGACCGCCCGCACGGTGTGTCCCTCGCGCACGGCCCGGCGCACCGCGGCGGACAGCTCCTCCTCGGTGGCCGGGTGCACCTGTCGCGCGGGAGTCGCACTGGCCGTCCGCGCCCAGTTCGTCCAGATCATCGACGCACTATCCCATGGCTCGGTCCCCGGGGAGTAGCGTTCGGGCATGAGCTCCGTCGCCGGGACCGCCGCTCGCCTGACCACCGCCACGTCGGGCCTGCCCGCGCCGCTCGCCGTCGTGGACCTGGACGTGTTCGACGCGAACGCGCTCGACCTGCTCAAGCGGGCCGACGGCGTGCCCGTCCGCGTCGCCTCCAAGTCCGTGCGGGTGCGCTCGCTCGTCGAGCGGGCGCTGGGGCACGGTTTCGCCGGCGTCATGGCCTACTCGTTGCGCGAGGCGTTGTGGCTGGTGAGCGAGGGCACGCGCGACGTGCTCGTGGGCTACCCGACGGTCGACGCGGAGGCCTTGGCGACGTTGGCCGCCGACCCGGTGGCACGCGCGGAGATCACGCTGATGGTCGACGACGTGGCGCACCTCGGCCTGATCGCCGCCGCGACCGAGCGGGTGCGCGGGGCGGACGGCACGACGGCCGCGGGACCGGTCCAGGTGTGCCTCGACGTCGACTGCTCGCTGCGCGTCGGCGCCGGGCCGCTCACCGCGCACCTCGGGGTACGCCGTTCGCCGCTGCGCGACCCCGCCGACGTCGCGGCGCTCGCGACCGTGGCGCAGGCGCAGGGGCTGACCGTGCGCGGCCTCATGTTCTACGAGGCACAGGTGGCCGGGCTGCCCGACACGAGCCCCGCCGTCCGGCTGGTCAAGCGGCTCTCGATGCGGGAGGTCAACGCGCGCCGGGTGCGGATCCTCGCCGCGGTGCGTGACGCCGTCGGGCACGACGTGGAGCTCGTCAACGCGGGCGGGACCGGCTCGATCGAGGTGAGCGGCGCGGCGCCCGGCGTGACCGAGGTGACGTCCGGCTCCGGGCTCTACGCCCCCGGGCTGTTCGACGGCTACCGCTCGTTCGAGGCGCGGCCGGCCGCGTTCTTCGGGCTCGACGTGGTGCGTGAGCCTGCCCCGGGCTGGGTGACGGCGTTCTCCGGCGGGTACGCCGCCTCGGGCCAGGCGGGCGTCTCCCGGCTGCCCCGGCTGTTCACGCCGGGCTACGCGCTGACCGGCACGGAGGGTGCGGGCGAGGTCCAGACGCCGCTGCGCGCGACGCGTGGGTCGGGTCCCGACGGCCGGCTGCGCACCGGCGACCGCGTCTGGCTCCGCCACGCGAAGGCGGGGGAGATGATGGAGCGGTTCGACCGGGTGCACCTCGTGCGCGGGGCCGAGGTGGTCGAGACCGTGCCGACCTACCGGGGCGAGGGCCGGAACTTCGGGTAGGCCGTGGCGCACCGTTTCGGGTAGAACAAGGCCCATGTCCACCCTGCACCACCGCAACCGGCCCATGACCGGCCGCGACCCCCACGAGCCGGCGCGTACGGCCACCCCGCTGGAGCTGCTGTTCGACCTCGCCTTCGTGGTCGGGTTCGGCGTGGCGGGGGAACAGGGCGCCCACCTGCTCGCCGAGGGCCACGTCGCCGCCGGCGTGATCGGGTTCGCGTTCTCGATGTTCGCGATCTGCTGGGCGTGGATCAACTTCACGTGGTTCGCCTCGGCGTTCGACACCGACGACTGGTTCTACCGCGTCACCACGATGGTGCAGATGGTCGGCGTCGTGGTGCTGGCGCTCGGCCTGCCGGACATGTTCGGGTCCCTGGTCGAGGGCGACCGGGTGCACAACGAGGTGATGGTCGCCGGCTACGTGATCATGCGCCTGGCCATGCTCGTGCAGTGGCTCCGCGCCGCGCGGCAGGCGCCCGAGTACCGCGCCACCTGCCTGGCCTACGCCCGCACGCTCGTGATCACCCAGATCGGCTGGCTGGTGCTCGCCGTCGCGCCCGTGAGCGTGGCCGTCTTCTTCGTGGGCGGCGTGCTGCTCGGTGCCGCCGAGATGGCCGGGCCCTGGCTCGCCGAGCGCCTGCGCACGGAGGGCCCCGGCCGGCGCAGCACACCCTGGCACGCCCACCACATGGCCGAGCGGTACGGGCTGCTCGCCATCATCACGCTCGGCGAGGGCGTCATCGGCACCGTCGCGTCGCTGTCCGCCGTCGTGCACGAGTCGGGCTGGACGCTGGACGCCGCGCTCGTGGCGCTCGCGGGCACCGGCCTCACGTTCGGTCTGTGGTGGACGTACTACCTCACGCCCGACGCCGAGATGCTGCACCGGCACCGCGAGCGGTCGTTCGTGTGGGGCTACGGGAACATCGTCGTCTTCGCGGCGCTGGCCGGCGTGGGCGCGGGACTGCACGTCGCGGCGTACTACCTGGAGGAGCACTCGCGCGTCGGCGCCGTGGGGACCGTGCTCGCCGTCGCCGTGCCGGTGCTCGTGTTCCTCGTGGCCGACCACGTGCAGTTCGGTCTGCTGACCCGCTCGTTCCAGGCGCTGCACGTCGGTCTGGTGCTCGGCGCCGTGGCCGTGCTCGCGGCGGCCGTCGCCACCGCCGCGGCCGGGCTGCCCATGTCCTGGTCGCTGGTCCTGGTGATGCTCGCGCCGGTCGTGATCGTGGTCGGCTACGAGACGCGCGGCCACCAGCACGTGGCCCGGCTGCTCGGACAGGGCTCCGGGCAGGAAAAGGGTGCCTGAGCGCCGGTACCCTTGACAGGTGACTCTTCGCCTGTATGACACCGCCACGCGCGAGGTGCGCGACTTCACCCCCATCACCCCGGGCGAGGTCGGCATCTACCTGTGTGGTGCCACCGTGCAGGCACCACCCCACGTGGGCCACCTCCGGCCGGTCATCGCGTTCGACGTGCTGCGGCGCTGGCTCACGCGGCGGGGCCTGAAGGTCACGCTGATCCGCAACGTCACCGACATCGACGACAAGGTGCTGGCCAAGTCGGCTGCCGCCGGCCGGGAGTGGTGGGCGCACGCCGCGCTGTACGAGCGCGTGTTCACGCAGGCGTACGACGCCCTCGGCGTCATCCCGCCCACCTACGAGCCGCGCGCCACCGGCAGCGTGCCCGAGATGGTCGCGCTCATGGAGCGCCTGGTCGAGAAGGGCCACGCCTACACCAGCAGCGCGGGCAACGTCTGGTTCGACGTGCGCTCCTGGCCGGCCTACGGCGGGCTCACCCGGCAGAAGATCGAGGACCTCAGCCCCGAGGAGGGCGCGGAGGTGTCGGGCGCGGCCGCGGACAAGAAGAACCCGCACGACTTCGCGCTCTGGAAGGCCCCCAAGCCCGGCGAGCCGGAGTCGGCGTCCTGGGACACCCCCTACGGGCGCGGGCGGCCCGGCTGGCACCTGGAGTGCTCCGCCATGGCCCGCCGCTACCTGGGCGAGACGTTCGACATCCACGGCGGCGGCCTCGACCTGCGGTTCCCGCACCACGAGAACGAGCAGGCCCAGTCCCGCGCCGCGGGCTACGGGTTCGCGCAGCGGTGGATGCACGTCGCGTGGGTCACGCAGGCCGGCGTCAAGATGTCCAAGTCGCTGGGCAACGGGCTCCTCGTGAGCGAGCTGCTGACCCAGGCCCCCGCCCCCGTGGTGCGCTACGCCCTGGCCGCCGTCCAGTACCGGTCCATGCTGGAGTGGGCGCCGGACACGCTCCAGGAGGCCCGTACCACGTGGGAGCGCCTGTCGGGCTTCGTCACGCGCGCGTCCGAGCGGGTCGGCGACGTCCCGGCCGAGGAGGTGGCCAAGGCCGAGGTGCCCGAGGGGTTCGCGGCGGCCATGGACGACGACCTCAACGTGCCGCAGGCGCTCGCCGTCGTGCACGAGCACCTGCGGGCCGGGAACACGGCCCTCGCCGAGGGCTCCGACGCCGCGGTGCGTGCGGAGCTGGTGACGGTGCGTGCGATGCTGGACGTGCTGGGCCTGGACCCCGCCGACCCGCAGTGGGCCACCTCGACGGACGACCGGTATGCGACGGCGCTGGACGCGCTCGTCGCCGCGGAGCTCTCGGCGCGCGCGCAGGCCCGTGCCGCGAAGGACTGGGCCGCCTCCGACGCGATCCGGGACCGCCTGGCGGCGGCCGGCATCGAGGTCCAGGACTCCGCCGACGGCGCCCGCTGGGCGCTGTCCTGATCTGACACCCGGCTGAGAGACGAGAGACACGATGGCAGGCAACTCCAAGCGCGCCGGTGCGGTGCGCAAGGCCGGCTCCAAGAAGGGCGCCCAGGTGGGCACCGGCGGGCACAGCCGCAAGGCGCTGCGCGGCAAGGGCCCGACGCCCAAGGCGGAGGACCGCACCTACCACCCCGCGCACCAGCGCAAGATCGCGGCGGAGAAGCGGGCCGCGACCACCCAGCGCCGGCCCGGTACGCCGGGCGGGCGCGGCGCGGGCCGCAAGGGCGCCGGCGCCGCCGAGGTGGTCGCCGGCCGCAACTCCGTGCTGGAGGCCCTGCGTGCCGAGATGCCCGCCGAGGGCATCTACCTGGCCTCGCGCCTGGAGGCGGACGACCGCACCCAGGAGATCCTCGAGATCGCGCACGCGCGCAGCCTGCCCATGTTCGAGGCCTCGCGCCTCGACCTGGACCGGATCACCGACGGCGCCGTGCACCAGGGCGTCGCCATGAAGGTGCCGCCGTACGAGTACCGGGACGTCGAGGACCTGCTCGACGTCGCGGCCGAGGCCGGCGAGGCGCCGCTGATCGTGGCGCTCGACAACGTCACCGACCCGCGCAACCTCGGCGCGGTGCTGCGGTCGGGCGGGGCGTTCGGCGCGCACGGCGTGCTGGTGCCCGAGCGGCGCGCCGCGGGGGTCACGGCGTCGGCCTGGAAGGTGTCCGCGGGTGCCGCGGCGCGGGTGCCCGTGGCGCGGGCGACGAACCTGGCCCGCGAGCTCGCGGAGCTCAAGAAGGCCGGCTGCTTCGTGGTCGGCCTGGACGCCGGCGGCGACATGCCGGTGGGGGAGCTCGCCTACGCGACCGACCCGCTGGTGCTGGTGGTCGGCTCCGAGGGCAAGGGCCTGTCCCGCCTGGTCCGCGAGGCGTGCGACGCGGTGGTCTCCATCCCGATCGCGGCCACGACGGAGTCGCTGAACGCGGCGGTGGCCGCCGGCATCACCCTGTACGAGGTCGCGAAGCAGCGAGCAGCCACACCCGGCGCGTGATCGGCAGAAGGTCAGGTGATCGGTACCCCGGGGTGCCGATCACCTGACCTTCTGCCGATCACTCGACGTAGTCGGCGGCGGTCGCGCCCGGGGGCAGGCCCAGGACCGCGTCCTCGTCCGGGCGGTGGCGGAGCACGTTCTCGACGTAGGACTCGGCGGCCTCCGGCATCGGGATGTCGCGCTGCGCCTGCTGGGAGATGAACCAGCGGTGGTCCAGGATCTCGTGGAACAGCTGCGCCGGCTCCAGCTTGCGGCGCAGCTCGCGCGGCACCGCGTCGATCGTCGGCCGGAAGACCTGACGGACCCAGGCGTGGGCCACGATCTGCTCCTGGTCGTTCTGCCGGTCCGTCGCGGCCCGGTAGCTGTCCAGGTCGTTGAGCATGCGGCGGGCCTGGTTCTCCTGGACGTCGAGCCCGGTGAGGCGCAGGAGCCGGCGGGAGTGGTGCCCGGCGTCGACCACCTTGGGCTGGATGCGCACCTTGGTGCCGTCGATGTCCGTGGTGATCTCCAGCTCGCCCACGTCGAAGCCGAGGTCGTTGAGCCGCTCGATGCGGGCGGCGACCCGCCACCGCTCGTTGGAGTCGAAGGCCTCCGAGCCCGTCAGGGCGGCCCACAGCTCGTTGTAGCGCTCCACGAGGGCGTCGCCGATGGCCACCTCGTCGACGTTCTCGTCCAGCAGCTCGCCCGCGGCCAGGTCCATCAGCTCGCCGATGATGTTGGTGCGCGCCAGGTCGACGTCGTAGTTGCGCTGGCCGTCCGTGAGCTGGCGGTGCATGTCGCCGGTCTCGGCGTCGACCAGGTAGGCCGCGAACGTCTCGGCGTCGCGCCGGAACAGCGTGTTCGACAGCGACACGTCACCCCAGTAGAAGCCCACCAGGTGCAGGCGCACGAGGAGCACCGCGAGGGCGTCGATGAGGCGGGTCGCGGTGTCGGGGCGCAGGTCCTGGCTGAACAGGGCGCGGTAGGGCAGGGAGAAGGACAGGTGCTCGGTGACGAGCACCGCCTCCAGCCGCTCGCCGTCGGGTGCCCGGCGGCCGGTGATGACGCCCACGGGGACCACCGAGGGCACCTCGATGCGGTGGAGCTGCCGGAGCAGCTCGTACTCGCGGTAGGCGACGGTCTCGCCGATCTCCTTGATGGCGATGACGCGCCCGCCGTGGTTGACGAAGCGGACGACGTGCCGGGAGATGCCCTGGGGCAGCGCGGCCAGGACGTCCTCCGGCCAGTCGACCAGCGGCACGTCCCACGGGAGGTCCAGCAGCGCGGGGTCGGGTGCGACCGCGGTGATCTGGAGGTTCTGCTGGGGCATGGGCACCATTCTGAACGACGGGGCCGCCGGGGTGGGTCTTTGGCGTGGGACAGAACTGTGGCGAGACAGGACGTCGGCTCTGGCCGGCGTTCTGTCTCGCCACAGTTCTATGTCGCCATGGTTCTACCTCGGCGGCGGGTGGGGTCAGCCGAGGCGTTCGCCCGAGGTCGCGGAGAACACGTGGGAGTGGCCGGCCTGGATGGCCACGGAGATGACGTCGCCCTTGTCCGGCACGCCACGCGGGTCGATACGGACGATGACCTGGTTGGTGTCACCGGCGGACAGGTCCACGTCGGCGGCGTCGCCCTTGAGCGAGCCGTACACGAACGCGTCCGAGCCGAGCTCCTCGACGAGGTTGACCTCGACCTCGAACGACCCGGCGGTACCGGCCGGGACCACGTCCAGCGACTCGGGGCGGAAGCCCAGGGTCACCTTGCCGCCGTCGGAGTCCGGGATCGCGCTGGCGATGGACCGCTCCAGCGGCACGCTCGCCGAGCCGACCTTGACGCCACCGTCCTTGACGTCGAACGTGCCGATGTTCATCGCCGGGGAGCCGATGAACCCGGCCACGAACACGTTGGCCGGGCGGTCGTACATCTCCCGCGG
>NZ_JBIUAP010000010.1:0-232818 GCF_044547525.1 Promicromonospora sp. NPDC052451
GCGCGGCCGCCGCGCCCCGCCCGCGCCCCCCCCCCCCCTGCAACCGCTCCCCCATGATCTTCCGCCGCGGCCCCCCCCCCCCCCCCCACCGCGCCCCCCCCCCCCCCCCCCCCCGGTTCTGTCCCCGGTTCTACTTCGGGTCGGTGTCCGCGTCGGTGTCCGGCGGCGGGGCCAGCGACGCCACCGTGGAGAAGAACTGGCTCGCCGTCACCAGGCCGCAGGACACCGTCTGCGCGAGCTGCTCCTCCGTGGCGCCGTGCTCGAAGTCGACCGACACCTCGGCGTACAGCGCGAGCCCGCCGCCCTCCTCGCGGGTGTAGACCTTGGGCCAGATGCGCTCTCGGTTCCAGTCGTTCGCCGCCTGCAGCACGGCCAGTCGCGCGGCGGGCGGCAGGGCGCCGGCCCAGCGGCCGCGCACCTGCAGGATCTCGTCGTGCTCGCCCAGCAGCAGGAACCAGAACCGGTTGCCGTCCCAGGTGCCGGTCACGTCGCCGTCGTCGTCGATGCGGAACCGGTAGCCGCGGCGCGAGAGGTCGTCGCCGACGCGCTGCGTGGTCAGCGGGCGCGGCTTGTCCACCTGGACGCCCGCGAGGGTACGGGTCTGCACGCCCTGGCCGCGCCGGGCGGCCGGGGGACGGGGGTTCAGCAGGCGGGCGAGCCAGCGAGCGGCGCCACCACTGTTGCGGGCCGGGCTCATGGCGCCGACCTCAGCGGGTCGGGGAACGTCTCGTCGAGGTGCTCGAAGAACATCGAACCCGTCGTCAGCCCGCACTGCAGGAGCTGGTCGAGCTGGTCCTCGGTGACACCGTGCTCCAGGTCGACGGTGACCTCGGTGTAGACCAGCACGGCCCCGTTGTCCCGGACCCGCACGTACGTCTTGGGCCAGATGCGCTCGGCGTTCCACTCGTTGCACAGCTCGAGGATCTCCTCGAGCCGCTCGATGGTCAGGTCCCGGTGCCACTGCCCGCGGACCTGGAGCACCTCGGAGCTCTCACCCACCATCAGGAAGTAGAAGAGCCAGCCGTGCCAGAGCCCGCCGACGTCACCCTCCGAGTCCACGAAGTAGCTGAACCCGTTGTCGCCCAGCCACTCCACGACACGGTCGCGCGTCAGGGGGCGGGGGATGGCGGACGGGTCGTCCAACCCTCCCGTCAGCTCGCGCAGCAGCACGCCTTCCACCTGCGCCCGCAGCTCGTCGTCGTCAAGTTCCCTGGGCTCGGGCTGGTGCGGGCCGGTGGCCGCGCGGTCGCCGTCGCCCGCCGTGTTCCGGCGTCGTGACCCGAAGAACCTCACCTGACCACAGTACCCGCCAGAGGCCTCCTCCCGCTGCGGGGTTCGTGGGGAAAGGGGGTGGAATCGGCCGGACCACGTCGCGCACCCGTCCCGCACGGCCGTGGAGGCGGCCCGGTGCTACGTTCACAGGTCGTGCACGCCGTCATCCTGCCTGCGACCCCGCTGCTCGTCGCCGGCCTCGTCCCGGGCCTGAGCCCCAACCCGCTCGCGGCGGTACGCGCCGCTGTGGCCGGGGCACTGGCCGAGCTCACCTCGGACGGCCTGCTGCCGCTCGTCGTGGCGCACGGTCCAGCGCTCCGGCGGGGGCGGATGCGGCCCTCCCTGGCGGGTTCCGGCATCGGCGACCGCTGGCTGCCGCCGGGTCCGGGCGGCGCCTCCCGGGCCGACGACGCGCTCCCGCCGGCGGGTACCGGAGCCTCGGTGGCGCTGCTGGCGCTGCGCGACGTGCTGGGCGCCGACGTCGCCGTGGAGACGCTGGAGGTGCCCGCGGCGGCCGACGCGCCGGACGGCGGGACCGCCGAGGCCCTGCGCACGGCCCCCGGCCTGGTCGTCGCGGGAGGGACGGTGCCCGGCGGCACGGCGGGCCGCGCGGCGCCCGGTGGGGGAGCGCCGGGCGACCCGGCGGCGCTCACCCCCGGGCTGCGTACCGCCCTGCGCCTGGCCGGCGCCGACACGTGGACGCCGGCCGTCCGACGCTTCCCGCAGGCGCACGACCACCTGCCGTCCGCGTACGTGCTGACCACCTTCTCGTGACCGCCGTGTCGACCAGCCTCGCGTGAGCACCCTCGCGTGAGCACCGCCTCGCGACCTCGCTGTCGTGACCGGCCGCTGCCGACCGTAGGGTGGCGCCGTGATAGTCGTCGCCGTCGTGGGTCCCACCGCCACCGGGAAGTCGGACCTCGCCCTCGACCTCGCCGAGGCCCTGAGCACCGACCGGGTACCCGCCGAGATCGTCAACGCGGACGCCTACCAGCTCTACCGCGGCATGGACGTCGGCACGGCAAAGGTGCCCCCGGAACAGCGGCGCGGGATCGCCCACCACCAGCTCGACGTGCTGGACCCGGCGCAGGACGCCTCCGTCGCCCGGTACCAGGAGGCGGCACGCGCCGACCTGGACGCGATCGCCGGACGGGGCGCGCGCGCCGTCGTGGTCGGCGGATCGGGGCTGTACGTGCGGGCGCTGCTCGACACGATGGACTTCCCAGGCACCGACGCCGAGGTGCGGGCGCGCCTGGAGGCGCGCGCGGAGGCGGAGGGCCGCCGCACCCTGCATGCCGAGCTGGCCCGGCTGGACCCGCAGGCCGCCGAGAGCATCGGGCCGCACAACACCCGCCGCATCGTGCGGGCGCTGGAGGTCATCGAGATCACCGGCCGCCCCTACACCGCGAACCTGCCGCGGCAGGAGTACGTGCGACCCGCGGTGCAGATCGGGCTGGACTGCTCGCGCGAGGTCCTCGACGCCCGGGTCGCGAGCCGTGTGGAGCGCATGTGGGACGCCGGCCTGGTGGACGAGGTACGCGCCCTGGCCGGCCCGGAGCAGGGCGGCACCGGGCCCGGCCTCGGCGTCACGGCCGCACGCGCCGTCGGGTACGCCGAGGTCCTGGCCTGGTGGCGCGGCGAGTCCACCGAGGCCGAGGCCCGCGAGGCGGTCACCGCCAACACCCGGCGGCTGGCCCGCAAGCAGATGGGCTGGTTCGGGCGCGACCCGCGCGTGCACTGGCTGGACGCCGCCTCGCCCCGCCTCCTGGACGAGGCGCTCGCGATCGTGGCCGACGCCGACGCCGGCACCCTGCCGGGGCCGGTTACGGGCAGCGAGCCCGTGCGCCGTAGCCTGGGCTCATGACGCAGCCCGCGACCAGCCCCGCGCCCTCTGCCCCGACGCCCGGCACGCTCGCCTTCACCAAGGGTCACGGCACCCGGAACGACTTCGTGCTGATCGCGGACGTCGAGGGATCGACCGACCTGAGCCCGGACGACGTCCGGCGCCTGGCCGACCGGCGCGGCGGCATCGGCGGCGACGGCGTCATCCGCCTGGCCCCGACGTCGGCCCTGGCCCGTGCGGGCGAGGAGGCCGCCCAGGCCGCCCTCGCGCAGGACCCGACGGCCGAGTGGTTCATGGACTACCGCAACGCCGACGGCTCCGTGGCCGAGATGTGCGGCAACGGCGTGCGCGTCTTCGCGGCGTTCGCCGAGCAGCAGGGCGTCGCGGACCTGACGGCCGGCCCCCTCAGCGTCGGGACGCGCGCGGGCGTCAAGCGCGTGACCAAGGAGGCGAACGGCTGGTACGCCGTCGACATGGGCCCCTGGTTCCTGCCCGGCGGCGAGTCCGCGGCGGCCGACGGGTACGACGCCGCCGTGGCGGTGCGCGGCTGGAGCGCCCCGCGCCCCGCCCTGAGCGTCGACCTCGGCAACCCGCACACCGTGGTCGCCCTCGCGAGCGTGGACGAGCTCGCCGCGCTCGAGCTCTTCCTCGCGCCCGAGGTGGCGCCCGTGCCGCCGCACGGCACCAACGTCGAGCTCGTGGTGCCGCTCGGCGAGGAGGAGGGGCCGGACGGCGTCGTCGGGCGCCTGCGCATGCGGGTGCATGAGCGCGGGGTGGGCGAGACGCCGTCGTGCGGCACGGGTGCCTGCGCCGCGGCGCTCGCGGTGCGGACCTGGCAGGGCGGGTCCTCGGGTGCCGGTGCGCCCGACACGTGGATCGTCGAGGTGCCGGGCGGTGAGGTGCGGGTGCGGCTGCTGCCGGGGGGCAACGTCGAGCTCGCGGGGCCCGCCGAGCTGGTCTACTCGGGGCGGGTCTCGCTCTGACGTCGGGCGCTGGTGGATAGCTGAGAGGGCTGCTTCACCAGTACGGTCACCCTCCGAGCAGCCTCAGCCCGTCACCCGCAGCACCCGGAAGCCCTTGGACGACGCCGTCCGCTCCACCGGGAGCCCCAGCGTCTCCGTGATCCAGCGGGCCAGGGAGTCCGAGCCCAGGTTCTTCTGCACCACGAGCCACGCCGCCGCGCCCGGGCCGAGCCGGGGCAGCCAGCGCGTCATGAGCTCGTGCAGCACCTGCTTGCCCACGCGGATGGGTGGGTTGGACCAGCAGGCGGCGAACCGCACGTCGTCGGGGACGTCGTCGGGCAGGACGGCCCGCACGTTGGTCAGCCCGAGTCGCTGTGCGTTGCGCCGCACCAGGTCGAGCGCGCGCTCGTTGACGTCGACGGCCCACACCGTGGCCCCAGGTGCCTCCAGCGCCAGCGTGATCGTGATCGGGCCCCAGCCGCAGCCGAGGTCGAGCAGGTCGCCTGCGGCCGGGGGCGCGGGCACGTGCTCCAGCAGCACGGCCGTGCCCTTGTCCACGCCGCCGGGGGAGAAGACACCGGACGCCACCTCGACCTCCAGCTCGCGCCCGGCGAGGCGGACGGTGCGGGTGCGGCGCTCGTCGTCCGAGGCGGGCTGTGCGGTGAAGTAGTGGTCGCTGGACACCGCGCAATCGTAGGCGCTTGCCGGTGGGCGCGAGCGGTGCCAGCCTGCGGGCATGGAGATCGCCGAGGCCACCGTCGACCGGTGGGACGACGTGCAGGCGGTGTTCGGCACGCGCGGCGGGGCGCACCACTGCCAGTGCCAGCGCATCCGGCTGGGCGACCGCGCCTGGTGGTACATGCCCGTCGAGGAACGCACCCACCAGCTCCGCGAGCAGCTCGACGGAGGCCCGGACGCCCCGACGTCCGGCGCCCTGCTCGGATACGTCGACGGCGAGCCGGCGGGCTGGGTCGCGGTGGCGCCCCGCACCCAGTTCGTCCGCTACCGCGGCAGCCAGGTCCCGTGGGCGGGACGGCACGAGGACAAGGACGACGCCGGGGTCTGGGCGGTCACGTGCTTCGCCGTCCGCGCCGGTATGCGCGGGCGGGGCCTGATGTACCCGCTGGCGGCCGCCGCCGTCGAGCACGCGCGCGAGCGCGGCGCCCGGGCCGTGGAGGGGTACCCGATCGTGCCGCAGCCCGGGCAGCAGGTCTCCTGGGGTGAGGTCAACGTCGGGACGCCGGGTCCGTTCGCGAGGGCCGGGCTGGCCGAGGTGAGCCGGCCGACGAAGCGCCGCCGGGTGATGCGGCTCGACCTCTGACCGGCCCTGTTCGCGCAGAGCGGTGCACGAGGCCCGGAAAGACATGGCCGCGGGACTTTCGGGCGTGGGATCCTTGTTGTACGAGTGCAAGAACCATCGAGAGTTAGGTAGTACATGACCCACACCCCGACAGAGCCCGAGCTCCCCGCAGAGGAGACGCCCGAACTCCGCGAGTCCCAGGCAGACGCCCAGGCGATCGCGAACGATGTCGTGGCACGGGTTCTCGCTCGGGCGGGGACCGCACGTGCCGACGGCGACACGGTGCACACCGTGGCCGACGGCGACCAGCTGGACCTCGAGGAGCGCACCGCGCTGCGCCGCGTGGCCGGCCTGTCGACCGAGCTCGAGGACGTCACCGAGGTCGAGTACCGGCAGCTGCGCCTGGAGAAGGTGGTGCTCGTCGGCCTGTTCTCGGGTGGCGAGCACGCGGCCCGAGACGCGGAGATCTCGCTGCGCGAGCTCGCGGCGCTGGCCGAGACGGCCGGCTCCCAGGTGCTGGACGGCCTGCTGCAGCGCCGGCAGAAGCCCGACCCCGGCACGTACCTCGGTTCCGGCAAGGCCCTGGAGCTGGCGCAGGTCGTCCTCGCGACCGGCGCGGACACCGTGATCGTCGACAGCGAGCTCGCCCCGTCCCAACGCCGTGCGCTGGAGGACGTGGTCAAGGTCAAGGTCGTCGACCGCACCGCGCTGATCCTGGACATCTTCGCCCAGCACGCCAAGTCCCGAGAGGGCAAGGCCCAGGTCGAGCTCGCGCAGCTCGAGTACCTCCTGCCGCGCCTGCGCGGCTGGGGCGAGTCGATGTCCCGCCAGGCCGGTGGCCAGGTGGGCGGCGCGGGCGCCGGCATGGGCTCGCGTGGTCCCGGTGAGACCAAGATCGAGCTGGACCGGCGGCGCATCCGTGACCGGATGGCCAAGCTGCGGCGCGAGATCGCCGCGATGAAGCCGGCCCGCGAGACCAAGCGGCTGAGCCGCAAGCGCAACGCGATCCCCGCGGTGGCGATCGCCGGCTACACCAACGCCGGCAAGTCGTCCCTGCTGAACGCGCTGACCGGTGCCGGTGTGCTGGTGCAGAACGCGCTGTTCGCGACGCTGGACCCGACAGTCCGGCGCACCCGGACCGAGGACGGCCGCGTCTACACGTTCACCGACACCGTCGGGTTCGTGCGGCACCTGCCGCACCAGCTGGTGGAGGCGTTCCGGTCCACGCTGGAGGAGGTCGGCGACGCCGACATCCTGCTGCACGTGGTCGACGCGTCCCACCCGGACCCCGAGGGGCAGATCGCGGCCGTCCGCGAGGTGCTGTCCGAGATCCCGGCGTTCGAGGACGTCCACGAGATCGTGGTGCTGAACAAGGCGGACGTCGCCGACCCGACGGTCGTCGGCCGCATCCAGCGCCGCGAGCGGCACACCGCCGTCGTCTCCGCGCACTCCGGTGAGGGCATCGCCGAGCTGCGCGCGCGGATCGCGGCCGAGCTGCCGCGCCCGGGCGTCCAGGTCGACCTGGTGGTCCCGTACGACCGGGGCGACCTGGTGCACCGCGTGCACGAGCACGGTGACATCGAGCTCACCGAGCACGTGGCGGCGGGGACGCACCTGCGCGGCCGTGTGGACGAGCAGCTCGCCACGGAGCTGCGGCAGGTCGCCGTCCTGTCCTGACCCGCCCCACGTCTCGGACGCCCAGGTCGCCCACGGTGACCTGGGCGTCCGACGTCTTCGACGACATGGTCACGCAAGTCGCTTGCGCAGTTCTGCAAGTCACGCAAGCGGTTTGCGTTGATCGCGGCTAGGATCGACGCATGTCGAGACGGTTGTCGGATGTGGCGAAGAAGGTCGGCGTGAGCGAGGCGACGGTCAGTCGCGTGCTCAACGGCAAGCCCGGGGTGTCCCAGGGCACCCGGGACGCCGTGCTCACGGCGCTGGACGTGCTGGGGTACGAACGGCCCACCAAGCTGCGGGGGAGCCGCGGCAAGCTGGTGGGGCTGGTGCTGCCCGAGCTCGTGAACCCGATCTTCCCCGCGTTCGCCGAGGTGATCGGCGGTGCGCTGGCCCAGCAGGGGTACACCCCCGTGCTGTGCACCCGTACCGCGGGCGGCATCACGGAGGCCGAGTACATCGACCTGCTCCTGGCGCAGCAGGTCTCGGGCGTCATCTTCGCGGGCGGGTTCTACGCCGAGCGACAGGCCGACCACGCCCACTACCGCCGCCTGGAGGAGCTCGGCCTGCCCGTGGTGCTCATCAACGCGGCCATCGAGGACCTCGCGTTCCCGAGCGTGGCGTGCGACGACCTGGTCGCCGTCGAGCAGGCGCTGGGCCACGTGGTCTCGCTGGGGCACGAGCGGATCGCGCTGCTCCTGGGCCCTGCGGACCACGTGCCGTCGGAGCGCAAGCTGGCGGCGGCCCGGCGGTTCGCGCAGCGCCACGGCCTGGAGCTGGACCCGGACCTGGTGGCCCACTCGCAGTACTCCCTGGAGAGCGGCCAGGCCGCGGCGAACCGGCTCGTGGAGCGGGGCGCCACCGCCATCGTCTGCGCGAGCGACCCGCTGGCGCTGGGTGCCATCCGGGCGGTGCGCCGCGTGGGGCTGTCCTGCCCGGCGGACGTCTCCGTGGTCGGCTTCGACGACTCCGCGCTGATGAACTCCACCGACCCTGCGCTGACCACGGTGCGGCAGCCGATCGAGCCCATGGGCCGGGCCGCTGTCGACCTGCTGGCGGCGTTGGTGGACGGCAGCGACGTGCCGCGGGACGAGCTGCTCTTCGAGCCGGAGCTCGTCGTCCGGGCGTCGACGGCGGCCGCGCACGAGCGGGCGAAGTCTGTCGCAAAACGATAAACCTTCTGTCGAGTTCTTGCGCGGTCGTTGTCACGTGATTTACGGTTCACGGCATGACGACGACGTCCGGCGCGCCCGAACCGCGCGCAGCAGCAGGCGACTGGTGGCGCAGCGCCGTGATCTACCAGATCTACCCCCGCAGCTTCGCCGACGGGAACGGTGACGGCACCGGGGACCTCGCCGGTGTCCGCTCCCGGCTCGGGTACCTGCGCGACCTGGGCGTGGACGCCGTCTGGTACACGCCCTGGTACGCCTCCCCGCTGGCCGACGGCGGGTACGACGTGCGCGACTACCGGACGATCGACCCGGCCTTCGGCACGCTCCAGGACGCCGAGGCGCTGATCGCCGAGGCCCGCGAGCTGGGCATCCGGACCATCGTCGACGTGGTGCCCAACCACGTCTCCGCCGAGCACGAGTGGTTCCGTGCGGCGCTGGCGGCGGCCCCCGGCTCGCCGGAGCGCGAGAGGTTCTGGTTCCACGACGGCAAGGGACCCGGCGGGGACCAGATGCCGACCCGCTGGGTCTCGAGCTTCCAGGGCGACACCTGGACCCGCACGACCAACCCCGACGGCACGCCCGGCCAGTGGTACCTGCACCTGTTCACCCCCGAGCAGCCCGACGTGAACTGGAACCACCCCGACGTGCGGCAGGAGCACGAGGACGTGCTGCGGTTCTGGTTCGACCGCGGCGCGGCCGGCATCCGCATCGACTCGGCGGCGCTCATCGTCAAGGACCCGGCACTGCCCGAGGTGCCCGCCACGCCCGGCCCGGGGGAGCACCCGCACCTGGACCGCGACGAGATCCACGACGTCTACCGCGGCTGGCGCCGCGTCGCCGACGAGTACGCGGAGCCTCGCGTGCTGGTGGGCGAGGTGTGGCTCGCGGACCACGAGCGCTTCGCGCAGTACCTGCGCCCGGACGAGATGCACACGGCGTTCAACTTCGACTTCATGGCCCGCCCCTGGGACGCGAAGGAGCTGCGGGAGTCGATCCGGACCACCCTGGAGGCGCACGCGCCCGTCGGGGCGCCCGCCACGTGGGTGCTGTCCAACCACGACGTCACCCGGCCCGTGACCCGGTACGGCCGCGAGGACTCGTCCTTCGACTTCGCCGCCAAGCGCTTCGGCACGCCGTCCGACCTGGACCTCGGTACCCGCCGGGCACGGGCGGCCGCGCTGCTGGTCGCCGCGCTGCCGGGCGCCCTGTACGTCTACCAGGGCGACGAGCTCGGGCTGCCCGAGGCGGACGTGCCGCGCGAGCTGATCCAGGACCCGATGCACTTCCGGTCCGAGGGCGTGGACCCGGGCCGGGACGGCTGCCGCGTACCGCTGCCGTGGACCCGCACGGGCCCCAGCCTCGGGTTCGGCCCCGACGGCGGAGCCGCGCCGTGGCTGCCCCAGCCCGGCGACTGGGCCGGCCGGTCCGTCGAGGCGCAGGCCGGCGACCCCGGCTCGATGCTCTCCCTCTACCGCCGGGCGCTGCACCTGCGGCGCGACCTCCCGGCGCTGCACACCGAGCCTCTCGCCTGGCTCGACCTCGGCGACGACGTGCTCGCCTTCACGCGCGGCGCCGGCTTCGCCTGCGTCGTCAACCTCGGGGCGGATCCCGTCCCGCTGCCCGACGGCGCGACGGTGCTGCTGTCGAGCGGCCCGGCGGACGGCGTCGTCGGGCCGGACGTCGCCGTCTGGCTGCGCCCGGCGCCCTGAACCCGTTCCTTCCCCAGACCCCCCTTCCCCGACGTGCCGCGTCCCCTGCGGCACCAGACCAAGGAGTGACAATGAAGTCAGCACGAAAGCGCGCGGCGTTCGCCCTCGGCGTCCTGTCCGTGGCCGGCACCCTCACGGCCTGCGGGTCGCAGTCCGAGGCATCGGACGACCCGACGGGCCCGGTGACCATCGAGGTCTCCATCGACGCCGGCCTGGAGCAGGCGGCCATCGACGCGTTCGACGAGCGCATCGCCCAGTTCGAGGAGGCCAACCCGGACATCCAGGTGGAGACCAAGGAGTTCACCTGGTCGGGCACCACGTTCGCGGCCGAGCTCGCGGGCGGCACCCTGCCGGACGTCTTCCCGATCCCGTTCACCGACGGTCGAGCCCTCATCGAGGCGGGTCAGATCGCCGACGTCAGCGACCTGGTGGCCGAGCTGCCGTACGCGGACCAGTTCAACCCCACCATCGCCGCGGCCGGCCAGGACGCCGACGGCGGCATGTGGGCGGTGCCGATCGCCGCCTACAACCAGGGCCTGCACTACAACCGCCGGCTCTTCGAGGAGGCCGGGCTCGACCCCGACAACCCGCCCACCACGTGGGACGAGGTGCGGGAGGCCGCCAAGAAGATCGCGGACGAGACCGGCCAGGCCGGCTACGCCCACATGACGCAGAGCAACACCGGCGGCTGGATCCTCACCACCGAGACGTACGCGCTCGGCGGCCGCGTGGTCGAGGGGGAGGGCGACGAGGCCACGGCCACCGTGGACAACGACGCCACCGTCGCGGCCCTGGAGATGCTGCGGGACATGCGCTGGGAGGACAACTCCATGGGGTCGTCGTTCCTGTACGACTGGAGCACCATCAACCAGGACTTCGCCGCGGGCAAGATCGGCATGTACGTCTCGGGCGGCGCCAACTACCCCAACCTGTTCACGCAGAACCAGATGGACCCCGAGGAGTACGGCGTCACCGTGCTGCCCCTGGAGGGCGACGATGCCGGCACGCTCGGCGGCGGCACGCTCGCCGCGGTGAGCTCCGCGGCGTCCGAGGCCGAGCAGGCCGCGGCCGTGAAGTGGATCGACTTCTACTACATCTCCAAGCTGACCGACCAGGACGCCGCCGTGGCCGAGGCCGAGGTGGCCGCCGAGACCGACCAGCCCGTCGGTGCCCCCGCCCTGCCGATCTTCGACCGCGAGACCTACGAGGAGCAGCAGAGCTGGATCAAGGACCTGGTCAACGTGCCCCTGGAGAACTTCGCGCCCATGACGGAGCAGATGTTCGACCAGCCGGTCATCCCGGAGCCCGCCGTCGCGACCCAGGAGGTCTACGCGGCGCTCGACCCGGTGGTCCAGGCGGTGCTCACCGACGAGAACGCGGACATCGACGCGCTGCTCGCCGACGCCCAGGTGCAGGTCCAGAACCTGCTCGACCGCGCCTGAGACTGCGACGACCCAGATGACCACCCTGTCCAGCCCTCTGCGGGCGACGACGGCGGACACCCCGCCGTCGTCGCCCCGGCCCGGCCGGCGCGTCCGCCGCACGCCCCGGGACTGGCTGCGCGACGGCGGCCTGAGCACCCTGGTCATCGCCCTGCCGATGATCCTCGTGTTCGGCGTCTTCTCCTGGTTCCCGATCGGCCGCGCGCTGGTCATGAGCTTCCAGCAGACCAACCTCGTCACCGCGCCCGAGTTCGTGGGCCTGGAGAACTTCGTGTTCGTGCTCTCCGACCCGCTGCTGGGCAAGGCCGTGGCCAACACGCTCTGGTTCGCGCTGCTCGCGCTCGTGTTCGGCTACCCGGTGCCCCTGGCCGCCGCGGTGCTGATGAGCGAGGTCCGGCGGATGCGCGGCCTGTACTCGGCGCTGGCCTACCTGCCCGTGGTGGTGCCGCCCGTGGTGGCCGTGCTGCTGTGGAAGTTCTTCTACGACGCCTCGCCCACCGGGGTGTTCAACACCGTCGCGGGCTGGTTCGGCCTCGGGCCCTACCCGTGGCTGCAGGACGCCGGGACGGCCATGCCGTCGCTGGTCCTGGAGGCCACCTGGGCGGCCGCCGGAGGCACCGTCATCATCTACCTCGCCGCGCTGGTCGGCGTGCGCACCGAGCTCTACGAGGCGGCCGAGGTGGACGGCGCCGGCGTGTGGCGCAAGGTCTGGCACGTCACGCTGCCGCAGCTGCGCGGCGTCCTGTTCATCACGCTGATCCTCCAGGTGATCGGCACGTCCCAGGTGTTCCTGGAGCCGTTCCTGTTCACCGGCGGCGGTCCCAACAACGCCACCCTCACCGTCCTCATGCTGATCTACGACTACGCGTTCGGCAGCAGCCTCGGCGGCAACTACGGCGCTGCGACCGCCCTGAGCCTCATGCTCGCGGCCGTCCTGGCCGTGCTGTCGGCGGTCTACTTCCGCGTGACCCGACCCTGGAGCTCCTGAGATGGCAGTCGAGACCGAACGCGGCATCATCTCCGCCCACGACCGGCGACGGCCGAGCGTGCGGGCCACCCTCGGCGTGCTGCAGGGCGGCCTGCTGGCAGCGCTGCTGGTCGTGGGGCTCGGACCCATCCTGTGGCTCGCCAAGGCTGCCGTCACCCCCACGCAGGACACGCTGCGCGACCCGCTCGGGCTCTTCCCGAACGGGATCGACTGGGCCAACCTCGCCACCGCGTGGACCCGGGCCGAGATCGACCACTACTTCGCCAACACGCTGATCCTGGCGGTGGGGGCCTGGTTCTTCCAGCTCCTGGTGGCCACCACGGGTGGCTACGTCCTGTCGGTGCTGCGCCCGCGCTACGGCAACGTCATCCTGGGGCTCGTCCTGGCCACCCTGTTCGTGCCGTCCGTGGTGCTGCTCGTGCCGCTGTACCTGACCATCCTCGACGTGCCGCTCGTGCACGTCAGCCTGCTCAACACGTTCTGGGCGGTCTGGCTGCCCATGGGGGCCAGCGCGTTCAACGTGCTGCTGGTCAAACGGTTCTTCGACGGCCTGCCGCGTGAGGTCTTCGAGGCCGCCCGCGTGGACGGCGCCGGGCCGTTCCGGCTGCTGTGGAGCATCGTGCTGCCGATGTCGCGGCCCATCCTCGGCGTGGTCTCGGTGTTCGCCGTCATCGCGGCGTGGAAGGACTACCTCTGGCCCCTGCTCGTGCTGCCCGACCCGGGCAACCAGCCGCTGTCCGTGCGGCTGCCCGCCATCGCGCCCTACCTGGAGCTCGACGTGTTCCTGGCGGCGCTCGCGATCTCGACGGTGCTGCCCGTCGCGCTGTTCCTGGCGTTCCAGCGGCTGTTCCTCAGCGGTGCCGGGCTGGGGGGCGCCGTGAAGGGGTGAGCCTGTGGACGAGGCGGGGTGGATGTCACCGCCCCCGCCTAGGATCGAGTGCGTGACCAGCCTTCCCGACGCACCCGCCGACAGTACCGCCACGCAGGACGTGCCCGACGTCGAGGAGCTCCTCGATCTCGCGGTCGGGGAGCTCGGCGGCGGGCGCAGAGAAGGGCAGCACCGCATGGCGGTCGCGGTCGGCGAGGCGATCGAGAAGGGTGAGCACCTGCTGGTCCAGGCGGGTACCGGAACGGGCAAGTCGCTCGGCTACCTGGTGCCCGCCGTACGGCACGCCGTGGCGGCGCAGAGCAAGGTCATCGTCTCCACGGCCACCCTCGCGCTCCAGCGGCAGGTCATCACGCGTGACCTGCCGCTCGTGGCGAAAGCGGTGGCACCGCTGCTGCCGCGCGAGCCGCGCATCGCGCTGCTCAAGGGGTGGCACAACTACCTGTGCGTGCACAAGGTGGGCGGCGGCTACCCCGCCGACGAGCCGACGCTGTTCGACCTGCCGGGCGGGGAGGAGCATCCCCGGGCGGAGGACGCACCGGGCGGTCAGGCACCCCGTGGCCGGCGCCGGGACGACGGCGCCACGCTCGCCGACCACGTGCGGCGCCTGCACGAGTGGGCGGGCGAGACCGACACCGGCGACCGCGACGACCTCGTGCCCGGCGTGCCGGACCGGGCCTGGCGCCAGGTGTCCGTCACGGCCATGGAGTGCCTGGGCGGCAAGTGCCCCATGCTCGCCGAGTGCTTTCCCGACAAGGCGCGCGCCGCGGCCCGGGAGGCGGACGTGGTGGTCACCAACCACGCGATGCTCGGCATCGCGGCCACCGGCAGCCCGGGAGTGCTCCCGGAGCACGACGTGGTCGTGGTCGACGAGGCGCACGAGCTCACCGACCGCGTCACCTCGTCCGCCACGGTGGACCTGTCCATGGCGTCGGTCGAGAACGCGGCGCGGCTCGCCCGCCGCAACGCCGGGACCAGCACCGAGGCCCTGGACAAGGCCGCACAGGATCTCGGCACGCTCCTGGTGACGGCACCCGCCGAACGCTTCCCCCAGGGTCTGCCGGACGACCTGCGCACGGCGGTGGCCGCGGTGCGCGACGCCGCGCGCGAGGTGCTGAGCGCCCTCAAACCGGACGCCGCGGGCGCCAAGGGCAAGGACGCCGGCCAGCCCGATCCCGGCCTGAAGATGGCGCAGGGCGCCATGCTCCAGCTGTTCGAGACGGCCGAGCGGATGGCCGCCCAGGACACGACGTCCGACGTCCTGTGGTGCTCGCGCCCGGACAACGGCTGGGGCGGCTTCGGCGACAACGTGACCCGCCTGCACGCTGCCCCGCTGCACGTGGCGGGCCTGATCCGTACCCACCTGCTGGGGGAGTCGACCGGCGTGTTCACGTCGGCCACCCTGGCCCTGGGCGGCACGTTCGACGCGGTGGCCGGCACGCTCGGGCTCAAGGGCGAGGACGCGCCGCCGTGGCACGGGTTCGATGCGGGCAGCCCGTTCGACTACCCGCGGCAGGGCATCCTGTACATCGCCCGGCACCTGCCGGCGCCGGGCCGGGAACCCACCACGGAGGCGCAGCTCGACGAGATCGCGGAGCTCATCACGGCGGCGGGGGGTCGCACGCTCGGTCTGTTCTCGTCGCGGCGCGCGGCGAACGCGGCGGCGGAGGCGATGCGGGAGCGGCTCGACGTGCCGATCCTGGCGCAGGGGGACGACCAGCTGCCCACGCTGGTGCGCGAGTTCGCGCAGGACCCGGCGACGTGCCTGTTCGGCACGCTGTCCCTGTGGCAGGGCGTCGACGTGCCGGGCCCGTCGTGCCAGCTCGTGCTCATCGACCGCATCCCGTTCCCGCGCCCCGACGACCCGGTCAAGGCGGCCCGCGCCCGCGCCGTGGAGCAGGCGGGCGGCAACGGGTTCATGGCGGTCTCGGCCCAGCATGCGGCGCTGCTGCTCGCGCAGGGTGCGGGGCGCCTCGTACGGAGCACGGAGGACCGGGGCGTGGTGGCGGTGCTCGACCCGCGGCTCGCCACCGCGCGCTACGCGTCGTTCCTCACCCGGTCGATGCCCGGGTTCTGGCCCACGACCGATCCGGCGCTCGTCCGCGCCGCGCTGGCCAGGCTGGACACCTAACCTAGGCGCATGGCAGCCATCTCGGACGTCCCAGCCGACCGAACCCCCGCAGCCCGGACCACGAAGCTCGCGATCGTCGGGGCGGGGGCGGTCGGCTCCACACTGGCCTTCGCCGCGCTCACCCGTGGCTCGGCGCGCACCATCGCGCTGCACGACGTGAACCGGGCCAAGGTCGAGGCCGAGGTGCTCGACCTGCGGCACGGGCTCATGTTCACCTCCCAGGCCCACGTGATCGGCTCGGACGACGTGGCCGTCTGCGCGGACGCGGACGTCGTGGTCGTCACGGCCGGGGCGAAGCAGAAGCCGGGGCAGACCCGGCTCGACCTCGCCGAGGGAACGATCGGCCTGATGCGCCAGATCCTGCCGCCACTGGTGGAGGTCGCGCCCGACGCGACCTACCTGATGGTGACCAACCCCGTGGACGTGGTCACGTACGCGGCACTCCAGATCTCGGGACTGCCCCGCGAGCAGATGTTCGGCAGCGGCACCGTGCTCGACTCGTCGCGGCTGCGGGCGGGGCTCGCCGAACGCTGCGGGGTGGCGGTCGCCAACGTGCACGCGTACATCGCGGGGGAGCACGGAGACTCGGAGATCGCGCTGTGGAGCTCCGCCTCGATCGGCGGGGTACCGCTGCTGGAGTGGGAGCCCCTGGCCGGCCACCCGCCGCTGGACGCCGCGGTGCGGGCCGAGGTGCACCGTGAGGTCGTGGACTCGGCCTACCGGATCATCGCGGGCAAGGGTGCCACCAACTACGCCGTCGGCCTCGCAGCCACCCGGATCATCGAGGCGGTGCTCAAGGACGAGGGCCGGATCATGCCGGTGTCGTCCCTGCTGGACGACTACCACGGGATCGGCGACGTGTGCCTGTCGGTTCCCTCGCTCGTGGACCGCCGCGGGGTCGCGGGCACGGTGCGCGTGCCGCTGTCGGACGAGGAGCTGACGGGACTGCGGGCGTCCGCCGAGAGCGTGCGCGGGGTGCTGCGGCGCTTCGGGTTCTGAGCCTGGCCGCGCACCGCCGGTGATGGCGGAGCGCCCGCCCGCGACCCGGTGGCTTCGACCGCGGGGGTCGAACCGGTCGGATCGCGGACGGGCGCTCTGCGCTCCGCCGCGGGCGCCTAGAGGCTGCGCAGCACCGCGACGACGCGGCCCAGGATCTGCGCCTCGTCACCCGGGATGGGCTCGTAGGCCGGGTTCTGCGGCAGCAGGAACACGTGGCCGCCGGCCTGCTTGAACGTCTTGACCGTGGCCTCACCGTCGATCATGGCGGCGACGATCTCGCCCTGCTCGGCCACGTTCTGCCGACGCACCACGACCCAGTCCCCGTCGCAGATCGCGGCGTCGACCATCGAGTCGCCCGCGACCTTGAGGAGGAACAGCTCACCGTCGCCCACGAGCTGGCGGGGGAGCGGGAAGACGTCCTCGACGACCTGCTCGGCGAGGATCGGGCCACCGGCCGCGATGCGGCCGACGAGCGGCACGTACGACGGCGGCGGGGTGCCGGCGTCGTCCGGCACCGAGCTGCCCCAGTGGATCTGGCCGCTGCGCCGCGGCTCGGGCCAGTGGATCTCCCCGCGCGAGGGCTTGTCCACCTGCTCGGCGAGCGGCTCGACGAGCTCCATGGCGCGCGGCCGGTTGGGGTCGCGGCGCAGGAAGCCCTTCTTCTCCAGCATCTGGAGCTGGTGCTTGACGCTGGACGGGCTCGCGAGGCCGACGGCCTCACCGATCTCACGCATCGACGGCGGGTAGCCGCGCGTCTCGAAGGACTGCCGGATCGTGTCGAGCACGAGGCGCTGGCGCTCGGTGAGGCGGTCTGTCGGCGAGATCGCGTGCACGTCGGCGACCGCCTCGTCGCCCGGCGCGTCCAGCGTGGCGACGCCGGAGAGCGCCGTGTCGACGGCTCTCGTGTCGCTGGTCTCGTCCCGTCCCGTCATACCCGTGCCCCTCCCGTTCCGACAAATGTTCTCCTCTGCGGGACCCACTCTAGGTCACAAAGCGGCTCGGCTCAAACGAATGTTCGAGCGTGTCTCGACACGGCCGGTGTCTCGTGCTACACAATGGTACGTGCGTTCGACGAACGCGTGTATGGCGGACAGAGGTTCGACTCGCTCTTCGAGGAGGGGCCATGGGGGACGTGATCCCGTTGCGGCAGTACACCCCGGCGTACACCGAGACCTACGCGCCGGTGCGGCCGATCGGGCCGGTCGTGGTCCGGCCCCACGCGCAGGCGCCGTCGCGCACGGTCGCGGAGCGGCTCGGCCTGGCCGGGCTGCGGATCACGCGGCGCGGCCGCGTGGTGCTCGTGCTGCTGGCCATGCTGCTCGTGGCGCCGATGGCCACCTGGGGTGCCACGGCGGTGGCCAGCGCGCCGGGTGAACCCGTCGAGGTGCGGGTGCACGCGGTCCAGCCGGGGGAGACCCTCTGGGGATACGCGCAGGAGGTGGTCCGGCCGGGCGAGGACGTCCGGGACGCGGTGGCTCGGCTCCAGGAGCTGAACGAGATGTCGTCCGGTAGCGTCCGGGTGGGTCAGCTCCTTCTTCTTCCCGAGGAGTGACCCGGGGACACGGTTCGCCGTCAAATGTTGCGGCGATGTTGCATGGCGGTGGTTTGCCCGCTTACGGTCGGGGCGCGACCGGAGGTCTCCGGTCCGTGGTCGACCACGCAGGAGTGAGCATGCACTGCCCGTTCTGTCGCCACGCTGACTCGCGCGTGGTGGACTCACGGACCGCCGACGACGGCCTGTCGATCAGGCGCCGGCGGCAGTGCCCGAACTGCAACCGGCGGTTCACGACGGTCGAGACCGCCAGCCTGTCGGTGGTGAAGCGGTCGGGGGCCACCGAGCCCTTCAGCCGCGACAAGGTGGCGGCGGGCGTGCGCAAGGCCTGCCAGGGCCGTCCCGTCAGCGA
Organism: Promicromonospora sp. NPDC052451; assembly: GCF_044547525.1. NCBI lineage: Bacteria > Bacillati > Actinomycetota > Actinomycetes > Micrococcales > Promicromonosporaceae > Promicromonospora > Promicromonospora sp. NPDC052451. The sequence goes on from NZ_JBIUAP010000010.1 coordinate 18,283, forward strand.
CGACGACCTCGCGATCCTGGCCCAGCGCGTCGAGGAGACCCTGCGGAGCAACGGCAGCGCGGAGATCGACGCCTACGAGGTGGGCCTCGCCATCCTCGGGCCGCTGCGCGAGCTCGACGAGGTGGCGTACCTCCGGTTCGCGAGCGTCTACCAGTCCTTCGACTCGCTGGAGGACTTCGAGAGCGCCATCACGTCGCTGCGCGCCGAGCGCGCGGAACGGACGGCCGCGCAGGCCTGAGCCGGCTGCGGCCTGCGTCGTGAAATGCGCTGGCACCTGGGCTGGGTGTGGTGCAGGCTGGGGCCGGACGACGGACCCGATCGAGGGACCCCCGAAACTCAAGGAGGTGATCGGTGTGACGGACGAGAAGCCCACTGCCGACCAGGCGCAGGAGCCCACGACCCCGACCGCGCCGAGCTCGGACGCGAAGGCGCGCTTCAAGGAAGCGCTCGACCGCAAGAACGCGGCCCGGCAGCGTACGTCGGCGGGTGACGTGAACACAGGCGCGGTGCACGGGTCGGAGACGACCGGTCCCGTGCAGAAGATGTTCCGGCGCAAGAGCGGCTGAGACGAGGTGGCGGGGGCCGCTGATCTGGTCAACGACCAGGTCGGCGGCCTTTGTCGTACCCGGGCAGGACCGCGCGGACGACGATGCAACGGAGACGTCACGGAAGCCGTCGCGTGGGGGCTGACGGCTGTCCACGAGTGCCGGCCGAGGCGTGGTCGGTGCCGCCGCCGGACCCGGCCGCCGACGTGCCGGGCGCACCTCGGTCGCCAGGCTCTCGCCCGGCCTCCCGGGCAGCCTCGTGCGTCGTGCCGGGAACGAAGAGCGACCCTGCGACGCCTGCGGTGAGCGACGCGAAGGTGACGGCCATCAGCACCCCGGCCAGCACGTAGAGGGCAGCGACCACCGCGACCGGGCTGTGTTCGTCGATGAACGGAGACGGGGCAAAGGTCCAGAGGATCGCGACCGACCATGCGCCGGCATTCACGGGAACCCAGCGGAGTGTGCCTGGTCGTGCCGGCACCAGCCACTGCGCGGCAGGGATGGCGACGAGCAGCACGACCCCGCCGAACCCGAGAGCGATCAACGTGACCGGTTCGCCGAGGTCGACGCCGACCGTGCTCGGCGTCATCCCGAGCAACCACGCGAGTGCCGCCGCAAGTGCCGTGGCGCCGATCCATCGCCCTGCGGCAGGGCGCCGCGCGCGCATCCCGAGGTACTGCCCGCTCGCGAGCGCTGCACCCTCCAGGGCCCCACCGACCATCGCGAGAGCCAGCCTGCCCGCACCGTCGATCCCGGCGACGGTGCCGAGGATCGCCAGGGATGCGGCGAGCGTGAAACCGACGCCTTCGCCCACGGAGACCGCCAGGATCCACCGGTGGCGATAGTGTCGATCCGGCCGGCGTCGGTTCGCGCCGACGGCATTGCGCGCGCTGCCGTGCATGACCACCCTCCTACTGCCCGGCACCAGCACACCAGCCGGCCGGCCCCGGGTGGCAGAGCCGATCGTCCGGCCGATCCACTGCCTTGGTCCGTCCTGTTCGGGACGAAGGTCGGGCGAGCCAGGGTCGCCCACCCTGCCCGCACGGGCCGGCCTGGCCGAGAGGCTGCGGAACGTGCGCAGCCCGACCCCACGGCCGCCGGCGTGACGACGGTCGAGCTGCCCGCGCCGGCGCTCGCTACCCTCCTGTCGGTGGCACCCGTGCCGCTGATCTTCCTGTTCCCACGACGATTCCCGGTGGCGGGCGTGACCGCCGCCGGGACGAAGGAGTGACCGCCGAGATGGCTGTGGAGAGACACGGGCTCGTCGTCGACGTCGTCCCGGAGAAGCGCGAGGAGTACCTGCGCCTGCACGCCGCCGTGTGGCCGCAGGTCGAGGCGACGCTCCAGGCCTGCAACGTGCACAACTACACGATCTTCGTGCTGGAGAACACGCTGTTCGCCTACTACGAGTACACCGGTGAGGACCACGAGGCGGACATGGCCCGGATCGCGCAGGACCCGGTGACCCAGGAGTGGTGGACGCACACCGACCCGTGCCAGACGCCGTTCGGCACCGGTGCGGCCCCCGGCGACCGGTGGCGGGAGATGCAGGAGGTGTGGCACCTGCCATGACGCGCCACCTCGTCGGTGCCCACCTGCACCTGTGGCCCTCTGGCGGGACCTGGCGGCGCGGGGTCTCGCCGACGAGCGGGCCCTCGGCGCCCGAGCCGGCGGTGCGCCGGCCGGGAGCTCAGCCCGTGAGGCCGTGCCGGTGGGCGTAGGCGACGGCGTGCACCCGGTCGCGCAGGCCGAGCTTGGTCAGGATGCGTGAGACGTGCGTCTTGACGGTCTCCTCGCCGACGTAGAGCCGGGCAGCGATCTCCGCGTTGCTGTGCGCGGCGGCCACCAGGTGCAGCACCTCGCGCTCGCGCGGCGTCAGCCGTGCCACCTCGGGTGGCACCTGCGCCGGAGCGATGCCGGCGGCGAACCGGGCGATGAGGCGCTGGGTGACGGACGGGTCGATCAGGGCGTCCCCGCGGGAGGCGACACGGATCGCGGAGATCAGCTCCTCCGGGGGGAGGCTCTTGAGCAGGAAGCCGCTCGCGCCGGCGGTCAGCGCCCGGTACACGTACTCGTCGCTGTCATGAGTGGTCAGCACCAGCACCTTGGTGCGGTTCGCGGGGTCGGCCACGATCAGCCTCGTGGCGTCCAGCCCGTCCAGCTTCGGCATCCGGATGTCCAGCACGGCGACGTCGGGCCGGATGCGGGCGATCTCGGCGACCGCCGCCCGGCCGTCGGCGGCCTCGCCCACGCACTCCAGGTCGGGCTGGGTCTCGATGATGGCCCGCATGCCCGAGCGCAGCATGGCGTGGTCGTCGGCGAGGAACACTCGCAGGGCGGCGGCAGTCACGTCCGTCCCGCCTCCAGGCCGGCGCCGGCCCGGGGCTGCGGCCCCGGGTCCTCGGTCAGGGGGAAGACCGCCGTGGTGCGCCAGGTCGTGCCGTCGGGCCGCAGCCCGTGCTCGGCGCGGCCGCCGAACACGCCGACGCGCTGGCGGATCCCGGCCAGGCCCCGTCCGGAACCGGAGCCCGCAGGGCGGGCGTCGGCCCCCACCCGGTTGTCGGCGACGACCGCGAGCCCGGCGTCACCGTAGGTCAGGGTCACCTCGACCCCGGAGGCGTCGCCGTGCCGGAGCGCGTTCGTCAGCATCTCCTGCACCACCCGGTACAGGGCCACGTCGAGCGACTGCGGGATCTCGCGGGGCGACCCCAGGACGTGCAGCGCGGCCGGCATCCCGGCCTTGCGGACCCCGTCGAACAGCTCCTCCAGGTTGTCCAGGCCCGGCTGGCGGGCGCCGTCGGGCAGCGTGCCGTGCAGCACGTCCAGCAGGTGGCGCAGGTCGACCATCGCCGCCCTGCTCGAGGTCTCCACGGACCGCAGCCCCTCCAGCGCCGTCGGGACCGCGCCCGACGCGCCGGCCGTCGCCGCGCTCAACCGCAGACGTACCGCCCCGGCGTGCATCGAGATCGCGGACACGTGGTGCACGATCACGTCGTGCAGGTCGCGGGCGATCGCGCTGCGCTCCTCCGCGACCGCCGCCCGCACCGCCTCCTGGGCGTCCCGACGCTCGCGCTCCTCCTGCTGCTCCAGCGTGGCCAGGTAGGCACGCCGGGCCGAGGTGTAGCGGCCGACGAGCCACGGCAGCACGGCCACCTTGATCAGCTCGACGACGGACGCCGCGTCCACGGAGCTCCCGGTGAGCAGCCCCGTGGCGACGGTGCAGGAGGCCAGCGCCAGCAGCGCCCCGACGGCGGGCAGGCCACGCAGCCAGGCACCGGCCCGGTAGCCGGCGACCAGCATGCCGCCGTCGTCCCCGGGGTTCACGCCCGAGGCCATGGTCGCGACCACCCAGAACACCGAGTGCAGGGCCGCGACCCACCCCGAGTACCGGGCGGGCGTCGCGAGGGTCGCGTCCACGAGGAGCACGGCGACGATCAGCACGACGCCACCGCCGCCGCCCAGGCCGCCGTTCAGCAGCGTGTCCGCGCCGTCGACGACCATGCACAGGCCCGCGACGACCCAGGTCTGCCACTGCAGCGACTCACGTGTGGTGCGCATGGTCCTCCCTCCCCGGCAGCGATCATCCCCCATGGCGGCGCGCGTGACGTCCCCCCGTCCGGTGGCCCCGGGTCCCTCCTGCGGGGGACGAGAACTACCGGCCGGGGGGACGAACGGGCGCCCCGGTGATCCCTAGGTTCCACCTCGTGAAGAAGACCGCGAAGAAGGCTCTGCGGACGCTCGCCAGGATGTTGTCGGCGGCCCTGCCGGTGACGGTGCTCGCGACCGTCCTCGTGACGGGGACCGGTACCGCCCCGGCACAGGCGGACGGCGGGAACGTCGGGTCCGACCTCCAGGTCGCCCAGTCCCTGGGCGAGCGCGACCTGACGGTGATCGTCCGGCGTGCGGCGGCCCCGCCGGCTCCGCTGCGCGTCGACGTCGTCACCCACGCAGGTTCGCCCGCGGGCGTGCTGGACCTCGCCGTGACCATCGCGGGCGAGACCCCGAGCACGGCACGGGTCGAGCTGGGCCCGGAACCCGGGGTGTACGGCGGGACGCTGCGCGTCGATCGGGCAGGGCCGTGGGAGCTGAGCATCGACGACGGTGAGCAGGTCGCCACCATCCCGTTCGTGGTCCCGGCGGTGGTCGCGCCACCGTGGGAGGACGCCGTCTACGGCGGCTTCATCGCAGCCGGCGCCCTGCTCCTGGCGGCGCTCGTGCTGGCGCTGGCCGGCCGCCCCGGTGCCGCCCTGGTCCCGGCCGGCGGCATGGTGGCGGCGCTCGCGGTCGGCGTCACCGGCGCGCTGCTCGCGCCGACGATTCCCCTGCCGCCCGCGGTGGGCACCCACCTGGACCCGACCGCCGAGAACGTCGCCGACCCGTACGCGCCGGTACGCGTCACGGACCTCTCCCGCCCACCGGTGAACGTGGTGCCCGGCATCGACGGGGACGACCTGGTGCTCCACGTGACCGACGGGTCCACCGGCCGCCCCGTGGACGACCTGCTGGTGCACGACAGCGCGTTCATCCACCTCGTGCTGGTCTCGCCGTCTGGCGACCTGCGGCACGTGCACCCGGTCCGGGTCGCACCCGGGGAGTACCGCGTCAGGTACGACGACGCGGAGGCGGGGGTGCACGCGGTCGCCGCGGAGCTGGCCCGGCGCGGCGGGGGAGTACAGCTCGCCCGCGGGTCGGTCACCGTCGAGGGCGACGGGCCGGACACGGAGGCACCGGTCCGGCACCGTGGCGACGGGCGTACCGGACCGGCTGCCGGCCTCGCGCAGGACGTCGCGGCGGCCGGTGAACCGAGCACGTTCACCGCGGACTTCGGCACGGCGACGCTCCAGCCGTGGCTGGGGATGGTCGGGCACATGATCGTCGTGGGCCCGCTCGGCGACGGACCCGCCGGTACGAACCCCGCGGTCGCCGCCCCGGTCTGGGCGCACGTGCACGCGATGGTCCCGCCCACGCCCGGGGTCCCGGTCATGCCGGACGAGAGCGTGGCCGCCTACGGCCCCGAGGTCCGGTTCACCTATACCTTCCCGCAGCCCGGCCGCTACCGGGTGTGGGTCCAGGCCGAGCAGGACTACTCGGTCCTCACCGTCCCGGCGGTCGTCGACGTGCCGGCAACGAATGGAGCGCAGCGATGAGAAGAGCAGCCGTCTGGACCGCGCTGGTGGCCGTCGTGGCAGGAACCGCGCTGCTGCTGTGGCCGCACGCGCCACGGGTGGAGACCTACTCCGTGAGCACCGGCCGGCACACCGTCGAGCTGACGGTGGACGACCCCCGCACCGGGACGAACACGCTCGAGCTGACCGCAGCCCGCAGCGACGGCAGCCCCGTCACCGCCGACACCCTCACGGTCGACCTGGTCATGCCCACCATGGGCCACGCCGCACCGCCGGTGACCGCGTCCAGTACCGGACCCGGCCGCTTCAGCGCGTCGGACGCGACCTTCTCCATGGGCGGCAGCTGGGAGATCACGGTCCGCCTGCCCGGCCAGGACCGCGCCGTCTTCTCCGTCCCCGTGCGCTGAACCCGTCCCGCCCGGGTCGCCGGGCGGGCCTGAAATCGCTCGACCAACCCCTACGACCAAGCCCTACGACCAACGGAAAGGCTGATCACGATGGACCTGACAGCACCCTCGGCGGTGGCCCCCCGCGCGGGGACCGTCCCACGCGGCCTCGCCCCCGCGGGCGTCGTCCTGACCGGGACGCTGCTCTCCCTGTTCGGCGCGAGCTGGGACCTGGAGTGGCACAACGACGTCGGACCCGACACCTTCTTCACCCTGTCCCACCTGCTCATGTACGCCGGCAGCGCCGTGGCCGGCCTCGGCAGCCTGGTCGTGGTGCTGCGCACCACGGCGCGGCAGCGCGCCGGCCTGCCGATCGACCCGGTCGTCGGCGGTGGCGCGGTCGGCGTGTTCGGCAGGACGTTCTCCGCACCGGCCGGATACCTGGTCGCCGGCTGCGGCGCGGCCTCGTTCCTGCTGTACGGGCTGTGGGACCAGTGGTGGCACGGCATCTACGGGTTCGACGCCGAGATCGGCTCCCCGCCGCACGTCGGCCTCCTGCTGTCCATCAGCGTGACCCTCACCGGGGCGCTGATGATCTTCGCCTCCGCCCGCCGGCAGACCTGGGGCGTGGTGGGGACGATCCTGGCCGCGGGCGCGCTGTTCGCGTTCAGCATGATCACCGCCTACGCCACCAAGGAGCTGCCGACCGGTGCGGTCAACGCGTTCGACGTGGTCACCGCGTTCCTGGCCGTGGTGGTCGTCATGACCGGCTCGTTCGTCCTGGACCGCCGGGGCGCCGCGTTCGCCGTCACGGCGGTGGTCGCCGTCCTCCAGGCGATCCTGTGGCCGTACTCCGAGTCGGCCACCGTCTGGTACGCCCGGGTCGAGGGCCTGCCGATGCGCGACTACCTCGACCCCTCGCCCCTGCACGCGTCGATGATCCCGTTCGTGCTGCTCGCCGTGGGCGCGATCATCGAGGCCGCGCGCGGACGTGCACCGGCCTGGCTCGCCGGCCTGGTGGGCGGGGCGATCATCGGGGCCTGCGCTCCCGTGCAGAGCGCCTGGCTGGCTCACCAGCCCCTGCCCGGTCTCACCGTGGTCGCGGCGACAGCCGTGGCCGCGGCCGCCGCGGGCGCCGTCGGCGGCTTTCTGAGCCTCCGCTTCGGCACAATGCTGTCGCGCCTGGCCCCCGGTGCCGGGCACCCCGTGAGCGGATCGGCGAACGGCTCCACCACCCCGGAGGTCAACCATGCGTAAGGTCACTGCGACACTGCTGAGCGCGCTCGCGATGCTGCCGGCCCTGGCCGTGCCGGCCGCGGCCTACCCGCCCGTCGACATCGTCCACACCGAGCAGGTGGAGGCAGGACCGTACGACCTCACGGTCGGCTTCAGCACCTGGCCCCTGCGTGCCATGCAGTCCCTGGACTTCTCCTTCGCGCCCGCCGGCGGCCTGCAGGGCATGTCCGGTGAGCTCACCGTGATCGACCCGGACGGTGCGGCCGAGACCGAGCCGCTCGCCCGGCACCCGCGCGACCAGGACCTGTGGGGACTGGACGTCGAGTCCCTGAACGCGCCGGGCGACTGGACCTTCCGGTTCACCGTGGACGGCCCGCAGGGGCCGGCCACGGGCGAGCTCACCGGCCTGGAGGTGCTGGAACAGCCCGGCCCGCCGCTCGGCCTGAGCTGGTCGGTCAGCACGCTCCCGCTGCTCGGGCTCGTCGCGCTGGTCGTGGTCGCCTGGCGCCGGACCCGGCCGGGCGCACGGCAGGGGGACACCCCGGCGACGGAGGCGGCGTCCGCGAGGGACGCGCAGCCGTAGGACCGGTTCGACGGGGCCGGTGGTGCAGGACGCCGCACCACCGGCCCCCGTCCGTCGACGAGGGCCGCGGGCCGGACCGCCTCAGACCCGCGGAGCGAGTCCCCGCACGGCCAGCGTGAACAACCGTCCGGCGGCCGCTTCCTGGTCGGCACGGTGCTCCGTGGCCAGGACCACGCCCACGGCCAACGTGATCAGGTCCGCGACGTGGACCCCGGCGTCGACCGCGCCGTCGCGCACCGCACGCTGCAGCAGGGGGCCGCCCGCGTTCTCCAGTGCCGCGGTGCAGCTGTTCTCGGTGAGCGAGCGGGGCTCGTCCTCCTCGTAGGTCAGCGCGGCCGCCAGGCCACGGGCGGACACGCAGTAGGCCACGACGTCGGCCAGCCAGTCCAGCAGGGCCTGCCCGCCGTCCTCCCGGTCGGCGAGGTCGTGCGCACGGGCCACCAGAGCCTCGACGCGCTCCCGGGAGACGGCCTCAACGAGGGCCTGGCGGGTCGGGAAGTGCCGACGCACGGTGGCCGAGCCCACGCCTGCGATGCGCGCGATCTGCTCCAGCGAGGCGCCGGCACCATGGGCCGCGACCTCCTGCTCGGCCACGGCCAGGATCCGTGCGTGGTTACGCCGCGCATCGGCGCGCCGGCGCTCGGGCATCGGGGCATCTCCTTGCTCAAGTGGCGGGGGACGCCATATCGTAGCGCCGCATAAGTGGCGGGCCCCGCCACTTACGACGAGCACACGAGGAGCACCCATGCCCACGACACCCCGGCCCACCGTCCCCACGCCCCAGGACGCCGCACCGGTCCTGGTCACCGGTGCCACCGGCAAGCAGGGCGGCGCGACCGCTCGCGCGCTCCTGTCCGCCGGGGTCCCGGTGCGTGCCCTGGTCCGGGACGCGACCACGGACCGGGCCAGGGCCGTCCAGGCCCTGGGGGCGGAGCTGGTCACCGGCGACCTGGCCGACCGTGATTCCGTGGTCCGTGCCGCCACGGGCGCCCGCGCCGTCTTCTCCGTGCAGATGCCCCCCTCCACCCCGGACGGGTTTGACTTCGCCGCCGAGGTCGCCCAGGGCACCCACCTCGTCGAGGGCGCGCTGGCCGCCGGGGTGCAGCAGTTCGTGCACACCTCCGTCGCCGGCGCGGGCGTGCACACGCAGGTTCCCGGCTGGGCGCCCGGCCGCTGGGCGGTGGAACCCTCCCTGAACGCCAAGGCCGCGGTCCAGGACCGGGTGCGCTCGGCCGGTTTCGCGCACTGGACCCTGCTCAAGCCAGGCACCTTCATGGACAACTTCCACCCCTCGGCCGCCTATATGTTCCCGCGCGGCATCGACGGCGGTCTGATCGGTGTCCTGAAGCCGGCCACCCGGCTCTCCCTGGTCGCCGTCCAGGACATCGGAGCGGCCGCAGCGGCGGCCGTCCTCGCACCGGACCGGTTCGACGGCGTGGAGCTGGAGCTGGCCAGCGACTACCTGTCCATGACGCAGGTCGCCGAGACGCTCTCGCGCGTGCTGGGCACACCGCTGTCCGCCCCGGACATGACGGAGGAGGAGGCCCTCGCGGCGGGGATGCCCGCCATGGGCGCGTCGCTGGAGTGGCTGAACGTGGCCGGGCAGCCGGGCCGCCCCGAGTACGCGCGCGACCTCGGCATCCCGCTCACCAGCTTCGAGCAGTGGGCGCACGAGCACCTGCGTGGCTGACCTGGCCGTCGCTCGGGCGTGCGGCCAGGCGTCCGCGACGGCCGGCACGCTCGAGGCCCTTGACCGTGTCCCTGGCACATGGTCTGTACTGCCGCCATGGTGATCGACTGGCCGGCCTTCCTGCCGGTCTCGCTGAGCAGCTCCGTGATCCCCGGAGCCAACCGTCATGACCGCGCTCACCCGTGCTCACCCGCGGTCACCCCGAGGGTGACAAGGGGTGCATGGTGACGAGCACCGGACGGGCCGACGGCGACGGATCTCTGGCGGGAGCCTCGCGGCGTTCCCCCTGGTTCTGGGTCCCCCTCGTGCTCCTGGTCGCGGCGGCGGTGGTGCTCGGCTGGTTGAACAAGACGCCGTGGTGGGGCTGGGGTCTGGTCGCGATGCTTCTGACCGCCCTGGTGCTGACCGCCGCCTGGTGGTTGCGGCGTGGCGCTCTGCTGCGGGTAGGGGCGTGGTTGGTGGCGGCCGCTCTGGTGTGCGGCACGGCCGTGCTCGCGCACCCCGGGCCGCAGTACCGGGCTGCCGGTGGCGCGGAGCGCGAGGCGACGGGGCCTGTTGCGACGCGTGAGGGTCCGGTGACGGGTGTGCGCAACGACGTCGGCTCGGTCGAGATCTTCGCGGGCGTGCCGTACGCGCGGCCTCCGGTCGGGGATCTGCGGTGGCGGGCGCCGCAGCCGGCCGAGCCGCGGACGGGCGTGCTGGTCGCCGACCGGTTCCCGGCGGCGCCGGTCCAGGCCACCACGACGTTCGCCTCCAGGGCGCTGTCCCAGGTCCTCGACATCCCCCTGGAGGACACGTTCCTCAACCCGTTCCCGGTCAGCGAGGACAGTCTCTACCTGAACGTCTGGCGTCCCACGCGGCCGGCCTCGGCCCAGCTGCCCGTGCTCGTCTACGTCCCGGGCGGGGGCTTCGCCACCGGGTCGGGTGCCCTGCCCCTGTACGACGGCGAGGCGCTGGCCTCCAGCGGCGAGGCGATCGTGATCACGATCAACTACCGCCTGGGCGTCCTCGGCTTCCTCTCGCACCCGGACCTGGCCGCCGAGTCGGGCTACGGGGCGTCGGGCAACTACGGCATCCTGGACCAGGTCGCCGCCCTGGACTGGGTGCGGCAGAACATCGCGGCCTTCGGTGGTGACCCGGACCGGGTCACGGTCGCCGGGGAGTCGGCGGGCGGGGAGAGCGTGTGCATCCTCGGGGCCACGCCCCTGGCCGAGGGCCTCGTCGACGGCATCATCGGCAGCAGCGGTGCGTGCATGGGCACCGAGGGTGACACCGAGGACGGCGACCAGAGCGACTCCCGGGCGGTCGCGGAGGACGCTGGTGAGCAGCTGCTCCAGGAGCTCGGCGTGGAGACGGTCGGTGAGCTGCGCGACCTGCCCGTCGACCGGGTCGTCGAGGCCGCCGCGGCCGTGGGCCCGCACTGGCGGCCGTCGGTCGACGGGCACGTGCTCGACCGCAGCCCCGCGGAGATCTATGCGGCAGGGGACCAGCTCGACGTGCCGACCATGGTGGGCAGCAACGCCGACGAGGACTCGTTGATCGGGGCCTTCCCTCCGGAACCCATGACTCCCGGGGAGTACCGGGCGTCGGCACGGGAGGACCACGGCGAGGAGGCGGAGGCCTTCCTGGACCTGTATCCCGGGCAGACCGAGGAGCAGGTGCTCGACTCGCTGCTGCAGGCTCAGGCCGACCGGGTCTTCACCCGTGCGATGTATCGCTGGGCGCGGTTGCAGACCCTGACGGGTCGGGCGCCCGCCTACCTGTACTTCTTCACGCACACCCCGCCGGACGAGGGCCTCCAGGAGTACGGGGCCTACCACGGCGCGGAGGTGATGTACGCCTTCGACAACCTGGGCGCGGACGGTGACGCCGACTACGGCACGGCCGACCGCGTGCTGCGCGACCAGCTCAGCGGCTACTGGCTCAACTTCGTCCGGACCGGGGATCCCAACGGGCCGGGCCTGCCCGCGTGGTCCACGGTCGGCCAGAGGCCGGGACAGGTCATGGAGATCGGCGTGCCCACCGGTATGACCGCTCGCCCACGGCCCGAGGCGGTCGACTACTGGATGCGCTACGAAGGGCCGATCGCATGACCAGCACGCAGGTGCCTCCCGCCCTGAAGCCGGCCGTCTTCGAGCGGGTGGTGGTCTACCCGGTCTTCGCCGCCTGCGGCGTCACCGGCGCAGCCTTGCCGACCGGCTCCCGCGACCGCACGGGCACCCCGGCGCCGGCCTCCGGGGGCCTTCCCGGCGGCGTCGGTCCGCGGTGACCTCCCGGGCTGCCGGCGTCGGTAGTCGGTAGCCGGCGGACGAGACCTACGTAGCCGGATCGGTGGCAGCACGGATGTGCGCCCGGGCGTGCCCCGGCAGGATCCCGTGAGCGTGCTGGTCCCGGAGCCCAGCGGCGTACGTGCTTCTCCGGGTTCCGCTACGGACATCGCGCGCAGGCGGGCTTCGAGCCGGACGGTGACCCGTCCGTCCGGGTCGTGGCCTCCTCGGGCAAGCGGTCCTACGAGATCCAGCTCTGGGCGGACGGCCCGTACGACGACGTCGCGGTCACCTACGGCCCCGACGGCACGGTCATCGACATGAGCGGCGGTGCCAAGGGGTCCCAGGCGGCCGCCTGGGAGACCACGCACGGCTGACCGGCCCCTGAGCCCCCTCGAACCCGGCTCCGGCCCGCCCCGGCGGTCCGGAGCCGACGCATGCCTGTTGACAGACGACGACGCACCCGCGTACAACTGATAAATCGATTGTTCACTGGCAATGTCGCCGCGAGGCGACCAGAACGGCTGGCCCATGACCTCTTTTCCCTCCGGGTTCTTCGACCCGCTCCCACGGATCCTCGTGGCCGACGACTTCGACCACGGCATGAGCGGGTGGCTCGACCTGCGCCCGAACTTCGTGGCCCCCGGGTTCCGCGAGCACTCGCACGACATCGACCTGATCCACTGGGGCCCGACGATGCTCAGCTCCGCCACCTTCGCCTTCGGCGGCACGCACGGCTCCGCGAGCGGCACCTACTCCCTGAAGATCTCCAGCCGCGCCGCCGCGGCCCCGGTCGACCAGCCCCCGGCCGCCGGGTCGATGGGCCTGGCGATCAAGCGCCTCGCCGTTCCGGGTGACGCCCGCAGGCTCCGGATCGAGGCCCTGCTCGCGTACAAGGTGGAGCAGGACCGTCCCGGCCTGGGCGTGAACGACCTGCGCGCATTCGGCATGTTCGTGGACCTGCAGGACGACGAGCACCGCTACATGCCCGGCGTCCGCTACGTGAACGCCGTCGGGGGCGAGCCGGTGCGCCGCTGGCAGTTCTACAGCCCCACCGACGTCACCGACGAGGAGTGGAGCTACGGCGCCGACGGCTGGCACAAGGCGGGCGTCGACCCGCAGTGGTTCGGGGAGCGCGGTCCTGACGGGTCCACGGTCGCTACGACCTGGTTCGAGGACGGCGAGCAGCACCTCATCTACAACGAGTCGGACGACAAGCTGAACTGGACCCCGTTCTCGCTGACCGTCGACCTCGTGAACCGCTCCTACGAGGAGTTCCGGGTGGGCGGGCGGAGCTTCCGCTTCCCGGACGGCGCCCACCCCACGCTGGCCCCCGCGTACAACGACATCGAGGGCCTGCTCAACCCGGTGTTCTTCGTCGAGGCCGACACCGACCGGCGCGTCTCGCTGTTCCTCGACTCCGTGCTCGTCTCGGTCGAGCGGGGGGAGTCGGCGTGAAGACCTTCTACACCTCCGTGGTCGAGCTGCGGCAGCCCTTCGACCACCTGATCGAGACCCACCCGTACGAGTGCGGCTGGGCCGACGAGGCCATCTTCTTCGTCGAGCTGCACGACCCCGAGCCGGGAACCTTCGTCGAGCTGCGCGTGCAGATCAGCCCCGACGGCATCCGCTGGGTCGACGAGGGCACCGTCCTCGCGACCACCAGCACCACGTTCGCCCGCGTCAGCCACTTCGGAGGGTTCCTCCGCCTGGCCGGGACCGCGCGGCAGGCCGACGGCGGGGCGGCGTCCGCCACCGTGTCGGTGCGCCTCGCCCTGAAAGGTTAGAAAGGAAACGATGACGTTCCGGATCAACAAGGCCACCGTCGGTGCCACCGTGGGCACCGCACTGGAGTGGTACGACTTCTCCCTCTACGGCACCGCCAGCGCGCTGGTGTTCCCCGCCGTGTTCTTCCCGTCCCAGGACCCGGTGCTCGCGACCCTCGCGTCGTTCGCCACGTTCGCGGTCGGGTTCTTCGCCCGGCCCGTCGGTGGGCTCATCATCGGCCACCTCGGCGACCGGTACGGCCGCCGCCAGATGCTCTTCGTCACCCTCGTGCTCATGGGCGTCTCCTCGACCCTGATCGGCCTGGTCCCCAGCCACGCGAGCATCGGCGTGGCCGCGCCCGTGCTGCTCGTCGTGCTCCGCGTGGTGCAGGGCTTCGGCGCGGGCGGCGAGTACGCCGGCGCGACGCTGCTCGCCGCCGAGCACTCCCACGACGGCGCCCGCGGGCTCAACGCCGCGATCCCCGGCGCGGGCAACGCCGTCGGCGCGCTGCTGGCGACCGGGGTGCTGACCCTGCTCAGCACCACGCTCTCCGAGGCCGCCTTCCTGTCCTGGGGCTGGCGCGTCGCGTTCCTGCTCAGCATCGCCGTGAGCGTCACCGGCATCGTCATCCGGCTGCGGGTCGCCGAGAGCCCGGAGTACGTGCGCACCAAGGAGCAGGGCCACGTGCCCCGGGTGGCCCTCGGCGAGCTGTTCCGCACGGCCGGGCGCAAGATCCCGTTCGCGATGCTCGCGAGCATCGGCCCCAACGTCGCCAGCTACCTGCCGTCCGTCTACGCACTGACGTACCTGACCGCCACCGTGGGCGCACCCGCGTGGATCGGCCTGACGGGCATCCTGATCGGCAACCTGCTCAAGCTCGTGACCATCCCGTTGGCCGGGTGGATCTCCGACCGGGTCGGCCGGCGACCGGTGTTCCTCGCCGGCGCGCTCGGCGCGGTGGTGCTCGTCTACCCGTTCTTCTTCCTGCTCGACACGGGCACCCCGGTGCTGGTCTGGATCGCCCTGGTGCTGCTCTTCACGTTCTGCAACGACGCGATGCTGGCGGCTCAGTCCGGATTCATGTCGGAGCTGTTCGACGTGCGGCACCGCTACACCGGCGTGACGTTCAGCCGTGAGATCACCGGCGCGCTCGTGGGCGGCACCCTGCCGTTCGTCGCCGCCTGGCTCACGGCGGCGGCCGGCGGCGGCTCGTGGCTGGTGGCGCTGTACTGCGCCGTGCTGTGCGCGCTCGCGGCGCTCGGCATGTTCCTGCTGCCCGAGACGCGCGTCGCCGCGGGCCGGGGCGACGGCGCGCGGTCCGTGCGCGCCTGATCACGCCTGACCGGCGGGGGAGCGGCGGCCGGTTGGCCGCCGCTCCGTCCCGCCCGGCACACTGGGCACATGGACACCCCGGTGCAGCGGACGACGGCAGGACCACGCAGCGGCCCCGTCCGGCTGGCCGACGTCGCCGAGGCCGCGCGGGTGTCCCGCGCGCTGGCGTCGCGCGTGCTCAACGGCGACCCTGCCGCGCGGGCCGCCCCCGAGACCAAGGCCCGCATCGTCGAGGCCGCGGCGCGTCTGGGCTACGTCCCCAACGTGGCGGCGAGGAGCCTGCGCGGCAACCGCACCGGGCTCCTCGGCCTGGTCGTCCACGACCTGTCCAGCCCCATCTACCTGGAGCTGATGCGCGGGGCACGCGAGGAGGCCGCCCGCCACAGCTACTTCCTGGTGCTGGGCGACGTCGACGAGCTCCTCGCGGACGACGACGCCTACCGCATCCTCATCAGCGGACGCCGCGTCGACGGCATCGTCATGCAGGGTGGCCACGGCGAGCTCGACCGGCGGGTCGGGGACATCGCGCGGGCGCTGCCCACCGTCGTCGTCAACGCCCCGACGGACGTCGAGCACGAGGGTGCGACGCAGGTCTACCCCGACGAGGTGGCCGCCACCCGCCTGCTCACCGAGCACCTCGTCGGGCTGGGCCACCGGCGCATCGGCCTTGTCTCGGGCCCCCGGCAGTCCATGACCAACCGGCTGCGCGAGGAGGGCATCGTCACGGCGCTGGCCGCGGCGGGCCTGGAGCTCCGCGAGGAGGACCGGGCCCACGGCGAGTGGTCGGCCGACGGTGGCCGCGCCGGCGTCGGCGAGCTCGTGGCGCGCTGGGGCACGGCGGCCGACCGGCCGTCGGCCCTGATCGCCGGGAACTCGCTGGTGGGCATCGGCATGCTCGGCGCGCTCGCGGGGCACGGCCTGGTGGTGCCCCGCGACCTGTCGGTCGCGGCCGTGCACGACACGTGGATCAACGAGCACCTCGCGCCGTCGCTCACCGCCGTCAGCCTGCCGCTGCACGAGGTGGGGACCGTCGCGGTGCGGACCCTGCTCGCCGGGTCGCACGGCGGCCGGCACGTCCTGTCGGACCCGCCGCCCGTGCTGCACGCGCGTGCGTCGACGGGGCCGCCGGGGTGAATTTAGCAGTTGCTGAATCCGCGCGGCTGCGCGGAGGGGACCGGTCACCCGGCCCGCGACCGCCCTGCGGTCAGCGCCAGTCCTCGTCGATCGACAGGACGCTGAAGATGTCGCGGCTCGGCTCGCGCCGGATGGGCGGGGCGCCGTCGAGCCAGCGCCGGACCGCTGCCTGGGCGATCGTCTCGTCGGTCGTGATGCCCGTCTCGCCGAAGTGGCCGTCGACCCAGGGCGTCCAGGACCAGAGCTGGACCAGGTCGTCACCGAGGTCCTCCATCATGAGGCGGTGGCTGTCGTCGGCGACGAGCATGGCGCCGACGAACCGGTCGAAGTTGTCGACCGTGACCAGGTCGACCAGGCCGGAGTCGATCTGCTCGGCCGCGGCGGTGCGCAGGATCTCCTTGGCGGATGGCATGGGCACTCCTTGGTTCTGGTAGGTGCGTGATACCGGTGGCGGGAGCGTCATACGGCGATCCCGCGGGAGACGTAGCCGTCGATGAAGGTGCGTTGCATCATCAGGAAGAGCACGACGACGGGCAGCGCCATGAGCAGCCCTGCCGCGCTGACCAGGGACCAGTCGGTGGTGAATCCCTGCTGGAACGAGTAGAGGGACAGCGCGACCGGCTGGAGGTCGCGGTCCTGGATGAACGTCACGGCGAGCATGAACTCGTTGTAGGCCTGCAGCCCCGCCACGAGAGCCGCGGTCAGCACCGCGGGCCGGATCGTCGGCAGCACGATGCGGGCGAAGACGCCCACCTCCCCGGCGCCGTCCAGCCGCGCCGCCTCCTCGTACTCGCGGGGCATGCCCACGAGGAACGCCCGCACCAGGAGGGTGGCGAACGGGCTGTACACGGCCCAGTAGATGATGATCAGGCCGATGGGCTGGTTGTAGAGCCCCAGCATGGACCACCAGCTCACCAGGGGGACCAGGAAGAGTTGGATGGGCAGCGACGAGGACACCAGCAGCCAGAGGATCCAGGCCCCGCCGCCGGGCAGGTCCAGCCGGGTCATCGCGTAGGCCGCGGTGGTGGCGATGACCGCGACGCCGGCCGCGGTGGCGACCGCGATGACCAGGCTGTTCAGGAGCGCGCCGCCCATGTGCGCCTGCTCCCAGGCGACGGCGAAGTTGCTCCAGCTCCAGGTCTGCGGCGGTCCGAGCGGGTTGCTGTCGATCTCGCGCGAGGACTTGAGCGCGTTGGACGCCAGCACGAGCAGCGGGCCCAGCGCGTACACGCCGAGCAGGCCCAGGATGAGCCAGGTGACCGGCTGGGCAGGACGCCGCCGGGCCGCCGGGACGCGGCCGTCGAGGGTGGGAGCGGTGTGCACTAGATGTCCCATCGCAGTCGTCGGCGCAGGGCGAGGTAGCCCAGCACGGTCGCGGCGCTGATGACCGACAGCAGCATGGCGACGGCGGAGGCGTACCCGTGGCGCTGGTTCTCGAACGCCTCGCGGTACAGCACCGTGCTGAGCACGTCCGTCGAGCCGGCGGGGCCGCCCTGGGTCAGGACGTAGACGTAGTCGAAGACCAGGAACGACCAGATGATCGTCATGAGGCCGAGGAAGACCAGGGTGGGGCGGATCATGGGCAGCGTGATGTGCCAGAACTCGCGCACCGGCCCGGCGCCGTCGAGCCGCACGGCCTCGTAGAGGGCCGGGTCCACGGACTGCATCGAGGCCAGGAAGATCACCAGCAGGAAGCCCCACCACTGCCAGGTGTTGACGAACGCGACCGAGCCGAGCGCGAGCGACGGGTTGCCCAGGAAGTTCACGTCGGCCAGCAGGTCGGAGACGAACGGGATGCCCAGCGTCGACAGGGCCGCACCGACGCCGCCGTCCGGGTCCAGGAGCTGGCGCCAGACGGCCGCGGAGACCACCGTCGCCAGCACGTAGGGGATGAAGTACAGGACCCGGAAGAAGGCCTGGTTGCGCCGCAGCCGCGACAGCAGGAACGCGCCGACGAGGCCCATCGACATCGGGACCACGAGGAAGAAGAGGGTCCACAGGAGGTTGTGCACCAGCGCGTCACGGACGACTCCGGAGCCGAGCATCTCGGCGTAGTTGGCCAGGCCCACGAACCCGGGGGTGCTCAGCCCGTCCCAGTCGGTGAACGAGTAGTAGACCGACGCCAGTCCCGGTCCGGTGATGACCAGGAGGTTGACGATCAGCAGCGGTGCGACGAACACCCAGGCCAGGAGCCGGCGCTGCCGCCTGGCCCCGAGCGGCCGGCCCCGGAGGGCCGGCCGCGCACCACGACGCACCGGGTCCGCCGCCAGCGCGGTCCCGGTGGTCGCGGTCCTGGGGGTCACCGGTCAGCCTCGGCTCTGGGGGGTGAAGGGCACGAGGGTGGTACCGGCGTCGAACTCCTGGTCGAAGACGTCCTGCATGCCGGCCAGGTACTCCTGGGCCGTGCTGTCCCCGGTCACCACCTTGTCGAACTCGGTGATGAGGTAGGAGTCGGTCTTGGGCGGGAAGAAGGTCCAGGTGGCGTAGCCGACGTTCGTCGACTCGGGGATCTGGCTGTAGAGGTCCACGGTCCGCTCGTCGACCTCGTCGGGGAACTGGTCGGCGGTCATCGCCAGCGGCGGCGGATTCTCGCCCGTGCGTGCCGTGTACTCCAGCGCCCGGTCGACGTCGCCCGCCACGTAGTCGAGGAAGGCGGCCGCGGCGTCGGGGTCGGCCGCGTCGGCGCTGACCGAGAGCTGCGTGCCGATCGCCAGCGGGAACACGCCCGGCTCGACGTCGTCGCTCAGCGACGGCAGCGGGGCCCAGGCCCACTGCGACGGGTCCTCGAACACCTCGGTCAGCGAGTTGAACGACCACGTGCCGCTCAGGTACATGGCGGTGGTGCCGTTGGCCAGCCCGGTCACGTTCGCCGTGTCGTCGGTCGTGAAGTAGGACTCCGCGCCGCCGGCGAGCCAGCCCTTGTCGATCCACTCCTGGATCAGCTCGATCGCCGCGACGAACTCCGGGTCGGTGAACGAGGCCTCACCGGTGAGCACGTCGTGGATCTTCTCGGGGCCGACGGCGGCGTTGAGGACGGCCGTGACCAGCCACTCGCTCATGCCCTGGTAGCCGGCGTTGCCGCCGCCGAGCGGCACCATCCCCGCCTCGTCGGCCTCCTGGGCGATCTGCTCGAACTCGGCCAGGGTGGTCGGCGGGGTCCAGCCGTGCTCCTCGAACACGGCCGCGTTGTAGTACAGCACCATGGAGCCGTAGCTGGCCGGGACCGACGTCACCGCGTCGTCGACCGTGCTGAGCTCGTACGCCCAGGGCAGGAACGCGTCCTGCCAGCCGTACTCCTGCGCGTACTCGTCGAGGTCGATGGTCCGGTCCGCCCGGGCGAAGTCCGAGGCGGCCGACGGGCCGTCCGCGTAGACGATGTCGGGCGCCTCGCCGGCCGCCACGGCGGTGTCGGTGAGCTTGCCGAGGGTGGTCAGCTCCTTGACCTCCATGTCGACCTGGGCGTCGCCCTCGGCGTTGAACCCGTCGACGAAGATCTCCTGGAAGGCCTCCTCCGTGCTGGGCGCGTAGAACGCGCCCCAGTAGGAGACCGTTCCGCCGGCGGCGTCACCGCCGCCGCTCACGCAGCCGGCCAGGGCGACCGAGACCGCGGCGGCGAGGCCGACGGGAACCAGTGCGTGCTTCGTGATTCTCACAGTGATGTTCTCTCTCGCGAGGAGGGATGGTGCCGGGCGGGAGGTGCGGGGCGTCAGGTCGAGTCGCGGACGACGAGGCGGTTGGACAGGGCCACGGCGCGCGTCACGTCCGTGACGTCGCCGTCGAGCCGCTCCAGCAGCAGGCGCGCGCAGGCGCGCCCGATCTCCCGGGCGGGGTTCTCGATCGTGGTCAGGGGCGGGTCGACCAGGGACGCCGCCTCGATGTCGTCGTACCCGGTCAGGGCGAGGTCCTCGGGGACCCGGAGCTTCATGGAGCGGGTCACGTCCAGGACCCCGAGCGCGATCAGGTCGTTGGCCGCCACGATCGCGTCCGGGCGGTCCGCGCGGTCTGCGCGGTCAAGGAGCGCCGTGGCGCCGTCGCGGCCGCCCTGGCGCGTGTAACGGGTGCACACCACGTCGGCGCCCAGCACCGGGAAGCCGGCCGCGCGCAGCGCCTCCTGGTATCCCTGGAGGCGTTGCCGGGTCGGGGTCACGCCCTCGTCACCGCCGAGGAAGGCGATCCGGGTGCGGCCCCGGGAGATGAGGTGCTCGGTGACCTTCCGGGCGCCCTCGACGTCGTCGGTGTGCACGTAGTCGCCGCCGCCCGGAGGGGCCTGGCCGAGGGTGACGAACGGGATGCCGGCGTCGTGCACCTCGGCCAGCCCGGCCGAGGGCAGGCCGAACGGCGCGGCGACCATCGCGTCCACGCGGCGGGTCAGGAGCCGGTGGATGGTCGTGGCCGAGCGGTCCAGGCCGCTGGCGTCGGTGATGGTGAGCAGGAGGTCGCGGGGCACGAGCACGTCCTGCATGCCTGCCGCGACCAGGGGGTAGAACGGGTTCTCCAGGGTCGGCACGATCAGCGCGACCGTCCCGGTGCGCCCGCCGCGCAGCTGCGCGGCGCCGGGGTGGGCGCGGTAGCCGAGGCGTGTGATCGCCGCCTCCACCCGGGCCCTCGTCGCCGCGGAGACCGGGCGGTTGCCGGTGACGACCTGCGAGACCGTGGACATGCTGACGCCCGCGGCCTCCGCCACCTCACGTATCCCGACCATGCCCGCTCCTCGCCCGCCTCTCGTTCTCCCGAGAACGCAAAAGGTTTTGGAGTAGCATGCTCCAGGTTCACCCTGTGAGGCAAGACACAAGCGCAAAAAGATGCGCAAACATAGCGATGCCACGCATGCTCTGCGTGCTGGTTCCACGCAAAACGTTACGTTTCCAGGCGTCGCAGCCGGGGAGCGGGAGCCGAAAGACGGAGGAGCATGAACGACGATCGTGCGCGCGGAGCGCTGCTCGGCCTGGCGATCGGCGACGCGATGGGCGCGCCGACCGAGGGCATGACCCTCACCGCGATCCGCGAGCGGTGGGGACGGGTGCGCGGCTTCGTCGACCCCGAGGCCGCCGGGACCGACGACACGGAGTACGCCGTGCTGTGCGCCCGCGGCGTGCTGCGGGCGGGCGCCGGGCTGACCTCCCGGGACGTGGCCGACACCTGGCTGGAGGCCCTGCGCGAGCAGCGCACCGGGTTCAACCGGGCGGGCTTCAGCGAGATGATCGCCCTCGCCAACCTCCACGCGGGCATGGAGCCGCCCGCCAGCGGGCAGCGCAACGCCGAGACCTGGAGCGACGGCGCCGCCATGCGGGTCGCCCCGATCGGCGTCTTCGCCGCGGGCGATCCCGTGCTCGCCGCACGCATGGCGCGGGCCGACGCCGAGGTCAGCCACTCGCGCGACGGCGTCTACTGCGCGCAGGCGATCGCCGCGGGCGTCGCCGTGGCGATGGTCGCGGACAGCGTGGACCCCGTGCTGGACGCCATGCTCGCCGCGCTGCCCGCCGACTCCTGGTCGGCCCGCACGGCCCGCCGCGCCCTGGACATCGCCGGGCGCGCCGGCGCGCCGGAGCAGGCCGAGGAGGACCTGTTCGAGGCGATCCCGCTGCGGCACTACATGTGGGCCGACGTCGCGCCCGAGGCCGTCGCGCTGTGCATCGGCCTGCTGCGGGCCACCGACGGGACGCCGGCCGTCATCGAGTCCGGCGTCAACATCGGCCGCGACTCGGACACCATCGCCGCGATGGCCGGCGCGGTGGCCGGCGCCCTGCACGGGGCGAGCGCGTTCGACCCCGGGCACGTCGCCCAGGTGCGGACCGTGACCGGCCAGTGCATCCAGGCCACGGCCGGCACCGACCTCGTCGACCTCGCGGACGCGCTCGTCGCCCGCGCGACCACGGAGGAGCGAGCATGACCGACCGCCTCGACCGCGCCGTCGGCGCCGTGCACGGCCTCGCGCTGGGCGACGCCCTCGGCGCGCCCGCCGGCGAGCACCGCACCGTCCGCGACCCCTGGGTGCGGCAGATGCTGCGCAAGGGCGCCCTGGAGCTGGACGAGTCCCGCGTGCTGCGCCCCGTGGTGCCGTTCGTGCTCTCCGCGATCGGGGCGCCCGCCCTCGTGGCCACCGACGACGCCGAGACGTTCGCGGTGGCCGCCCGGGTGCTCCTGGAGGCGCCCGGCCGGGACGTGGGCAGCCTCTTCGACACGTGGCGCGGCCTGCTCGACACGCCGGACACGTGGACGTCCGCCGCGCAGCGCTCGGCCCTGATCAACGCCGCCACCGGGCTGCGCCCGCCGCACACCGGCTCCGACAACCCGGCCTTCTACGACGACAGCGCCCTGCCCGGCGCGCTGGCCGTGGCGATCGCGGCACCAGACCCCGCCGCCGCGGCGGAGCTCGCGCGCACCTACGCCACCATCACCCACGACGGCACGAGCGTGCACGCCGCTGCCGCGTACGCCCGGATCCTCGGGCACCTGCTCGACGGAACGCCGCTGCGCCCGGCCCTGGAGGCCGGCACCGAGGACCTCGCGGCCGACGGCTGGCTGGCCGACGGCGTGCGCGACGCGCTGCGGATCGCCGACGAGGCGCGCTCGCCGTTCGCGGCCGTGCCCGTCCTGGTGGCCCGGTTCGCGCCGCGCACCTACAGCCACCCCGGCACGGTCGCGGAGACGCTGCCGCTGGCCCTGGCCGTCACCGTGCTGGCCGCGGGCGACCACGAGACGGCGCTGCCGCTGGCCCTGTCGGTCACGCGGCACCAGGACAGCCTGCCCGCCCTGGTCGGCGCGCTGTGCGGGGCCGCGGGCAGCGCACCGGCCGCGGACGACGTCGACGTGCTGCAGGGGGTCACCGTGCCCGCCGTCGCCGGGCGGTCCCTGGCGGAGCTGGCGGGGGCCCTGGTCGCGAGCCGGGCGTAGCGGGGCGGGGCCGGGCGTTGCAGGGCTGGACGTTGCAGGGCCGGGCGTAGCGGGGCCCGGGTGGCGAGCGCGTCGCCACCCGGGCCCGCGCCGCTCAGCGGGCGGCCGTCCCGTGCGCGTGCACCACCAGCACCGGGCAGGGCGCGGCCCGGAGCACCGCGTCCGGCACGCTGCGCAGCACGCGGCCCAGGAAGGGCTGGTGCCGCCGGCCGCCGACGACCACCAGGTCGTCGGGTGCCACGTCGTGGAGCAGCGCGTCCACGACATCCCCGCGCCGGACGACGATCGAGCACGAGACCCGCGGGTACTTCTGCGACCAGGTGTCCACCCGGTCGGCCAGGTCGGCCTGCGCGGCCTCGTGCCACGAGGCCGCCACGGGGTCCATGTCGAGCAGCGCCGAGCCGAGCGGGTCGGTGCCCGTCACGTGCAGCACCTCGAGCGGGCAGCCGCGGGCGTCGGCCTCGGCGAACGCGGTGCCCAGGACGTCGGGCTCGTCGTCGCGTGCCACGCCCACGCGGATCCGCCGCGGGGTGTCCGCCGTCGCGCCGGCGGGCACCACGGCGACCACGCCGGGCGCCGTCGCCGCCAGCGCGGAGGACGTGGAACCCAGCAGCACCCGGTCGAACGTACCGAGCCCGCGGCGTCCCACCACGACGAGGTCGCAGGTCTCGGACCGCTCGCTCAGCACACCGGCGGCGTTGCCGGGCAGGACGACCAGCTCGACGTCCCGACCGCCGGGGCGGCGGTCGCCGAGCCGCGCACGGGCGGCCTCTGCGGCCCGGTGGGCCTCGTCGCGGATCTCGCCGATCAGGTCGCCGATCCCCGGGTCGGGCGTGATCGGCAGGGAGTAGGTGGCCACGACGGTCAGCCGGGCGGCGTGCAGGTCGGCGGCGCGGGCCGCCCAGTCCAGGGCCGTCAGGCTCTCCTTCGACCCGTCCACCCCGACGACGACACCCCGGTACCAGGTGGTGCTCATGATCGTCCTCCTTCGCTCCTCACCAGGACACCAGCGCGCCGGTGGCGCTCGGCAGAGCCGCGCGACCCGGGACGGCGGGACGAAGGTCCTCCGTACACGCCGGCACCCCTGACGCGCCGGGGCGTGCCAGGGGTGCCGGGGGTGCCCGGGGTACCGCGCCTCACGGCTGCCGGTGGTGCTCCTGCTCGAGCTGGGTGGCGAGGACGGCGGCCTGCGCCCGGCGTTCCAGGCCCAGCTTGGCGAAGATGCTGGAGACGTAGTTCTTGATCGTCTTCTCGGCGAGGAAGAGCTCGGCACCGATCTGCCGGTTGGTCAGCCCGTGCCCGATCAGGGTCAGGATGCGCCGCTCCTGCTCGGTCAGGCCGGCGAGCGGGTCCGGCTCGTGCCGGGCGTCCGTGCGGATCCGCTCCATGACCTGCGCCGCGGCGCGCGGGTCCAGCGTCGACCCGCCCGCGGCGACCGTGCGGATCGCGTCCACCAGCTCGGTACCGCGCACCTGCTTGAGCACGTACCCGGCCGCGCCGGCGAGGATCGCGTCGTAGAGCGCCTCGTCGTCCGAGAACGACGTGAGCATGAGGCAGGCCAGCGACGGCATCCGGGACCGCAGCTCGCGGCACACGGTGACGCCGTCGCCGTCGGGCAGCCGCACGTCCAGGACCACGACGTCGGGGTCGAGCGCGGGGACGCGGGCGAGCGCCTCGCGGGCGGTCCCGGCCTCGCCGACCACCGTCAGCCCCGGCTCGGCCTCCAGGAGGTCGGCCACGCCGCGGCGCACCACCTCGTGGTCGTCGACGAGGAACACCCGAACGTCCATGCGTCCTACCGTAGCCGTGGTGCCCGTCCGGGTCACGACCGGGACGGGCACCACGGGGTGCGACGTCATCGCAGGGCGGGGAATCGCTTGACCAGCGACCGCTCGGACCACCAGCGGCCGAGGCCTGCGGTGTCGCCGGCCAGGAACGCGGCCAGCCCGATGAGCAGCACCGCGTCGAGCAGGTGGTAGTCCACGAAGGGGTTGACGTCGATCGGCAGCGACGCCATCCACATCAGCAGCATGAGCACCGCGCCGGTGCCGGCGGCGATCCGCATGCCGATGCCGAGGGCGAGAGCCAGGCCGATGCCCAGCAGCCCCAGCATGAACAGCCAGTCGACGACCGGGTTGCCGGCCATCGGGTTGAAGAAGCCGGCGAACGTCCCCTCGATGCTGCCGAGGAAGCCCTCGGTGGGGGAGCCGCCGTTGATCCAGGCCCGGTCGGTCGGGGTCGACAGACCCCAGCCGAAGAGCTTGTCGCCGAAAGCCCAGAGGAACTCGAACGCGAGCAGCAGCCGGACGCCCGCGAAGGCGTATCGGGCGACCGACTCGCCGGTGACGTGCGTGGCGGCGGCCTGCTCGCGTGCGACCGGTCCGTGCGCCGACGATGCGGGATGGCTGATGGAGCTCATGACATCCTCCTGGAGGGTGCGCCGGACCTGTTCCGGCGTCCTGGCACCACGATCCCGCCGCGGCGAGCCCGCCCGGCAGGGTCCCCTGCCCCCGGCGTGCGGGACCTTGGTCCCGAGGTGGTGATGCCCTCTGACCTGGGGTGGGGGCTCTGCCCGCGGCGTGCGGGGTGCCGGGTCAGCCCGCCGGGGCGGCCGGCGCCGGGCCCGCCGGGACGGGCTCCTCGAACACCAGCAGCGTGTGGGTGTTCAGGATGCCGTCCATGCCCTGGATCTGGTCGAGGATCAGGTGCCGCAGGTCGGCGTTGTCGCGGGCGCGCACGAGCAGGATGAGGTCGAACTCGCCGCCGACCAGGCCGATGTGCTCGATGCCGCGCAGGGCCCGCAGCCCCTCGCGGACCGAGCGCCACTCGGCCTGCTTGAGGTTGACCGTCACGTACGCCGAGGTGCCCAGCCCGGACAGCACCGGGTCGATGTCCGCGCGGTACCCGCGGATCACCCCGGTGGTCTCCAGCCGCTGCACCCGGGCATAGGCGTTGGCGCGCGAGATGTGCAGGCGCTCGGCCAGCGCGCGCATCGACATGCGGCCGTCCTGGCGCAGCTCGTCCACGATGCGCCGGTCGACGTCGTCGAGGCCCGTTGCCACTTGTCTCGTGGTCACGCTCCACGTCCTTCCTGTGCTGGACGTTTGGATCGCATTACCGGCTGGACGCCGGACACTCTCTCGGATCTCCGCCGTTGGTAGATTCCAGATAGAGGCTTGACCAGTATATCTACATGACGAGTGACGTAGATCGCATGCTGCCGTCGACGGTGCCGGTCATGCTCATCGACCCGGACGGCCGGCCGACGTCGGCCGGGCCGCTGCCGCCCGCCGAGGACCTGCTACGCGGGTACGCGAGCATGGTCACCGCCCGCCGCTTCAACGAGCAGGCCTCGGCGCTCGTGCGCCAGGGGCGGCTGGCCGTCTACCCCTCCTCCTTCGGGCAGGAGGCCTGCCAGGTCGCCGCGGCCCAGGTGCTCACCGACGCCGACTGGCTCTTCCCCACCTACCGGGACACCGCGGCCGTCACCGTCCGCGGCGTCGACCCCGTCGAGGCGCTGGTGCTGCTCAAGGGGGACTGGCACTCGGGGTACGACCCGTACGAGCGCCACGTCGCCCCGCTCACGACGCCCCTGGCCACCCAGCTCCCGCACGCCGTGGGCGTGGCGCACGCCGCGCGGCTGCGCGGGGAGCCGACGGTCGTCCTGGCGCTGTGCGGCGACGGCGCGACCAGCGAGGGCGACTTCCACGAGGCGCTGAACTTCGCCGCGGTGTTCCGCGCCCCGGTCGTCTTCCTGGTGCAGAACAACCGGTACGCGATCTCGGTGCCGCTGTCCCGGCAGACGGCCGCGCCGTCGCTCGCGCACAAGGGCGTGGGCTACGGCGTGCCGGGCGAGCAGGTGGACGGCAACGACCTGGCCGCCCTCCTGGACGTGCTGTCCGGTGCGGTGGCGCGGGCGCGCTCCGGCGGCGGCCCGCAGCTCGTCGAGGCGCACACCTATCGCATGCAGGCCCACACCAACGCCGACGACGCGACGCGCTACCGCAGCGACGACGAGGTCGCCGGCTGGGTGGCCAGGGACCCGCTCACGAGGCTGGAGACCTACCTGCGTGCCCAGGGCGTGCTGGACGACGGTCGCGCCGCCGGGATCGCCGCGGACGCCGAGGAGGTCGCCCGCCGCACGCGGGACGGGATCAACCAGGACGTCGAGCCCGACCCCGAGGACCTGTTCCGCCACGTCTACTCCCGGCCCACCCCGCAGCTCGTCGAGCAGCTCGCGATGGTCCGGGACGAGCTGGCGCGCGACGAGCCCGCCGGCACCCCGGACCGGCAGGAGGCAGCCCGATGACCACCACGACCGTGGCGCCCGGGACGCTCAGCACGGCGCAGGCGATCAACCGCGCCCTGCACGACGCCCTGGCCGAGGACCCGTCGGTGCTCGTGCTCGGCGAGGACGTCGGCCCGCTCGGCGGCGTCTTCCGCGTGACCGACGGGCTCACCGCCGCGTTCGGCGAGGACCGGTGCTTCGACACCCCGCTGGCCGAGGCGGGGATCGCGGGGTTCGCCGTCGGCCTCGCGATGAACGGCATGCGCCCCGTGATCGAGATGCAGTTCGACGCGTTCGCCTACCCGGCCTTCGAGCAGGTCGTCAGCCACATCGCGAAGATGCGGAACCGGACCCGGGGCCGGGTCGAGCTGCCGCTCGTGATGCGGGTCCCGTACGCGGGCGGCATCGGCGGCGTCGAGCACCACTGCGACTCCTCGGAGGCCTACTACGCGCACACGCCAGGGCTGCACGTGGTCGCGCCGTCGACCCCGGGCGACGCCTACGCGCTGCTGCGCGAGGCGATCGCCTCGCGCGACCCGGTGGTCTTCCTCGAACCGAAGAAGCTCTACTGGGCCAAGGGCGAGGTGGGCGGGGAGCACGTGCCGGGCATCGGCACGGCGGTGGTGCGGCGCGCGGGCACGGACGCCACGCTCATCGCCTACGGGCCGGCGGTCCCCGTCGCGCTCGCGGCCGCCGAGGCGGCCGCGCAGGACGGCCGCAGCCTCCAGGTCGTCGACCTGCGCTCCCTCGTCCCGTACGACGACGCGACCGTGTGCGCCGCCGTGGAGTCGACCGGGCGTGCGGTCGTCGTCGCCGAGGCCGCCGGGTTCGCCGGGTTCGCCGCCGAGGTGGCCGCCCGGGTGAGCGAGCGCTGCTTCCACTCGCTGGCCGCGCCGGTGCGCCGCGTCACCGGTCTGGACATCCCATTCCCGCCGCCGAAGCTGGAGCACCTCCAGCTCCCGTCGGTCGACCGGGTCCTGGACGCCGTGGACGACCTCCAGTGGGAGGACGCATGACCACCGCCGCGACGGAGCAGACGTTCCTGCTGCCCGACCTCGGCGAGGGGCTGACCGAGGCGTCGGTGGTGCAGTGGCTCGTGGCCGAGGGCGACGACGTCGCCGTCGACCAGCCCGTGGCCGAGGTCGAGACCGCGAAGTCTGTGGTCGAGGTGCCCAGCCCGTACGCCGGCCGGGTGGGCCGGCTGCACGCCGCGGAGGGCGAGACGGTGGACGTGGGGCGGCCGCTGATCACGATCGTGGCGGGCGGCGGGTCCGGGGCCCGGGCAGGGGCGGCCGGCGAGCGGGAGGGGGAGGCGTACCGCGAGGAGGAGCGGGCCGGGTCCGGCAACGTGCTCATCGGGTACGGCACCTCGGTCCCCGCCGGGCCGGGGCGGCGGCGCCGTCCGCGCGGTGCTGCGCCGTCCGTCGCCGAGCGCCCCGTGAAGGTGATCTCGCCGATCGTCCGGCGCCTCGCCCGGGAGGCGGGCCTGGACCTGAGGAGCGTCCGGCCCACGGGGGCGGGCGGTGTGGTCACCCGGTCCGACGTGCGCGCCGCGGTCGCCGGTGCGCAGCCGGCGTCTGCTGTGGCCTCGGGTGTGGCCGCGGGCGCGACCACGGGCAGTGCGGTCGTGGTGGGTGCGGGTGCGGCCTCGGGTGTGGTCGGTGTCGGTGTCGGTGTCGGTGTCGGTGTCGGTGTCGGTGTCGGTGCGGGTGGGGGTGCGGGTGCCGGTGTCGGTGCGGGTGCGGGTGCGGATGCGAGTGGGGGCACGGGTCTGGTCGGTGCGAGTGTGAGTGCGAGCGCGGGTGCGGGCACGCGTGGCGCGCGGCGGGTCCCGCTCAGCGGGTTCCAGAAGGCGGCGTCGGCGGTGCTGTCGCGCAGCCGGGCGGAGATCCCGGAGGCGACCGTCTGGGTCGACGTCGACGCCACCGCGCTCTGCGAGCTGCGCGAGGCTGCCCGCACGCCCGACGACCCGGGGCCGGGGCTGCTCGCCTACCTCGCGCGGTTCGTCGTCGCCGGGCTCCAGGAGTACCCCGTGCTCAACGCGCGGCTCGACGTCGAACGCGCCGAGCTGGTGGTCCCGGACACGGTCAACCTCGGTATCGCCGTCCAGGGTGAGCACGGGCTCGTGGCCCCGGCGGTGCTCGGCGCCGACCGGATGACGACCGCCGGGCTGGATGCGGCCGTCCGCGACCTGGTGGAACGTGCCCGCGCGGGGCGGGCGACGGCCGAGGAGCTGACGGCCGGCACGTTCACGCTGAACAACTACGGGAGTCTCGGCGTCGACGGCAGCGCGGCGATCATCAACCACCCCCAGGTGGCGATCCTCGGCTTCGGGCGGGTCATGGACCGGCCGTGGGTGGTCGACGGGCAGGTCGTGCCGCGCAAGATCACCCAGATGTCCTTCGTCTTCGACCACCGCGTGTGCGACGGCGCGACGGCGGCGGGCTTCATGCGATCCGTCGCCGGGGCGATCGAGAACCCGGTGCCGGCGATCGTGCGGCTCTGAGAGCGGGCCCGGCGGCGTCTCCGACGGGACGAGGGAGGTTGTCCACAGATCCTCCGATGCCCGAGCGGATCGTACGAACGTTCCATAGGATGGTGTGTGTAGGAGGGTATGGAGGCGGAACGGTGGGGTGGGGTGACGGTCCATGGGGCAGGCGGCGAACGGCATGGCTTCTGGTGACCTGCCGCCCGTGCGGTCGATCGAGGAGGCGCTGACCCGGATCGAGGCGGTGATGGATGACCTGGCCGAGCTGGTCGGCCCGGACCACCTGGACGGGTGGAACGCTCCGGGCGTCGCCCGGCTGGTGGAGGCGCACGCCCGGATCCGTCGCGCGGCGGGCCGCCTGGACGGTGTGCGGTACACCCTGTTGCCGCGGATCGAGGACGAGGGGTCGTGGCGCTCCGGCGGGACGGCCCGGACGTTCACGTCCTGGTTGCGGGTGCGGGAGGGAGTCTCCGCGTCCACGGCGCGCAAGGACGTGACGATGGCGCGCCGGCTGGCGACCGCGCTGCCTGCGACGCGTGAGCGGCTGGTCGCCGGGACCCTGGGGGCCGACCATGCCCGGGTGATGGCCGAGGTCGCACCGACGAGCGAGTCCCGCACGGACGCGCTCGGCTGGCTGGTCGACACCCGGACCGGCCGGACCACGACACCCGAGCAGTTCGTGCAGACGGTGCCCGTGGACTTCCCTGACCCGGCCCAGGACTCGGACGGGACCCGGACCCGTGACCTGGTCACGGCGGTGCTGGAGCGCGCGGTCGCGGAGGGGACGCTGGTGACCGGCGAGGGGCTGGTGCTCCGGGAGGCGGCAGCGCTCAACGCTGACCAGTTCCGGGTCGTGGCGCGCCGGTTCGCCACGGTGACGGACCCGGACGCCGACGACGCCGATGACGACAAGGCGGCGCAGGGCGAGTTCCTGGACCTGTCCAAGACCTTCGGCGGGTACCACGTGGCGGGGTTCCTGACGGACGAGCACGGCCTGCTCGTCTCGACCGTGGTGAACGCGATGATCGGGGCGCCCGCCGCGGAGGACTCTCGTACGCCCTCGCAGCGGCGTGCGCAGGGGCTGGCGGACGCGGCTCGACTCGTGCTGGACGCCGACCAGGCGTCGCCCGGGGCCGCGATCCCACCGCACCTGAACGTCACGGTCTCCTGGACCGAGCTGCTCACCCAGGTCGGCCGGACCCGTGACGGGCTGTGCCTGACCTGCGGGCAGGGCATCCCCGCACGCGGAACCCGAGCAGGCACGATGCCGACCGTGCCCGGGCTGCTGTCGGCGGGCGGTGCGGTGTTCACCGAGACCGGCGGTCGTGCGCCACGGGCGCTGCTGCGGCGGCTGGCCTGCGACAGCGCGATCACCAGGATCGTGTTCGGGCCGGACGGGGCGGTGCTGGACGTCGGGCGTGCCCGGCGCACCGTGACCGGGCAGATGCGGCGCGCCGTCATCGCCAGGGACCGGCACTGCGTGTATCCGGGATGCGATCAACCGCCGTCGCGGTGCGAGGTCCACCATGCGGTGCGGCACTGGGCAGACGGCGGCGACACCGCCGTGGCCAACAGCGCCTTGCTGTGCTGGTTCCACCATCAGCTCGTCGACGCGCGGGGCATCACGATGCACTGGACGGGCAGACCCGCTGCGGATGCCGGAACAGGAGGCCTGGTCGAGACCGGATGGGACTTCGTCGACGCCCGCGGGCACCGCATCCGTCTGCCCGAAGCGGTCGAAGCCTTCCCACCACCGCGGGCCGACTCGACAGCCGACCCGCCGACCGCGGAAGCCGCGTGATCGACGGGTGACGGCGGGCCGGTCACGGAAGCCTGCTCGATGTGCTGCTGCTCGATGTGCCGCTGCGTGGTGTGGTGTCGTGGGATGCCTCGTCGTGGGGTGCCTCGTCGTGCGGTGCCTCGTCGTGCAGGCGCGGCCCGAGGCCGTCGAAGAGCACGCTGGAGACCGTGGCGGCGAGGGCGCTCGCGGGCAGCGGGCCGTCGGGGCGGTACCAGTCGACGAGGGAGTTGACCGTGCCGAAGACGAGCCGGCTGATCACCTCGGGTTCGACGTCGGCGCGCAGGTCGCCCTCGGCGGCTGCCTGCCGGACGAGCGCGGCGAGGCGCTCGTCGATGTGCCGGCGCCGCGCGATCGCCGACCGCTCCAGGTCGCTGTTGCCCCGCACGCGCAGCAGCAGCGTCACGGCAGGCAGGTGGTCGGCGAGGATGCGGACGGCCGCCTCGACGGTGGCCCGCAGGCGTACGGAGCTGCGTTCGCCGTCGGTCGCGGTCGCTGCTGCCTCGACGGCGGCGGCGAGCTCCTCCAGGGCCTCGTCCAGTGCCGCCGCGAGCAGCGCCTCCTTGCTCGCGTAGTGGTGGTACACGGCCGACTTGGTGACGCCGAGCTCGGCGGCCAGGTCGCTGATCGAGGTGGCGTCGTACCCGCGCTGGTTGAAGAGCTCGATCGCCGTGCGCAGCACCGTCGCCCGGTCGTGGCCCGGGCGTCCCCGCGGGCGGCGGGCGGGGGCGTCCGTCGGCGTGGCGTCCGTGGTCATCGGGTCATCGTCCCAGACGGAGCGGATCGTCGGCCCGGCGTCCCTGTCCCCGCCACACCCACGTGGGGAGGAACGGCGGGACGGCCGGGCGAACGGTCCGATCAGGCGCCGGTCGTGTCCTGGCCGGTCGTGTTCTTGCCGGTCTTCGCGACGAGCGTCAGCACGTCGTACGCCGCGACCTGCTCGCCGTCCTGGTTGGTCACGTCGGCCTCCCAGCGCACCTCGCCGTAGTCGGCCGACGTGCGGGGGGTGATCTGCTTGACCGTGAGGGCCACCCGGATGGTGTCGCCCACGTGCACCGGCGTGAGGAAGCGCAGGTTGTCGACGCCGAAGTTGGCCAGCACCGGCCCCGGGGCCGGGTCCACGAAGAGACCCGCGGCCAGCGACACCACGAGGTAGCCGTGCGCGACGATGCCGCCGAAGAAGGGGTTCGCGGCGGCGGCCGCGGGGTCGGTGTGCGCGTAGAAGGTGTCGCCCGTGAACTCCGCGAAGTGGTCGATGTCGTCCTGCGTGACCGTCCGGGTCGCCGTCTCGATCGTGTCGCCGACGCGCAGCTCGGCCAGCGACTTGCGGAACGGGTGCACGCTGCCGACCACCCGCCGGGAGCCGGTGGTCCAGCGGCCGGTGGCCGCGGTGAGCATGTCGGGGGAGCCCTGCACGGCCGTGCGCTGCATGTGGTGCAGCACGCCGCGCACCCCGCCCAGCTCCTCGCCGCCGCCGGCGCGTCCGGGGCCGCCGTGCACGAGCATCGGCAGCGGGCTGCCGTGGCCGGTCGACTCGGCGGCGTCGTCCCGGTCCAGGAGCAGCAGGCGGCCGTGCCAGGGCGCGAGCCCGCGGGTCACGTCCCGGGCCACCTGCGGGTCGTGCGTGACCAGCGACGCCACCAGGCTGCCCCGGCCGCGCGCCGCCAGGGCCACCGCCTCGTCCACCGAGCCGTAGGTGAGCACCGTGGCCACCGGGCCGAAGGGCTCCACCTCGTGGGGCTCGGCCGCGCCCGGCCGGGCGCGCAGCAGGACGGGGGAGAGGAACGCGCCGCGCTCGGCGTCGGCGCCCACCACCTCGACGTGGTCGGGGTCGCCGTGCACGATGTCGGCGGAGGTGCGCAGCGCCTCGATCGCCTTGCGCACCTCGTCGCGCTGCCGGAGGCTGGCCAGGGCGCCCATCCGGACGCCGTCGTCGGCCGGGTTGCCGACCGTGATCCGGGCCAGGCGGGCGCTGATCGCGCCGATCACGGCGTCCGCCATCGCCTCCGGGACCAGGACGCGCCGGATCGCCGTGCACTTCTGGCCCGCCTTGACGGTCATCTCGGTGACGACGCCCTTGACGAACAGGTCGAGCTCCGGGTCCTCCGGGCGCACGTCCGGCCCCAGGATCGAGCAGTTCAGCGAGTCGGCCTCGACGCCGAGGCGGACCCCGCGGTGCAGCACCGACGGGTGCGAACGCAGGATCTCGGCGGTGTGCGCCGAGCCGGTGAAGGCCACCGAGTCCTGCTCGCCGAGCTCGTCCAGCAGCGTGCCGGCGCTGCCGCAGACGAGCTGGAGGCTGCCCTCGGGCAGGATCCCGGAGGCGATGATGTGCCGCACCACCGCGGCGGTGAGGTACGCCGTCTGGCTGCCCGGCTTGACGATGCCGGGCAGGCCCGCGAGGAACGCGGGCGCGAGCTTCTCGAGCATGCCCCAGACGGGAAAGTTGAAGGCGTTGATCTGCACCGCGACCCCGGGTCGGGAGGTGTACAGATGCTGGCCCACGAAGGTGCCGCCCTTGCCGAGGGGTTCGAGGGCGCCGTCCAGCACGACGGTGTCGTCCGGGAGCTCCCGCTTGCCCTTGCTCGCGTAGCTGAACAGGGTGCCGATGCCGCCGTCGATGTCGACCGCGGAGTCACGCCGGGTGGCGCCCGTGCGCAGCGACAGGGCGTAGAACTCGTCCCTGGCCCCGCCCAGGTGCAGCGCGAGCTCCTTGAGCAGGGTCGCCCGCTCGTGGAACGTGAGCCGGGCCACGGCCGGGCCGCCCACCTCACGGGCGTGCGCGACCACGGCGGCGAAGTCGATCCCGTGGCTCGACACCCGCGTGATCTCCTCGCCGGTCACCGCGTCGAGGACGGGTTCGCCGTCGTCCGTGCCGGCCTGCCAGCGCCCCGCGACGTAGCTCTCCAGTGTGCTCACTCTGCGCTCCTTTGCGATCGGTGTGCCCAGGCCGTTGTGCAACCCCTCGTGGCTGTGCCAATCTATTACAGAACGTTCGGTCAGTAAATAGGTTCAGAAGTGCGTCCAGCGGACGGGCGACGTCGCCCACGGAGGTGGTCATGCCGGCAGACACCGAGCCCGATGCCCTGCCCGACGCCCTGCCCGAGACCCTGCTCGAAGCGCGGTTCGAGGCCACGATCGCCCGCAAGGACCGCATCGAGCCGCGCGACTGGATGCCCGAGGCCTACCGCAGGACCCTGGTGCGCCAGGTCGCGCAGCACGCCCACTCCGAGATCATCGGCATGCAGCCGGAGGGGGCCTGGATCGGCCGCGCGCCGTCGCTGCGGCGCAAGGCGATCCTGCTCGCCAAGGTTCAGGACGAGGCGGGCCACGGCCTCTACCTCTACTCGGCCGCGGAGACCCTCGGCGTCTCGCGGCAGGAGCTCACCGAGATGCTGATCAGCGGCCGGCAGAAGTACTCCTCGATCTTCAACTACCCCACGCTCTCGTACGCCGACACGGGCACCATCGGCTGGCTGGTCGACGGCGCCGCCATCTGCAACCAGGTGCCCCTGTGCCGCACCTCTTTCGGCCCCTACGGCCGGGCCATGATCCGCATCTGCAAGGAGGAGTCCTTCCACCAGCGGCAGGGCTTCGAGCTGCTGGCGACGATGATGCGCGGCACCGACGAGCAGCGAGCCATGGTCCAGGAGTCCGTGGACCGGTTCTGGTGGCCGTCGCTGATGATGTTCGGCCCGCCGGACGACGCGTCGCCCAACACGGCACGCTCCATGGCCTGGGGGGTCAAGACGCACACCAACGACGAGCTGCGCCAGCGCTTCGTCGACATGACCGTGCCCCAGGCCGACGCGCTGGGCGTCACCCTGCCCGACCCGGAGCTCGCCTGGAACGAGGAGCGCGGGTCCTACGACTTCGGGCAGCCCGACTGGGACGAGCTCTGGGCCGTCGTCGCGGGGAACGGCCCCTGCAACGCCCAGCGCGTGGCGCACCGCGCGCAGGCCTGGGACGACGGCGCCTGGGTCCGCGAGGCGGCGCTCGCGTTCGCGAACCGTCACGACCACGGGGACGGCGGCAGCCACGGGGATGACGGCAGCCACGAGGGCCACGAGGACCACGAGGGCGACGAGGAGGTGGCATGACCGGCCAGGTCAGCGGCGAGTGGCCGCTCTACGAGGTGTTCGTCCGCGGCAAGCGGGGCCTCAACCACGTGCACGTCGGGTCGCTGCACGCACCCGACGACCAGATGGCCCTGCGGCACGCCCGTGACGTCTACACGCGGCGCAACGAGGGCGTCAGCATCTGGGTGGTCCGGTCGTCCGCGATCACGGCCTCCAGCCCGGACGAGAAGGACCCGCTCTTCGCGCCCAGCGGGGACAAGGTCTACCGGCACCCCACGTTCTACGACATCCCCGCCGACGTCCCGCACATGTAGGACGTCCCGCACCTGGAGGAGGCCGCATGCCCGACGTCCGCACCCATGAGCCCGGCGAGCACGACAGCGCCTACGCGGGCCTGCTCGTCAACGACGACCGCTGGGCCTTCGGGACCGACTTCGAGGACCCGCTGGCCGGCGTCGAGGCCACCGTGCCCGACGGCGTGGACCCCGCCGCGCTGGCGACCTACTGCCTGATGCTCGGCGACGACGCGCTCGTGCTCTCCCAGCGGCTCACCGAGTGGTGCAGCCGTGCCCCCGACCTGGAGGAGGACATCGCGCTGTCGAACATCGCCCTCGACCTGCTCGGTCAGGCGCGGCTGCTGCTCGCCCGGGCGGCCGCCGCCGACCCCGCCCAGGTGCCCGCCCTGCCGGACGGCTCACCCGTGCCCGACGAGGACCGGCTCGCCTTCTTCCGCGACGGCCTCCGGTTCCGCAACGTGCGCCTCGCGGAGGTGCCGAACGGCGACTTCGGGCACACCGTCGCCCGGATCCTGCTGTTCTCGGCCTGGCGGCTGGCCCTGTTCGAGGAGCTGTGCCGCAGCCGGGATGCCGTGCTCGCCGCCGTGGCCGCCAAGGGCGTCAAGGAGCTCACCTACCACCGGGACTTCGCCGCCCGCTGGTTCCTGACCCTGGCCCGAGGCACCGCCGAGTCCCGCCGGCGGCTGCTCGCCGGGCTCGACGCGCTCTGGCCGTACCGGGCCGAGCTGTTCGCGACGCACGACGTCGAGCGCGCGGTCGCGCGGGCCGGCGTCGGCGTCGACCCGGCGGGCCTCACCGCGCGCGTCGACGCGGTGCTCAGCCAGGTGCTGGCCGCCAGCGGCGTCGACCGGCCCGACGTGCCCGCGCTCGCGGGCGTGCTCGGTCGGACGGGCCGCGACGGCCGGCACACCGAGGCGCTCA
The DNA here is from genome assembly GCF_044547525.1 of Promicromonospora sp. NPDC052451. Classification (NCBI taxonomy): domain Bacteria; kingdom Bacillati; phylum Actinomycetota; class Actinomycetes; order Micrococcales; family Promicromonosporaceae; genus Promicromonospora; species Promicromonospora sp. NPDC052451. The sequence goes on from NZ_JBIUAP010000010.1 coordinate 55,113, forward strand.
GCCTGCTGCTCGCCGAGATGCAGTCGGTCGCCCGCGCGCACCCCGGAGGCCGGTGGTGACCGCCGCACCCGCGCGGCAGCGGCTGGCCGCCCCGCACCCGCCGGGGACCCTGCCGGTGGACCAGCCGGTGCACGGTCCGGCGCACAATCCGGCGCACAATCCGGCAGACCCCGGCGCGCTGACCCGCGCCCGCGCGGTCGCCGCCGCCGTCGTGGACCCGGAGCTGCCGATGCTCACCCTGCACGACCTCGGCGTCCTGCGGGACGTCGCGCTCGGTGACGACGGCGCCGTCGTCGCCGCGATCACCCCCACCTACTCGGGCTGCCCCGCCATGGCGACCATGCGCGACGACCTCCTGCACGAGCTGCACGCCGCGGGATTCGCCGACGCGCGGGTACGCGTCGTCCTCGAACCCGCCTGGACCACCGACTGGATCACCCCGGCCGGCCGGGCGGCGCTCGCGGACGCCGGGATCTCCCCGCCGGGCCGCGCACCCCGGCACGCCGGGCCGGTGCCGCTGCGCCTGGGCCCGCCTCGCCGCGCGGTGCGCTGCCCGCGCTGCGGGGCGGACGACGTCGAGGTCACGTCCGAGTTCGGCGCCACGGCGTGCCGGGCCCTGTACCGCTGCGGGTCGTGCCTGGAGCCGTTCGACCACGTGAAGGAGATCTGACGTGACCGCCACCCTGAGCCGCGCCGCCGCCGGGCGCACGGCCTTCCACACGCTCACCGTGCGCGACGTCGAACGGCTCACCGACGACGCGGCCGCCGTGACGTTCGACCTGCCCGCCGGCCTGCGGCACGTGTTCGACTTCGCCGCCGGCCAGTCCCTGACGCTGCGCCGGGTGGTCGACGGCGTCGAGCACCGCCGCACCTACTCGATCTGCGCGCCCGTCGGCAGCCCGCCGCGGATCGGCGTCCGCGAGGTGCCCGACGGGCTGTTCTCGGCCTGGCTCGTGCACGACGTGCGGCCCGGGGACCGGGTGGAGGTGCAGGCGCCGAGCGGCAGGTTCCGGGCCGACCCGGCGGCGGGCGGGCGGCACCTGTGCATCGCGGCGGGCTCGGGCATCACGCCGGTGCTCTCGATCGCGGCCACGCTGCTGCGCAACCCGGACGCCCGCGTGACCCTGCTCTACGGCAACCGCACGACCGCCTCGGTGATGTTCGCCGAGGAGCTGGCGGACCTCAAGGACGCCCACCACGACCGGCTCGACCTGGTCCACGTGCTGTCCCGGGAGCCGCGGGACGTCGACCTGTTCTCGGGCAGGCTCGACGCCGACCGCCTGCGTGCCCTGCTCACCCTCGTGGTGCCGGTCGGCGACGTGGACCACGTGTGGCTCTGCGGGCCGCTCGGCATGCAGGACGGGGCCCGGGCGGTGCTGGCCGAGCTCGGCGTCCCGGCCGACCGGGTGCACGTCGAGCTGTTCTGGGTCGACGAGCCGCCGCCGCAGCTACGGCACGCCGACCGCGTGGCCGACGGCGCCACGAGCCAGGTGACCGTGGTGCTCGACGGCCGGTCCACGACCAGCGCGATGCCGCGGGACACCCGGCTCCTCGACGCCGCGCAGGAGGTCCGTGCCGACCTGCCGTTCGCGTGCAAGGGCGGGGTCTGTGGCACCTGCCGGGCGCGCGTGCGCGAGGGCGAGGTGGACATGGTGCGCAACTACGCGCTGGAGGAGTCCGAGGTGGCTGCCGGGTTCGTGCTCACCTGCCAGTCGTTCCCCGTGAGCGACGAGGTCGTCGTGGACTTCGACGCATGAGCGCGCCCCTGCTGGTCGAGGAGCACGACGACCGGGTGGTGCTGCGCCTGAACCGGCCCGAGGTCCGCAACGCCATCGACCGCGCCACGGTCGAGGCCCTGCACGCCGCCTGCGCCCTGCTGGAGGCCACGCCGCGGGTGGCGCTCGTGGTGGGCTCCGGCGGCACCTTCGCCGCGGGCGCCGACATCGCGGAGCTGCGCGAACGACGCCGGGAGGATGCCCTGGCGGGGATCAACTCCGGGGTCTTCGAGCGGGTCCGCCGGCTGCCGATGCCCGTGGTCGCCCTCGTCGACGGGTACGCCCTCGGCGGCGGCGCGGAGCTCGCCTACGCGTGCGACTTCCGGATCGGCACCCCGGCGACCAGGATCGGCAACCCCGAGCCGGGCCTCGGCATCCTCGCCGCCGCCGGGGCGGCCTGGCGGCTCGCGGAGCTCGTCGGGGAGCCGCTCGCCAAGGAGGTGCTGCTGGCAGGGCGCGTGCTCGATGCGCAGGAGGCCCTCGCCGTCCGGCTCCTCAATGAGGTGGTGGACGCCGACGACCTGGAACCGGCCGGGCACCGGCTCGCCGACCGGATCACCGCGCAGGCACCGCTCGCCGTGCGGCTGACCAAGTCCGTGCTGGACGCGCCCCGCGCCGCCCACCCCCTGATCGACGACGTCGCCCAGGCGGTGCTGTTCGAGACCCAGGACAAGGCGGACCGGATGACGGCGTTCCTCGACCGGCGCAGGGGGCGGCCATGACCGGGGTCCCGGAGGGAGCGGCGCCCGGTCCGGCGGCTGCGGCCGCGCCGTCTGCTCCGCAGCCTGCCTCGGTGGTGGCCGTCCCGGACGCCGTCGGCGTGTACGGCGGCGGGCGCATGGGCGGCGGCATCGCCCATGCGTTCGCGGTGGCGGGCGCCACCGTGACCGTCGTCGAGAGCGACGACGCCGCGGCGCGGTCGGCGCGCGAGCGCATCGAGCGGAGCCTCGCCCGGGCGGTCGCCGAGGGCGCGACGGTCGCGGGCGGGTTCGGCGTCGTGGTGGACGACGCCGCACTGGCCGGCTGCGCGCTGGTGGTCGAGGCCGTGCCCGAGGTGGCCGGCCTCAAGCGTGACGTGCTGGCGCGGGCGGCCGCGGCGGCCCCCGGCGCGGCGTTCGCCACCAACACGAGCTCGCTGTCGATCGATGCGCTGGCCGACGCCCTGCCGGACCCCTCCCGCCTGGTGGGCCTGCACTTCTTCAACCCCGTCCCGGTCAGCTCCCTGGTCGAGGTGGTGGTCGGACGGCGCACCGCGCCCGGCCTCGTCGCCCGGGCCCGGGACTGGGTCGCGGGCCTGGGCCGGACGGCGATCACCGTCCAGGACTCACCGGGCTTCGCGAGCAGCCGGCTCGGGGTGGCGCTCGCCCTGGAGGCGATGCGCATGCTGGAGGAGGGCGTGGCCGACGCCGCCGACATCGACACCGCGATGACCCTGGGCTACCGGCACCCGGTGGGTCCGCTGCGCACCACCGACCTCGTGGGGCTCGACGTGCGGCTGCACATCGCCGAGCACCTCGAACGCGAGCTGGGGCCCCGGTTCGCGCCGCCCCGGGTGCTCCGCGACAAGGTCGCCGCGGGGGAGCTGGGCCGCAAGACCGGGCAGGGGTTCTACCCGTGGTGACACCCGGCACCGATCGTGAAGGAGGAACGATGAGCGACGCTCCCGTCGTCGTCGACCGCGTGGACGCGGTGGCGACGATCACGCTGGACGACCCCGCGCACCGCAACGCCCTGACCGTCGCGGCCAAGGAGGCCCTGCGCGCCGCCGTCGCGGACGTCGCCGCCGACGACGCGGTGCGCGCCGTCGTGCTCGCCGGGACCACGCGGGCGTTCTGCCTGGGCCAGGACCTGGGCGAGCACGCCGCTGCCCTGGCCGACGGGGCGGAGGCGGCCTTCTCCACGGTCCGCGAGCACTACTCGCCCGTCGTGCGCGACCTGCTGACCATGCCCAAGCCGGTGCTGGCCGCCGTGGCCGGAACCTGCGCGGGGGCCGGACTGGGCCTCGCGCTCGCGTGCGACCACCGGGTCTTCGCGACCGGCGTGCGGCTGGCGACCGCGTTCACGGGGATCGGGCTGACCTTCGACACCGGCCTGTCGGTCACGCTGCCGCGCGCCGTCGGGGACGCCCGGGCCAAGGAGCTCGTCCTGTTCGGCCGCACGTTCACCGCCGAGGAGGCCGTCGCCTGGGGTATCGCCGGCGAGATCGTCGAGCCGGACGAGGTGCTGCCCCGGGCCACCGCGCTGGCCCGGCAGCTCGCCGAAGGACCGACCACGGCGTTCGCGCAGACCAAGCGCCTGCTCGCCCGGGCCCCGGGCCTGAGCCTGGACGACGCCCTCGCGGCCGAGGCGGTGGCCCAGACCCGGTGCGGCGCCACGTCCGACCACACGGGTGCGGTCGCATCGTTCCTGACCCGCGAGCCCCCCACCTTCACGGGCCGCTGACCCTCTCGCGGCGCCCGCCCGACGCCCTCCCTGCCTGGCCGAACGTAGGGATGGTCGGCCCATGGGCCCTCATCGACCGACGATCCCTACGTTCGGCGGGGGCTGGAGGGTGCCGGGCCGACGCCGGTCATCGCCGGGCCGACGCCGGTCATCGCCGGGCCGACGCCGGTCATCGCCGGGCCGTCGCCGGTCATCGCCGGGCCGTCGCCGGTCATCGCCGGGCCGTCGCCGGTCATCGCCGGGCCGTCGCCGGGCCGTCGCCGGCCGTCGTCGGCCGTCGCCGACCGTTGCCGACCGGCGTCGGGCCGGCGTCGTGGAGTGTTGAGTGCGGGAGTAGGTGCGTTCTGAGCGCCCGGAGTGCTACCAGGTCCGCGTTCGCCGCCGGCGGCTGGGTGAGGCCGGTGGGTGGGGCCCGTCGGTGAGGCCCGTCGGTGAGGCCGGTGGGTGAGGCCGGTGGGTGAGGCCGGTGGGTGAGGCCCGTCGGTGAGGCCCGTGGGTGGGGCCGGTGGGCCGGTCAGGTCGGGAGGGTGCGGGCGATGTGGGCGCGGGTCGCGGCGAACGCCGCCGCCTGCTCCCGGGACTGGCCGGGGTACTCGGCATGGCCCGCCGTGTGGATCGCCAGCTCCAGGTTCGCCCCCGCGGCCCGGCCCACCCCGTTCGCCACCGCGAACTGTCCTGGCGGCGGCACGTGCGTGTCCCACGCCGCGCACTCGACGCGGGTGGGCACGCGCAGGTGCGTGGCGGCCACCGACGCGTCGTGGAACGCCAGCACCTCGCGTGCCTCCGGGTGGTCCGCGACGTGGTGGCGCACGGCCTCGCCGCTGCCCGTGCACGGCATCGTCAGGCGCAGGTCGTGCTGGCCGAACGTCGGCACCTCGAGCGTGGCGCCCACGAACCGGTCGTCCCACGGCACGGCCAGCGCCCCGATGCCGCCGCCGAAGCTCGTGCCGACGAAGTACAGCGGCAGGTTGCCCAAGGTCCCGTCTTGCCGGGCCAGCAGGTCCAGCAGGGCGGTCCCCGCGTGCCAGAGGTCCACGGCGGACCGCCCGACGGCGTACGTCTCCACCGCCTCGATGCCGTGCAGCACGTGCCGCGAGCTGGTGTCGGGCGCCCCGACACCGGCGTTCAGAGCACCGAGCCCGCGCGCGACCGGGAAGATGACGGCGGCGTCGTGCGGCACCCGTTCGAAGGTCGGGGCGTCCCGCCCGCCGTACCCGTGGCTGTGCACCACGCCCACGCGGGGCCGTGCGCCCACCGGCACCGCGACCCAGGCCCGCAGGCGCAGCCCGCCGTCGGCGGTGTAGATCACCACGGAGACGTCGTGCGTGGACCGGCGAGCCCCACCCGCCGCCTCGACCACCACGTCGGACGGCACCTCCCGCGCCCGGGCGTACCAGGACCGCCACAGCTCGGCGAACCCGTCCGGCTCGGCGGCGGGCACCACGGCGAGCAGCGCGTCGCGGTCGTACCCGTAGGTGCCGTCGAGGGGGCTGCCCGGGAACCACCGGTCGTAGGGGCTCGGCAGGGGCGGGGGTGCGGCAGGGGTCACGTCGGGTTTCCTTCGGCGGGTACGGCGGTGGCCGACGGCGCGGCTCGTGTCACACTGAGCCGGTCGTCGAAAGGGGTAGGTGTGCTGGTCGCTGAGCGCAGGGCGCGGATCGTCGACGAGGTGGCCCGCCGGGGCGCCGCGAGCATCGCGGAGCTCGCCGACGAGCTCGGCGTGAGCGCGATGACGGTCCGCCGCGACATCGAGGTGCTCGCGGACCACGGGAAGCTGGACCGGGTGCGGGGCGGTGCCACGGCGCGGCCGGACGAGACGGTGCGCCAGGACCGCGGGTTCGTGGCCCGCGTGCACCAGCAGGTCGCCCAGAAGCGGGCGATCGCGCGGCACGCGGCGGCCCTGGTGGAGCCGGGTATGGCGGTCGGCCTCTCCGGCGGCACGACGGCGTGGGTGCTCGCGCAGGAGCTCCGCGACGTCGCGGAGCTGACCGTGGTGACCAACTCGCTGCCGGTCGCCGAGGTGTTCCGGCGTCCTGACCGGTCCGACGAGCCGTACACGCAGTCCGTGGTGCTGACCGGCGGCGTCCGGACGCCGTCCGACTCCCTGGTGGGCCCGGTGGCCGTGCGGTCGCTGGAGCACCTGCACCTGGACATCGCGTTCCTCGGCGCGCACGGCATCGACCTGCACGCCGGCCTGACCACGCCGAACCTCCTGGAGGCCGAGACCGACCGCGCGCTGCTCGCGGCGGGTGGCGCCGCCGTCGTGCTGGCCGACCACTCCAAGTGGGGCGTCGTGGGGCTGACCACCGTGGTGGACCTGCGCGACGTGCGCCACCTCGTGGTCGACGACGGGCTGGACGAGGCGGCCCGCGCGACGCTCGCCGAGCAGGTGGGCGAGCTCCAGGTCGTGCCGGTGGACTGAGCCCGGGCGTGCCCGGGAGGCCGGCCGTGCGGCACGGCCCGCCGGGGCCTCACCGGGCCGTGCTGGCCCGGGGCACCACCCGCGCCCCGACCACCACGTGCTCCACGGGCAGGTTGCCGCCGGGCGGGGTGGCGATCTGCCGTTCGAGCTCGCTCAGCGCGCGCTCGACCAGCGCCTCCTTGTCGGGGGCGACCGACGTCAGGGCGGGCACCGTGAACCGCGCGCCGCGCACGTCGTCGATGCCGACCACGGCCACGTCGCCGGGCACCGACCGCCCGCCGGCCTCCAGCGCGACCAGCGCGCCGAAGGCAACGGAGTCGTTCGCGCAGACCAGGCCGTCGAACGCGACCCCCCGGCGCAGCAGGTCGGCGACCGCCCGCAGGCCCTCGTCCGGCGTGAACGCGTCGAGCTGCGCCACCAGGTCCGGGTCCTGCGCCAGCCCCAGGGCTGCGACGGCGTCCCGGTAGCCCGTGTACCGCCGGTCGGCGGCGTCGGACGGGCGCGCGTCCCGGGTGCCCACGTACGCGACCCGGGCGCAGCCGACCTGGGCCAGGTGCTCGGCCGCGGCGTAGGACGCCGCGCGGTTGTCGATGGTGACGTGCGTGAACGGGCTGACCAGGATGTGCTCGCCCAGCAGCACGAGGGGGCCGGGCGTGGCGCGGCGGGTCAGGTCGGCCACCGACAGCGCGCGGGGGATGTGGATCAGCCCATCCGTCGCGGGCAGGCCGATGCCGTTGGCGACGTTGACCTCGCGCTCGTGGTCGCCGGCGGTCTGCTGGATGAGCACCGACAGGCCACGCTGGTCCGCGCGCCGCACCAGCAGCGCCGTCAGCTCGGCGAAGTACGGCTCCTCCAGGTCCGGCACGGCGAGCGCCACGATCCCGGTGCGCTCTTTCCTGTGCACGACCGACAGCGTAGTGGTGCCCGCCCGGCGGCGGGGGACCGGCGACACCGCGGGCGCGGCGCGCAGGGTCCTGTCGTTCCCGGTCGGCATCACCGCTCCTGGACCCGGAACGCGACCACGCGGGCCTGCTCGGCACCGTTGGTGGCGCCGACCACGAGGCGGGCGGAGCGGACGGCGCCGAGGTCGTCCGGCAGGGGGTGCACGCGCAGCCGCTGCCGGTTGCCGGTCACGGCCGCGACGGTGACCCAGTCCGGCCCGTCGTGCGGCAGCACCTCGACGCGGTAGTCCTTCACCAGCGTGGGCAGGATCTCGTGGGGGGTGCGGTGGTGGTGCAGCGTGTTGAGCTCGACGTCGAGGTCGTCGTCGAGCACGACCCGCACCTCGCCCGGGGTCACGGGCTCGTCCCAGTCCAGGCGCAGCCACTCCTCGCGGCCGGGGGACAGGGGCGCCGAGGCCCACATGTTCGGCCCGCCGTGGTTGCGGTGGTAGCCCGACGTCGCCCGCTCGGGCGCGAGCGCGTGCGTCTCGGGGGCGGTCCGGAAGACGACGGACCGGCCGCGCAGCGGCTTGGTGGGCCACTGCACGAGCAGCTCGTCGGTGCTGATCTGCACGTTCTGGTCGTCGCTGTCGACGCGGTGCACCAGGGTGAGCACCCCGGGCGGCAGGGTGGCCGTGGTGTGCACGGCCAGGTCGGGGTTGGCGCGGAGCACCACCACGGCGTTCTGCGGCACCTCCGGGGCGAACGGCACGTGGGCCGTGACCCAGCGGTGGTCACCGGCGGGCACGACGACGTCGGTCGCCGACTCCAGGTGCGCGGGCACCACGTTCTGCTTCTTGCCGGTGGAGTACACCTCCACCCGGAGCGTCGTGTCGTTCCGGGCCGAGACGAGCAGGTCCACGCTGTCCAGGCGCGGGTGCACGGGCAGCGCGATGCCCAGGTCGACGTCGAGGTCGTGCACGTCGAAGTCGTCGTACGGGTCGCCCGTCGTGGCGGCCACCGGGGCGGCGACGGTCGTGGTGGTGCTCGACGCCGTCACGCGGGCGCGCCGGGCCAGGTCCCGCTCGTCGGCGTTCGCGACGCCGACCAGGGGAGCGTCCCAGGCCAGCAGCGTCTGGCGCAGCTCGTCCAGGTGGTCGGTGTACACGCCGCGCGGCGTGGTGCCGTGCTCGACGCACAGGGCCGCCGCGGTGCCCGCGGCCTGGCCCATGGCGCCGCAGGTGGCCATGACGCGCGCGGCGCCGAACGCGATGTGCGTGGCCGAGACGTCACGGCCCGCGAACAGCATGTTCTCCACGTTCACGGAGTACAGGGACCGGTAGGGGATCTCGAAGACGCCGTCGGAGAAGCGCTGCAGGGCCCCGGCACCCGTGGCGTACATGCCCTGTGCGGGGTGCAGGTCGATGGACCAGCCGCCGAACGCGACGCCGTCGGCGAACTCGGTCTGGCCCACGATGTCGCCCTGGTGCAGCGTGTAGTCACCCACGAACCGGCGGTACTCGCGCTTGCCGGGCACGTTGCCGATCCACTCGAGGGTCAGGTTGTCGGCGTCGAACTTCCCGGAGTTCTTGATGTGGTCCCAGATGCCGAGGATGACGCCGCGCAGCTCGTCGCGGATCCGCTCGTTGTCGTCGACCGTGTCGAGCTCGCCGCCCCACTCGATCCACCAGTAGTGCGCGCCGGAGTCGCCGCTGCGGATGATGCGGTGCTCGGGGATGGGGGTGCCCGAGATGTCGATGGCGCTCTCCGGCGCCACGTACTTCACCGGGTGCCCCAGGTCCTTGGTGTAGAACAGCAGCGTCGAGCCGAGGAACTCGCGCACCGCCTCCGGCGGCGCCCACTCCTCGCCGAACTCGGCATGGCTCTCCTTGCCGAGCCGGTACCGGGCCCCGGCGAGGTGGCCCACGAGCCCGTCGCCGGTGCAGTCCAGGAAGACCGGCGCGGTGAACGTCGTCAGGATCTCCGACGCCATGGTCCAGCCGGTCACCGACTCGATACGCCGGGCGTCGTCGGGCCCGGTGGCGCGCACCTCGCGGACGTCGGTGTTCAGGAACAGCCGGATGTTCTGCTCGCGACGCACGGTGTCCAGCACGACGTCGTCCCAGTAGACCGGGTTCCCCTCGGGGTTGCGGTACTGGTTCTCCACGTACATCTCGCCGATGATCCCGGTCTCCCGGGCCCATCGCTGGTTGCCGTGCGCGGTCGCCCCGCACACCCACACCCGCACCTCGGACGACGAGTTGCCGCCGAGCACCGGCCGGTTGTTGATCAGCACGACCTGCCGGCCCGTCCGGGCGGCCGCGACGGCGGCACAGACGCCGGCGAGGCCCCCTCCGACGACGACGATGTCGGCTTCTACCGTCTGGGTGCGCATGTTCTCCTTGTTTCCTCAGTGCTGGTCAAGAGTGCTGGTGGGTGTGCGGGGCGGGGTGGGGCAGGCGTGGGGCAGGGACTAGCCGTCGACGGCCAGGGCCTCGACCTCGTAGACCCGCGCGACGTCGGTGGCCGACGCCGACGGGTCGGTGACCAGCAGCCGCACCTGGTCGGCCGTGGCGGCGGGGAAGGTGAGGGTGACGGTGCCCTGCGTGCTGCCGCTGACCTGGCCCACCGGGACCCAGCCGTCGGCCGTGTGCAGCTCGACGGAGAAGGCGCGCAGCACGTCGGCCGTGCCGGTGGCCTTGCTGTAGCCGCTGCGCACGCGGACCGTGTCGACGGCCGTGGGCGTGCCCCAGTCGGCGGTCAGCACCGGCTGGGTGTCCTCCAGGGCGGAGATCCAGCGGCTGGCGTCCGTGCAGGAGCCGTCCACCGCGAGCTCGCCGCCGGTGTCGGCGCGCAGCGTCGAGGACACGGTCACGTCCGCGCCCCGGGCCACGTTGACCCGGGTGGCCTCCCCGCGCAGGTCCGCCACGACGTCGGCGGCGGTGCCGCCCTCGGGCGTGCCGGCCGTGCGGGGCAGCGCGGCGTGGAACAGCAGCCCGGCGCTGGGGACCGTCAGGTACATCGCGTCCGTGCCGGTCGGCCCGGTGACGGCGCTCAGCCGCTGGGCACCCGTCTGCGGCTCGCCGACCGTACCGAACCGCCAGGTGCTCTCGCCCCGCACCTGCTCGGCGCGCACGACGGCGCTGCGCTGGCCCGTCACGCAGGAGGTGGTCTCCACCACCGCGTACACCCGCGTGGTGGCGCCCGCCGACGTCGTCTCGATGGCCGCCGACGTCTCGACGCCCGGCCCGAGCCCGGCCAGGTCGAGCACGGTCTCGCGCTGCCAGGCGGCGCCGTCCCAGCGGGCGTACCGGACGTCGTAGCCGTCGAACGCGGTGACGCCCTCGGTGCGGAACCGGTAGGCGATGCCGTCCAGCTCGTCACCGTGCACGGCGAGCTTCGCGGTCTGCAGGGCCGGCCAGTACGAGCCGATGTCCTCGCCCGCGGTGTACGGCTGGTAGATCACGGCGCCCGGCGTCGACGGCGTGATCGGGGTGGCGAGAGCGGCGCCCGTGACGTCGCGGAACGAGCCGTCGGCCGGGTCGTACACGGCGTACGAGCCCAGGTGCCGTGACGGGTCGGCGGGCCAGGGCCCCCACTCCCACAGCACGTGCACGCGGCCGTCCGTGCCCACCTTGAGGTCGTCCGGGTAGAACGAGTGGCTCTGCGCGTCGGCGACCACCGCGACGCGCGACCACGTTCCGGCCGAGGTGTCGAAGCGGTACAGGTTGCCCGTCCGGGCCTGCCGCTGGTCCGCACCCGCCCGGGCCATGACGTAGACGTCGCCGTCCGCGCCGCGGGCGGTCACCGGGTAGGTGATGGCGAGGTCCTGGTCCGGCATCTGCGCCGAGACGTCCACCAGCGAGGTGACGTCGCCCGGCGTCGTGGTGCGGAAGTAGTTCCACTGCTCGTGGTGCATGGAGACGAACGCGTGCACGTGTCCGTCGCCGTCCACCACGATCGAGGGCTGGTTGTGGCCGTTGTCGTCCGCGAACGTGGCGCAGCTGCCGTCGGCCGTCCGCAGGCAGCCGTCGGTCCAGTCGCCGTCCGCACCGCGCGCGGCCACGTGCACCTCGTGCGTGGCGGCCGTGGGACCGGGCGCGTTGTAGGCGACGTAGGTGACGCCGCCGACCACGTCGAGCGGCTTCCACCAGCCCGCCTGGTTGGACGAGTCGACGGTGAAGGGCAGCTGGTCGACCTGCGCCGCGTGCCGGGCCGCGGCCGCCGGGACGGGCGCGGCGGCGGCCGGCACGGGCAGGGCGGCGCCGAGGGTCACGGCCGCCGCGAGGGCGGCCGTGACGGCACGGGGACCGGGGTGGTGCTGTCGTCGCATGGTTCCTCCTTGAACCGTGGGGGTGACTGCGGGAACGAACACGTGTCGCGGCGCCGTCAGCCGACGAGCTTCTGAGCGGCCTCGCCGGCCTTCGCCATCGCGGCCTTCGGCTCCGCGCTGCCCACCAGCACCGCCTGGACCTGCTCGGCGATGACCGTCTCGATCTGGGCGTACTGCGGGTAGACCCAGAACGGGTTGGTGGTGGCGGTGGCGGTGATCCGCTCGGCGAACTGCGCGCCGAACGCGTCGTCCGCCACCTCCGGCAGCGCCAGCGCCGACTCGGTGGCCGGCGGCAGACCGCGCGCCGCGAAGTACTGCTTCGCGACCTCGACGTCCGACGTCATCCACTTCGCGAAGTCGGCTGCGGTCTCCGCGCCGTCCCCCTGGACGACGGCGACGGCGCCGCCCCAGACCAGCGCGCGCGGGGTGTCGCCCGCGGCGAGCACGGGACGCGACCAGGCCGTGAGCTTGTCCGCGAGCTTCTTGTCGGGCGACTCGGTGACCACTGCGTCCCGGCCGACGATCGCGTCGTCGTAGATCGCGGCGCGGCCCTGGGCGAACAGCGACCGCGCGTCGAACCGGTCGACGTCGGGCGCGATGAGGCCCTGGTCGTAGAGCGACTTGTACCAGGTGACGGCCTCGACGCTCGCGTCGTCGCCGATCGTCACCGTGTCGCCGTCCAGCAGCGGGCTGCCGAACGTCTCCATCCAGATCAGCACGTCCTTGAGCTGTGCCGCCTTCGTGGACGCCGCGTAGGGGACCACGCCGCCGCCGAGCTTCTTGAGGTCCTTGAGCGCGGCCTCGAACTCGTCGATCGTCGCGGGCACGTCGCCGATCCCGGCCTGCTCCAGCAGGCCCGAGTTGGCGATGAGACCGATCGCGCCGATGTTCCACGGCAGCCCGTACTGCACGCCGTCGAACCGCGACGCCGTGAGCCCCGCCTGCGTGTAGTCGGCGCCCTGGGCGAGCGGGCCCAGGTCCTGCAGCTTGCCGAGCGCGGCCAGCGAGCCGAGCCACGCGACGTCCACGTGCACGGCGCCGGTCACCTGGCCGCCCTTGACCTGGAGCGTGAGCTGGCTGATGTACTCGTTGTACGGGTAGGAGACCTCGCGGACCGTGACGTCGTTCGTCTCGGAGTACTGGCCCAGCAGCTCGCGGATCGCCGGGGCGGCCGTCTCCTCGGTCAGCGACCAGGAGGCGAAGCTGAAGTCGGTCTTCGCCCCGGCGGCCGCGGTGCTCGCGGCCTGGGGCGCGGCGGGGCCGGCCTCGGGCACGCAGGCGGCCAGCGTGAGCGTACCGGCGCCGAGGCCGAGCAGCTGCAGCAGGCGGCGGCGGGACAGGGTGGTGGTGTCGAGGGCGGGGTGAGCGGGCATGGGAATCCTCCACGATGAGGGGTCGGGCATACGGGGACTACGGGCCGGGACTCCGGCGGTGGTGCCGCCGGGCGCCGTCAGCCCTTGACTGCGCCGGCGGTGAGGCCGCCGACCAGGTACTTCTGCAGGGCGATGAAGGCGATGGCCACCGGCAGCGAGACCACCAGGGACGCGGCCATGAGCTCGGGCCAGGCGGTGGACGCCTCGCCCACGAACGTGTTCACGAGGCCCGGCGGCAGGGTCTGCTTCTCGGGGCCGGCGAGCGTGAGGGCGAAGATGAAGTCGTTCCAGCCGCGCACGAAGGCGAACAGCCCGGCGGCGATGAGGCCCGGGGCCGACAGCGGCAGCACGATCGAGTGGATGATCCGCAGCCGCGAGGCGCCGTCGACGCGTGCGGCCTCGACGAGCTCGTCGGGGATGGTGTCGAAGAACCCCTTGAGCATCCACACGCACAGCGGCAGCGTGAACGTGGTGAAGCTCAGCACCAGGGCGGTGTAGGTGTTGAGCAGGCCGTACGCGCTGAACAGCGAGTAGAGCGTCACCAGCAGCAGCGCCTGGGGGAACATCTGCGAGGCGAGCACGAAGTACATGAGCGACCGGCGCCCGCGGTAGCGGAGCTTGGAGAACGAGTAGCCCATGTACGCCGAGACCAGCACCGAGAGCACGGCGGTGAGCACCGACACCAGCAGGCTGTTGCGCAGGTAGACGAACAGCTGCTCGTTGCCGGCCAGCGCGGCGAAGGCGTCGAGCGTCGGCGCCGCGGGGAACAGCCGGGGCGGGTAGGCGAAGACCTGGTCGCGCGGGGTGAGCGCGGTGGCGAGCAGCCAGTACACCGGCAGCAGGGCGAACCCGCCGAAGACCACCACGGTGGACCACGCGGCGATGCGCACGCCGCGCCGCTCGGAACGCAGGGGGCTGCGCCGCACCGGGCGGGGCGGGGGCGTGGTGGCGTCCTGGCCGGCCGGCGCAGGGGCGGGGGTGCGGGTCGGCGTCAGCGCGCTCACTTCGCCTCTCCCTTCTCCGAGAAGCGGATGTACACGACGACGAGGCCCATCAGCAGGACCATCCAGAGCAGCCCGAGCGCGCCGGCGTGCCCGAGGTCGAACCCGTGGAAGGCGGTCTCGTAGACGGCGGTCGCGAACGTCTGCGTGGCGCCGGCGGGCCCGCCGCCGGTGAGCACGTAGATGATGTCGAAGTGCTGGAAGTTCCAGATGAGCTCCAGCAGCAGCACCAGGCCGACGATGCCCTTGACCTGGGGCAGCGTGATCGAGAAGAAGCGGCGCACGGTGCCGGCGCCGTCCATCTCCGCGGCCTCGTGCAGCTCGCGCGGCACCGTCTGCAGGCCGGCCAGCAGCATGACCATCATCCAGGGGAAGGACTGCCAGGTCTTGGCCACCACCACGGCCGTCATCGCGGTACCGGGCTGGGCGAGCCAGGGCACGGCGCCGTCGATGAGGCCGACCGCCTCCAGGAGCGCGTTCAGCACGCCGTAGTTGGCGTTGAAGATCCACATCCACAGGAACGACACGACGACGCCGGGCACCAGCCAGGGGATGAGCATGAGGCCGCGCAGCACCTTGGCGCCGCGGATGCGGGTGTTCAGGGCCAGCGCCAGCGCGAAGCCGATGACGAACGGGAAGACCGTCGTGCCGACCGTGAAGACCAGGGTCTGCCACAGCAGGCGCGGGAAGTCGCCGGTCAGGACGTCGACGATGTTCGCCAGGCCGACGAACGTGCGGCCGGGGACGACCAGGCTCTGCTCGAAGAACGCCGTCACCAGTGCCGCGACGAGCGGGTACAGCACCACGCCGAGCAGCAGGGCGCCGCCGGGCAGGAGCAGGAGCAGGGCGAACTGGCCGTCGCTGAGCCGCCGTGGTGGCGAATGTGAAGTAGTGTGCTGAAGAGTTTCAAACTGTGAAGCTGACATCGCTGATGTTCCTCGTCGTCGAGGGCGGACTGCCGGGTGCGAGCGCAACAATGGCTGACTCTGTGCGGTTCTGTCAATCGGCGCGCCAGATCTCACCGAGGTGCGAGCCGCGAAAGATCACAACTAATAACAGAAGTGATCACAGAATGGTGGCGCGGAACAACCCGGCAGTCGGCGCTCAGCCGGCAGATGTCCTGGTCAGCGTGGTGCGGCGTCAGCGACCGAGCGGGGAGCCCACCGGGTCGTCGTCCTCGGCGTCGGCGCCCCAGCTCCCGTACGGGGGCTGCTGCCGCGGGGAGGGGAACGTCACGGGCAGGCGCGCCGGGAAGCGCATCCACGGGCTGGTGGCCCACTCGACCCGGTCGGGGTCGCCGACCAGCGTCAGCTGCAGGCGCTGCAGCAGCTCGGCCACCGCGATGCGGGCGACGACCCGGCCCAGGCGCGGGGCGGGGCAGCGGTGCGCACCCGCACCGAACGACAGGTAGGCCCGGTTGCCCACGGTCTCCCACGGGTCGTCGGACTGCACCAGCGGGTCGTGGTTGGCCGCGTGCACGGCCACGACCACCGGGTCGCCGCGCTCGATGAGCTTGCCGTCGACCACCACGTCGCGCACCGCGAACCGGGGCATGAGGTTCGGGTTGGTCGTCGAGCGCCACAGCACCTCGTCGAGGGCGTCGTCGATGTGCAGCCGGCCTCCCGAGACCCGGTGGGAGAAGCGCGGGTCGCTCAGGATCAGCACCAGGGTCTGTGCCACCCAGGCCATGAGCGACTCCGTCGCCGCCGCCGTGATGGCCGTCAGCGTCTGCGCGCGCTCGAGGTCGTTCTCGAAGTTCTCGTGCACCGACAGCACGCCGGCGATGTCCCGCGTGCCGCGCTCGCGGCTGTACGCGATGTGCCCCGTGACGATCTCGCGCAGCTCGTCGGTCAGCGCGCGGGCATCGGCTCCGGCCTCGAAGATCGCCCGGGTGATCTCCTGCAGCCGCTGCGCCTGACCCGGTTCCAGGCCGTCCAGCTCGGACAGCACCAGGAACGGGACGACGGCGGCGTACTCGGCCACCAGGTCGGCGCGGCCGCGGTCCTCGAACCGGTCGATGAGCATGCCGCACAGCCGGCGGGTGATGGCGCCGGCCCGGGCCTCGTCGACCTGCTCCAGCGCGTCGTCCACGGGTGGGCGCAGCCGGGCGTGCTTGGCGCCGTCGGCGTCCGCGAGGGTGGGCTTCGGCGCCTGGGCGAGCACCAGGTGCAGGCCCGACCCCGGCCCGAGCAGGCCCTTGCCGTGACCGTTCCAGATCGACGGGTCCTTGATGAAGGTGTGGTCGTCGCGCAGCATCCCGACCGCCGCCGCGTGCCCCAGCACCAGCCAGCCCGGCACGCCGGGCTCCAGGTCGATCGGGGCGATCGATCCCCAGCGCTCACGGAGCTGCTCGTACACCGCGTTCGCGTCGGGCGACGACGTCGTCGCCACGAGCGGGGTGCGTTCGGCGACGTCGCTCAGCCGCACGGGCCGCGGTACCGATGATGCTGGGGTCACGGTTCTCCTCTCGGCGGCGGCCGCGCCCGGCGCATGTGACGCCGGGTACGAGCCTCCGCTCGGGATGCTAACGGACGATCGCTCCGCGGTGACCGACGGCCCAGGTCACGATCCGGAATGACCCTCCTGGCAGCTTGTCGGCACCGGGCGGTATGGGCAGGATGAGCGCCATGCCCCAGGCCACACCCCTGCTCAGACTGCTCAACCTGCTGCTCACCCCCGGGATGCGCACCCGCAAGGACCCCGACGCCGTCTTCGACGGCATCCTGGCCGAGGTGCAGCGCGGACGCGTCCCGCTGACCGAGGCCGACCTCGCGGCCGTCGACGGCCTGCGCCTGCTGCTGGCCGACCACGCGGCCAACCCCGACCTCAGCGGCCTCGGCTGGATGAGCACCCAGGACCAGATCCGGGACCGGCTCCGCAACCGTGCGGTGGTCCGCGACGCCCAGGCGCAGCGCCCCGAGGTGCTCCAGGAGCCGGTGACGGCGCCCGTGTTCGTCGTGGGCCTGCCACGCACCGGCACCACGCTCACGTACAACCTGATCGCCCGGCACCCCGGCAACCGGGGTCCGAAGCTGTGGGAGATGACCAACCTGGGCCTCCCGCTGCCCGAGGCCGAGCGCGCGAAGGTGATCGAGAAGACCCGCAAGCGGTTCGCGACCGTCGGCAAGGTCAGTCCCGCCTGGGCGCACCTGCACCCCCTGGTCGCCGAGAGCGAGGAGGAGGACTTCATGCTGCGCGCGCACACCGAGATGTACGCGACGTGGGGTCCCGCGCCCCGGTACCTGGAGTGGGTGGCGCAGGCCGACCTCACCGAGGACTACCGGTTCCTGCGGGACGCCCTGCAGGTCATCGCCGCCGGCGAGGCGCCGGACCGGTGGGTGCTCAAGCACCCGATGAACCTGTGGCGCATGCCCGAGATCCTCCGGGCCTTCCCGGACGCGCGGTTCGTGTGGACCCACCGTGCGCCCGGTGCGGCCGTCGCCTCCGGCTGCTCGATGGCCGAGGCGACCCACACGATGTACGTCAAGCCCGGCCGCATCGACCTGGAGCGCATCGGCCAGGAGTGGCTGGACATCTCCGCCGGCGGCGTGGAACGGGCGCTGGCGCTGCGCGAGCAGCTCCCGGCGGACGCGGTGATCGACGTCGTGTACGACGACCTGGTGGCCCGGCCCGAGGCCGTGCTGCGCGGGGTGTTCGACCGGCTGGACCTGACGTGGACGCCGGCCGACGCCGCCAACCTCGCTGCCGCGACCGACCGGACGGGCCACCGCCCGCACGCGTACACGCTGGACCGCTACGGCCTGACCGAGTCGCAGGTAGCCGAGGCGTTCGCGGCGTACGACATCCCGACCGCGTCTCGCTCCTGAACCTCGTCGAGTGCGGGATGTTCGCCCTTCTTCGTGTGCCAGAAGGGCGAACATCCCGCACTCGACGGGCAGGCAGGGCGGGTTGGATCAGCGGGCCGCCGGGCCCGGCGGGAACTCCGGCCGGTCGAACGCGTCGCGGATGCGCAGGCGGATCGTCGTGTCCAGGGCCTGGAGCTTCTTGGAGGCGCCGCGCTCGGTCACGTCCGAGATGTCGGTGACCACGTAGCCGATGTCGCCGCGCGTGGCGAGCATCTGGCCCTCGATGTTCGCGCCGTGGTCGGCGAAGATCTGGTTCACCGTGGCCAGCACGCCCGGCACGTTGCGGTGCAGCAGCTTGATGCGGCCCACGCCCGTGTGCTCGAGCTGGAGGTTGGGCAGGTTGACGCTGAGCATCGTCGAGCCGGTGGTCACGTAGTCGCTGAGCTTCTTGGCGACGAACTGCCCGATCGCCTCCTGCGCTTCCTCGGTGGAGCCGCCCACGTGCGGCGTGAGGATCACGTTCGGCAGCCCGCGCAGCACCGACTCGAACGAGTCGCCGCGCTTCTTGGGCTCGGTCGGGAAGACGTCCACCGCGGCGCCGGACAGGTGCCCGGAGGTGATGTGCTCGGCCAGCGAGTCGACGTCCACCACGAACCCGCGGCACAGGTTGAGGAAGATCGCGCCCTGCTTCATGCGCGCGAACTGCTTGGCACCGAACAGCCCCGCGTTGCCGGACCGCCCGTCCACGTGCAGCGTCACGACGTCGGCGGCCTCCAGGAGCTCGTCGAGCGTCTCGGCGCGGCGCGCGTTGCCGAGCGCCAGCTTCTCCGCGGTGTCGTAGAAGATCACCGACATGCCGAGGTTCTCGGCGAGCACGGAGAGCTGCGAGCCGATGTTGCCGTAGCCGACGATGCCCAGGGTACGGCCGCGCACCTCGTGCGAACCCTCGGCGGACTTGTCCCAGACGCCGTCGTGCAGCGCGCGGTCGCGCTCCGTCATGCGGCGCGTCAGCGAGATGATCTCGGCGATCGCCAGCTCCACCACCGACCGGGTGTTGGAGAACGGCGCGTTGAACACGGCGACGCCGCGGTTGGCGGCCGCCGTGAGGTTGATCTGGTTGGTGCCGATGCTGAAGGCGCCCACACCGACGAGGTCGGTCGCCTCCGTCAGCACCCGCGCGGTCACCTCGGTCTTGGACCGGATGCCGAGGAGCTGGACGCCGTCGAGCGCGGAGATCAGCTCGTCCTCGTCCAGGGCTCCCTTGCGGTAGTCGACCTCGTAACCGGCCGACTCGAGGATCGGCACGGAGGTCGGGTGGACGTTCTCGAGGAGGAGGGCTCGCTGCACGGACCCATGGTGCGCCAGGGGGGCCGGATGCACCAAGCGGACCCCGCCGACGTCCCGCCTGCTGGGACGAGGACGGGGCGGCGGGCGGGCGGGCGCCCACCCGCCGCCGTCAGAACCCCTCGGGCAGCGCCCGGGCGTGCACCACGACCAGGCGCTGGGTGGGCCGCGTCATCGCCACGTAGAGGTCGCTCGTCCCGCCCGGGCCCTCCGCGATCGCCGCGGGCTCCACCAGCACCACGGCGTCGAACTCCAGGCCCTTCGTCTCGCGCGGCGTCAGCACCGTGACCTGGGCGTCCTCCGGCCGCTGCGCGGCCAGCCGAGCCGCCTCCTGCGCGCCGACGACGGCGGGCAGCGCCTCGGCCAGCGCCCCCGCCAGCCGTGCCACGCCGTCCGACGGCACGACGACGGCGACGCGGCCGGCGTCGGGCCCCACGAACTCCTTGGCGAGGCGGACGGCCTCGGCGACCACCGCGTCGTCGTCCGGCAGCGCGCCGGGGCCCGCGGGCGTGCGCACGGTCGTGAGCGAACCCTCCACGTCGCGCGCCGCGCGCAGGTCGGAGACGGGCAGGCTCGCGGCGCGCGCCACCCGCTGTGCGGTGTCGGCGACGGTCGCCGGCGTGCGGTAGGACACGGTGAGCTCGGCCAGCCGCCACCCGTCGCGCAGCAGCGGCGTGAGCATGCGGTCCCAGCTCCGCGCGCCCGCGGCGGACGAGGTCTGCGCCACGTCGCCCACGACGGTCATCGACCGGGTCGGCACCCGGCGCACCAGCGCGCGCCAGGCCATGGGGGAGAGCTCCTGGGCCTCGTCGACCACCACGTGCCCGTACGTCCAGCTGCGGTCGGCGGCGGCGCGCTCGGCCGTCGTGAGCGACGGCCCGCCCGCCGCGAACCGGGCCGCGAGCGTCTCGGCGTCCACCAGGCCCGCGTAGTCCCCGAGCATGGACCGGGTGGCGTCCAGGGACTGCTGCGCGTACCGGCGGGCCTGCTCGTCGGCGGCGTCCCGCGCGCGGGCCTCCGCCCGCGCCACGGAGTCGTCCTCGCCCAGCAGCTCGTACGCCTCGTCGAGGATCGGCACGTCGGACTCGGTCCACGGAGCGCCCGGCTCGCGCAGCAGCAGGCGCCGCTCGCGGGCGGTCAGCTCGGGCGCGGCCTCGGCCAGCCGGTGCGGCTTGGCGTACAGGTCGGTGACGAGCTTCTCCGGCGAGATCGGCAGCCAGGCGATGTTCAGCGCCACGCGGACGGCGCGGTCCGAGCGCAGGTCCTCCAGCACGGCCGCCCGGTCCTCGCCGGCGATCGGGTCGCCCGAGAAGTCGCGGTACTGGTCGGCCAGGCGCTCCAGCATGTCGCGCACGAACGTGGCGCGCGCCAGGTTGTGCGGCTTGTGCGTGCGGCGCGCCTTGGCGATGGCGTCGCTGACGTCGCGGGGCCGGATCACGAAGTCGTGCCCCTCGACCCGGACGGCGACCTCCTGCTGCGGCACGCGCTCGCGGGCGCGCACCGCCCGCCGGATCACCTTGCGCCACAGGAGCAGGCCCTTGAGCCGGGCCACCTGCCCCTCGTCGACGGCGGTCGCCCGGATGCCGGGGATCAGGTCGCCGATCGTCGTGGACACCACGCCGGTCTCGCCCAGCGACGGCAGCACCTGGTCGATGTAGCGCAGGAACGCGCTGGACGGGCCCACCACCAGCACGCCCGACCGCTCCAGCAGGCGCCGGTGGGCGTACAGGAGGTAGGCGGCGCGGTGCAGCGCCACCGCCGTCTTGCCGGTGCCCGGCCCGCCCTGCACCACCAGGGCGCCGGTCAGGTCGGACCGGATGATGCGGTCCTGCTCCGCCTGGATGGTCGCGACGATGTCCGTCATGCGGCCCGTGCGGCCCTGGGCCATGGCCGCCAGCAGGGCGCCCTCGCCGGACAGCGCGTCGGCGTCGATCTCGGCGTCGAGGTCCAGCACCTCGTCCTCCAGGCCCGTCACCGACCGGCCCTTGGTCACCAGGTGCCGTCGCCGGCGCACGTCGCCCGGGTGCAGCGCGGTGGCCCGGTAGAACGCCTCCGCGGCCGGCGCGCGCCAGTCGGTCAGCATCGAGCGGTGCTCGGCGTCGGTCAGGCCGATGCGCCCCACGTACCGGGTCACCGTGCCGTCCTCGGACCCCTCCACGAGGTCGAGGCGCCCGAACACCAGGCGGTCCTCGACGGCGTCGAGCTGGGCCGCGCGGTCCTCGTAGAGCGTGGCGAAGGCGTCGCGCTCGCTGCGGTTCTGGTGCGTGCCGACCGCACCGGCCAGCCGGACGTCCCGCAGACGGTCGGCGGTGGTGCCGCGCAGGGTGTCCAGCCGGGCGTACATCGTGTCGACGACCTCTTGCTCGTGGGCGAGCTCGCCCGCGATTCCCGTCACGCCCTACCTCCGTGCCTCACCAGCGAAAATGCGTCGGTCGCGATCAACCGGCCAACCATTATCGCGCACCGCTCGGCGGCCCGCGCTGACACGGCGTCATCTCGCTGGATAGGATCGCCGCCATGGCACTGGGCGGGGTGGGATCTGCGGGGCCCACGAGGGGCTCCGCCTCCCCGGCGCGCCTGTCCCGGATCGACGGCCCCATCTCCGTCCTCCTGGTGGAGGACGACGACGCGGACGCGTTCCTCGTGGCCGAGCTGCTGGCCGACGCCGACGTCGAGGCCGACCTGCGCGCGGACCTGCACCGCGCCCGCTCGATCGACGAGGCCCTGAACATCCTGTCCATGGTCGCGGTGGACTGCCTGCTGCTCGACCTGGGCCTGCCCGACGGCGACGGGCTGGATGCCCTCCGCCGCGTCATCGAGGGCATCGAGGTGCTGCCGGAGCAGCCGGCCGTCGTGGTGCTGACGGGCAACACCGCGCACGACCTGGGCGCGGCGGCGGTCGCCAACGGCGCCGACGACTACCTGGTCAAGGCCGACGTCGACGGCGACGCGCTGGCCCGCTGCCTGCGGTACGCGACGCTGCGGCGCCGGTCGGCCGCGCAGCAGATCGCACTGTTCCGCAGCGAGGTGCGCGCGGCGGAGACCACGCGGCTGGAGCGCGCGCTGCTGCCCAAGGAGCTGGTCACCGACGAGCGGGTCTCCGTCATGGTGGGCTACCTGCCCGGCGGCAACGGCCTGCTCGGGGGCGACTTCTTCGACACCGTCGAGCGCCCGGACGGCACGCTCGTGACGGTGATCGGCGACGTCGCCGGCCACGGCCCGGACGAGGCGGCGCTCGGCGCCGCGATGCGGACCGCGTGGCGCACCCTCGTGCTCGCGGACACCGCGCCCCCCGACGTGCTGCCGCTGCTGGAGCGGGTGCTGCTGGCGGAGCGCGGCCGGCCCGAGGTGTTCGTGACCATCTGCCAGATGGTGATCTCGCCGGACCGCCGGCGCATGGACGTCTACCTCGCCGGGCACCCGCCGCCCCTGCTCGTGGTGCCCCGGGTGGCCGACGGCGCGGCCGTGCTCGTCTCCCACCGGTGCGAGGAGCTGCCGGCGGCCCAGCGCGGCCGCGCCCTGGGCATCCCCGTGGACGGCGGCTGGGTGCCGCACACCGTCGAGCTGCCCGAGGTGTGGACGGCGGTGCTGTACACGGACGGCCTCGTCGAGGCGGCGGTCGGTGCCGACCCGAAGGGCACCCCGGTGCTGCCGCCCAGCGCGCAGGGGCGGATGCCGCGCCTGGGGGCGCACGGGCTGCGCTCCGTCGTGGAGCGGGAGATGGACAAGGGCACGGACGAGGTCGTGACCCGCGTGCTGCGCCGGGTGCGCGAGCTGCACGGCGGCCCGCTCGTCGACGACGCGGCGCTGCTCTTCGTCGGCTGGGCCGGCGCGGGCGCCACGGAGCCCGGCGAGCGCACCTCGACGCTCGCCGACTCGGTGGAGTGGTCGCGCGCATGACCCTGGTGCCCGACGAACACCGGTTCACCGGTGTGTCCATGCGCCGCCGGCTCGCCCGGCTCCTGGGGGCGGTGGCGGCCATGCTCATGATCGCGCTCGCGGTGGCCGTGCTCGCCCTGGTCCAGTCCCGCGGCCTGGACGCCCGCGCGGACGGCCCCTACTACCGGGCCCTGGTCGACGGCGAGCGCGCGTCGCTCGCGCTGGCGGACGCCGATGCGTCGCTGCGCGCCTACCGGGCCACCTGCGACGACGCCGCGCTCGAACCGTGGACCCGGGCGGTCGGCGCGAGCGGCCGCATCATGCTCCTGGCCGACGTCGAGCGGCGCGAGCTGGCGGGCGACGCCGAGGTGATCCGCGCCTACGAGGAGGCCGCGCGCCGTACGGACCAGTGGTTCACGCAGTACGCCGAGCCGGTGGTCGCGGCCGTCGCCGCGGCGCCGGCCGGGCAGGTGGACTGCCGGATGGAGCTGATCGGCACGGCGCCGCCGTCGGCCGAGGGTGAGGCGCTCTACGAGAGCGCCCGGACCGCCCTCGTCCACTACCTGGCCGAGCTGGGCGCGCAGCGCGACGAGATCGTGGCCACCCGGGCGGTCTGGGAGCACCTGCTGCTGGGCGCGGTGGCGACCCTCGTGCTCGTCGTGGTGCTCATGGGCACGATGATGTGGCTCGCCCTGGAGGGCTGGGTGATCCGGCCCCTGACGGAGCTGACCGCGGCCGTGCGCGTGGTGAGCAGCGGCGGGATCCGGCGGGAGATCCGGCCCGCCGGCACGGGCGAGGTGGCCCTGCTCGCCATGCACGTGGAGACCATGCGCCGCGACCTGGTGCACCAGGTGGAGGAGATCCGGCTCTCGCACCAGGAGGTCGAGAACGCGCACACCCTGCTCAGCGAGAAGACGCGCGAGCTGGAGCGGTCCAACCGCGACCTGGAGCAGTTCGCGTACGTGGCCTCGCACGACCTGCAGGAGCCGCTGCGCAAGGTGGCGAGCTTCACGCAGCTCCTGCAGAAGCGGTACGGCGGCGCGCTCGACGAGCGCGCCGACCAGTACATCGAGTTCGCCGTCGACGGCGCCAAGCGCATGCAGGGGCTCATCAAGGACCTGCTGAGCTTCTCCCGGGTGGGCCGCACCGGCGTGCCGCGCGAGGACGTGGACCTGGAGGGCGTGCTGGTGGCCGCGCTGGCCGAGCTCTCCGACCGGATCGCGGAGACGGGTGCCGAGATCGACCACGACCCGATGCCGGAGGTGCACGGCGAGCGGGCCCTGCTCCAGCAGCTCTTCGTGAACCTGGTCGGCAACTCGCTGAAGTTCCGCGACCCGCAGCGCCCGCCCGTCGTGCGGATCGAGGTGCGCAGCATGCGCGCGCACTGGGAGATCTCGGTGGTGGACAACGGCATCGGCATCGACGCGCAGCACGCGGAGAAGGTGTTCGTGATCTTCCAGCGGCTGCACTCGCGCGAGCAGTACGCGGGCAGCGGCATCGGCCTGTCGCTCGTGAAGCGGATCGTGGAGTACCACAAGGGCCGCATCTGGATCGAGCCGGCGGCCGGCGGCGGCACCATCGTGCGGTTCACGCTGGCCCGCCGGCAGGGCCAGCCCGGCCCAGGGCGCCTTTCGACCGAACGCGCGCAGTCGACTACGCTCGGCTGAGACGGCCTGATCAGGGCCGACGGCGGGCCGCGACGACGGTGCCCGGCGCTGCCGAGACAGAAGAAGACAGGTACGTGCGTGAGCGGCAACAAGGTGATGGAGATCCTCCTCGTGGAGGATGATCCGGGCGACGTCCTCATGACCCGGGAAGCGTTCGAGGACCACCGCGTCCCGAACAACGTCTCGGTGGTCGGCGACGGCGTGAGCGCGCTCGAGTTCCTCCGCAAGCAGGGACCGTACGCCCAGGCCCCGACGCCGGACCTGGTGCTGCTCGACCTCAACCTGCCGAAGATGGACGGCATGGAGGTGCTCGCGGTCGCGAAGGGCGACCCGATGCTGCGGCACATCCCCGTGGTGGTGCTGACCACGTCGGACGCGCAGGAGGACGTGGTGGGCTCGTACTCGCTGCACGCCAACGCGTACGTGACCAAGCCCGTCGACTTCGAGCAGTTCATCGCCGCGGTCCGGCAGATCGACGACTTCTTCGTCTCCGTCGTGCGGCTGCCCGGCCGATAAGGTTCCCCGCGACGCCGAGGGCGTAACGGGAAGAGAGCGGACGCTCCCGGCGTTGGACGTAGACGGGCACCTGGTCGTACCTGAACCGGCCGTACCTGGTGCCCGCCGAACACTCCGACGAGCGAGGGAGCGCACGTGCTTGACCCCCAGGGCATCTACGACGTCGACGAGGCAGCGGTCGGGCGCACGCTGGGTCGCAGCGTGCCCGGCAGCACCGACGGGCCAGTCCTCCTGCACGCCGTCCGCGGGTTCGTGGACGCGGGCAGCGCGGGCGACATCGCCGTCGAGCACCTCATCGACGAGTTCCGTGTCGAGCGCCTGGTGACGTTCGACGTCGACCAGCTGCTCGACTACCGCTCCAAGCGAGCGACCATGATCTTCGACTCCGACCGCTGGGCGGACTACCAGGCGCCCTACCTGGCGATCGACCACCTGACCGACGCGGAGGGCACGGGCTTCCTGCTGCTGCACGGCGCGGAGCCCGACCTGCAGTGGGAGCGCGTCGTCGCGGCGGTGATCCAGCTCGTCGAGCGGTTCGGCGTGAGCCTCGTGGTGGGCATCCAGGGCATCCCCATGGGGCTGCCGCACACCCGCCCGCTGTCGCTGACCGCGCACGCCACGCGCCCCGCGCTGGTGGCCGACTACACGTCGTGGTTCGGCAGCGTGAAGGTGCCGGGCTCGCTGGCCGCGCTGCTGGAGTACCGGCTGGGCGAGGCCGGCCGCGACGCGCTGGGCTTCACGGTCCACGTGCCGCACTACCTCGCGCAGTCGCAGTACCCGCCGGCGACTGTGGTCGCGCTCCAGCACACGGAGCGGGCCACAGGCCTGGACCTGGCGATCCCGGCGCTGGAGGAAGCCGCGACCGACGCGAAGATCGAGGTCGAGAAGCAGGTCGCCGAGTCGGCCGAGGTCGCGGCCGTGGTCAAGGCGCTGGAGGAGCAGTACGACGCGTTCGCCCGGTCGGTGGGCCGTCCGAGCCTGCTCGCCGAGACGACGCCCATCCCCAGCGCGGACGAGCTGGGGGCGGAGTTCGAGCGATTCCTCGCTCAGCAGAACGGCGACTGAGCCGGAGGCGCAGCGCAGGGTGCGGGCCGAGGGACGAGGCACGCGCCCGGAGCGGAACCGCAGGCTCAGGCGCCAGAGAGTAGGGACTGAGCCGCAGCGCAACCGCAGGCCGAGCCGCCGGAAGCGGGAGCTGAGCCCGCGGGACCGGGCGCGTGGGGCGGACCGGTGTGTCATAGCTGCGGCAGAAATGTGCGTGTTCCGTGGCACATTTGAGTGGTCCGTGCCACACTGGCGCACGTTGCAGTGACGTACCAAGGCCACGTCCGCCGTGTCGTGAGCAAGTCGGGAAAGCATTGCGGCGCGGGGGCGGGCAACGGGCCCGCCGTCGGATCCCGGACGGAAGGTCGAAGGACAGCATGGCGCAGGGTTCTGTGAAGTGGTTCAACGCGGAGAAGGGGTACGGGTTCATCGCCCAGGACGGCGGCGGCGCCGACGTCTTCGTGCACTACTCCGCGATCCAGTCCAACGGTTACCGGTCGCTCGAGGAGGCCCAGCGGGTCGAGTTCGAGATCACGCAGGGCCCCAAGGGTCCGCAGGCGGAAGCTGTCGTTCCGCTCTGAGGTAGCTGACGAGAAGGGCCGTGCTCCGCGTGGGGCACGGCCCTTCTTCACGTCCGGGCTGCACGTCCGGCCGACCGCCCGATGGCGGCTGTTCGGCTGGCGCGCCCGTGCGGGCCGTCCGTGTGCGTACCGGCCGCTCAGCCGGTGGCAGGCGTGTCCAGGGGAGCCGCGGTGCCCGCGAAGGCGGCGGCGTCCTCGCCCGCCAGGAGGGTCGCCGGGACGGCCAGGGAGCGCAGCGCGCGCGCCAGCCGGGGGTCGTGCAGGTCCGGGGTGGCCGGGCCGTCCTGCGAGTCGTCGCGGGCGGTGTCCTCGGGTATCGCGCGGACGGCCGCGAGGACCAGGTTGCCGTACCGGCGGCCCTTGAGGATCGCGGGCTCGGCGACGGCGGCGAGCCGGCCCTGCGCCGCGGCACCGGGGCCGAAGGCCGCGGCGAGGCTCGCCACCTCGCGCCGGGCGGTGGTCAGCGGCGGCCGGTCCGCGCAGTTGAGGAGCAGCATCCCGCCCGGCCGGAGCACGCGGTGCGCCTGCGCGGCGAAGCCCGTGCCCACGAGGTGCGCGGGTGTGCGGTCGCCCGCGAAGACGTCCCGGACCACCACGTCGTAGGACGCGTCGTGCGCCGAGGCGAGGGCGACCCCGGCGTCCTCGGCGCGCAGCCGCAGCAGGGGCGAGCGGGGCAGCGCGAACCACTCGCGGACGAGCTCCAGGAGGCGGGCGTCGAGGTCGACGCCGAGCTGGCGGGAACCAGGTCGCTCGTGCTCCACGTGCCGGGCGAAGGCGCTCCCGGCCGCCCCGAGGTGCAGCACGCGGAGCGGTCCGGGCGGCAGGAGCGCCACGAAGGCGGCCATCTGCTGCATGTACTCGAAGTCGAGAAAACCGGGGTCGGCGAGGTCGAGGCTGGAGCTCGGCACGCCGTTGACGTGCAGCGTCACGCGCTGAGGGAAGTCCGGGTCGCGCACCACCTCGGCCGTGCCGGTGCTGATCGGCACCTCCCCGTCGGGCAGCTCGCCGGGGAGTGTCAGTGGTGCGGAGGAGGATGGGCGGCGTCGGGTGGAGCGGCGGGCCATGAGGACAGTGTCTCCCGGGTCGGCGGGTCGCTTGACAGGATAGAACGTATGTTCGATAGTGTCGTTCAAGGGGTTCGATCGGAGGTTCGAGATGGGCACCATGCACTCTCAGGGCGCGCGCAACGTGGTCTCCGCGCGGATGCTCGAGCCGCGTGCGGTTCCGCCGGGGGTCAGCGCGCTGCTGCGCAAGGCGGACGCGGAGCTGGCCGAGGCCGCGCGCTCGACCGACCCGGGGGACCGGTTCGTGCACGCGCACCTCTCGGCGATCCGCTCGGCCGCCGCGGTGGTCGCGCTGCGTGGCCGCCCGTCGGCGCGTTCCGGCGCCCGCACGGTCTGGGACATGCTCGCGCACGCCGAGCCGGAGCTCGCGGCGTGGTCCGGGTACTTCGCGTCCGGGGCGCCCCTGCGCGCTGCGGTCGACGCCGGCCGGCCCGAACGGGTGGCGCCTGCGCGCGCCGACGAGCTGCTCGCGTGCGCAGAGGACTTCCGCGACGAGGTGGCGATGCTCGTGGACCCGGACGCGGGGTTCTCGACGCAGCGCCTGACCCTGGTGCCCGAGGCGTCGTGACGCGCGCCGCGTTCCGGCGCCGGGGCTGTCCCGTGCCGGGACGTGCGGCAGTGAGTACGTTCAGCAGTGGGTGCTCGGCAAGGGGTACCAGGAATCGAGCGCCGGATGACGGCAAGGACGGAGCACGTCGGTGAGCAAGGGGCCGCGGTCGGCGGCGGCGAGACGCGACTGGGGGTCGGACGAGTCCGGCTGTTCGGTGCTGCACCTGGACATGGATGCGTTCTTCGCGTCCTGCGAGCTGGCGCGGCGGCCCGAGCTGCGGGGCCTGCCGGTCATCGTCGGCGGGCAGGAGCGGGGCGTGGTCCTGGCCGCGACGTACGAGGCGCGGGCGTTCGGCGTGCGCTCCGCGATGCCGATGACCAGGGCGCGCCTGCTGTGCCCGCAGGCCACGATCGTGCAGCCCGACCACGCCCTGTACCGCGACGTGTCGAGGTCGGTCATGGGGATGCTCCAGGAGGTCACGCCCCTGGTCGAGCAGATCAGCGTGGACGAGGCCTTCCTGGATGTCAGCGGCGCCCGGCGGCGGCTGGGTGCGCCCACGGTGATCGGGGCCGAGCTGCGCCGCCGGATCCAGGCCGAGCACGGCGTCACGGCCTCGGTCGGCATCGCGCGGAACAAGTTCGTGGCGAAGCTGGCCTCGACGCACGCCAAGCCCGACGGTCTGATGCTCGTGCCCGCGGAGGCCACCGTCGACTTCCTGCACACGCTGCCGGTCGGTGCCCTGTGGGGCGTGGGGGAGAAGACGGAGAAGGCCCTGGCGGCCTGGGGCGTCACCACGGTGCGGGAGCTCGCGCACACCGACCTGCCGAGCCTGCAGGCCGCCGTGGGGCGGGTCAGCGGGGCGCACCTGTACGACCTCGCGTGGGGCCGGGACCCGCGTCCCGTGGTGCCCGAGCAGCGCGAGCACAGCATCGGCGCCGAGACGACGTTCGGCACGGACCAGGACGACGCCGCGGCGGTCAGCCGGCGCGTGCTGGAGCTGTCCGACAGGGTCGCGGCCCGGCTGCGCCACCAGGGCGTGCTGGCGCGCACGGTGTCGGTGAAGGTCCGGTCCAGCGACTTCGCGACGTTCAGCCGATCGCGAACGCTGGACGGTCCCACGGACGTCGCCCGGGAGATCTACCTCGTCGCGCGCGAGCTCGTCGCCGGGGTGGACCTGGGTGGGCTTCCGGTCCGGCTCGTGGGCGTCCGGGGCGAGAACTTGTTGCGGCGTGACGGTTCCGCGCGCCAGCCGACGCTGGAGGAAGCGGTCGATCCGCGCTCCGGAGCACAGCGTGACGCGGAGGTCGCGCTCGACGCGGTGCGGGAGAAGTTCGGGCGAACGGCGATTGACCTGGGTGTACATCACAAGAACAGCACGCATCGATACTGATCTGCCCCTATAGTCGCTGGTATGCCCGGGATGTCGACTACCAACGACGGCCGGGTCGTCCTATCCTGGAAGGGACACTGTTCCTTTGCGAGATCCGGGGGTCTCGATGCCTCTGTCCGAGTACGAGCAGCGGGTGCTGGAGCAGATGGAGCGTGCTCTGACGTCAGACGACCCGCGGCTGGCGAACACGCTCCAGTCCACGGGCCGCGGTAACGCGCTGCGTTATGTGCTGTCCGGGGCCGGCGTCGTCGTCGGCCTGCTCCTTCTGGTCGTCGGTGCGGCGACGTCGCGGACCTGGCTCGGGGCCATCGGCTTCGTGCTGATGTTCGCGGGTGTGGTCTTCGCGTTCCTCGGACCGCGCAAGAAGCCGCAGGAGGGCCCGGTCGGTGTCGTCGGCGAAGACGGCACGGTCCAGCCGCCACCGGGGAGGGCCGGTCGGCCCCGTAAGCGGCAGGGCGGGGGCGGGCGTTCCGGCGGCTTCCTCGCCCGTCTGGAGGAGCGCTGGGAGAACCGGCGCAACGAGGGCGGCCGCTAGGCGGCCGTCGCCGGCGGTCCCGTGGGACTGGCGGTACACGATCCGCGACGGTACGACCGGCGTCGTGGAGACACCACAGGAGCCGGGCCCCGAGGGGCCCGGCTCCTGTCTTGTGCCCGTGCTCCCGTCCTGGCGGTGCGCCTCCAGGGCGCCCCGGTCCAGGGGAGCCCCGGGGCCATGGGCGCCCCCCGGCCCGGAGACGCCCCCGAGGACCGTCAGCGGGCCGGCGTGAGCACGGCCGCCAGGGCCGCCGTGAGGGCCGTGGTCAGCTCCTCCAGCTCCGCCGCGGTCGGCGGGGTGGAGTGGCGGGCGTAGCGCTCCTGCTCGGCGGCGTCGGCCAGGGCGGTGAGCCGCTCGGTGACGTCGTCGGGCAGAGGGGTGCCCGTGCGCGCGCGCACCTCGTCCGCGATGGACGCCGGTGCCTGGCGCAGGGTGACGGACGGGCCGAGCCGTACGTCCTGCTCGGCGAGCAGGGCCAGGACGCGGGACCAGGCGAGCTCCGGGTCGAGCACCTCCGGCTCGGTGCGCCGGCGCAGCAGCAGCCACGCGGCGCCGCCGAGCACGCCGAGGGCGAGCACACCGGCCACCACCCAGGTCCAGCCGGGCAGCGTCCGGTCGGACACGGCGTCGCCCGTCGAGGTGCCGGCCGTGGCGGCGGGGTCCGACTCCTCGGGAGCCTGAGTCGGCTGCTGCGACGGCACCTCGGGGGCCCGGCTGGCCGACGGCGCGGTGCTGGGCAGGCTGCCGGCGTCCGGGTTCGCGTACGCGGGCAGCGGGCCGGTCTGCACCTGCGGCGTCGGCTCGAAGCGCACCCAGCCCACGGACGGGAAGTAGATCTCCGGCCAGGCGTGCGAGTCCTGGCCGGTCACCCGGTACCCGCCCTGGCCGTCGGGCCGCCCGGGCAGCCAGCCGACACCGATCCGCGCCGGGATGTCGAGCGTGCGCGCCATGATCATCATCGACAGGGCGTACTGCGTGCAGTAGCCCTCCTTGTCCTGCAGGAAGTCCCAAACGGTGTCGGACGATCCCCGGTAGTCGGCGTCCGGGTCGTAGACGAAGCCCGCCCCCGAGCGCAGGTGGTTCTGCAGTGCGACCACGGCGTCGAAGCGGGTGGGCGCGTCGCCGACGATCTGCTCCGCGTACCGGGCGATGTCCGCGCGGTGCTCGGTGTCCGGCACCTCCGTGTAGCCCGCGGAGCGCGGGTCCCCGGACGTCGGGACGGACCGCAGCAGGTCCGGGGTGAGCTGCCGGTCGACGATGTCGACGCGGTAGGCGGAGCCGGGCTGGGTGCCCTCGGAACCCCGCACCTCGTCGCGGATCGCGTCGTAGGCCCAGTCGCCGTCGGCGTCGACCGACCGGGGTTCGAGCGGCAGCGGCAGCTCGACGCCGGTGAGCTGCCCGATCTCGATGGCGATCCGACGGCTCTCACCGCTCGCACCCTCGCCGGGCGGGGCGAGCAGGGTCGACCGGTCGAACTCCGCCAGGCCGCCCGTCGGCGCGTTCCGGTGGGTCTGCACGCCGTCGAACGCCGTGAGCGTCATGACCCGCAGGGGGCCGACCGAGGTGTCCTCGGGCACCGTGTACCGCAGGACGGTGCTGTCGGAGCGTGCGCTCAGGGGCTGGCGCATGTCGAGCTCGGAGGACAGCTCGACCGTGTCGGACGGCGTGGAGATGAGCTGGCTCCAGGAGCCCGCCAGGGCGGGCAGGGAGGCCGTGCCCGTCGCGACGCCGAGCGACGCGGCGGCGACCGCCGCGGCGGTCGCCGCCGTGATCCACGACCGGAACCGCTGCGCGCGCCGCACGGCTGCCGAGTCGGAGCCGGCGTGCCGGCCCGGCGTGACGCCCGTCGGGTCGACCGTCAGGAGCAGGAGCATCGCGGTGACGCTGACCGCGAAGACGCCCCACGGCACCTCGCCGATGAGCGTGAGGGGCGGCGTCCACAGGAGCAGCAGCGGGATGCCGGCGAAGCCCGGCATCCGGGCACCGGCGAGCGAGTCGACCACGAGCAGCACCAGGAGCGTGCCGCCCACGGCGACCATGCTGATGGCCTCGTCCGGGCCGACCGGTGCGACCTGCGTGCTCATCGTCTCGGTGGCCTGACGGAACCGTTCGAGGACCCGGTCCAGGGCGTCCGGGCCCACGAACGGCTCGAACCGCTGGCCCGGCCCGCCGTAGCGGGCCAGGAGGAACCAGAAGGCGACGACGGCGCCCGCCGCCGTCGCGACGAACGAGGCGCTGCCCGACGCGCGGTCGGCGGCCCGGTCGGCGCTCGGCCCCTGGCCGGCGGCGCGGCGGACGGCCGCGCGGTCCACGGCGTTGCGGATCAGGAAGTACCGCACGAGGGCGCTGGTCGCCGACACGAGGACGACGCCGGTCGTGCCGACGGTGAGCCACGGCCCGGGGTCGATGACGAGGGTCAGCGCGTGCATGGACGCGATGACGGCGATCGCGACGAGCACCGTGGAGGCGACGGTACGGACCAGGGGTCCGCGGTGGGCCGGGATCACAGGGCACGCTCCGCGAGCAGGGCCCAGGCACGCTCCGGGTCGGTGCGGGACCGGGTGGTGCTGACGTGCCAGCCCGAGGTGCGCAGCTCGGCGGAGGTCTCGTCCAGCTCGTGCTGGAACCCCGCTCCCCGGGGCTCCACCAGGAGCGCCCAGCAGGTGCCCTCGGCGCCGAGGGCGGCGAGGCTGTGCCGGGCCTCGGGGTCGTGCGGGCCGAGCACCGCGATGACGATCTCCCCGGCGGTACGAGCCAGCCGGAGTGCCCGGGCGGTGGTGCCGGTCGCGTGGTGGCCCTCGGCACTGCCGCGGTGCCCGCGGATGTCGACGCAGGTGTCCAGCAGGGCCGCCCGGCTCGCCCGGGTGCTCGCGAACCGCGCGCTCTCCAGCGTCGGGGCCACGGACGTCGTGACCAGGCGGGTCGGGTGCCCGGCGTCGAGGAAGGACGTGGCGATCGAGGCCGCGAGCTCCACGGCCCACTCGCCGTCGTCGGTGGCGACGGCGCGGCGCGACCCGCCGGCCTCCTGCCAGTGGGGCAGCAGCGAACGGTCGAGCAGGACGGTGACCGGCCGCACGCCGGCGCTCTCGTCGGCCCGGACCATGAGCTGACCCCGCCGGGCGGCGCTCGCCCAGTGCACGCGGCGCGGGTCGTCGCCGGCGACGTACTCGCGCAGCACGGAGTCGTCCGTCGACTGCAGGCGCGCGCCCGTGGCCGAGTGGTCGACGTCGCCCACCGAGCGGGTGCGCACGGCCAGCTCGACGGTGCGCGGCCACACCGGGACGTGGGTGGCGCTGCCCAGGGGCTGGGTGGCGCGGACCAGTCCGAAGACGTCCGTGCGGGTGGTCAGGAGCGGGCCGAGCGACCAGCGTCCGCGCCGCGTCGGGGTGAGCGAGTAGTGCACCGAGATGCGGTCGGCCCGCGCCGAGACCCGGGCACGGATGCCCTGGTGCCCGGCGAGCTCGTGCGCCGCCTGCTCGGAGAGCCGCAGCCGGGACAGGCGCTCGTACGCGGCGCCGCTGGCCTGGTGGGCGGCGACCAGCAGGCTGACGTCCGCCGTCCGGTCCCGGACCACGGGGTTGGGGGTCACGACCCGGGTCACGCGCAGCGCGCCGCGCCCGGACTCCAGCCGCTGGGTACCGATGGCCACCCCGGCCACCCCGACGGCGAGCAGCGCCGCCGCCCCCAGCCCGACGAGGTCGGGCAGGGCGAGCACCAGCCCGAGGGGGACCAGGCCGGCGCCCAGGGCGGTGGCCCCGATGCCGCGGGGAGTCAGCCGGACCCGGCTGATCCGGACGAGCGTGTCGCGCCACGCCGTGCGAGAGGTCATGCGATCGCCGCCCGGCCGCTCAGAACTGACGCCGGTCGGCAGGCTCGAGGGCCGGGACCGGGGTGCGCTGCACGATCTCGTCCACGACGGACTCCGGCGTCACCCCGCCGAGCCGGGCCTCGGTGGTGAGGATGAGGCGGTGGGCCAGCACGGGGCGGGCGAGGCGCTGGACGTCGTCGGGCAGCACGTGGTCGCGGCCGGCCATCGCGGCGATCGCCTTCGCCGCCCGCAGGAGCTGGAGCGAGGCGCGCGGCGAGGCGCCCAGGCGCAGGCCCGGGTGCTCACGTGTCGCGCCGACCAGGCCCACCACGTAGCGCTTGACCGACGGCGACGCGTACAGGGACCGCACGAGCTGCGCGAAGCGCACCATCGACTGGCCGTCGGTGACGGCCTGGAGGTGCGCCAGCGGCGTGGTGGCCTCCTGGCGGTCGAGCATCAGGATCTCGGCAGCGGGGTCGGGGTAGCCGACGGTGATGCGGGCCATGAAGCGGTCGCGCTGCGCCTCGGGCAGGGGGTAGGTGCCCTCCATCTCGACCGGGTTCTGCGTGGCGACCACGAGGAACGGCCGGGGGAGCTGGTGGGTGGTGCCGTCGACGGTGGTCTGGCCCTCCTCCATGCACTCCAGCAGGGCCGACTGGGTCTTGGGCGAGGCGCGGTTGATCTCGTCGCCGATGACGATGTTGCTGAACACCGGGCCGGGCCGGAACTCGAACTCGTGGCTGCCGGTGCGGAAGATGTTGACGCCCGTGAGGTCGCTGGGGAGCAGGTCGGGCGTGAACTGGATGCGGCCCACGTGGCAGTCGATGCTGCGGGCGATCGCCTTGGCGAGCGTGGTCTTGCCGACGCCGGGGACGTCCTCGACGAGGAGGTGGCCCTCGGCCAGGAGGACGGCGAGCGTGATGTCGGCCAGCCCGGGCCGGCCCGTCACGACCGACTCGACGGCTCCGCGGACGCGGGCCATGGTTTCGACCAGCTCGTCCAGCGCGCCCGGTCCGGGCGCTGCCTGGGTGCCTGGCCCGCCGCCGAACTGTGGTTCCGCGAGGCCGGGCGTGGCGGGTTCCGTGTGCACAGGGAGAGACCTCCATCGGGCCGGGTAGTCAGGCCGTGTCTGGCGCGCGAGCGCGCTGTCTGGGGACGCGGGCGGCTGACGTTCGCCCGGCTGGTCCAGCGTAGTAGAGATGTAAAGCACTCTGTTGTCTGCGTCACGCGGTCTTCACAGTTCCTGGAACGGCTTTTGGCCCGGTGCCGCAGCGCCGCTGCCAGGGCCGGGGAGGCCCGGGGGAGTGCGGCTCCCGGCCGGGGGACTCCGACATTCCACGCCACGCCGGACATGAATTCCCTCCACTTGCTCTTTACCTCTTTGACCTGCGCATTGAGGGCTGGTGGGTAGTTCTCCCCACGGTTTTTCCGAGTGTGGTGGTGGAAAGTGGAGTAGCGTGGAGCATGCGGGAGCGAAAGGAGGTGCTGGCCCATGACTGCGATGGCCGAAGGTTTCGCGGGTCTGGGTCTGCTCCTCGGGACGTACACCCCGAAGCTGGACGAGAAGGGCCGACTGATCCTTCCCGCCAAGTTCCGGGGGCGTCTGTCCAGCGGTCTGGTCATGACCAAAGGGCAGGAGCGGTGCCTCTTTCTTCTCCCGATGGACGAGTTCCAGCAGATCTACACCCAGATCCGGCAGGCGCCGGTGACGAGCAAGGCTGCACGGGACTACACGCGAAACTTCCTGGCGGGAGCGAGCGACGAAGTACCGGACAAGCAGGGCCGGGTCTCCATCCCGACACACCTGCGCGAGTACGCCGGCCTGGACCGCGAGGTGGTCGTGATCGGGGTCGGCACCCGCGTGGAGGTGTGGGACGCGCAGGCCTGGGCCACCTACCAGGAGCAGACCGAACCCGACTACATCGACCAGGCCGAGGAGATCTTCCCCGGGCTGAGCTTCTAGACAGGCTTCCAGACAGGCGTGCAGGGCGAGGCGGACGGCCGTACGGCCAGGCCTCCTCCCGCAGGATCCGGCGCACTTCCCCGCCGCCGGAACCGTGCGGAGGGAGACCCGGCCGGACGGCCCGGCCGGACCCGGCGGCCGCAGGACAGGACGTACGGCAGGACACCACGCAGCAGGGCAGAGCAGGAGAGGAGGCACCGATGAACGCGACCGACGACCGTCCCGGACCCGTCGGCGGCGATGCCGCCGACCGTCACCTTCCGGTGCTGCTCCAGCGCTGCGTCGACCTGCTCGCCCCCGCGCTCACCGAGCCCGGCTCGGTCCTCGTGGACTGCACGCTCGGCATGGGCGGCCACACTGAGGCCGTGCTCGACCAGGTGCCGACCGCGCGCGTCATCGGCATCGACCGCGACCCGCAGGCCCTCGCGCTCGCGGGTGCCCGGCTGGCCCGGTTCGGCGACCGGTTCACGCCGGTGCACGCGGTGTACGACGAGATCACCGAGGTGGTCGACGAGCACGCCGGCGGCGCCGTCCAGGGCGTGCTCATGGACCTCGGGGTGTCCTCGTTGCAGCTCGACGAGACCGAACGCGGCTTCGCCTACGCCCAGGACGCCCCGCTCGACATGCGCATGGACCCCACCCGGGGCCTGACGGCGGCGGACGTGCTCAATACCTACGACGAGCGCGACCTGGCGCGGATCCTGCGCGAGTACGGCGAGGAGCGGTTCGCGGGCAAGATCGCCCGGGCCGTCGTCCGACGCCGGGCCGAGCGGGAGTGGGACCGCAGCGGCGAGCTCGTGGACCTGCTGCGGGCCACGATCCCGGCTGCGACCCGCAAGACCGGCGGTCACCCGGCCAAGCGCACCTTCCAGGCGCTGCGGATCGAGGTGAACGGCGAGCTCGAGGTGCTGGAACGCGCCGTGCCCGCCGCGATCGAGGCGCTCGCCGTGGACGGCCGGATCGTCGTCGAGTCGTACCAGTCGCTGGAGGACAGGATCGTCAAGCGCGCCATCGCGCGGGGCACCACGTCGTCCGCACCGTCAGGGCTGCCCGTCGAACCCGAGACGCACAAGCCCTATCTCGAGGCGCTCACCCGGGGCGCGGAGGAGGCCGACGCGCAGGAGCTGGAGCGCAACCCGCGCTCCGCGTCCGTGCGCCTGCGCGCCGCACGGCGCCTGCGCCCCACGCCCGAGCACCTGATGGACCGCACCACCCAGCACCACACCGCGAAGGAGGACCGCCGATGAGCGCCGTGAACGCTGCGACGGCCCGCGCCGCCCGTCCCGTCGAGCAGCCCCGCACCCGCCGGGCCCCGTTGACCGCGATCTCCGGGGGTGCCGCACAGCGCGGCCGCCGCCTGGACATCGTCCGGGCCCCGTTGCACGCCAAGAGCCGCGTGCCGTTCTTCGTGCTGTGCGCCACCCTGATGATCGTGTCGCTGGTGGCGGTGCTCGTGCTGAACACCACTCTCGCGCGGGGTTCGTACGAGATGGCGCAGCTCCAGAGCGACGTCGCGCAGACCGCCCAGGACGTGCAGGGCCTCCAGGAGGACCTGCGGGCCGCCGAGACCGGCCTGCCGGACAAGGCCCGCAGCCTGGGGATGGTCCCGGCCGAGAACCCCACCATGGTCAGTATCCGTACCGGCAAGGTGGTGAAGGGCGCGAACCAGTGACGCGGCCGACGTCGGACCCGGGCCGGCAGCGCACCCCGACGGGGCGCGCTGCCGGCTCCCGTTCCGCGCAGCCGCGTGCCGGGCAGCAGCGTGCGGGTCAGCCGCGGACCGCGCAGCCGCGCGGGCAGGGCGCGCCCCGCCAGGGCGCGGCGTCGCCGCGCAAGCCGGCCAAGAACCAGCCACGCACGACTCAGCAACGCAAGCCCGAGCCCCGCAAGCCCGAGCCCCGCAAGCCCGAGCCCCGCAAGGCCCAGCCCCGCAAGGCCCAGCCCCGTGCGACCAGCACACGGCTGGGCTTTCAGGCGCCCGGCGGCACCAGGCCGACCGCCAAGGCGACCACCAAGGCGCCCGCCACCCAGACCCGCCCCGCCCGCTCCCGGGTGGCCCGCCCGCTGCCGCCGAGCCCGGGGCGACCGGAGCTGCGGCAACGCTGGCTGGTGGGCATCGCCGCGGTGGTGGTGCTCGTGTTCCTGGTGCGGCTGGTCCACGTGCAGATCATCGAGGGGCCGAGCCTCGCGGCGGACGCCGAGCAGCGCCGGACGGCGACGGCCGTCACGCCTGCCCACCGTGGCGACATCACGGACGCGAACGGCGTCGTGCTCGCGACGTCGGTGGACCGGTACACGGTGATCGGCGACCCCAAGGCGATCAAGGACTTCCGCGGTTCCGGCCGCCCGACCGTGGACGGCAAGGAGGTGGAGGACGGCGCCCTGGGCATCGCCCAGCTCCTGGCGCCGATCCTCGACGTGCCCAAGAACGAGCTCGCGGCCCGGCTGGTGGGCGAGTCCCGGTACGAGGTGCTGGCCAAGAACGTGGTGCCCGAGGTGCAGCGCGCGATCGCCGACCTGGGGATCCGGGCCTACGTGCGGACCGACCTGACCTCCCGGCGCACCTACCCGTCGGGCACGGTGGCGGGGTCGCTCGTGGGTTTCGTGAACGACGAGCAGGTCGGTCAGGGCGGTATCGAGGCGGCGTACGACGACCTCCTGGCCGGCACCGCCGGATCGGACACGTACGAGCGCAGCCTCGACGGCCTGCGCATCCCGACGGCGGGCCAGGAGTCGGTCCCGGCGGTGCCGGGCGACGACGTCCAGCTCTCCCTGGTGCACGACATCCAGTGGAAGGCGCAGGACGCCGTCGACGAGGCGCAGCGCGCCACGGGCGCGGAGTACGGCATCGCGATCGTGCAGGACGTGCGCACGGGCGAGCTCGTCGCGCTCGCCGACTCGGGCTCCGTGAACCCGAACGACCGCTCGACGGCCGCGGTCGCCCAGGGCTCGCGCGCCGTGAAGGACGTCTTCGACCCGGGCTCCACCGGCAAGGTGATCACCATGGCGGCGGCGCTGGAGGCGGGCCACTGGACGCCCGACAGCCAGTTCGTGGTGCCGTACAGCTTCACGACGCCGAACGGCCAGACCTTCCACGACTCGCACCAGCACCCCACGCAGCGGCTCACGCTCACGGGCGTGCTGGCGCAGTCGTCGAACACCGGCACCGTGCAGGTCGGTGAGAAGATCCCGCTGCAGGAGCGGCAGGACTACCTGGAGAAGTTCGGCTTCGGGCAGCCGACCGGCCTGGGCCTGCCGGGCGAGTCGGTGGGCCTCATGCCGCCCGACGACGTCGCGGACTGGGACGGCCGCACCCAGTACACCGTGCTGTTCGGCCAGGGCCTGTCCGTGAACGCGATGCAGGCCACCAGCGTGTTCTCGACGGTGGCCAACGGCGGCGTGCGGATGACGCCGACGCTCTTCGAGGGGTCGACCAGCCCCGACGGCACCACGACGCCGGCCGAGCGCGCGCCGGGGGAGCGGGTGATCTCCGAGGAGACCGCCGACACGCTCCTGCAGATGATGGAGACCGTCACGGAGGAGGGCGGTACGGGCGTGAACGCGGCCGTGCCGGGGTACCGCGTCGCGGGCAAGACGGGTACGGCCCAGATGCCCGCGGGGAACGGCTGGACCTACATGGCCTCGTTCATCGGCGTGGCCCCGGCCGACGACCCGCGGTACACGGTCGCCGTGTTCCTCAAGAGCCCGCACAGCTCGATCTTCGGCGGTGACGTCGCGGCCCCGGTGTTCAGCGACATCATGGGGTTCACGCTGCAGAAGATGGACGTGCCGCCGAGCACCACGCAGGGCAAGCGGCTCAAGACCGAGTGGTGACGACCGGGCGGTGACGGCTGAGTGGTGACGACCGGGCGGTGACGCGGGTCAGGCGCCCGTGATCCGCACGGGGCCGCCCAGCGTGGCCGTCAGGATCGACTCGATGGCGAAGCCGGTGGCGGACGCGAGG
Organism: Promicromonospora sp. NPDC052451; assembly: GCF_044547525.1. Classification (NCBI taxonomy): domain Bacteria; kingdom Bacillati; phylum Actinomycetota; class Actinomycetes; order Micrococcales; family Promicromonosporaceae; genus Promicromonospora; species Promicromonospora sp. NPDC052451. The sequence goes on from NZ_JBIUAP010000010.1 coordinate 95,451, forward strand.
TCCACGGCCTCCGGGTCGAGCAGCCACTGGAGCTGAAGGCCGTCCATGACGGCGATCACCGCGGCGGCGGCGCGCTCGGGCTCGCCCTCGGGCAGGGTCACGGAGCGCTCCTCCGCCACGGCGCGGACGGCCTGCGCGATCTCGCCGCGCAGCACCGTGAACCGCTCCGCGACCCAGGTGGAGGCGGGGTGCCCGTCGGTCACCGACTCCCCGGTGAGCACCGCGTACGCCTGCACGATGCCGCGCCGGTCGGCGTTCAGGCGCGCGGTGGTCACCAGGTGCCGGAACAGGTCCATGCCGCCGGGGATGTGCTTGCCCTCCAGGTGCTGCACGTCCACGCGGTCGCGGTACTCCAGCACTGCCCACAGCAGCTTGTCCTTGCTGCCGAAGTGGTGCAGCACGCCGGCGTGGGTGATCCCGACCTGGGCGGCGACGTCGCCGAGGGAGCCCTGGTGATAGCCCTTCGAGCCGAACACCCGCGTGGCCGCGGCGAGGATCTCCTCGCGGCGGTGGGCCCGGTTCGGTCGCTTGCCCTGTGCCGCAGCCTGCCCGGCAGCCTGCTCCGTCGCGTCTGACATGCCCTCACGATACGGGGTGAACGGGCTTACTAACCAGTAAGTAAGTGTGATTGAATGCGGGCAGCCGTCCACCGCCGAACGGAGTCGCACGTGTCATCGCAGGCTGCAACCGCGCAAGCCGTCGCCCCCGAGCCCGAGCTGCTCGACCTCCTCCAGGAGCTGTCCGCCGAGGAGAAGGTGTCGCTCGTCGTGGGCGCGTCCATGTGGGCGACGACGGCGGTGCCCCGCCTCGGGCTCGAGCCCGTGGTGATGTCCGACGGCCCCGTGGGCGTGCGCGGACCGGACGGCGGCACCTCGGCGATGTTTCCCGCGCCGTCGGCGCTCGCGGCCACGTGGGACCTCGGCCTGGCCGCGCGGGCGGGGGCGCTGTTCGCCGCCGAGGCGCGCCGGCACGGCGTCGACGTCGTGCTCGCCCCGCAGGTCAACCTGCAGCGCACCCCCGTGGGCGGCCGGCACTTCGAGTGCTACTCCGAGGACCCGCACCTGACGGCCGAGATCGCGGTGGCCCTCGTCGGTGCCGCGCAGGCGCACGGCGTCGGCATGTGCGTCAAGCACTACGTGGCCAACGACTCGGAGACCGAGCGCACCCGCTACCTCGCGCGCCTCGACGAGCGGACCCTCCGCGAGGTCTACCTGGCACCGTTCGAGCGGCTCGTGCGGGACGTCAACCCGTGGTCGGTGATGGGCGCCTACAACGGCGCCGACACGCAGGGCGTCGCGGCGCCGCTCCTGGAGCACCGCCCGCTCGTGGTCGACCTCCTCAAGGAGGAGTGGGGCTACGACGGCCTGTTCGTCAGCGACTGGGTGGCCACGCAGTCCGTGGCGCCCGCGGTGCGCGGCGGCCTGGACCTGCAGATGCCCGGGCCCGACGGCGCCTGGGGCGACGGCCTGCTGGACGCCGTCCGCTCCGGCGAGGTGGCCGAGTCCGAGCTCGACGACAAGGTGCTGCGCCTGCTGCGCCTGGCCCGGCGCACGGGGCGGCTCACGCTCCCCGACCCGGGGGCCACGCCGCACGCGACCATCGCGGCCGCCGTCGCCCAGGGGGCGGGCCTCGCCGCGCAGGGTCCGGGGCCCGGTGCACCGGAGGGTGCGCCCGCGGCGTCGGCGGTGCTGCTGCGCGAGCTCGCGGCCCGCTCCGTGGTGATGCTCAAGGACGACGCCGGCCTGGTGCCGCTGGTGCAGGACGCGGCCCGGCCGCTGCGCGTCGCGCTGCTGGGCCCCGCGGCCGTCGAGCCGTTCTTCCAGGGCGGCGGCTCCTCGTTCGTGCGCCCCGACCGGCTCACCTACCCCGCCGACGAGCTGCGCGCCGCGCTGCCGCCCGGCTCGCAGGTGACGCTGCTGGCCGGCGCGCGTGCCCTGCGCAACCCGCCGGAGCTCGACATCGACCGCTGCACGGACCCGGTCACCGGCGAACCCGGCCTGCGCGTGACGCTCCTGGCCGCCGACGGCAGCGTCCTGACGGAGCACACCACCACGACGTGGACCGGCTGGCTCCAGGACGTGCGGCCCGACGCCGACGCCGTCCGCCTGCGCGCCACCGTGCGGCTCGACGAGCCCGGCGGGCACGAGCTCGGCGTGGGCACCGTCGGCATCCACCGGGTGCTGGTGGACGGGGCCGAGGTCGCGGCCGGCGCCACCCGGGTGGACGAGGACGTCGTGCTCTCCTCCGGGCACAACCACCCGATCGCGGCGCTCGCGCCGGTGAGCGGCGCCGCCGACCTCGACGCGACCCTCCAGGTGGTGCACGCCGTGGGCTACGGGCACTTCGTCCGCGCCGCGCTGGTGCACCGGCTGCCCGGCCCCTCGGCCGAGGACGACCTCGCCGCCGCCGTCGAGGCCGCTGCGGCGGCCGACGTTGCCGTCGTGCTGGTCGGTACCACCGCCGAGGTCGAGTCCGAGGGCTACGACCGGCCCGACCTGGACCTGCCGGGGAACCAGGACGAGCTCGTGCGTCGCGTGGCGGCCGTCAACCCGCGCACCGTCGTGGTGGTCAACGCGGGCGCGCCCGTGCTGCTCCCGTGGCTGGCCGACGTGCCCACCGTGCTGTGGGGCTGGCTCCCGGGCCAGGAGGCCGGCACCGCGCTCGCCGACGTCCTGACCGGCCTCACCGAGCCGTCCGGCCGCCTGCCGTGGACGCTGCCCGCCCGCCACGAGGACGTCCCCGTGCCGCACGCCCGGCCCGTGGCCGGCGTCGTCGAGTACGCCGAGGGCACCGACGTGGGCTACCGGGCCTGGGAGCGCCGGCTGGACGCCGGGCCGGACGCCCCCGCCCCGGCCGCGCCCTTCGGGCACGGCCTCGGCTGGACCACCTGGGAGTACGAGGACGCCGTGCTCGCCCGGGGCGAGGCCCACGACGCCCCCGCGACCCTCACCGTCTACGCGACGGTCCGGAACACGGGCCGGCGCGCGGGCCGCGAGGTGGTCCAGGTGTACGTCGAGGCGCCCGACGGCGGTCCCCGCCGCCCCGTGCGCTGGCTCGGCGGCTTCGCGGTCGCCGACGTCCCGGCCATGAGCAGCGTCACCGTGCCCGTCCCGGTCTCGCCCCGCGCGCTGCAGGTGTGGGACCCGCAGGCCCGGGGCTGGACCACGCCGCCGGGCACCTACCGGCTGCGCACCGGCAGGTCCGTGGCCGACCTGCGCCTGACCAACGACCTGACCGTCCGGCCCGGGGACGCCCCCGGAACCGGAGCCCAGTAACGACAACCACCCATCCGTCCCGCGCACTGCGGGAGGAGTGCAAGGAGGCACACCGTGAGTTTTCGCGTGAGGAATCGCAGGCCCGTCGCAGCGGCGGCAGCCGCGGCGGCCATCGCGCTGCTGGTCACCGCCTGCGGCGGCGGTGGCGGCGGCGGTACCACCACCGCGGGCGGCGGGGGACAGACCCTGACCGTCGGCATGCCGAACGGCGTCCAGACCGAGAACCACAGCCCGTTCGCCACCGGCTCGTCGGCGCTCTCGCTCGGCTACGCGTTCACGATCTACGAGCCGCTGATGATGCGTAACCAGGCCCGCCCCTCCGAGGAGCCGGAGCCCTGGCTCGCGCAGAGCGTGGAGTGGAACGAGGACTTCACGCAGGCCGTCATCACGCCCCGCGAGGGCGTCACCTGGTCGGACGGCGAGGAGTTCACCGCCGAGGACGTCGCGTTCTCCATCCAGCTGCGCAAGGACTTCGAGGCGCTCAATGCCGCGGCCCTGCCCTACGACACGATCGAGACCGACGGCAGCACCGTCACCGTCACGTTCACCGCCGGGCAGTTCGTCAACCAGTCCAAGCTGTACGACCTCGTGATGGTGCCCGAGCACATCTGGGCCGACGTCGAGGACCCGACCACCGACACCAACCTTGACCCGGTGGGCACCGGCCCGTACACGCTGGAGTCCTGGACGCCGCAGGCCGCCACCGTCGTGGCCCGCGACGACTACTGGGGCGGCGAGCCGGCCGTCCCCGAGATCCGGTACTCGTCGTACAACGACAACAACGCCCTGACCACCGCCCTGACCACCGGTGAGGCGCAGTGGGGCTGGACGTTCATCGCCGACTTCGAGAACGTCTACATCGCCCAGGACCCGGAGCACTACCACCAGTACGCCGCCGGTGGCCTCGGCATCGACGTGCTCTACCTGAACAACGAGACCAAGCCGTTCGACGACAAGGCGTTCCGGCAGGCCCTCAACATGGTCATCGACCGCCAGGAGCTCGTCGACGTCGCCACCTCGGGCGTCAATCCCGCCCTGACCAGCGTCACCGGCCTGCCGCTGCCCGCCGGCGAGGAGTTCCTCTCCGACGAGTACGCCGGCCAGGAGTACGCCGTCGATGTCGAGGGCGCCCGCGCCCTCCTGGAGGACGCCGGCTACACCTGGGAGGGCGAGCAGCTCGTGGACCCCGACGGCGAGGACGTCACCTTCGAGCTCGTCAACCCGGCCGGCTGGAACGACTACCTGACCGCGCTGGACCTCATCAAGAACTCGGCGGCCGAGCTCGGTGCCACCGCCACCGTCAACCCCGTCAACCAGGACGGCTGGTTCGCCGACGTCATCCCCGGCGGCGACTTCCAGGCCACCCTGCACTGGACCGACGGCGGCGCCACCCCCTGGGACATGTACTCCGACATCATGGACGGCGCCCACTACGAGAAGCTCGGCGACCCGGCCACCTGGAACTTCGGCCGCTTCCAGAACGACGAGGCCACCGAGGCGCTCGCGGCCTACGCCGCGGCCCCCGACGACGCCACGCGCGCCGAGGCACTCGCCACCATCCAGAAGGTGTTCGTCGAGGAGGTGCCGGGCATCGCGATCTGGACCCGCCCGGCCACCGCGCAGTACTCGACGCAGAACTACGTGGGCTGGCCCTCCGAGGAGGACCCCTACAACCAGCCCCAGCCCACGGGGGTGCAGGCCGCCCAGATCCTGATGAACCTCGAGCCTGCGGACGGCTGATGAGCGAGAGCACACCGGTGCTGGCCGCGCACGGCCTCACCAAGCACTTCCGAGCGGGGCAATTCCGGGCGGGCGGACGTCGCGTCAGCGGCCGTTCGCCCGCCCGGGCGATCCACGCCGTGGACGGCGTGGACCTCGAGCTCCACCGCGGCCAGGTCCTGGCCGTGGTGGGCGAGTCGGGGTCCGGCAAGTCCACGGTCGCCCGCCTCCTGGCCGGGCTGATCCCCATCACCGCCGGTCGCGTGCTGCTGGAGGGCACCGACGTCCGGCTGCGGGGGCGGCGGGCCTTTCGCGCGTACGTGCGACGCGTGCAGATGATCTTCCAGGACCCGTTCGCCTCCCTGAACCCGGTGCACCCCGTGCGCTACACGCTCACCCGCGCGCTGCGGCTGCACCGCAGCCAGTCCACGGGCGGGCGCCTCCGGGGCGCCGAGCTGGAGACGGCCCTGACCGAGCTGCTGGAGCGCGTGCACCTCACGCCCGCGGCGCGGTACGTCGACAAGTTCCCGCACGAGCTGTCCGGCGGGCAGCGGCAGCGCATCGCCATCGCGCGGGCGCTGGCCGCGGAGCCCGAGGTGCTGCTCGCCGACGAGCCCGTCTCGATGCTGGACGTCTCCATCCGGCTCGGCATCCTCAACCTGCTGGCCGACCTGCGCGACCGGCTCGGCATCGCCGTCCTGTACATCACGCACGACATCGCCTCGGCGCGCTACTTCGCCGACCGCACCACCGTGCTGTACGCGGGGCAGGTCATGGAGACCGGCGACAGCGAGTCGGTCACCCAGGAGCCGCTGCACCCCTACACGCGGCTCCTCATCGCCTCGGCGCCCGACCCCGACGACCTCGCCGGGACCGGCGCCGCCGCCGTGCGCGAGCAGGGCACCGGCGGCGAGCCGCCGAGCCTCGTGGACCCGCCGCCCGGCTGCCGGTTCGCTCCGCGCTGCCCGTACGCGACCGACCTGTGCCGCACCGAGACACCCGAGCTGATCGAGGTCGCCCCCGGGCGGTCCGCCGCGTGCTGGGGGTACTCCGAGCGGGCGGGACGGCCCGACGTCGGGTCCGCCGTCGGCCACGCTGCCGGCAACCTGACCGGGGACGGGGAGGCGGCCGCATGAGGTTCCTGCTGCGCCGCGTCGCCTTCTACGCGCTGACCGCGTGGGCCGCGATCACCATCAACTTCTTCATCCCGCGCATGCTGCCGGGTGACCCCGTCACGGCCCTGCTGGGCCGCATGCAGGGCCGGATCGACAGCAACGCCGAGCACTCGCTCCGGGTCCTGTTCGGGCTCGACCAGGACACCAGCCTGTGGCAGCAGTACGTCGACTACTGGGGCCTGCTGCTGCGCGGCGACCTGGGCCTGTCCTTCACGCACTTCCCGACCCCGGTGTCCGAGATCGTGAACCAGTCGCTGCCGTGGACCGTGGGTCTGGTCGGGGTCGCCACGATCATCGCGTTCGTCATCGGCTCGCTCATCGGCACGTTCCTCGGCTGGCGCCGCGGCACCTGGGCCGACGGGCTGCTGCCCGTGGCGACGTTCTTCCAGGCCGTGCCGTACTTCTGGCTGGGCCTGATCACGATCGCGGTGCTGTCGGTCAACCTGGGCTGGTTCCCGTCCAGCGGCAGCTACGACCGCGGGCTGGTGCCCGCGTTCACCGGCGAGTTCATCGGCTCGGTCGTCTACTACGGGTTCCTGCCCGCGTTGACCGTCGTGCTCTCCTCCGTGGCGGGCTGGGTGCTCGGCATGCGCAACATGATGGTGACCGTCTCGTCGGAGGACTACGTCACCGTCGCGCACGCCAAGGGCCTGGCCGAGCGGCAGGTCATGCTCGGCTACGCCGCCCGCAACGCGGTGCTGCCGCAGGTCTCCAGCTTCGCGCTGTCCCTCGGCTTCGTCGTGGGCGGCACGCTCATCATGGAGATGGTCTTCTCCTACCAGGGCATCGGCTACACGCTCTACCAGGCTGTCTCCACCCACGACTACCCGCTGATGCAGGGCTGCTTCCTGGTCATCACCCTGTCCGTCCTCGTGGCGAACATGGTGGCCGACCTCGCCTACACCCTGCTCGACCCCCGCACCCGGACGGAGGACCGATGAGGAACCAGCTGCTGTTCCTGCGCAACGGCAAGGTCGTCACCGGCCTGGCCATCCTCGGGTTCTTCACGCTGCTGGCCCTGCTGGGCCCGTGGATCAGCCCGTACGACCCCAACCAGGTCAGCGACGCGCTGCTCAGCCCGCCCTCGGGCGCGCACTGGCTCGGCACCGACCACACGGGGCGCGACATCCTGTCCCAGATCATCGTCGGCGCCCGCGGGGTGCTCGTCGTCGGCCTGGTCGCCGGGGTGAGCGCCACCGTCGTGGGCGTGCTCGTGGGCGTGACCGCCGGGTTCGTCGGCGGGGTGGGCGACGAGTCGCTGTCCGCGCTGTCGAACATGTTCCTGGTCATCCCGCAGCTGCCGCTGATCATCCTGATCGCCGCGCAGCTCCCGTCCGCGGGCGGGCTCACCGTCGCGCTGGTCATCGGGGCGACCGGCTGGGCGTGGGGCGCCCGGGTCATGCGCGCCCAGACGCTGTCCCTGCGCAAGCGGGACTTCGTCGAGGCGGCCCGGGCCAACGGGGAGCGCACCTGGCGCCTCGTCCTGGCCGAGGTGCTGCCCAACCTGACCGCCGTGATCGCCTCCGGGTTCGTGGGCACCGTGACGTTCGCGGTGCTGTCCCAGGTCACCCTGTCGTTCATCGGCATCACGCCGGTGAGCGAGTGGAACTGGGGCACCATCCTGTTCTGGGCGCAGAACAACCTGGCGCTGCAGCGCGGCGCCTGGTGGTGGTTCGTGCCGGCCGGGGCGTGCATCGCGCTGCTCGGCATGGCGCTGACCCTGGTCAACTTCGGTATCGACGAGATCGTCAACCCCCGCCTGCGGTCCACCGGCCTGCACGCGCGCTCGCTGCGCCGCCGGGGCATCCGGCCGCGCGTGGGGTTCACCCCGGTGGTGCGGGAGGCACGGACATGAGCACCCAGACAGGTACGACGCCGGCGGCCGCCGCGCCCGTGGCGCCGTCCGAGCCGGTCCTGGAGGTCCGCGACCTCAGCGTCGACTACGGGTTCGGCGGCGACCCCACCCACGTGCTGCGCGAGGTCTCCCTCACGCTGCACCGCGGCGAGGTGCTGGGCCTGGCGGGCGAGTCGGGCTGCGGCAAGTCGACCCTCGCGTACGCGGCCACGCGGCTGCTGCCGCCACCCGGCCTCATCACGGGTGGCGAGGTGTGGCTCACGAACCGCGACGGCGAGCGCGCGGACCTGCTGGCCCTGTCCGACGCCGAGCTGCGCGCCGCCCGCTGGCGCGACATCGCCATCGTGTTCCAGGGCGCCATGAGCTCGCTGAACCCGGTGTTCCGCATCGAGAAGCAGATCGTCGACGGCATCCTCGCGCACCGGCCCCGGCTGCGGCGCGAGGAGGCCCGGGAGCGGGCCGCGGAGCTGCTGCGCCTGGTCGGCATCTCCGTCGACCGGCTGCGGGCCTACCCGCACCAGCTCTCCGGCGGCATGCGGCAGCGCGTCATGATCGCCATGGCGCTCGCCCTGGAACCCCAGGTGCTGATCATGGACGAGCCCACCACGGCCCTCGACGTGGTCATGCAGCGCCAGATCCTGGAACAGGTGATGGAGCTGCGCGAGCGGCTCGGCTTCTCCGTGGTGCTCATCACGCACGACGTCTCCCTGCTCGTGGAGGTCGCCGACCGGATCGCCGTCATGTACGCGGGCGAGATCGTGGAGACCGCGGCCGCGCGGGACGTGTACACCCGCCCGCGGCACCCGTACTCGGCGGGTCTGCTGGGCTCGTTCCCGCCCCTGCACGGGCCGCGGCGCGAGCTGACCGGCATCCCGGGCGCCCCGCCGGACCTGTCGCGGCGCGAGCCCGGCTGCCCGTTCGCCCCGCGCTGCCCGCACGCCATGGACGTGTGCCGCACCGAGCTGCCCGTGCTGGGCCGCACGGCACAGGGCGAGGACGGCCGTCTGGTGGCCTGCCACCTGCACGCGTCCGCGCAGGAGGGCACGGTCCTGCCGCCGCTGCTGGCGCGGTGACCTCCGTCTCGCCGTGAGACCGGGACGGGTCCGCGCGCGGGTAGGCCGCGGGGAAAGCGCTGGTGCCGAGAGCGTGTTGCTGTGCGTCGACAACGTCTACGCGCAGCAACACCTCTGCGCGGGAGACCTTCGCCCGGCCACCGCCCCGCTCCGCACGGCCCACGTGACCCGGACCATCACACAACCACCACCCGGCCCCGGCATCGCGGACGAGACCCCGGCCCTGGAAGCGGTAGGTTCTTCTCCGTGACATCCCCGTTCGACCGGATCCGCCCGGCCGCCACGACAGCGCGCCAGGTCGCGGACCTCGCCGTCGCCTTCGGCCTCACCATCGCCCCAGGTCAACCCGCAGATGCCGCGGTGACCTGCGTGGCCTCGGACAACCGGGTGGTCCGGCCGGGAGACCTGTTCGTGGCGCTCCCCGGAGCCCGCGCGCACGGCGCCCAGTTCGCCGCCGACGCCGTCGCCCGGGGTGCGGCCGCGATCCTCACCGACGCGCGCGGGGCGGAGCAGGCAGCAGACCTCGGCGTCCCGGTCGTCGTCGCGGACGACCCCCGCGCGATCCTCGGCCAGGTCGCCGCCTGGGTGCTCGGCAACCCCGCCGAGGACCTGATGACCTTCGGCGTCACGGGCACCAACGGCAAGACCACCACCACCTACCAGCTCGACCACCTGCTGCGGGCCCTGGGCTGGACGGGCGGCCTCATCGGCACCGTCGAGACCCGCTCCGGCGACCGCGTCATCCCGAGCACCCTCACCACCCCCGAGGCCGCCGACCTGCAGGCCCTGCTCGCCGCCATGCGCGAGGACCACGTGCGCACGCTCGCCATGGAGGTCTCGTCCCACGCCCTGGCCCAGCACCGCGTCGACGGCGTCGTGTTCGGCGTCGCCGGGTTCACCAACCTGACCCAGGACCACCTCGACTTCCACGGCGACTTCGAGACGTACTTCGCCGCCAAGGCCGAGCTGTTCACCCCGGCCCACGCGCGCCGCGGCGTCGTCACCGTCGACGACACCTGGGGCGAGCGCATGGCCGCCGAGGCGCGGATCCCCGTCGCCACCCTGACCACCCGGCCGGGCAAGGCGGCCGACTGGACGGTCACCGACGTCGCGCCGTCCGGCACCGGCTCCGCCTTCACCCTGACCCACCGCGACGGCCGCACCCTGCGCACCTCGACCTCCCTGCCCGGCGGGTACAACGTCGCCAACGCGGCGCTCGCCGTCGCGATGGTGCTGGAGGGCGGCTCGGACGTCCGCGACGTCGCCGAGGCGCTCGCCGCCGCCGACGGCCTGAGCGCCACGGTGCCGGGCCGCATGGAGGTGCTCGCCACCGCGCCGCGCGTCGTCGTCGACTTCGCGCACAACACGGAGGCCCTGGAGCTCGCCCTGGCCGCCCTGCGCCCGACGACGGCGGGCCGGCTCGCCGTCGTCTTCGGCGCCACGGGCGACCGCGACCCCGGCAAGCGGCCGTTCATGGGCGCGGCGGCGGTGCGCGGCGCCGACGTCGTCTACGTGACGGACGACGACCCGCACGACGAGGACCCCGCGAAGGTCCGGGCCGAGGTGCTCGCGGGCGCGCGCCCGCACGGCGCGCCGGGCGGGGACGCCGCCGCGGCGGACCCGGCCTCGCGTACCGTGGAGGTCCACGAGGTCGCCCCGCGCGCGGACGCCGTCCGTGCGGCGATCCTCGCGGCCGGCGTGGACGACACGGTGCTGGTCGCGGGTCGCGGGCACGAGACGATCCAGGAGATCGCCGGCGTGGACCACGTGCTCGACGACCGCGTCGAGGCGCGCGCGGCGCTGGCGGCCAGGAACCCGTAGCACCCCGCGGTACATGTGTGACCCCAGCAGGACCCCCAGGCACGAGAGGACGACACAGGCATGATCGAGCTGACTGCGGCGCAGGTCGCCGCAGCCACCGGCGGGAGGCTGCACGCCGACCCGGACGTGACGGTCACGGGGGCGGTGATCATCGACTCGCGCGCCGCGGGACCCGGTGCGCTCTTCGTGGCGCTGCCGGGCGAGCGGGTGGACGGGCACGACTTCGCGGCCGCCGCGGTGGCCGCGGGCGCCGTCCTGGTGCTGGCCTCCCGTGCGCTGGACGGCGTGCCGACCGTCGTGGTGGACGACCCCCGGGCCGCCCTCGGCGACCTCGCGCGGCACGTCCTGGCGACCGTCCGGGAGACGGCCGCCGACCTGCGCGTGGTGGCGGTGACCGGTTCGGTCGGCAAGACCACCACCAAGGACCTGCTGGGCCAGCTCCTGACCCCCGAGGCGGGCGACGCACCCGACGCGATCATCGTGCCCTCCGGCTCCTTCAACAACGAGATAGGCCTGCCGCTCACCGTCCTGCGGGTCACCCCCGCCACGCGGTACCTCGTGCTGGAGATGGGCGCCGACGGCGTGGGCAACATCGCCTACCTCACGGGCATCGCGCCGCCCGACGTCGGCATCGTGCTCCGGGTCGGCGTCGCGCACATCGGCCCCTTCGGTGGCGTCGAGGCCATCGCGAAGACCAAGGGCGAGATGGTCGAGGGCGTCGTCGAGGGCGGCACCGTCGTCCTCAACGCCGACGACCAGCGCGTCGCGGCCATGGCCGACCGGGCCGCACCCGGCACCGTGCTGCGGACGTTCGGCACCATCCCGTCCGCCGACGTCCGCGCCGAGGACGTCACCGTCGACGAGGCGGGCCGGGCCCGCTTCACGCTCCGCGTCGCGGGCGGTGGCGACGTCGGCGAGCAGCACGCCCAGGTCGCCCTGAGCCTCGTGGGCCCGCACCACGTGACCAACGCGCTCGCGGCGGCGACGGTCGCCCTGCGCCTCGGCGTGGCGATCGGCGACGTGGCGGAGCGGCTCTCGGCGGCCACGCCCCGCAGCCCGCACCGCATGGCGGTCACCGAGCGGCCCGACGGCGTCACCGTCGTCGACGACGCCTACAACGCCAACCCCGACTCGATGAAGGCCGGCCTGCGCACGCTCGCGGTGCTCGCGGGCCGCACCCGCCGCTCCGTGGCGGTCCTGGGGGAGATGCGTGAGCTCGGTGACGGCGCGCGCGCCGCCCACGACGAGATCGGCCGCCTCGTGGTACGGCTGAACATCAAGCAGCTCGTCGTCGTCGGCCAGGGTGCGTACCACATCCACGAGGGCGCCATGCAGGAGGGGTCCTGGGGGTCGGAGTCGGTCTTCGTGCCCGACCTGGACGCCGCCAAGGCCCTGCTGGACGAGCTGCTGGAGCCCGGCGACGTCGTGCTCGTGAAGTCGTCGCTCGGCTCCGGGCTCTGGGAGCTCGGCGACCACCTGTCGATGGTCAACACCGCTAAGGACAACAACAAGTGATCGCGATCCTGGTCAGCGCCGCGGTGGCGCTGCTCGTGGCCCTGCTGGGCACACCGGTCTTCATCCGGTTCCTGGTCCACAAGAACTACGGCCAGTTCGTGCGCGAGGACGGTCCCACGGGCCACTTCACCAAGCGCGGTACGCCGACCATGGGCGGCGTCGTCATGATCGGGGCCACCCTGATCGGCGTCGCGGCCTCGATGCTCGTGTCGCAGCGCCTGCCGAGCGTCTCGGCGCTGCTGGCGCTGTACCTCATGGCGGGCCTGGGCCTGGTCGGGTTCCTCGACGACTTCACCAAGATCCGCAAGCAGCGCTCGCTCGGCCTGACGGCGCGCGCCAAGCTGATCGGCCAGGGCGTGGTCGGCATCTCGTTCGCGGTGCTCGCGCTGCAGTTCCCCAATGAGAACTCGCGCACCCCGGCGTCCACCAAGATCTCGTTCCTGCGCGACACCGAGTTCGACCTCGCGTTCGCGGGGGCCACCGTGGGACTGATCCTGTTCGTGATCTGGGCCAACCTGCTGGTCTCCGCGTGGTCCAACGCGGTGAACCTCACCGACGGCCTGGACGGGCTGGCCACCGGCGTCTCGATCATCACGTTCGGCGCCTACGTGCTGGTCGGCATCTGGCAGCTCAACCAGTCGTGCCAGTACCTGGCCACGGCCGGGCCGCGCTGCTACGAGGTGCGCGACCCGCAGGACCTCGCCATCGTCGCCGCCGCCGTCACGGGCGCGTGCGTCGGCTTCCTGTGGTGGAACGCCAACCCCGCCAAGATCTTCATGGGTGACACGGGCTCGCTCGCCCTGGGCGGCGCGCTGGCCGGCCTGTCGATCCTGAGCCGCACCGAGTTGCTGGCCGTGCTGCTCGGCGGCATGTTCGTGCTCATCGTCTCGTCCGTGGTGATCCAGGTCAGCTTCTTCAAGATGACCGGCCGGCGCGTGTTCAAGATGGCGCCGCTCCAGCACCACTTCGAGCTGTCGGGCTGGGGAGAGGTCACCATCGTGATCCGGTTCTGGCTCATCGCCGGCCTGCTCGCCGGCCTGGGCATGGGCATCTTCTACGCCGAGTGGGTCGCGTCGTGACCGAGGTGCCCGGCACGGCCCCGCAGGCCCGGTCGGACCAGGACACCTACGGCGTGGTCGAGCCGCGCGTCCCGCTCGCCGAGGCCCGCGTGGTCCTCGCCGGCCTGGGCGTCACCGGCCGCGCGCTGCGCGGGGTGCTGGAGTCCCGGGTCGCCTCCCTGGTCACCGTGGACGACCGCGCGTCCGACGCCGACCACGGGGCGCTCGACGCCGACGCCGCCGCCGCGGTGCTGGCCGCCGCCGACCTGCTGGTCGCCTCCCCGGGCTTCCCGCCCCACCACCCCGTGGTCGCCGCGGCGCTGGCGGCGGGCGTGCCCGTGTGGAGCGAGGTCGAGCTCGCGTGGCGCCTGCGCGTCCACCGTCTGGGCACCGACCAGCCGGCGCCGTGGCTGGGCGTCACGGGATCCAACGGCAAGACCACCACCGTCGAGATGCTCGCCGCGATCCTGCGGGCCGCGGGCCTGCGCACCGCCGCCGTCGGGAACGTGGGCCGGTCCCTCGTCGAGGCCGCCCTGGACCCCGCGCTCGACGTGCTCGCCGTGGAGCTGTCCAGCTTCCAGCTCCACTTCACGCACACGATGTCGCTGCAGGCGGGCGCCGTGCTCAACGTCGCCGCCGACCACCTGGACTGGCACGGCTCGCTCGACGCGTACGCCCGGGACAAGGGGCGGATCTACGAGCGGGCGCAGGTGGCCTGCGTCTACAACGTGGCCGACCCGCGCACCGAGGAGCTGGTGCGCGAGGCCGACGTGGTCGAGGGCGCCCGCGCCGTGGGCTTCGCGGTCGGCAGCCCGAGCCCCGGCGACCTCGGCCTGGTCGACGACGTGCTCGTGGACCGCGCCTTCCACGCCGCCGCCGACGACCCGGACCGGCGCCGGAGCGCCGCCGAGCTCGGCACCCTGGCCGACCTCGCCCAGCTCGGTGACCAGGCCGGCGTCGTGCCCACGCACGTCGTGGCGGACGCGCTGGCCGCGGCCGCGCTGGCCCGTGCGCACGGCGTGCCTGCCGCGGCCGTCCGGGACGGCCTGCGATCCTTCGGCCCGAGCGAGCACCGCATCCAGCGCATCGCCCAGGCCGACGGCGTCACGTACGTCAACGACTCGAAGGCCACCAACGCGCACTCCGCCGCAGCCTCGCTCGCGGGCTTCGCCCACGGCACCGTGGTGTGGATCGCGGGCGGCCTGGCCAAGGGCGCCACGTTCGACGAGCTCGTGTCCGCGCGCGCGGACCGCATGCGGGCCGCCGTCGTGATCGGCGCGGACCCCGGCCCGCTGGCCGACACGCTGGCCCGACACGCGCCGAAGGTCCCGGTCGTCGTGATAGATCCCGGTGACACTGAGACCGTGATGCGCCGGGCGGTGACCGCCGCACGGGACCTGGCACAGCCGGGCGACACCGTGCTGCTGGCCCCGGCGGGCGCCTCGCAGGACCAGTTCGTCTCGTACGCCCACCGCGGTCAGGAGTTCGCCCGGGTGGTGCGGGAGCTCACAGGAGGGACCACCGATGGCCACGACGGGAACGAGCCGCCGCGCTCCTGAGCGTTCGTGGCTGGGCCAGTGGAACTCCAACGTCTCCAGCTACTACCTGCTGGTGGGCGCCACGGGCCTGCTGACCGTGATCGGCCTGATCATGGTGCTGTCCAGCTCCACCGTGACCTCCATCGCCGAGGGTGACTCGCCCTACGCCGCCTTCCTGGTGCAGGCGCAGTACGCGCTGATGGGCCTGCCCGTGCTGCTGGTGGCCGCCCACCTGCCGGTGCGCTGGTACAAGCGGCTGGCGGCCCCGGCGCTCCTGGTCGCCCTCGGGCTCCTCGTCGCGGTGATCTTCCTGGGCTCCATCCGCAACGGCCAGCAGAACTGGCTGGTGCTCGGACCGCTGTCCTTCCAGCCCTCGGAGCTGGCCAAGCTGGCGCTCGCCGTCTGGCTGGGCACCGTGCTCGGCCGCAAGCAGGCGCTCCTGGGGAGCTGGTCGCACGCGATCATGCCCGCCGTGCCCGGCGCCGTGACGGTCATGGGCCTGGTGCTCGCCGGCGGCGACCTGGGCACGGCCCTCGTGATGGGCCTCCTGGTGGCGGGCGCGTTCCTCGTGGCCGGCGTGCCCTGGTCCCTGCTGGGGCTCGGCAGCGCGATCGCGGCGTTCGTGGTCGGGTACGTGTTCATCCTGCAGCAGGGCTCCGGGGACCGGCTGGAGCGCATCATCGCGACCTACGGCGCCGAGTGCGACGAGGCCTCGGAGTGCTACCAGTCGCTGCACGGCCTGTTCGGGCTGGGCACCGGCGGCCTGTGGGGCGTGGGCCTGGGTGGCAGCCGCGAGAAGTGGAGCTACCTGCCAGAGGCGCACAACGACTTCATCTTCGCCGTGATCGGGGAGGAGCTGGGGCTGTTCGGCACGGTGCTGGTGCTGGCCCTGTTCGCGGTGCTCGGGCTCGCGATGAGCCGGGTGATCCGGCGGCACACCGACCCGTTCGTCAAGGTGGCCACGGCCGCGGTGGCGTGCTGGATCGTGGGTCAGGCGTTCGTGAACATCGGCGTGGTGATCGGCCTGCTGCCGGTGATCGGCGTGCCGCTGCCGCTGGTGTCGGCCGGCGGTTCGGCCCTGATCACCACGATGGCCGCCCTGGGCATGGTGATCTCGTTCGCCCGGACGGAGCCGGGGGCTGCCAAGGCGCTCGCGGCACGCGGTAGCGTCGTCCGCAAGTCACTGGCTGTGCTGGGCGGCGCGGTCCGGAGACGGTAGAAATGTGCACGGTGGCTTGTTCCGTGGCGAGATTCTGCCCGGCGGCCGCCGCCGAACCGCCCGGACGGTACGTCCGGGCGACGACGAGAAGGTGATGATGAGCTCAGCAGTGGTGTCGGTGGTACTCGCTGGCGGCGGTACCGCAGGACACGTGAACCCCCTGCTCGCGGTGGCCGACGAGGTGCGGCGCCGGGAGCCCGGCGCGCGCGTGCTCGCGCTCGGGACCACGACCGGCCTGGAGGCCGACCTCGTGCCCGCGCGTGGTTACGAGCTGCGGCCGATCCCGCGCGTGCCCATGCCCCGCCGCCCCAGCGCGGACCTGCTGCGGCTGCCGGGCCGGCTGGCCTCCGCGGTGCGGGCGGCCGAGGACGCGATCGACGAGATCGGCGCCCAGGCCGTCATCGGGTTCGGCGGGTACGTCGCCACCCCGGCCTATCTCGCCGCGCGGCGCAAGGACGTGCCGATCGTGATCCACGAGCAGAACGCCCGGCCGGGCCTGGCCAACAAGCTCGGTGCGCGGTGGGCGGCCCGCGTCGGCCTCACCTTCCCCGGTACGCCGCTGCGCGGCGGCGTCCTGACGGGCCTGCCGCTGCGTCAGGCCATCGCGGCCCTCGTGCAGGAGCGCGAGGCCGACGCCGCGGGCGTGCGCACCCGGGCGGCCGCCGAGCTGGGCCTCGACCCGGCGCTGCCCACCCTCGTCGTCACCGGGGGCTCGTCGGGCGCGCTGAACGTGAACCGTGCCGTCTCGGGTGCCGCGGCCGAGGTGCTGGCCACCGGCGCGCAGGTGCTGCACCTCACCGGCCGCGGCAAGGCCGACGAGGTGCGCGAGACGCTGGCGGCCGCCGGCATCGGGCCCGAGCGCTACCAGGTCCGCGAGTACCTCGAGCAGATGGAGCTCGCCTACGCCGTGGCCGACCTGGTGGTCTGCCGCTCGGGCGCGGGCTCCGTGGCCGAGCACGCCGCGCTCGGCATCCCCGCCGTCTACGTGCCGCTGCCCATCGGCAACGGCGAGCAGCGGCTCAACGCGCTCCCGCTGGTGGAGGCGGGCGGCGGCGTGCTGGTGGACGACGCGGACCTGACGCCCGCCTGGGTGTCCCGGAACGTTCCCACGCTGCTCGCGGACCGCGAGCGGCTCGGTGTCATGGCCAAGGCCGCCCGGTCGGCCGGCACCACCGACGGCGCCGCTCGTGTCGTCGATCTCGTCGAGCAAGCCGTACGGTCAGCAGGTACCGACACCACGGAGGTCAGGTCATGAGCACCACGGTCACGGATCAGACGACGGATCAGGTCGCCCGGCTCGGACGCGTCCACATGATCGGCATCGGCGGGGCGGGCATGTCCGTCGTGGCCCGCCTGCTCGCCGGACGCGGGGTGCCCGTGCAGGGCTCCGACGCCGCCGAGTCGGACACGCTGGAGGCCCTGCGCGCCGAGGGCGTCCAGGTCTGGGTGGGCCACGACCCGGCGCACCTGGCGGGCGTCGACTCCGTGGTGATCTCCAGCGCCGTGCACGAGGACAACCCGGAGCTCGCCGCGGCCCGCGCCCGGCGGCTGAACGTGCTGCACCGCTCCCAGGCCCTGGCGGCCCTCATGGAGGGGTCGCGCGGCGTGGCCGTGGCCGGCGCGCACGGCAAGACGACGACGTCGGCCATGATCGCCACCATCCTGCGCGAGGTGGGGCTGGACCCCTCGTACGCCATCGGCAGCACCGTGCGTACCGCGGACGGCGCGACGCCGGGCGGTCACCTGGGTTCCTCCGACGTGCTCGTGGCCGAGGCCGACGAGTCGGACGGCTCGTTCCTGAACTACACGCCCACCATCGCGGTGGTGACCAACGTCGAGGCCGACCACCTGGACCACTACGGCACCCCGGAGGCGTTCAACGGCGCGTTCATCCGGTTCGCGCGCCGCCTGGTCCCCGAGGGCTGGCTCATCGCCTGCGCCGACGACGAGGGTTCGCTCTCGGTGGGCGCCACCATCTGCGCCACCGGCGGGCACGTCATCACGTACGGCACGAACGCCACGGCCCGCGTCCGCGTCACGGACATCTCGACCACGTCCGAGGGCACGACGGCGGTGCTGCGCGGCGACGTGCTCGGCACCAACGAGCAGGTGGCCGACGGCGCGGGCGTGTCGGGCGACGTGCCCGGCATCCCCATGCGGCTGTCGGTGCCCGGCAAGCACAACGTGCTCAACGCGACCGCCGCCGTGATCGCCGCGGTGAAGCTGGGCGTGGATCCGGCCCGCGCCGTCGCGGGCGTCGAGGCGTTCGCCGGCACCGGCCGGCGCTTCGAGGAGAAGGGCACGGCCGACGGCGTGCGCGTCATCGACGACTACGCCCACCACCCCACGGAGATCCGGGCGGTCCTGACGGCGGCCCGCGAGATCGCCGACGGCGGTCGCGTGCTGGTCCTGTTCCAGCCGCACCTGTACTCCCGCACCCGGATCTTCGCCGAGAGCTTCGCCCACGAGCTGGCCGCGGCCGACGAGGTGGTGGTCACGGACATCTACGGGGCCCGCGAGGAGCGCGACCCGTCGGTGACGCCGGGCACGATCGTGGACCTCATGACCGAGCACGGCTCCGCCTACGCGGTGCCGGACCGCCTCGACGCCGCGCACGCCGTCGCCGACCTCGCCCGGCCGGGCGACGTGGTGCTCACGGTCGGCGCCGGTGACGTGACCCAGCTCGGCCCCGCCGTCCTGGCCCGGCTGAACGGCCGGGTGGCCACGGGTTCGGCCACGGGGCTGGGCGAGGACTGATGCGACCGCCCGCGCGCCCTCGCGCGTCGGGCACGGCACGGCCGCGCCCGGGAGCCGAGGCCTCAGCAGCACAGGGCCCGGCGGCCCGGGTCGCGGCGGCCCGGGGCCCGGCAGGTGCGGGTCCCGCGGAACGGGGCACGGACGAGGAGCACCCGGCGGAGCGCGGTCCCGAGCCGCGCCGGACCGGCAGGGGGCGGGCGGACGAGCGCCGCCCGTCCCCGGAGCTCCCGGCGCAGGAGGCACCCGGGCGCGCCGCCGGGTCGCGACGTGGTGACGCCGGCACCCTCCGGTTCCCGGGCCGGGCCGGGAACGATCTGGCCGCGGAGCCGGCGGACGGCGCGGTCCGGCCCGCCGCCTTCCCGGGCGGGCGGGACGACGTGGTCTCCGACCGGCTCGCCGACCGGCTCGCCGAACGCACGGCGATGGCCCGGCACCGGTTCCTGCGCCGGCTCGGGTGGAGCATCGCGTCGGTCGCGGCGCTGGCCGGGCTGGTGTGGGCCGCCTTCTTCTCGCCGCTGCTCGCCCTCGACCCGGAGCAGGTGCGGGTGACGGGCCAGGGCACCACGATCGACGTCGGGCAGGTGCGCGACGCCGTGACCGGGCGGGCGGGCGTACCGCTGCCGCGGATCGACACGGTGGGCCTGCGCGAGGAGATCCTCGCGATGAACGCCGTCAAGAACGTGCAGATCGAGCGGGTCTGGCCGGACGGGCTGGCGGTGACCCTCACGTCCCGCGAGCCGGTGGCGGCCGTGCCCCAGCAGGGTGGCCTCCACGCCCTGATGGACGCCGAGGGCGTGCAGGTGGCGACGGTGAAGGAGGTCCCGGACGGGCTGCCGTCCATCGCCGTCTCCCTGTCGGACGGCGAGGCCGGCCACCGGGCCATGGACGCCGCCCTGGCGGTCCTCGGTGCCCTGCCGCCGAAGCTGGCCGCGGACATCAGCACGGTGAGCGCCGCGACGCAGGACGACGTGCGGACCACGCTGTCCGACGGCCGGGTGATCCGGTGGGGGAGCGGCGACCAGGTCGAGCTCAAGATACGGGTGGCGCAGGCGCTGCTGCGCGCCGAGCCGTCGGCGACCACGATCGACGTGTCGTCCCCGGCGCTGCCGGTCACGAACTGACCGCGCGGCGCCCGACTGATCGCGACAGATCCCGACCGATCCCGACAGATCGTGTTCCGATCCCGTCCGATCCCGTCCGATCCAGATCGTCGCAGGTCGGAGCGGTGCCGTCGCGGGCCGCGTCGTCGGCAGCAGAAATGACACGCATGTGATTTGCTGCGTGCATCGGTGCGCGACACGCGCGACGATGTCTTCGACACACCTCGACGGCACACCTACCGTCGAACTCAGCAGCAACCTGACATAACTCTAACCCTCTACCTCAACCTGAGACTTTGGGAGGGACGAGAGTCGGGACTCGGGACCCGAATCGAAAGGCGACGACGTGGCAACTCCGCAGAACTACCTGGCAGTGATCAAGGTGGTCGGCATCGGCGGCGGTGGTGTGAACGCCGTCAACCGCATGATCGAGGTCGGCCTCAAGGGCGTCGAGTTCATCGCGATCAACACCGACGCACAGGCCCTCCTGATGTCCGACGCCGACGTCAAGCTCGACGTCGGCCGGGAGCTCACGCGCGGCCTCGGCGCCGGCGCGGACCCCGAGGTCGGCAAGAAGGCCGCCGAGGACCACGCCGAGGAGATCGAGGACGTCCTGCGCGGCGCCGACATGGTCTTCGTCACCGCGGGCGAGGGCGGTGGCACCGGTACGGGCGGCGCCCCGGTCGTGGCGCGGATCGCGCGCTCCCTCGGCGCGCTGACCGTCGGGGTGGTCACCCGCCCGTTCACGTTCGAGGGCCGGCGCCGCGCGGTGCAGGCCGAGAGCGGCATCGAGAACCTCCGCGACGAGGTCGACACGCTGATCGTGATCCCGAACGACCGGCTGCTGTCGATGTCGGACCGGAACGTGTCCGCGATCGCGGCCTTCCACTCGGCGGACCAGGTGCTGCACTCCGGTGTGCAGGGCATCACCGACCTCATCACCACGCCCGGCCTGATCAACCTGGACTTCGCGGACGTGAAGTCGGTCATGCAGGGCGCGGGCTCCGCGCTCATGGGCATCGGCTCCGCCCGCGGCGAGGACCGCGCGGTGCAGGCCGCCGAGCTGGCGATCTCCTCGCCGCTCCTGGAGGCGTCGATCGACGGCGCCCACGGCGTGCTGCTCTCGATCCAGGGCGGCAGCGACCTCGGCCTGTTCGAGGTGCACGAGGCCGCGCGCCTGGTGCAGGAGGCCGCGCACCCGGAGGCGAACATCATCTTCGGTACGGTCATCGACGACGCCCTGGGCGACGAGGTGCGGGTCACCGTCATCGCCGCGGGCTTCGACGGCGGCCTGCCCAAGGAGCGCAAGGACAGCCGTGCGCTCGGCCAGGTGACGGGTGCGGGCACGCGCAGCCCGGCCACGGCGCCGGTGCCGCTGCCCGACGTGTCGGACGCGGCCCGCCGTGCCCCCGAGCAGCCGGGCGTCAACGGCATGCCGCCGTCGGTCCCGCCCACCCACCAGCCGTCGCCCGTCTCGACGCTGCCGCGCGTGATCGACGACGAGGGGACGGACGACGTGCCGCGCACGCTGGACGAGCCGGCCGTCGTGGTGCAGGGCTCGTTCAACCGTCAGGAGGTCGGGCGCGAGCAGGGCGACCGCGTGGAGGTGCCGCCGCTGTACGACGAGAACCCGCGCCGGACGCCCGAGGACCTGGACGTCCCCGACTTCCTCAAGTGACCGGCCTCAGGTGATCGGCCCGGTACGCTCGCACCCGTGAGCGACACCCGGACCCTCGAAGGCGTGCACCCCGTCGACCTCGGCGACGGGGTGCACGCCTTCTTCACGTCGGGGGCGGGCGGCGTGTCGCCGTCCCCGTGGTCGACGTCGGACGGCGGCGGCCTCAACCTGGGCCTGAACGTGTCCGACGACGCCGCGCGGGTCGCTGCCAACCGGTCGCGGGTCGCCGCGCGGCTCGGCGCGCCGGTGGCGTTCGCGACGCAGGTGCACGGCGACGTGGTGCTCGCGCTCGGTGCCGCCGAGCGCGAGCAGTGGGCGGCGCCCGTCCCGCCGTCGACGGCGGGGGAGGGCGACGCCCTGGTCACCGCCGAACCCGGGCTGGGGCTCGGCGTCCTGGTCGCGGACTGCGTGCCCGTGCTGCTGGCGGACCCGGAGGCGCGGGTGGTCGGGGTGGCGCACGCGGGGCGCCAGGGCGTGCTGGCCGGAGTGGTGCACCGGGCCCTCGACGCGCTGGTCGCGCGCGGCGCCGACCCCGCGCGCGTGCGCGCCGCCGTCGGGCCGGCGGTGTGCGGGCGGTGCTACGAGGTGCCCGAGGCGATGCGCGACGAGGTGGCGGCGGCGGTCCCGGCGACGTTCGCCACGACGAGCGCCGGCACGCCTGGTCTGGACCTGCCCGCCGGGGTGGTCGCGCAGCTCGCGGCGCGGGGCGTCGTGGCCACACGGGTGCCCCGCTGCACGCTGGAGGACCAGGCCCTGTTCTCGCACCGGCGAGCGTCCGCGACCGCTACCACAACAGGCCGCCAGGCTGGCATCATCGCGCTCATTTGACGGCCTTCCCGCCGCTTCCGGCACCCCGCGACACGCCGACGGAACGCTCCTGACCTGCGAAATCACACTGATGTCGTTTTTAGCGCGCAATCGCTGAACAACTTTGGCAAAGTTGTTCGTGGCACGGCGTGTCGCACTTCCGGGTCGGATTGCGCCGGGCTACTTTTGTCAAGGCAACCCCGACGAGGGGTCAAGGCCGGACCTGTTGGACGGGCCAGCTGGACCGACAGAAGGACGCACAGCAGGCGACGAACGGAGAAAGAGCGATGGCCGGAGCGCTTCGCAAGACCATGCTGTATCTGGGCCTCGCCGACGATCAGGGCGAGCCGGAGTACCTCGACGAGTACGACGAGGGCCTGGAGGAGAACGTGGAGGACCACCGGCACGCACAGGTCACACCGCTGCACCGCGACGGTGTGCCGCGTGAGGCCCTGTCCTCCTCCGAGCTGCGCCGCATCACGACGGTGCACCCCCGGTCGTACAACGACGCACGGAGCATCGGCGAGGCCTTCCGCGCCGGGACTCCCGTCATCATGAACCTCTCCGACATGGACGACGCCGACGCGAAGCGCCTGGTCGACTTCTCCGCCGGGCTCATCTTCGGTCTGCACGGCTCGATCGAGCGGGTGACCAACAAGGTCTTCCTGCTCTCGCCCGAGCACGTGGAGATCGCGGCCGAGGAGCAGGTGGCGCCGGACAAGCCGAACGGGCGCGGCGGGTTCTACAACCAGAGCTGATCCCCGTCACCACGAGACCTGGGCGGAGGGCGGTCGCTGCGGCGGACGCCCTCCGCTCACGTCTGTCCGGAGCTCGTTCGTGATGGCTCATGTGATCCGGGGTCCGAACACGTTAGGTTGTGCCTTGTGACTCTGATCCTGCAGTTCATCGGTTTCCTGCTGTGGCTGTTCATCCTGTTCCTCATCGGCCGGCTCATCTTCGACTGGGTCCAGTTCTTTGCCCGGGACTGGCGGCCGCGTGGTGTTCTGCTCGTGGTCGCGGAGGCGGTCTACACGGTGACCGACCCGCCGCTGCGGTTCCTGCGGCGGCTGATCCCGCCGCTCCGGCTGGGGCAGGTCCAGCTCGACCTGGCCTTCATCGTCCTGTTCTTCGGCGCGTCGCTGCTCTCGTCGCTGGTCGGGTCATGGGCCAGAATGGTCTGACGCCTGCTACGACACCGCCGGAAAAGTGGTGGAGATGTGCCGGTTCCCGGCGGGCCGGTTCACGCGTGTGCGGGGCAGGCCGCGAGAACATTGACCGATGCATGGATCTGGCCTGGGGTGAGGCGGCACACTCTGTGAGGAAATCGTGCCTGGGGGTGCTCCCGGTGTGCGGCGCCCCTACCGTCCGCTACCGTGGGTTGCGGCGGAGGGCGCGCGGCTGGGCAGCGCCGACGTCCGAGTCCTGCGTTCCTACGTTCTAACTTTCGAGGTGACACGATGGCACTGCTGACTGCAGAGGACATCCTCAACAAGAAGTTCTCGGCGACGAAGTTCCGCGAGGGCTACGACGTCGAGGAGGTCGACGACTTCCTGGACGAGGTCGTGCGGACCCTGACCAACGTCCAGGAGGAGAACGAGGGCCTCCGGCAGAAGGTCGCCGCCGCCGAGCGCCGCATCGCGGAGCTGTCGCGCAACGAGGCCGCCGCGCCTGCCCGTGCGCAGGCTGCGCCCGTTGCCGCTCCCGTGATGCAGCCCGGCCCCGCCGGTGGCAAGCCGGGTGGCCCCGAGCCGGAGTCCGCCACGGGCATGCTCCAGCTCGCGCAGAAGCTGCACGACGACTACGTGCGCTCCGGCCAGGAGGAGGGCGACCGGCTCATCTCCGAGGCGAAGACCGAGGGCGCCCGCATCGTGCGCGACGCCGAGGAGACCTCGCACCGCACGCTCTCCCAGCTCGAGCAGGAGCGCTCGCTGCTGGAGCGCAAGATCGACGAGCTGCGTCTGTTCGAGCGGGACTACCGCACGCGTCTGAAGAGCTTCCTGCAGAACCTGCTCGGCGATCTCGACGCCCGTGGTTCGGCCCTGCCGCCGCGCAACAACCAGCAGTCGGGCCGCCCGGCCGAGATGGCTCAGGGCATCTGACGGCGCGCGCGGCGGCCGGCGTCCCCACCTCGCCGTCCGGTCGCCGCGCGCGACACGCCGGACACACCCATGATGGGGGCACGCCACATCGGCGTGCCCCGTTGTGCGTCCGGCCGCTTGTGCTTACGCTTCGTGGACTTGACCACCGGGGGCGACCGCGAAGGGGAACCCATGACCAAGATCTCGACTGCGACGCGAGCGGCGATCAAGCAGGAGTTCCCGAACCTGGCGCGCGACGTGAAGAAGTTTCCCGTCCGCGACGGTGAAGAACCCTGGACCTTGCGCGAGGCCGAGGAGCTGGCCGCACTGCTCCTGGAGGACAAGGAGCGGCTCGAGCGCGAGCTGCACGTGGCCGACCGCGAGCTGTCGGACCTCCTGCGCAACTCCGGCGACGGCGCCGGTGACGACCAGGCCGACTACGGCTCCAGCGCGCTGGAGCGCGAGCAGGAGCTCACGCTGGTGAACAACATGCGTGACCTGCTGGCGCAGACGAACCACGCCCTGGACCGCATCCGCAAGGGCACCTACGCGACGTGCGAGCTCACCGACCTGCCGATCGGCAAGGCGCGGCTCCAGGCGTTCCCTCGGGCCACGCTGTCGGTCGAGGCGAAGGCTCGCGAGGAGCGCCGGGGCGCCTGACGGACCTCGCGGGCACCGAATTCCGAACTCGATATCAACGCTGTGATGTCTGGGTTACGGGTATTCCTGGTGCATTGCCGTGGGAATCGGTCCTGGAATGTCGCTTTTCGGGTTGTGTGCCCGCCGTCACGTTCCGATTGACAGGGTGAATTTCTCACCGGATGCTCGTCGAGGTGAATCACACGCGTGTGTTTCATCGCTTTTCCGACGGAGCTATTCGAGGGGGAAACACAATGATCCGAGGAATCCGTGCAACCTGCCGTGCAGGGGCAGCCGTGGTCATGTCGGCCGGTCTGGTCGTCGCCGCGGCAACGGGTGCGAGCGCGATGGTGCAGGGCGACGCGCCCGAGCTGATCAGCGCACCCGCCACCGGCAGCGCGACGGACGCGGCCGCCCAGGCGGCGGACGTGCTCGGCACCACGAACCCGCTGGGCGTGGTCGGCGTCGACGGCGCCCTCGACGTGCTCGAGGGCTACGGCACCACCGAGGCCCCGGTGGGCGTCGACGGTGCGATGGTCCCCGAGGAGGTCGCCACGGTGGGCGACGTCGTCGAGATCGAGAGCGACGGCAGCTTCAACGCGCTGAACGACGTGTGCGTCGCTCCCTGGTACTGGGAGGGTCCGGGCAACGTCGGCAGCACCGCCAACGTGACCGACTACCAGGCCTGCAACGACGGTGAGACGGAGCTCGGTGGCGACGGTTCGGTCAACGTGCTGAACAACTGGTGCGTCGCGCCGTGGCACTGGGACGGCCCGCTGAACCTGTTCAACACGGGTAACCTCACCAGCTACGCGGCCTGCAACTGATTGACAGGCCCATTCGCTCCCGTCGTGCGGTGACGCGACGGTAGTACTGCACCACGCGAGGCCCTTTCCCGGATATCCGGGGAAGGGCCTCGTTGCTTTCCCGGCTGCCATTCCCGGTGCGTCAATTCCGTCATGGACGGCATATCGGTTGTCTGCCACTCGTGGTGGTGCCTGCCGTCCGCCGGCCCGTGCCGGACTCCTCTCGTGCCGTGTCCGGCGACGGACGTACGGCGTGGGAGACTTTGGGGGATGTCTACTCCCGCTGAACACTCCGCCGTCGCCGGCGACGCGACCCGGCCCGCGGCCCCCTCGTCGTCGGGCAGCCGCGCGCTCGTGGTCTGGACCGTCGTGCTGGCGGCCTTCGTCCTGGCCGCGGACCAGCTCACCAAGTGGTGGGCCGAGTCGGCCCTGGTCCCCAACGCGCCCACCATCCCGGTGGTGGGCGACCTGCTCGGCATCCGGCTGATCTACAACCCCGGCGCCGCGCTGTCGATCGCCTCCGGCTACACCTGGATCCTGACCATCGTCGTGACGGTCGTCGTGGTGTTCATCGTGCGGGCGATCGGGCGCCTCGGGTCGCGCGGCTGGGCCGCGGCACTCGGGCTGCTGCTCGGCGGGGCCGTCGGCAACCTGGTGGACCGCCTGGCCCGGGAGCCCGGGTTCGCGCGCGGTCACGTGGTGGACTTCATCGACTACGCGGGCTTCTTCGTGGGGAACGTGGCCGACATCGCCGTCGTCACGGCCGCGGTGCTGATCGCGCTGCTCTCGCTGCGCGGCATCGGCCTGGACGGTCGGCGGCACACGGACGAGCGTCCGGACGGCGCGGCGGCGCCGGACGGTGCTGCACCGGACGCTGCGGTGTCCGGTGGTGTGGTGTCTGGCGCTGCGGCGTCCGGCGGTGCGGCGTCCGGCGGTGCGGTGTCCGGCGGTGCGGCGCCGGGCGGTGGCGCGGTGCCGGACGCGGGCGACCCGGAGAGCCGGCCCCTGACGGGCGGCACGCCGGCGTCGCAGGACGCCCAGGGCGACCCCGCCTGATGGCGGTGCGGACCCTGCCCGTCCCGGACGGGCTCGCCGGCGACCGCGTCGACGCGGCGCTGGCCCGGATGCTCGGCTTCTCCCGGACGCGGGCGGCGGAGCTCGCCGAGTCCGGAGCGGTGCGTCTCGACGGGCGTGTGGTCGGCAAGTCCGACCGGGTGGTACCCGGCGGCTGGCTCGATGTGGACGTGCCGGAGGAACGGCCGGCCGTCGAGGTGGTGGCCGAGCCCGTGCCCGGCATGGGCATCGTGTACGACGACGACGACCTGGTCGTGATCGACAAGCCGGTCGGCGTGGCGGCGCACCCGTCGCCGGGCTGGACCGGTCCCACCGTGGTGGGGGCGCTGATCGCCGCGGGCTACCGCGTCTCCACGTCGGGCGCGGCGGAGCGGCAGGGGATCGTGCACCGGCTGGACGTCGGCACGTCCGGACTCATGGTCGTGGCGAAGTCGGAGGCCGCCTACACGGGGCTCAAGCGGGCCTTCAAGGAGCGCACGGTCGACAAGGTCTACCACGCGCTGGCCCAGGGCCATCCTGACCCGACGACGGGGACCATCGACGCGCCGATCGGGCGGCATCCCAGCTCGGACTGGAAGTTCGCGGTGACCGCGGACGGCAAGCCGTCGGTGACGCACTACGAGACCCTGGAGATGCTGCCGGCCGCGTCGCTGCTGGAGGTGCACCTGGAGACGGGACGCACCCACCAGATCCGCGTGCATTTCGCCGCGCTGCGGCACCCGCTCGTGGGCGATCTGACGTACGGCGCCGACCCCGTGCTGGCCTCCAAGGTGGGGCTGACGCGGCAGTGGCTCCACGCGCACCGGCTGGGTTTCGAGCACCCGGTGACCGGGCGCCGGGTCGAGGTGGAGTCGGCCTATCCGGCCGATCTGGAGGCGGCGCTCGAGGTCGTGCGGGGCGCGTACCGGTAGGTCCCCGACGGTGTGTGCGATCCGTCTCAGGGCGAATCGCGGAACGCCGTGCGAGGAGACCCGGGCGTGTGGGTGAGCCGTCCTAAGATCGTGGACATGCCCACCGCCACCGCTTCCACGAGCGACGACTTCGTCCATCTCCACGTCCACACCGAGTTCTCGATGCTGGACGGCGCGGCCCGGATCGGCGATCTCATGGAGGAGGTCGCGCGGCAGGGTCAGCACGCCATCGCGACCACCGACCACGGGTACCTGTTCGGGGCGCACGAGTTCTGGGCGCAGGCGCAGAAGGCGGGCATCAAGCCGATCATCGGCGTCGAGGCCTATGTCACGCCGGGTACCAGCCGGTTCGACCAGACGCGCGTGCGCTACGGCGAGGCGGGGCAGGAGTCGGACGACGTGTCGGCGCGCGGTGCGTACACGCACATGACGCTGCTGAGCAAGAACAACACGGGCATGCACAACCTGTTCCGGGCGTCGTCGCTGGCCTCGCTCGAGGGCCAGATGGGCAAGTGGCCCCGGATGGACCGTGAGCTGCTGGAGCGGTACTCCGAGGGGCTCATCGCGACCACCGGGTGCCCGTCGGGCGAGATCCAGACGCGCCTGCGGCTGGGACAGTGGGACGAGGCGGTCCGGCAGGCGGGTGAGCTGCAGGACATCTTCGGCAAGGAGAACTACTTCGTCGAGCTGATGGACCACGGGCTCGACATCGAGACCCGGGTCACCAAGGAGCTCCTGGAGCTGGCCAAGACCATCGGCGCCCGGCTGGTGGCCACCAACGACCTGCACTACGTGCGCGAGGAGGACGCGACCAGCCAGGAGGCGCTGCTCGCGATCAACTCCGGCTCCACGCTGGACGACCCGAACCGCTTCAAGTTCGACGGCACGGGCTACTACGTGAAGTCGGCCGCCGAGATGCGCAGGATCTTCAAGGAGCTCCCCGAGGCGTGCGACAGCACGCTGCTCATCGCCGAGCAGTGCGAGGTCTCCTTCGACACGTCGGCCAACTACATGCCGCGCTTCCCGGTGCCGGACGGCGAGGACGAGATCTCGTGGTTCGTCAAGGAGGTCGAGGCGGGCCTGCAGCGCCGGTACCCGAACGGCTACTCGGACGCGGTGCGCAAGCAGGCCGACTACGAGGTCGAGGTCATCATCCAGATGGGCTTCCCGGGGTACTTCCTCGTGGTCGCCGACTTCATCAACTGGTCCAAGGCCCAGGGCATCCGCGTCGGACCGGGGCGAGGCTCCGCGGCCGGTTCGATGGTGGCCTACCTTATGGGCATCACCGAGCTCGACCCGCTGGAGCACGGGCTCATCTTCGAGCGGTTCCTCAACCCGGAGCGCGTCTCCATGCCTGACGTCGACGTCGACTTCGACGAACGTCGTCGCGGCGAGGCCATCAGGTACGTCACCGAGAAGTACGGCGACGACCGTGTGGCGCAGATCGTCACCTACGGCACCATCAAGGCCAAGCAGGCCATCAAGGACTCCTCGCGGCTGCTGGGCTTCCCCTTCGCCATGGGGGAGAAGCTCACCAAGGCGATGCCGCCCGCGGTGATGGGCAAGGACATCCCGCTGACGGGCATCTTCGACCCGAAGCACCCCCGGTACCCGGAGGCCGGCGAGTTCCGCCAGGTGCACGACACCGACCCCGAGGCGCAGCGCGTGGTCGAGCTGGCGCTCGGTATCGAGGGGCTGAAGCGGCAGTGGGGCGTGCACGCCGCCGGCGTCATCATGTCCAGCGAGCCGCTGATCGACATCATCCCGATCATGAAGCGCCCGCAGGACGGCGCGATCATCACGCAGTTCGACTACCCGACGTCCGAGGGCCTCGGCCTGATCAAGATGGACTTCCTGGGTCTGCGCAACCTCACGATCCTCGACGACGCGCTCGAGAACATCGTGATGAACGGCAAGGACCCGGTCGACATCGAGAACGTGGCGCTCGACGACAAGGCGACCTACGACCTGCTCGCGAGCGGTAACACGCTCGGCGTGTTCCAGCTCGACGGCGGGCCCATGCGCTCGCTGCTGCGGCAGATGCGTCCCGACAACTTCGAGGACGTCTCCGCCGTCATCGCCCTGTACCGGCCCGGGCCGATGGGCATGAACTCGCACATCAACTACGCGCTGCGCAAGAACGGCCAGCAGCAGATCGAGGCGATCCACGAGGAGGTCAAGGACGACTTCGCGGAGATCCTGGACGAGACCTACGGCCTGATCGTCTACCAGGAGCAGGTGCAGCGCGCCGCGCAGATCATGGCCGGCTACTCGCTCGGCCAGGCCGACCTGCTGCGCCGCGCCATGGGCAAGAAGAAGCCCGAGGTGCTGGCCAAGGAGTTCGTCAACTTCGAGAAGGGCGCCCGCGAGAAGGGGTACAGCGACGCCGCGATCAAGGCGGTGTGGGACACCCTGGTCCCGTTCGCCGGCTACGCCTTCAACAAGGCCCACTCCGCGGGCTACGGCCTCGTCGCGTACTGGACCGCCTACCTCAAGGCCAACTACCCGGCCGAGTACATGGCGGGCCTGCTGCAGTCGGTGGGCGACAACAAGGACAAGATGGCGCTCTACCTCAACGAGTGCCGCCGCATGGGCATCACGGTGCTGCCGCCGGACGTCAACGACTCCTCGGCCAAGTTCACCGCTGTGGGGAACGACATCCGCTTCGGGCTCACTGGCGTGCGGAACGTGGGGCGCAACGTCGTGGACGCCATCGTGGAGGCCCGTGAGGCGAAGGGCTCCTTCACCTCGTTCCAGGACTTCCTGGACAAGGTGCCCGCGCCGGTCTGCAACAAGCGCACCATCGAGTCGCTCATCAAGTCCGGCGCCTTCGACTCGCTCGGTCACACCCGGCGGTCGCTGCTGGTGGTGCACGAGCAGGCCGTCGACTCCGTGATCAGCGTGAAGCGCAAGGAGGCCGAGGGACAGTTCGACCTGTTCGCCGACTTCGGCGGCGGGGACGACGACCCGGGCATGGGCTTCTCCGTCGAGGTGCCGGACCTGCCGGACTGGGAGAAGAAGCAGAAGCTCCAGTTCGAGCGCGAGATGCTCGGCCTGTACGTGAGCGACCACCCGCTGTCCGGCCTGGAGCACGTTCTGCAGCGCGCCGCGGACACGTCGATCGCCTCGCTGCTGGCCGACGAGCACCGGCCGGACAACTCCGTGGTGACCGTGGCGGGCCTGCTCACGTCGGTGCAGCGCAAGATGAGCAAGAACGGCAACCCGTGGGCCGCCGTGACCGTCGAGGACCTGGAGGGTGCCGTCGAGGTCATGTTCTTCGGCGAGACCTACCTCGCGTACTCCACGATGCTCGCCGAGGACCAGGTGGTCGTGCTGCGCGGCAAGGTGCGCCGCCGCGACGAGTCGATGTCGTTGCAGGCCATGGAGGTGGCGCTGCCCGACATCACAGTCGGGTCGGACTCGCCGCTGGCCGTCACGGTGCCGCACAGCCGAGCGGTGGAGCCGGTGATGGTGCGCCTGCGCGAGGTGCTCGCCACGCACCCCGGGTCCGCGGAGGTGCACGTGGCCGTGGCCGAGCCCGGCAAGAAGACGATCGTGCGCGCCGCCGACACGCTGCGGGTCGAGAAGTCGCCGGCGTTGTTCGGCGACCTCAAGGCCCTGCTCGGCCAGGGCTGCCTGTCGTGACGGACGCTCCGCCCGGACGGGCCGCCGCCGGGGCCGAACCTGCGGTTGCCGCCGGACCGCCGGATCCTGTCGGGCCGGCCGAAGGGCTGCCCGCCGCGACCGACCGCTATCGTGCGGGCGACCACGAGCGATTCTCGCTGGTGCCGGCGGCCTACCTCTTCCTGCGGCGCGAGGGCCAGGTGCTCCTCCAGCTCCGCCAGGGCACGGGCTATCGCGACGGGTACTGGGCGTGTGCCGCGGCGGGCCACGTCGAGGAGGGCGAGTCTGCGGTCGACGCCGCCGTCCGCGAGGCGTCGGAGGAGCTCGGCGTGATCGTCGCGCCTGAGGACGTCCGGCCGCTGACGGTGCTCCACCGCGGCGAGCCGGGCGGCCCCGCCATCGAGCAGCGCGTCGACTTCATGTTCGAGGCCACACGGTGGACGGGGACGCCCACGATCCAGGAGCCGGAGAAGGCTGCCGACCTGGCGTGGTTCCCGTTCGTCGCGCTGCCCGAGCCGCTGGTGCCCCACGAGGCGGCGGTGCTGCGCGCGATGCACGCCGCGGGGCGTCACGGTACCCAGGTGCCGAGACTGCTGACGTTCGGCTTCTGACGGGACGTGTCAGGCCCTCAGGTCACCCGGGTGACCTGAGGGCCTGACACGTCAGGCGGTTCTACCTCAGCAGACGCCCAGGTCCCGCCACGGGCCCCACGGCGTGGCGCCCGGCTCCTGGTGACGGGTCCACCACTTGGCCTGCCAGAGGTGGCCGTCGTGCGCCACCGTCTCGCCGCCCGTGTAGACCCAGGTGCTCGTCCAGGCCTGGTACGTCTCGTCGCCGCAGACGACGTCCGCCCCGACCTCGGCCCACGGGCCGTAGGGCTTGCCCGGCTTGTCACCGCGGGTCCACCACAGGGCCACGTACACGGCGCCGTCGTACGACACCTCGTCACCGGCCCGGTAGACGGTCTTGCGGTCCCACGCCGGGGCCGCGGCCCCGGTCACCTCGACGTCCGCCGACGCCACGGCGGGCTCGTCGAACGGGTTCGACGTGACGTGCTCCGCCGAGTTGGTGTACGTGCCACTCAGCGCGTCGGCGTCCACCGTGGTCTCGTACGAGAGGGTGACCGGGTCAGCGGCCGGCCCCACGTAGTCGAGGCAGATCGAGCCGCCCTCCGTGAGCACGGAGGAGGGGTCGCCCGCGTTCACGACGGCGGTGCCGAGCGTGCCCGCGAGGTTCTCGATCCCGACGGTCGCCGTCTCGGGCAGGGCGCCCAGGTCGGCGTACTCGAAGGTGATCTCGGGCCGGTCGTCGGCCACCGAGTTGTAGATCCAGGCCTGGAACGTGCCCACCGAGTTCGACAGGTCCGCGGGGTCCTCGCCGAACTCGAACGGGTCGTCCCACTGGATCACGGCCACCTCGCCGCCGGACGTCGCCAGGCGCACGCCGCGGTCGTTGGCCAGGGACAGCTCCAGGTCGGACCAGAGCGGCGCGATGACACCGTTCGGCGTCGCCGTGCTGGGCAGCTCCTGGGGTGTCCACGGCTCACCGGCGTAACCGCCGGCGATGGTGATCAGGCCGTCGTCGGAGACGGTGAGGTTGGGCGACTGCTCCGAGTAGTGCGGGAACGGGCCGATGTTCGAGAACGCGTTGACGGCCACGCTGTCGCCGTCGAGCGTGCTGAACCCGACGCCCGCGGCACCGAGGTCCACGAACCCGGCCCACGCCGCGCACTGCGGGTCGTCCGCCGGCGTCGACGCCTCGTAGGTGCCCACGGCCCCCACCTGCGTCGGCACGTCGACCTCCCACGTGATGGTCTGCCCGTCGACCACGCCGCCCCCGGTCACCGACGCCGGGTCGACGGTCAGGCCGTCCGGCACGGTGTCGGTGATCGTGTACGTCAGGTCCTCGGGCGTCACGTTGGGCTGGACGGTGATGTCGTACCCGACGGTGTCACCGACGCCGGCCGCGTCGACCGACGCCGTCTTGGTCACGTCGTCCGCCACGCGGGAGAGCCGGACCGGGATCGAGCCGATGTCACCGGGGCTGTCCGGCGAGGTGCCGAGCACCGCGGTGCCGAAGTACAGGTCGCCCTCGGCGGCCTCGGGCAGGTCCCAGTGCACGCGCACGTCGTACGGCTCGCCCACGGGCACCTCGCCCTCCGGCCCGGCCACCCCGGCGTTGCCGAGGTCCTCGCCCGGCACCACGGCGGTCGCCAGCGTGTGGGCGTCGGGCTGGTTCTCGGTGCCGTTCCAGTTCTGCACCACCACCCACCAGGTGCCGGCCTCGGGGTCGGGCACCTCGCACAGCTCGGCGGCGGACGACGTCGTGGACGCGCACACCTGGGTCGCCGCGCTCGGCGTGTCCCCGGTGCCCACGAACATGTCGAGGTCCGGCGCCTCGGCCGCGGTGATCTGGGCCACCAGCCGTGACGCGCCCTCGGGCACCTCCAGCGTGGTGACCTCGACCTGGCTCAGGTCGTCGAACGCGTCCGTGTTGGTCGGGTCCTGGCTGAGCGAGCCCTCGTGCTGGTCGGCCTTCACCAGGCCCTGCACGGAGCCGGTGAAGTCGCTGATCGCGACGGACTTCAGGCCGGTCACGGCCTGCGAGCCGGTGTCGCGGCGCGTGGTGATGTCGATCTCGTCGGGCAGGATCGCGCCGGACGGGACGACGGCGACCGGCAGCGTGACCGCCGGGACGTCCTCGCTGCTCGGGGTGAGCGTGATGCGGCCGAACAGGGTCTCGCCCTCCGGCGCGCCGGTCACGTCGGCGGTGACGGAGATGCCGAGCGAGTCGCCCGGCGACACGGTCTCGGTCGAGAGGGTCACGTCCAGGGACAGCCCGTCGTCGGACACCGCGGACGGCGTCCACGTGACGTCGGCCGGGGCCGACGCAGGCGCGACGGCCGTGCGGTCCCAGGAACAGGTGGCCAGGCACTGGGTGTCGGCGAAGGACGGCAGGTTGAGCGTGCTCGGGTCGCCGCCTGCCTCCGGGTCGGCCGCCAGGTAGTCGGCAGCCGTCTCGTCGAACAGCAGGCCCGCCTGCACGGCGGCCCCGATGTCGATGTGCCCGCTGCCCTGCTCGTACGGCGTGGCGGGCGAGCCGTCGAAGTCCTTGACGGTCGTGCGCGCCGTGGTCATGAGGGCCGACTGCTGCTGCGCCGGGGTCCAGTCCGGGCGGGCCTGCGTGAGCAGGGCGCCGGCACCGGCGACGTGCGGGCTCGACATCGACGTGCCGGAGATGACGCCGTACTCGACGTGGTCGTAGGCGCCGTCGGCCACGCCGAGGGCGGCGAGGATGTCGACGCCGGGCGCCGTGATGGACGGGACGATCGTGTCGACGGCGCGGTTCGGGCCGCGCGACGAGAAGCTGGCCATGGTGTCGCCGCGCTCGTCGTCGATGACGAAGTCCGTGCCGGAGACCGTGCCGGTGTGCCCGGTGCCCTCGGCGAGCCAGGCCCGGAGGGTCTGACCGTCCGCGTACGAGATGGCCAGGCCGGGCACGGCGAACGCGTCACCGAGCAGCGAGCCGCCGTTGGGCTCGTCGTTGGTGAGCACGAAGCCCGCCGCGCCCTGGGCCGCGACGTTCGACGACTTCTCCACACGGCCGTTGCCGCCGCGGGCGCAGACCACGATCTTGTCGGTGAACTCGGCCTCGTGGCCCGTCGTCGCTGTGCACTGCGGGTCGCCCACCGTGGCCGCGTCGACGATCTCGGTCGCGGGCAGCGGCCCGGTCAGCGACTTGCCGGCCAGGTCGGGCAGGGTGCCCGCGCTGCTGGTCAGGTCACCCAGGGTGTTGACCATGTGCCGGTTGTGCGTCGAGGCGCCCACGGAGGTGATCCACGGTGCGTCGGCGGGGGAGCCGGTGGTCGCGAACCCGGGGCCGTCGTTGCCGTTGGAGGTGGCCACGAAGATGCCCGCGGCGCGCGCGTTGAGGAACCCGATCGCGTCGAAGTCGTTCCACAGGTCCGACGGCGAGGAGGAGCCGATCGAGTAGTTGATGACGTCCACGCCGTCGGCGATGGCCTGGTCGATCGACGCCGTCAGGCCCGCGGTGGTGCAGCAGCCGCGGTAGCTGATGACGTTCGCGTGCGGGGCGACGCCGGAGACGTCGAACGTCGGCGGGTCGGTGCCCTCCGGCGCCGTCGGCGTCACGTCGTTCACGACGTTGCCGCCCGACGTGGAGGCCGTGTGCGAGCCGTGCCCGTCCTCGTCCAGCGCGCTGCGGTCGGTGGCGCTGAGGAACCCGTAGGCGCCGATCAGCTTGCCGTTGCAGGGGAAGTCGGGGTCGTACTGGTCGGTGTTGGCCGGGTCGCACACGCCCAGGTAGTTGCCCGCGCCCAGCGGGTTGGTGTGCGTGTACCCGTCGGCGCCGGTCTCGGCGAACGAGGGGCTGCCCGGGTGGATGCCCGTGTCGATGGTGCCGATCACGACACCCTCGCCCTTGTAGTCCTCCGGCAGGCCCAGCTCCTCGACGGCGTTCCACAGCGCGTCCGCGTTGCTCCAGGCGGGGCCTGCGTCGGTGTGCAGCTCACGCTCCTCGTCGAGCGCGATGTGCGCGACGGCGGGGTCCTTGGCGACCTGCGCGGCCTCGGCCGGGGTCAGGACGGCGGAGATGCCGTTGACGGCGTACTGGTAGGTGAACGGCACCTCGACGTCGTGCCCGACGGTGCGCTCCATGCGGGTGACGAAGTCGTCCTGCTCGGCCTCGAGGAACTCGGTGTACTCGCGGACGCGGGCCGACGAGGCATCGAGCGTGCGGCCCGCCCGCGGGGTCGTGGCCTCCAGGCCGGCGACGCCGCCGTCGTAGCTCGGCACTGCGGCGTCGGCCAGGCGGATCAGGTAGGTGCGCTCGGCGGTGCCGCGCCCGAGCGCGAGCTTCTGGATGCCGGCGTCCCGCTCGACGCCGGGCTGCGGCGTGGTCTCGGCCGGCACCAGGTCCTGGGCCAGGGCGTCGCGGGGATCGGTCTTGTCCGCGCCCGGCGGGGCCTGGGGGACGGCGACGGCCGCCGGCGCTACTGCC
Organism: Promicromonospora sp. NPDC052451; assembly: GCF_044547525.1. NCBI lineage: Bacteria > Bacillati > Actinomycetota > Actinomycetes > Micrococcales > Promicromonosporaceae > Promicromonospora > Promicromonospora sp. NPDC052451. The sequence goes on from NZ_JBIUAP010000010.1 coordinate 132,192, forward strand.
GCCGCCAGCGCCGTGACGGCCGCTAGGACGAGCATGGACGTTCTGGACCGGTGTGACATGTACGGCTCCCTCTGGTACGGCAGCGATGGGGTCGAGCACGTGCAGGTGTGCGACATTCCTCGCGTACCGGGGAACTGGTGTCAATGCTTCTGCACGCGTTTCACCCGGGTTGTCACAGGTGGCGGGGGTACGTGGTCAACCGTGCGACATCGACGAAAGGTGCAGCACGATGACAGTGTCAGAGAACCACGCGGCGCACGGGCACGGGACCGGCGGCCATGACGGCGGCGGACAGGGGGCGGCGTCGGGCGGCTGGACGACGGCGGCCCGGATGCTCCAGGACGCCTCACCGATCACCGTTCCCGAGGGCGCCTCGGCGATGACGATCCACGTGGCGTGGGAGCCGGGGGACCCGGGCACGCCGCCGCACCGGCACTCGGGGCCGGCGTTCGGGTACGTGATCCAGGGGGCGGTCCGGTTCGAGCTGGAGGGTGAGCCGGAGCGCGTCGTCGAGGCCGGCGGCACCTTCTGGGAGCCGGGCGGCGACGTGATCCACTACCAGGACGGCAATGCGCTCGGCGACGCCCGGACGGAGTTCGTGGTGACCATGATGTGCGCGCCGGGCAAGCCGATGCTGGAGCTGGTGGACGAGGCGGAGCTGGCGGAGCGGGCCCACCTGCGCGCGCCGCGGCCCACGTCCGCGCCGAGCTAGGACGGCCGCGACGCAGGACGGCGGCGGAGCGGAACCGCGGCGGGGACGGAACGGCAGCATGGCTGCGGTTCCGTCCCCGCCGCCGTCCTACCTCGGCAGGGCGGGCCGGCGGGTCAGTGGAAGCGGCCCCGGACCGCCTCGCCGTGGGCCGGCAGGTCCTCGTCGTTGGCCACGGCGACGATGCGGTCGGCGAGCGCGCCCAGCGCGTCGCGGTCGTACTCCACCTGCTGCACCGACTTGAGGAAGCTGTGCACGCCCAGGCCGCTCGCGAAGTGCGCGGTGCCGCCCGTGGGCAGCACGTGGTTCGAGCCGGCCATGTAGTCGCCCAGCGACACCGGCGACCAGGGGCCCACGAAGATCGCGCCCGCGCTGTGCACCCGGGAGGCCACCGCGGCGGCGTCCGCCGTCTGGATCTCCAGGTGCTCCGCGCCGTAGGCGTTGACGACGGCCAGCCCGGCCTCGACGTCGTCCACCAGGACGACGGCGGACTGCGGACCGTCCAGCGCCTGTGCCACGCGGACGGCGTGCTTGGTGGCGGAGGCGAGGTCCTGGACCCGGGCCTCGACCGCGGCCGCCAGCTCGACGGAGTCGGTGACCAGCACGGAGGCGGCCATCGGGTCGTGCTCGGCCTGGCTGATGAGGTCGAGGGCCACGTGCCCGGCGTCGGCGGTGGCGTCGGCGAGGACGGCGATCTCGGTGGGGCCGGCCTCCGCGTCGATGCCGACGACGCCGCGCACCAGGCGCTTGGCCGCCGCGACGTACACGTTGCCCGGGCCGGTGATGACGTCGACGGGCTCGCAGAGGGTCTCGCCGTCCTGCGGCTCGCTGCCCGCGGCGCCGTAGGCGAACATCGCCACTGCCTGCGCACCGCCCACGGCGTACACCTCGTCGACCCCGAGCAGCGCGCAGGCCGCGAGGATGGTCGGGTGCGGCAGGCCGCCGTTGTCCTTCTGCGGCGGGGACGCGACGGCGAGACCGGGCACGCCGGCCTCCTGCGCCGCGACCACGTTCATCACCACCGACGACGGATACACCGCGAGCCCGCCCGGCGCGTACAGGCCGACGCGCTGTACCGGGATCCACCGCTGCCGCACGACGGCGCCCGGCGCGAGCTCGGTCACGTGGTCGGTGGGCACCTGGTCGGCGTGCACCCGGCGGACCCGGCGGATGGCCTCCTCCAGCCCCTCGCGCACGAGCGGCGTCAGGCTCTCGACGGCGGCCGTGAGCGCCTCCGCGGGCACGCGCAGGTGCTCGGGGGACACGCCGTCGAACCGCAGCGCGATCTCGCGCAGCGCGGCCGCACCGCCCTCGCGGACCTGGCGGAGCAGGGGCTCCACCGCATGGACCGCCTCGTCCACCCCGACCTCGGCTCGGGGCAGGACGGCGAGGAGCTCGCGCCGGCCGAGGGACCGGCCGCGCAGGTCGATGCGTTGGATCACCCGGCCAGTCTATGGCGGCCGGCGGGGGACAATGCTGTGGTGTCCAACTCTCGCGCTCACTCCAGCCCCGACTCCGCAGTGCCCGAGGTCCCCATCCGGGACGACGTCATCCGGCTGGGCCAGTTCCTCAAGCTCGCCGACCTCGCCGAGGACGGCGCGCAGGCCCGCGACCTGATCGCCGACGGGGAGGTGCGGGTCAACGGCGAGGCCGAGACCCGCCGTGGCCGGCAGCTCGTGCGCGGTGACGTGGTGAGCGTGCAGATGCCCGCGGGCGAGCAGTCGGCGAAGGTCGGCTGACCGGCGCGGGCCGGCCCACCGGGCTCGGGGCGCTCAGGAGGCCATGTAGGTCGAGGCCATGGCCTTGTCGACCGTGATCCGCAGGACGATCCGGTCCGGGTTGGGTGACTGCTCGCGGTAGCGGCGGGCGTACCGGGCCTCGGCCTCCGCGATCTCGGCGGGGTCGTCGCTGAGGGTGATGGTGCCCTCCAGGGTGAGCCAGCGCGCCCGGTCGAACTGGCACAGGGCGGCCCGCTGCTCGCCGCCGTCGGGCAGCGGGCGGATGTTGCGCGCCTTGAACGACGTGCGGTTCGCGGTGACGCGCGCGACCCCTTCCTCGGCGTCCCAGGTGAAGCCGACCGGCACCACGTGCGGTGTCCCGTCGGGGCGCAGGGTGGTGAGGGTCGCGAGGTGGCGCTCGGTGACGAAGACGAGCTGCTCGGGGTTGAGTCGGAACACGTCGCGAGTCTAGGTGGGCGGGTGTGGGTTCCCCGTATATGCCGCCGGAGCGGATATGGCTAGTGTCCTGACAAATATCCGGCGTCGAAGGGGAGCCCCATGAAGCCGCGTACCTCGTTCCTGGCGGCGGGCATCGCCGCCCTGCTGAGCATCGGGCTGGCCGTGCCGGCCGTCGTCGCGCAGGCGGGCCCGACGACGACGGCCGCCGCCGACTGCACCGCGGCCGCGTGGACGGAGGGCAGCACCTACGCCGCGGGCGACCACGTGACCCACCGGGGCCGCGGGTACACCGCCCTGGTGACGCATACCGCGCACGTCGGGGCGGGCTGGAGCCCCGACGCGACACCCACCCTCTGGACCGACGACGGCGCGTGCGCCACGCAGCCCGACCCCGACCCCACCGACCCGACGCCTGACCCCACGGATCCGACCCCGGACCCGGAGCCCACCCCGGCGGACTGCAGCCAGCGCCCCAAGCCGTCCGGCAAGGTGCTGCAGGGCTACTGGGAGAACTGGGACGGCGCGAGCAACGGCGTGCACCCGGGCCTCGGCTGGATCCCGGTCACGGACTCGCGCATCACCCAGCACGGCTACAACGTGGCGACGCTCGCGTTCCCGGTGATCCGCTCGGACGGCACGGTGCTGTGGGAGGACGGCATGGACTCCGGCGTCCGCGTGCCCACCCCCGAGGAGATGTGTGCCGCCAAGGAGGCGGGCCTGACGATCCTGATGTCGATCGGCGGCGCGACCGCCGGGATCGACCTGTCCTCGCAGGCCGTGGCGGACCGGTTCGTCGAGACCATCGTGCCGATCCTGCGCGAGTACAACTTCGACGGCATCGACATCGACATCGAGACCGGCCTGACCGGCAGCGGGTCGATCACGCAGCTGTCCACGTCGCAGGCCAACCTGATCCGGATCATCGACGGGGTGCTGGCCGGCATGCCGGCCGGGTTCGGCCTGACCATGGCGCCCGAGACCGCGTACGTGACCGGCGGCAGCGTGACCTACGGCTCGATCTGGGGCTCCTACCTGCCGATCATCAAGAAGTACGCCGACAACGGTCGCCTGTGGTGGCTCAACATGCAGTACTACAACGGCTCGATGTACGACTGCGCCGGCAACTCCTACGCCGCCGGGACCGTGGCCGGCTTCCAGGCGCAGACCGACTGCCTCGACGATGGCCTCGTCATCCAGGGCACCACGATCCGCGTGCCCTACGACAAGCAGGTGCCCGGCCTGCCCGCCCAGCAGGGTGCCGGCGGCGGGTACATGGCGCCGTCGCTGGTCTCGCAGGCCTACGGCTCGTACGACGGGGCGCTCAAGGGCCTGATGACCTGGTCCATCAACTGGGACGGGTCGCGCGGCTGGACCTTCGGCGACAACGTGAAGGCGCTCCAGGGCCGGTAGTCCCGGGAGCGGGCCCGACGGCGAGCAGCTGGGCGCTCGCCGTCGGGTCTCCTGTTGTCAGGCCTCGGGAGGGCTGCCGGGGCTGACCACCGGGAGGCCCAGGTGCCGCGCGGCGGCGTCCTGGGTCACGAGCCGATCGAGTTCAGCACCGCCAGCTCGTCCTCGGGCAGCACGAGGCTCGCGGCCGCGACGTTCTCGCGCAGGTGAGCCACCGCCGACGTGCCCGGGATGAGCAGCACGTTCGGCGAGCGCTGCAGCAGCCAGGCCTGCGCCACCGCGGCCGGGGTGCTCCCCAGGCGGGCGGCCACGGCGTCCAGCTCCGCCGACTGCAGGGGCGAGAAGCCACCCAGCGGGAAGTAGGGCACGTAGGCGATGCCCTGCTCGGCCAGGGAGTCGATCAGCGCGTCGTCGGCGCGGTTGGCGATGTTGTAGAAGTTCTGCACGCACACGACCGGGGCGATCGACTGCGCCTCGGCGACCTGCTCGGGCAGCACGGTGCTCACGCCCAGGTGCGCGATCAGGCCCTCCGCCTGCATCTCGGCCAGCGCGGTGAACTGCCGCGCGAGCGAGCCCGGCTCCGGCCGGTCCACACCGCCCACGCGCAGGTTCACGACGTCGAGCCGGTCCAGGCCGAGGTGCTCGAGGTTCTGCTCGACGGCGCGGCGGAGCTGGTCGGGCTCCTGGGCGGGCGGCCAGCCACCCTGCGCGTCGCGGACCGCGCCCACCTTCGTGACGATGTGCAGGCCCGCCGGGTAGGGGTGCAGGGCCTCGCGGATGATCTCGTTGGTGACGTACGGGCCGTAGAAGTCGGCGGTGTCGATGTGGGTCACGCCGAGCGCGACCGCCTCCCGCAGGACGGCGACCGCCGCCGCGCGGTCGGCGGGCGGGCCGAAGACGCCGGGACCGGCGAGCTGCATGGCGCCGTAGCCGACGCGGGAGACGGTGATGTCGTCGGAGAGCGTGTACGTGCCGCCGGGGATCGTGTTCGTGGTCATGACGTCCACGGTCCGCCGGTCCGGCGCGGACAGGCAGTACCCGGCGCTTCCTGGGAGTGCGGGGACCAGGCACCGTCGGGCGCCGCGTCCTACGGTGGGTGCATGGCCGACAACCAGCTGGGCGAGTACCTGCGGGCGCGCCGTGAGCTCGTGCGGCCCGGCGACGTGGGGCTGCCGGCCGGGGGCGTACGCCGGGTCGCCGGCCTGCGCCGCGAGGAGGTGGCCCTGCTGGCCGGGATCAGCGCCGACTACTACCTGCGGCTCGAGCAGGGCCGCGACCGGCACCCGTCCGTGCAGGTGGTCGAGTCGCTCGCCCGGGTGCTGCTGCTGGACGAGCCCGCGACGCGGCACCTGCTCAGGCTCGCGGCGCCGGCCCCGCGCCGCCGTCGGCGCAGCCGCCGGGAGGTGGTGCCCGCCGGGACGTTGCGGCTGCTGGACCGGGTGGGCGTCCCGGCGTACGTCGAGGGGCGGTACTTCGACGTGCTCGCGGCGAACGCGCTGGCCGGTGCGCTGTCGCCGAACCTCCGGCGCGGCGGCAACCGGCTGCGCGACCTGTTCCTCGACCCCGCCGAGCAGGCGCTGCACGGGGACTGGCCCGACGTGGCGCCGAAGATCGTCGCCCGGTTCCGCGAGGCGGTCGGCACGGAGACCGACGACGAGCGGGTGGAGCGCCTCGTGGGGGAGCTCTCGCTCGCCTCGGAGCGGTTCCGCACGCTGTGGGCGCGCCACGACGTGAACCTCGGCACGCCGCACACCACGCGCATGCTGCACCCGCAGGTCGGGGAGCTGGACCTGGACATGGAGAAGCTCTCGATCGTGGGCACCGACCGGCAGATGCTCGTGCTGCTGCACGCGGACGCCGGTTCGCCCACCGGGGAGCGGCTCGCGCTGCTCGCCTCGCTCGCGGCGTCGTCCGGCGTGGGACCGCACCCCGCCGCGAGCGAACCCGCCGACGTCACCTAGGGCTGTGGACGACCGGGTCGCGGTGTCGGTGGCCTCTCCTAGGATCGGTGGCGTGACCAAGGACCCCTTCGCAGACCTGCCCTTCGCCATGGAGGAGCCGCCCGACGACGCCCTCCTGACCGAGGTCGGTGATCCGGCGCTGCCGCCGTCGGCGCGGAACACCCCCGAGGCGCAGGCGGCCAAGCTGCAGATGCTGCGGGGCCTGCTGGACGACGGCGGGGTGGCGCCTGCGGCGCCGGTCCGCCGGCCGGTCCGGACCGAGGTCGCGGATGGTGGCGCGGCCGGGGACGCGGACGTGGACCAGGCGGCGGCCCCGGACGTCGCGGGCGAGGAGTCCCTGGAGGAGGCGGAGGCGCCTGCCCCGCGGGCCACGGCGGCGACGCCCGGCGCCTCGCTGCGCGAGGAGGCCGAGGCAGCGCTCCGCGAGCTCGTCGGCCGCGACGACGCGCGGCTGCGCGACGACCAGTGGACGGCCATCGAGGCGCTCGCCGCCTTCCGTCGCCGGGCCCTGGTGGTGCAGCGCACCGGGTGGGGCAAGTCGGCGGTGTACTTCGTGGCGACCCGGCTGCTGCGGGCCCGGGGCGCCGGGCCCACGGTGATCGTGTCACCCCTGCTGGCGCTCATGCGCGACCAGATCGCCGCCGCCGCCCGTGCGGGGATCCGCGCGGTCACCATCAACTCGGCGAACATGACGGAGTGGGACGAGGTGCACGCGTCGATCGCCCGCGGCGAGGTGGACGTGCTGCTGTGCTCGCCGGAGCGGCTGAACAACCCGGGCTTCCGCGACGAGGTGCTGCCGCGGCTGGCGGCCGACGCCGGCCTGGTGGTCATCGACGAGGCCCACTGCATCTCGGACTGGGGCCACGACTTCCGGCCCGACTACCGGCGCATCCGTACCCTCCTGGCCGACCTGCCCACGGGTATCCCCGTGCTGGCCACCACTGCCACGGCGAACGAGCGCGTCACGCAGGACGTGGCCGAGCAGCTCGCCGTGCACGCCGACGGCACGGCCGCCGAGGACGTGCTGGTGCTGCGCGGCGCGCTCGACCGGGAGTCCCTGCACCTGGCGGTGCTGGAGCTCGGTGACCAGCCCACCCGGGTGGCCTGGCTGGCCGAGGCGCTGCAGGACATCGAGGGGTCCGGCATCGTGTACTGCCTCACCGTGTCGGCGGCGGAGCAGGTCGCCGAGCAGCTGCGCGGCTACGGCCTCGCCGTCGCCGCGTACACGGGCCGGACCGAGCCGGCCCAGCGGGAGCAGCTCGAGGCCGAGCTCAAGAACAACGAGGTCAAGGCCCTGGTGGCCACCTCGGCGCTGGGCATGGGCTTCGACAAGCCGGACCTCGCCTTCGTGGTGCACCTGGGCGCGCCGTCCTCGCCGATCGCGTACTACCAGCAGGTCGGCCGTGCGGGCCGCGGCGTCGACCAGGCGCTGGTGGTGCTGCTCCCCGGTACCGAGGACAAGGCGATCTGGGACTGGTTCGGCGAGCAGGCGTTCCCCGCCGAGGGGCAGGTGCGCGTCACCCTGGACGCCCTGCGGTCCGGCGGCACCCTGTCGACCGCCGCGCTGGAGACGCAGGTGGACCTGCGGCGGTCCCGGCTGGAGACCATGCTCAAGGTGCTCGACGTGGACGGCGCGGTCCGGCGTGTGCGCGGCGGCTGGGAGTCCACCGGCCGGGAGTGGTCGTACGACGCCGAGCGGTACGCCCGGGTCGCCGCGACCCGGGCCGCCGAGCAGCAGGCGATGGTCGACTACGTCGCCACCCCCGGGTGCCGCATGGCCTACCTGCGGGCCCAGCTCGACGACCCCGACCTGGCTCCGGGCTGGTCGTGCGGCCGCTGCGACCGGTGCGGCGCGATGGACCTGCCCGAGGCGCCGGACGCGGAGGCGGTGGCCGCCGCGCGCGCCGAGATGGACCGGCCCGGCGTGGAGGTCGAGGCCCGCAAGATGTGGCCCACCGGCCTGGCGGCGATCGGCCTGGACCTCAAGGGAAAGATCCCGCCCGGCGAGCTGGCCGAGCCCGGGCGCGCCGTGGCGCGCCTCGACGGCCTGGGCTGGTCGGGTCCGCTGCGTGACCTGCTCGCCCCGAACGCGCCCGACGGCGAGCTTCCGGTCCACCTGCGCCGGGCCGCGGCCCGGGTGCTGGACGAGTGGGAAGCGCTGCGCCCGCCGGTCGAGACCGCGCAGGACGAGCAGGACGAGCACGACGCGAGCGGCCAGGAGGGCGCCGTCGTGCCCGAGCCCGGTCCGCTGGTGGTGGAGGCCGTCGTGGCGGTCCGTTCCGTCAAGCGGCCGCAGCTGTCGTACCACCTGGCCACGGGGCTCGCGAAGTACCTGGGCGTGCCGATGATCGGCGCGATCGGCCCCGTCGCCGGCCAGGAGGAGCCGGGCCGGCACGACGTGAACTCGGCGATGCGGCTGGCCGGTGTTGTCCGGCGCCTGCAGCCGCAGCTCGGGGAGGCCGCGCTGCGCGGGCTGCCGGGCCGGGCGGTGCTGCTGGTGGACGACTACACCGACTCGGGCTGGACGCTCACGGTCGCGGCCCGGCTGCTGCGCCAGGCGGGCGCGTCCGCCGTCTACCCGTTCGTCCTGGCGATCCGGTGACCGCCCGGCGTCCCGTGACGTGTCCCACGCGCCCGGTGGGCGGACTCGTACCGGGCCGGTGCCGCACGCTTCGTAGACTGGTGCGGTGATGACCCACGCCGTCGACCAGCACAGCGCCTCCGCGCCCGCGGTGCGGCTGCCGTTGCGTCCGGAGCTCGCGGACGAGCAGCCGTACGGCGCGCCGCAGCTCGACGTCCCCGTGCTGCTGAACGTCAACGAGAACCCGTACCCGCCCGGCGAGGACGTGGTGGCGACCATCGCCGAGGACGTCGCGCGCGCGGCGCGCGGCATGAACCGGTACCCGGACCGGGACGCCACGGCGCTGCGGCGGGACCTGGCCGACTACCTCGCCCTGGAGACCGGCGTCAGCCTCGACCGCTGCGACGTGTGGGCGGCGAACGGGTCCAACGAGGTCATGCTGCACGTGCTGCAGGCGTTCGGCGGGCCCGGCCGTACCGCGCTGTCGTTCGCGCCCACCTACTCCATGTACCCGGAGTACGCGCGCGACACCCACACCACGTGGGTGGTGGGCCGCCGTGCGGAGGACTTCACGCTGGACCCGGAGTACGCCGCGCAGAAGATCCGCGAGGTGCGCCCGTCGGTGATCCTGCTGGCCAGCCCGAACAACCCGACGGGCACGGCGCTGCCCGCGGCCACGGTCGAGGCGATCTGCGAGGCGGCCCTGGAGGTCGACCTCGACGGGGCGCGCCCCGTCGTCGTCGTGGACGAGGCGTACGCGGAGTTCCGCCGTCCGGGCACGCCGTCCGCGGTCGCGCTGCTGGAGCGGTACCCCCACCTCGCGGTCACCCGCACCATGTCCAAGGCGTTCGCCGCGGCCGGGGCGCGTCTCGGCTACCTGGTCGGCTCCGCCGACTTCGTCGACGCGCTGCGGATCGTGCGCCTGCCGTACCACCTGAGCGCCATCACGCAGGCCGCCGCGGGCGCCGCGCTGCGGCACCGGGAGTCGCTCATGGCGCAGGTGGCGACGCTGCGTGCCGAGCGTGACGCGACGGTGGCCTGGCTGCGCAAGCAGCACCTGCCCGACGGGCGGCCGTTCGAGGTCGCGGACACGGACGCCAACTTCGTGCTGTTCGGCACGTTCGCCGACCGGCACGCCGTCTGGCAGGGTCTGCTGGACCGCGGTGTCCTGATCCGCGAGACCGGCCCGGACGGCTGGCTGCGGGTGTCGATCGGCACGTCCGCCGAGATGGCCGCGTTCCGCGCGGCGCTCGTCGAGGTGCTGCAGGAGCAACCAGGAGGAGAGCAGGCATGAGCCGGACAGCACGCGTGGAACGCGCCACCTCCGAGTCGAAGGTGCTGGTCGAGCTCGACCTCGACGGCACGGGCCGCACCGAGATCAGCACGAGCGTGCCCTTCTACGACCACATGCTCACGGCGCTGGGCAAGCACTCCCTGATCGACCTCACCGTGCAGGCGACCGGTGACACGCACATCGACGCCCACCACACGGTCGAGGACGTCGCGATCAGCCTCGGCGAGGCACTGCGCCAGGCGCTCGGCGACAAGGCCGGCATCTCCCGGTTCGGCGACGCGCTCGTACCGCTCGACGAGGCGCTCGCCCAGGCCGTCGTGGACGTGTCGGGCCGGCCGTACCTGGTGCACGAGGGTGAGCCCGCGGGCCAGGAGTACCACCTCATCGGGGGGCACTTCACGGGTTCGCTCACCCGGCACGTGCTGGAGTCGATCGCCCACCACGCGGGCATCTGCCTGCACGTGCGGGTGCTCGCGGGACGCGACCCCCACCACATCGTCGAAGCACAGTTCAAGGCGCTGGCGCGTGCGCTGCGCGCCGCCGTCGCCCTCGACCCGCGGGTCGAGGGCATCCCGTCCACGAAGGGTGCGCTCTAGCAGCATGTCTGACAGCACCAGGCCCGACAGCAACAGGCCCGACAGCAGCACGCCCGGGAACGACGGGCACGAGGTGGGCGACGACCTGCCCGAGCTCGACCTCGGCGACCTCGAGATCCCGGACGACCTGTCCTCCCTGACCGGCAGCGGCGAGCCCGAGTTCGCCGCGATCATCACGCAGATCGCCGGTGCCGAGCCGCTGGCCGCGGCCAGCTCGCTGGCGCAGCTCGACCTGGACGCGGTGCCGACCTCGATCGGCGCCGTCGGCGTGCTGCGCGACCGCTCGGGCGACGCACCCGAGCAGGCGGCCGCCGCGATCTCCCAGCTCGTCCGGGGCGTCCCGCTCGTCCTGGTGACCCGGACGGGTGAGCAGATGACGGCGGTGCGGTTCGCCGACGGCGTCCGCGGCGACGAGCTCGCGCCCGGCCTCGTGCTGGGCGGCGCGCCCGAGAGCGTCGTCGACCTGCTGACCGGCGCCACGAGCGTGGCCGACGCCGAAGGCGTGGTCGGCTCGACGTCGATCAGCAAGTTCAAGGCGGTGCGGATGCTGACCTCGGCGGCCCGCAAGGCTCGCAAGGGGCTCGGCAAGGGCGAGCCGGGCGCGAGCAGCACGGGCGGGGCCTGAGCATGGGCGCCCGCGTCGTCGTCCTCGACTACGGCTTCGGCAACGTCCGTTCCGCGGTCCGTGCCCTCGAACGCGTGGGCGCGGACGTCACGCTGACCGCCGACCGCGCTGCCGCCCAGGACGCGGACGGCCTGGTCGTGCCGGGCGTGGGGGCGTTCGCCGCCTGCATGGCGGGCCTGACCGCGGTCCGCGGGCACGAGGTCGTGGGCCGCCGCCTGGCCGGCAACCGGCCGGTGCTCGGCATCTGCGTGGGCATGCAGGTCATGTTCGACGCGGGGGTGGAGCACGGCGAGCGTGCCGAGGGCATCGGCGAGTGGCCGGGCGTCGTCGAGCGGCTCCAGGCGCCCGTCGTCCCGCATATGGGCTGGTCGCCGGTCGAGGTGCCGGAGGGCTCGGTCCTGTTCGACGGCATCGCCGACGAACGCTTCTACTTCGTGCACTCCTACGCCGCCCAGACCTTCACCAAGGGCCACGACGAGAACGCCGTGAGCCGGTTCCGCCCGCCGCGGGTGACCTGGGCGGACCACGGCGGCCGCTTCGTCGCCGCGGTGGAGGACGGCCCCCTGTCGGCCACCCAGTTCCACCCGGAGAAGTCGGGCGACGCGGGCTCGGAGCTCCTGAAGAACTGGCTGACCACCCTGGCCTGACCGTTGAGTGCTGGACATTCGCCCTTCTGGCACACGAAAGAGGGCGAATGTCCAGCACTCAACAATCCAACCTGAGAGATTGTGGAGAGAGATGACCGAGCGACTTGTGCTGCTGCCCGCCGTCGACGTGGCCGACGGCCAGGCCGTGCGCCTCGTCCAGGGGGAGGCCGGGTCGGAGACGTCGTACGGCGACCCGCTGACGGCCGCGCTGGACTGGCAGGCCGGTGGCGCCGAGTGGGTGCACCTCGTGGACCTCGACGCCGCGTTCGGCCGCGGCTCCAACGCCGAGCTCCTGGCCCGCGTGGTCGGCGAGCTCGACGTGCAGGTCGAGCTGTCCGGCGGCATCCGTGACGACGAGTCTCTGGAGCGGGCCCTGGCCACCGGCGCGCGCCGCGTCAACCTCGGCACCGCCGCACTGGAGGACCCGGCCTGGACCGCGAAGGCCATCGCGGAGCACGGCGACCGCGTCGCCGTGGGCCTCGACGTGCGCGGCACCACGCTCGCCGCACGCGGCTGGACCAAGGAGGGCGGCGACCTCTGGGAGGTGCTCGCCCGCCTCGACGAGGCCGGCTGCGCCCGCTACGTGGTCACCGACGTGACCAAGGACGGCACCCTGCGCGGCCCCAACCTCGACCTGCTGTCCGACGTCGCCGCGCGCACCACCGCGCACGTCGTCGCCTCGGGTGGCATCTCCTCGCTCGACGACCTGCGCGCCCTGCGCGAGCTCGGCACCATCGAGGGCGCCGTGGTCGGCAAGGCCCTGTACGCGGGCGCGTTCACCCTGCCGCAGGCGCTCGACGTGGCGGGCCGCCCGGGCACCGCCGGGGACGCCGCGTGAAGTCGATCCAGCCCTCCAGCCAGTTCGCGGGCGACGACGGCTCGGCGGACGCCGAGCTGACCCGGCTGCTCGCGGGTCACACGACGGGGACGGTGCCGCTGCGCGACGTCGTCGCCCGGCTGGCCGAGACCCGGGTGCTGGTGCCGGTGCTGGCCGAGCTCGGCGTCGCGGAGCAGAACCCCGACGGACTCACGGTCGACAAGGAGGCGTCCTCCGGCGTCGTCGCGCTGGAGGCCCCGGACGGGCGGCGGGCCCTGCCGGTGTTCACGTCCGTCGAGACCATGCGGGCCTGGCGCGCGGACGCCCGGCCGGTGCCCGTCGAGGCGACGCGTGCCGCGCTGTCCGCGGTGAACGAGAACTGGGCCCTGATCGTGGTGGACCCCGCCGGGCCCGCCACGGCGCTGGTGCCGCGCCCCGCCGTCTGGGCCCTGGCGCAGGGTCAGTCCTGGCAGCCCGCCCTGGTGCCGCACGAGGACGGGATCGTCGTGGACCCGGAGGTCGCCTCCGAGGTGGCCGTCGCCGCCGGGCCGGTGCAGCACGTGGTGCGCGCGCACGCCGAGCCGGGCCGCACGGCGGAGGTCGCGGTCGTGCTCGCCCTCGACCCCGGCCTGGACCGCGCAGGGCTCGACGCCGTGCTGGGCCAGGTCAACGCCCGGCTGGCGGCGTCCGAGGTGATCTCGTCGCGCGTGGACTCCCTGGAGCTCCGCATCGGCGCGGCCCGCTGAGCCTCGGGCGGCGCGGCAGCGACCGGTACCGCAAGCGATCGGCACAGGGACCGGCACAGGGACCGGCACAGCCGCGACCATGCACCTGCTGCCAGGACGAGCCTCGTCCTGGCAGCAGGTGCATGCTCGTCCCAGCCGGGCCCTAACAGCCCTTCGCCGGGGTGAACGCCGTGTCGTCGGCCAGCATCTCCTGGAGCGTCGACAGGGGCACCAGCAGGCTGTTGTCGTCGGCCGTCTTGGCGTAGACCACGCCGATCACGCGGCCCTTGGCGTCCAGCGCGGCCGATCCGGACGAGCCCGGCTCGACCGGGGCGTCGGTGAGCAGCACCTCGCCCAGGTTCGCGTTCAGCGGGTCGCGGGTGGTGCCCATCACCGCGCCCTCCGTCACCGTGAGCTCGCCGCCGGCGGGGTAGCCCACGACCGTGACCGGGTCGCCCGGCTCGGGGTCGGCCTCGGCCAGCTTCGGGTACGAGGGCAGGGGGTCGGTGGTGCGGACCACGGCGAGGTCGGCCAGGCCCGCCGTCGACGTCGCGCCCACGGTGATGTCGTGCCCGTCGTAGGTGCTGACCTCCAGGTCCCGCGAGTCCGCGACCACGTGCTTGTTGGTGATCAGCGTGTGGTCGTCGATGGCGAAGCCCGAGCCCGTCGACAGCTCCTCGCAGCCCACGTTGCGGATGCGCACGGCCATGCGCTCCACGGCGTCGAACCCGTCGGGACTGAGGGCGTCGCCGCCCGCGGCGGGGGACAGGCCGACCGGTGCCGAGGGCACGATGTCGCTCGGCACCGGGTCCGGCAGGGGCGGCAGCACACCGCAGCCGGCCAGCGATCCGGACAGCAGGGACCCGCCCAGCGCGGCGGCGGCGACCGCCCGCCCCACCCGGGACGCCCGGCCCGCCCGCGAGCGGACCGTCCCCCTCACGGGCGCAGCTCCTGCTGCAGCGTCTGGTTCGCCTGCTCGGCCTCGTCGCACAGCGCGTTGACCTGGCGCTCGTAGCGGCGCAGGTCCTCGGCCTGGTACTGGTCGGCCTCCTTGAGGTAGCCGACGAGCTGCTCCTGACCGGACACGCACTGTCCCAGGGCGGACGCCACGGTGCCCGCGGCCGCGCTCACCTGCGTCTGGTAGTCCAGGTACTGCTGGGAGGCGACGTTCTCGTCACCGAGCTGCGCCTTCTCGTTGGCCAGGTCCGTGATGCGCGCCGTCGCCGTGGAGAGCTGGTCCCGGGCGGCCTGCAGCTCGGACCCGGCGGCGTCGAGCTGCATGCGCAGCGTGGCCACCTCCTCGGCGTACTCGTGAGCCTTCTCCTCCCACTCGGCGGCGTTGCGCTGCCAGCGGACCGTCGTCACCCACAGGTACGCGCCGACGGCGATCGTGGCCACCAGGAGCACGGCGAGCCAGCGCGAGCCACGACGTGGCCCCGGGGCGGGCACGGGTCCGGGGGCCGTCACGACGGGAGCCTCGGTCATCAGACGACGGAACCCGTGTACTTCTCGCCCGGCCCCTCGCCCGGCGCGTCGGGGATGACCGACGCCTCGCGGAACGCGAGCTGGAGGCTGCGCAGCCCGTCCCGCAGCGAGCGGGCGTGCTGGTTGCCGATGTCCGGTGCGCTCGCGACCACCAGCGCGGCCAGGGCGGTGATCAGCTTGCGGGCCTCGTCGAGGTCCTTGAGCTCTTCGGCGTCGTCACCCTCGGCCAGGCCGCACTTGACCGCCGCGGCGCTCATCAGGTGCACGGCGGCGGTGGTGATGACCTCGACCGCCGCAACCTCCGCGATATCGCGTGTTGCCTGGTCAGCGCCCATGTCGGCGCTTGTGGCCGTGCCTTCACCGGGGACGGTGCCGGTGGGTGTCTCGTCGGTGCTGCTCATGGGGACCATCCTTTCATCCCCTCGGGGGTGCGGACGCCCCGCGAGCGACCCTGCCGGTGTGGGTTAGCCTGCGTGCGTTCAACGGCGACACAGGGGGAGGCCCTCTTCGATGCACGACGACATCACTCTGACCACCGGGCGCGCGACGCGCGTCCTCACAGAGCGCATCTGGCCGGCGGTCCACGGGACGTCCGTCCCGCTGGAGGTCGAGTGGCACGCCCTGCCCGGGGAGCCGATCCCCCCGGCGGACGGGCTCGCCCTCGCGATGGAGCCCTACGAGGTCGGCACGCCGTGGGGTCCGGCCTGGGGCACGACCTGGTTCCGGCTCACGGGCACGGTGCCCCAGGAGTGGGCCGGCCGTACGGTCGAGGCGGTGCTCGACCTCGGCTTCGACAGCAGCATGCCCGGCTTCCAGGCCGAGGCGCTCGTCTACCGGCCCGACGGCACCACGGTGAAGTCCATCAACCCCCGCAACCAGCACGTCCCCGTGGCGGACGCGGCGGCGGGCGGCGAACGGGTCGAGCTGTTCCTGGAGGCGGCCTCCAACCCGGTGCTGCTCGGGCACGACATGTTCCGCCAGACCCAGGAGGGCGACGTCCGCACGTCGTCCCGGCGCCCGCTGTACGCCACGCGGCGCCTGGACCTCGCGGTCTTCGAGGCCGAGGTGCACGAGCTCGCCCTCGACGTCGAGGTGCTCCTGGAGCTCCAGGCGGAGCTGCCCGCGGGCCCGCGCCGCATGCGCGTGCTCCAGGCGCTCGACGACGCCCTGGACGTGCTCGACCTGCAGCGCATCGGTGAGACGGCAGCGGCGGCCCGTGCGGCGCTCGCGGACGTGCTGGCCAGCCCTGCGGAGGCCAGCGCCCACGAGATCTCCGCCGTCGGGCACGCGCACATCGACTCGGCCTGGCTGTGGCCGGTGCGCGAGACGATCCGCAAGGTCGCGCGCACGACGTCGTCCATGGCCGACCTGATCGACCGTACGGACGACTTCGTGTACGGCATGTCGTCGGCGCAGCAGTACGCCTGGGTCAAGGAGCACCGCCCCGAGGTGTGGGCGCGGGTCAAGGAGGCCGTGGCCAAGGGCCGGTTCCTGCCGCTGGGCGGCATGTGGGTCGAGTCCGACACCGTGATGCCCTCGGGCGAGGCGCTGGTGCGCCAGTTCTCGCAGGGGCAGCGGTTCTTCGAGCGTGAGTTCGGCCTGCGGTCCCACGGCGTGTGGCTGCCGGACTCGTTCGGCTACTCGCCGGCCCTGCCGCAGCTCGTCCGCCGTGCCGGGTTCGACTGGTTCTTCACGCAGAAGATCTCCTGGAACCAGGTCAACGTCTTTCCGCACCACACGTTCTGGTGGGAGGGCATCGACGGCTCGCGCGTGCTCACGCACTTCCCGCCCATGGACACCTACAACTCGCGGCTCTCGGGCGAGGAGCTCAGCAAGGCGACCCGCCAGTTCCGTGAGGCGCGGCGCGCCACGGGTTCGATCGCACCCGTCGGCTACGGCGACGGCGGCGGCGGCACCACCCGCGAGATGACGGGCAAGGCACAGCGCCTGGCCGATCTCGAGGGCAGCGCGAAGGTCCGCTGGGAGCACCCCGACGCGTTCTTCGAGCGGGCGCGCACGGAGCTCGACGCTGCCAGGCACGGTGACAGCGCTGTCTGGGTGGGCGAGCTCTACCTGGAGCTGCACCGCGCGACGCTCACCTCGCAGCACAAGACCAAGCAGGGCAACCGCCGCAACGAGCAGCTCCTGGTCGAGGCCGAGGCGTGGGCGGCGACGGCGTCGGCCCGGACGGCGGCCGACTACCCCTACGAGGAGCTGGACGCGCTGTGGCAGCAGGTGCTGCTCATGCAGTTCCACGACATCCTGCCGGGCACGTCCGTGGCCTGGGTGCACCGCGAGGCCGTGGAGCGGCACGCGGCGGTCACCGCCGGCGCCCAGGACATCATCGAGCGTTCCCTGCGGGCCCTGGTCGGTGAGGGGGACGTGGCCCTGCGGGCCAACCCGGCCGCGTTCGCGCAGGCGGGCGTACCCGCCCTCGGCGTGGGCCCCGCACAGGCGCCGACGGCGGCGGCGAGCACCCTGGCGGAGCTCGACGGCGGCGGGTACGTGCTCGCCAACGACCTGGTCCGGATCACGCTGGACGCCGCCGGTCACGTGACCTCGGCGGTGGACCTGGCCACGGGGCGCGACGCCGTGGCACCCGGCCGGGACGCCAACGTGCTGCAGCTCCACCAGGACTTCCCCAACAAGTGGGACGCCTGGGACGTGGACCGGTTCTACCGCAACTCGGTGACCGACCTGCGCGAGGCCGAGAAGGTCTCGGCCGCCGTGGAGGACGGCGTGGCCGTGGTCCGGGTGCACCGGGTGTTCTCGGCGTCCAGCCTGGACCAGGTGCTCACGCTGGCGCCGGGCTCCCGGACGCTGGAGGTCACGATGGCCACCGACTGGCACGAGACCGAGAAGTTCCTCAAGGTCGCGTTCCCGCTCGACGTGCGCGCCGAGCACGTGGCGGCCGAGACCCAGTTCGGCTTCCACCAGCGGGCCACGCACACCAACACGAGCTGGGAGGCCGCCAAGTTCGAGACCTCCATGCACCGGTGGGTGCTGGCGCAGGAGCCGGGCTTCGGCGTCGGCCTGGTCAACGATTCCGTGTACGGCTACGACGTGACCCGCGAGGTGTCCGACGACGGCGTGGCCCCGGCCCCGGGCGCACCGGACGTGACGACCACCGTGCGTCTGTCGCTGCTGCGCGCCCCGCGGTTCCCCGACCCGGAGACGGACCAGGGCGTGCAGACCCACCGGTACGGCCTGGTGGTGGGCGTCGACACGGCGGCCGCGACCGAGGCGGGCGCGACGTTCGGCGCGCGGCCGCGTGAGCTGCGCGGCGGGTCCGCCGTCGAACCGCTGGTCGCCGTGGCAGGTGGCGTGACGCTGTCCGCGGTCAAGCTCGCCGACGACCGCTCGGGCGACCTCGTGGTGCGCGTCTACGAGGCGCTCGGCCGCCGCGCGTCGGGCACCGTGACGGTCGCGGCCCCCGTGGCCGGGGCGCGGGCGGTCAGCCTCATCGAGGACGACCTGGCCGACGCCGTGGTGCCGGTGACCGACGGCGCCGTCACCGTCGACCTGGGCCCGTTCGAGGTGCGCACCCTGCGCTTCACGCGGGCGTAGGGCGGGACTGCCCGGACACCCGCGCGCCGTGCCGGACGCACAGGTCACCCGTGTGACCCGTGCGTCCGGCACGGTGCCGGGGCAGGCGCCCGCCCGTCTTGACACCGGTCCGGCCCGGCGGGACTCTGGGCGCGCTGAAGCGCACTCGTCGCGGTGGCGACGGCATCCCTCAGGACGCGACGGGGCTTCTGCTGGAAGGAACTGCGATGAACTCAGCCAGGACCGGGGCCGCGGGCCTCGCCCTGACCGTGCTGGTCGCCGTCGGCGGCTGCACCCTCGGCGGAGCGGACGCCCCGCAGGACGCCACCGGGCGGGACGACGCCGTCGTGGACGTCCCGGGCGACGTGACGGGTGCGGTCACGCTCCAGACGTGGTCGCTCACGCCGAAGTACACCGCGTACGTCGAAGGCGTGATCGCCGACTTCGAGGCGACGTACCCCGGCACCGAGGTGACGTGGCTCGACCAGCCGGGCGACGGCTACTCGGAGAAGGTGCTCGCCCAGGCCGCGGCCGGTGAGCTGCCGGACGTGACGAACCTGCCGCCCGACTTCGCGCTGCCGCTGGCGCGCGAGGGCCTGATCGAGGACCTCTCGGCCCTGGACGACACCCTCGCGGACACCTATGTGCCCGGCGCGGTGGACGCGTACCGGTACCGGGGCGTGGAGGGCGTCTTCGGCTACCCCTGGTACCTGACCACCGACGTGAACTACTGGAACACCGAGATGTTCGAGGCGGCCGGCCTCGACCCCGCGGCGCCGCCCACGTCGCTCGAGGAGCTCGTGGCCCAGGCCCGGACCATGAAGGAGGCGACCGGCGCCTACCTGATGAGCCGCAAGCCCGGCCTGGGCGACTTCGCCGCCGCGGGCGTGCCGGTGCTCTCCGCGGACGGCACCGAGCTCACGTTCAACACCCCTGAGGCGGCCGCCGTCCTGGACGTCTACCGCGACGCGTACGCCGAGGGCCTGCTGCCCGACGACGTGCTCACCGACGCCTACCTCGGCAACAGCCGGCTCTTCGCCGAGGGCAGGGTGGCCTGGTCCACGGGCGGCGGCAACTTCATCGACAGCGTGCTGGCGGACAACCCCGCGCTGGAGGGCAAGATCACCGCGTCGCCGTCCATCGGGGCCACTCCGCTGTACGTGCAGGGCGTGTCGGTCTCCAGCCAGTCGCGCAACCAGCTGACGGCGCTCGCGCTGGCCCGGTTCCTGACCAGCGCGGCCAACCAGGAGGCGTTCGCCCAGCAGGTGCCCGGCGTCTTCCCGTCCACCGCCTCCTCGCAGGAGGACGCCGCACCGGCCGGGGGCGGCGACACCCCGCAGGACGTCGCGAAGCAGATCGCGTTCAGCCACCTCGCCACCGCGCAGGTGCTGCAGCCGGTCGAGGTCGACGAGGCGATGACCACCATCATCAACCAGCAGCTCGCGGCGGCGATCGCGGGCGACAGGTCCTCGCAGGAGGCCCTCGACGCGGCGGTCGAGGAGTGCAACAGGCTGCTCGCCGACCAGTGAGCTCTCCGATCGTGTCCCGGGGCGGCTGCCGGCCGGCCCCGTGACGCCGCGCGCTCACCCGCACGACACCCGTACGACAGTGCCGGCGGACCTCGCGCAGGACGAGGCCGCGGCAGCAACCAGGGCGCTGGTCGCCCACGACGAAAGGCCCACCGCCATCGTGTACGACTCCGACGTGACCGCGCTCGCGGCCGTCACCGTGCCAACCGAGCCCGCCCGGACCCTGGGGGTGGTGGCATGACCGGGCCCGCACACGTCCCCGCGGGCCGCCCCGGCGCCGGGCTGACCAGCGAGCACGCACGGCTGGTCAGCCACGAGGGCCCCGGCCGCACGGTCGTGGTCGACGACCTCGACGTGCCCCTCGCACCGGGCCTGGTCCTGCGCTGGGCGGTCCTGCCCGTGCTCGACGACGAGCTCACCTACCGTTCCACCCACGTGGCCGTCGACCTCCGGCTCGACGACGGCACCTGGCTCGGGGCGACCGACGCCGGGCGTGGCCTGACCGACCAGCACGGCATGCCGGCGTCCGCCACGGGACAGGGGGAGGCCCGGATCCTGGTGCCCGACCACTGGAACGTGGTGCGCGTCGACCTGGACGCCGCGGCGGAACACCTGGCCGGTCGCCGCGTGCGCGCCGCGGCCCTGGTCACCGCACCGCCGGACGGCGGGCGCACCGAGGTGTGGCTGGACGAGGTGAGCGTCGCACCGCGGCCCGAGCGCACCGTCACCGGTCGCACCGACCTGGTGGACACCCGCCGGGGCACGCACTCCTCGGGCGCCTACTCGCGCGGCAACAACGTGCCGGCGGCCGCGGTGCCCAACGGCTTCACGATGTGGGTGCCGCTCACGGACGCCGCCACGGAACGGTGGCTGTACTCCTGGGCCGCGCACAACGGCCCGGACAACCGGCCCCGCCTGCAGGGCATCGGCATCTCGCACGAGCCGAGCCCGTGGATGGGTGACCGGGACCAGCTCGCGTTCCACCTGGTCCCGGCCCGGACGGACGACGACGGCACGACCGACGTGCCCGACGCCGGCCTCGCCGCCCGCGCCCTCGCCTTCTCCCACGACGCCGAGACCGCCCGCCCCCACCGGTACGCCGTCGACCTGGACGGCGGCGCCCGCGTGGCCGTCGCGGCGTCCGACCACGGCGGCCTGCTGCGGTTCACGTTCCCGCCCGGCGCCGCCACCGGCCACCTCGTGGTCGACGCCGTCAGCGACGCGGGAGCCGACGGCGCCCCCGTCGAGATCACCGTGCACGACGACGGCACGTTCACCGGCTGGAGCGACCACGGCAGCACGCTGTCCGTGGGGCGCTCCCGGATGCACGTCGTCGGGCGGATCTCGCGGCCGGTGCTGCGCAGCGGCCCGGCGCGCGGGCGCCCGTACGCCACCTACGCGACCGTCGCGCTGGACCCCGCGACCCGGCCGGGCGACGAGGCGGGCCGGACCGTCGACGTGCGTGTGGCGACGTCGTACATCAGCGAGGAGCTCGCCTGGCTGGCGCTGGAGCGCGAGGTGTCCGGCACCTTCGACGAGGTCGCCGAGGCGACCAGGGCCCTGTGGGAGGAGCGGCTCGGCGTGCTCGACGTCGAGGGCGCCACCGAGGAGCAGCAGGTCACGCTCTACTCAAACCTCTACCGCCTGAACCTCTACCCGTCCTCCTACACGGAGGTGGGGGCGGACGGCGAGCCCGTGCACGCCTCGCCCGTGCTCGACGGTGCGCCCGTGCGCCCCGGCGAGATGTTCGTCAACCACGGCTTCTGGGACACCTACCGCACCTGCTGGCCCGCCTACGCCCTGCTCTACCCGGAGATCGCCGCGCGGCTCGCGGACGGTTTCGTGCAGCAGTACCGCGAGGGTGGCTGGGTGGCCCGGTGGTCGTCCCCGGGCTACGCCGACCTCATGACCGGCACGTCGTCCGACGTCGCGTTCGCCGACCTGCACCTGCGCGGCGTCGACCTGCCCGACCCGCTGGACACCTACGACGCCGGGCTGCGCAACGCGACCGCCCTGCCGACCCTGCCGGGGGTGGGCCGCAAGGGCCAGGCCTTCGCGCTCACCCGCGGCTGGGTGCCCCGGGACGTGGACGAGTCGGTCTCCTGGGGGCTGGAGGGCTACATCAACGACGCGGGCCTGGCGCGGATGGCACGGGCGCTCGCGGACGCCCCCGGCACCCCGGACGAGCGCCGCCGCGCGCTGCGCGACGAGGCCGCCTACCTGCACCAGAGCTCCCTGGGGTACGTGCACCTGTTCGACCCGGACACGGGCTTCTTCCGGGGCCGCGGCCGGGACGGGGCGTTCGCGCCGGGCCCGTTCGACCCCGACGAGTGGGGCGGCGACTACACCGAGTCCGACGCCTGGAACTTCCTGTTCCACCCGGTGCACGACGGCCCGGGACTGGCGGCCCTGCACGGCGGCCCCGCCGGGCTGGAGGCTCTGCTGGAGCGCTTCTTCGCCACGCCGGAGCGGGCGGACAAGCCCGGCTCCTACGGGTCGGTGATCCACGAGATGGTCGAGGCGCGTGACGTGCGGCTGGGCCAGCTCGGCCAGTCCAACCAGGTCTCCCACCACATCCCGTACGTGTGGCTCTTCGCTGGCCGCCCGGACCGCACCCAGGAGACCGTGCGGGAGATCCTGGCGCGGCTGTGGACGGGCAGCGAGATCGGCCAGGGCTACCACGGCGACGAGGACAACGGGGAGATGTCGGCCTGGTACGTCCTGTCCGCCCTGGGGCTGTACCCGCTGGAGATCGGCTCGTCGCGCTGGGCCGTGGGCTCGCCGCTCTTCGAGCGGGCGGTGGTGCACCGGCCCGACGGCGACCTCGTGGTCGAGGCACCGGGCGCGGCCGGCCGCTGGTACGTGGCCGGCCTGGACCTGTCCGACGGCGCAGGTACGACCCGGGAGGTCACCGCGCCGTCGGTGGAGCACGCCGACCTGACCGGGGGAGCGACGCTGCGGTTCAGCCTGTCCGGGACGCCGGCCCGCTGGGGTGCGCAGGTGGCGCCGGCGGCCGCCGACCGGCCCTGGGAGCGCGCCGAGGGCGGGTGGTCGTCCGCCGGCCGCCCGCTCCCGGGGCTGACCGACGGGGACCTCACGACGGCCGTCGACGTGGCGGGGACGCTCGTGTGGCAGCCGTCCGGGGACCTGCCCCAGGGTGCTGTGCTGCGGGGGTACACGGTGACGTCCGGGCCCGGGGACGCGGGGGCGCCGCCGTCGGGCTGGCGTCTGGTGGCCGAGGACGGGCGCGTGCTGGACGAGCGCTCGGGGGAGCGGTGGCGGTGGCCGGGCCAGCTGCGCCCGTTCGTGCTCGACGAGCCCGTGCCGCTGACGGGACTCCGGCTGGAACCGGCCGACGGCGGCCTGGTCACCCAGATCGAGCTGCTGACGAGCTGACGCTCCGGGGGCGGCGGAGGCGGGCGCAAAAGTGCGCTTCTACCCAGTCATCAGGCCCGGAAACCCATCGGTTTCCGGGCCTGATGACTGGGTAGAAGCGCACTCTGCGTGGCGTGGGCGCATCGGGGAGGTCCCGGCATGTGAGATCCGGGAAAGGATCGTTGACTTCTATGGGTTCCATTCGTATCTTCTAGGCATCGAGATCTACCGTACTTATCCGACCGGAAAGGTATAGAAAATCTCGACAGGTCATGAGTTCCGACGCGAAGCCCCGGCTGGTCGGACGGCAACCCCCCGCGCGGGTGGGTGCCCCGGGTGAGGACCAGGTCCACCGCCGCCGGCGGTGACAACACGCGTCGCTCGCCGATGGGCGAGCAGGTGAGGAGAACGACGATGACCCGGAGCGCTGCCCCCGCCGTCCACGTGTCCCTGCCGTCCCGGAACGTCTGCACGCGGGCTGGTGCCGCCCCGCACGAGGGCATGTGTTGCCGCTGTTCCTGTCGCTGAACCCGACAGTGACGGCCTGATCGCGACGTCCCTGTCGCGACAGTGCCCGACGTGCTGACCGGCCGCCACCGGTCCGCCGCCCGCTCTCGGCGCCGAATGCCGAGCCCCGGCCGCACCAGGCCCTCACGTTCCTGACCGGACGTCTCACTCCTGCCTCCCGGCAGCCACGCTCCCGGGCGACCCCAGGCACCGTCGTGCACCTGGCACGACGGCGGGGGCCTGCCCGGGTGCCGCCGCGCCGCAGCCCGAACGGAGCCCCGCCGTGCCGTACCCGCCGCAGCCCACGTCCCTGTCCACCGCCCTCTCGCCCCGTCCCGTCGTGCTCGGCGTGGACCTCACCTCCGCCGGCGCCCGCCCCGGTGCGCACCGGGCACGTGGCCCGGTCGCGCCGCGCCCGTTCGACGGCGAGCGGTTCCTGCACCTGGTGCGGACCGCCGACCGCGGCCTGCTCGACTTCGTCAGCCTCGACGAGGGCTTCCTGCTCCACCCGGGGCGCAGCCAGGTCACCGGCCGCCTCGACACGGCCGTCGCCGCGGCCCGCGCCGCGCGGGTCACCGACGGCATCGGCCTGATCGCCGCCGTCGACACGGTGCACGTGGAGGCGGCCCACGCCGCCGTCGCCCTGAGCAGCATCGACCGCGCCAGCGGCGGCCGGGCCGGCTGGCAGGCCGTACGCCAGGTCACGCTCCCCGAGCCCGACGAGGCCTGGGCCACGCGGGTCGAGCTCGGCATCCAGGCCGTGACCCAGGTGTGGACCGGCCGTCCCGGCAGCGGGGCGGGAGCGGTCGAGCTCGACGCCGAGGGCCGGTTCCGCGTGGACCACGACGGCATCCGGTTCGCCGTCCGCGGCCGTCCCGCCGACGGCGGCACCCCGCCGCCCCGGACGCCCCCGCCCGTCGTGGTGCGCGTGCGCTCCGAGGCGAGCGCGGCGCTGGCCGGCCGCACCGCCGACGTCGCCCGGATCGCGGTGACGGACGCCGGGCACGCGGTGCGGCTGCGCCGCCTCGTGCGCGACTCGGCCCTGTCCGCCGGACGCGACCCCGAGGACGTGCGGGTGCTCGCCGAGGTGTACGTCGTGCTCTCCACGGAGCGGGCCGGAGCCCGCGCGCGGCTGGAGCTCGTGGAGGCGCTGGAGGGCACCGCCCCCATGGGCGACGGGCTCGTGGTCGCCGACACCCCGGACGAGCTGGCCACCCTGATCGCCGACTGGGCGACGGTCGGCGCCGTCGACGGGTTCCTGCTGCGGCCCTCCTCGCTCAGCTCGGACCTCGACACCATCACCGACCACCTGGTGCCCGCGCTCCAGCACGCGGGCCTGTTCCGCACCGAGCGGACCGGGACGACACTGCGCGGCGCGCTCCGGCTGCCCGACGCGGCGACGGTCGCCCGCGAGCTGCGCACCGGGCGGCTGCTGAGCGCCTGAGCACCGTACGAACTGCCCACCGCACCGTACGAACGACCTGAGGAGACCACCATGACCACGTCCGAGCCGACCACGTCCGCGTCGATCGAGAAGGCCACACCCGAGCTCCAGGCCCCCGACGCCGCGGGCGCCAAGGTTGCCCGCGGCGCCCTGCTGATCGACGTCCGCTCGGCCGCCGGCCGGGCGTCGGCGGGCGAGATCCCGGGGGCGACGCTCGCGGACCGGAACAACCTCGACGCCCTGTTCGGTCCGTCGGACAACCCGGCCATCACCCTCGACACGCCCGTCGTGATCGTGTGCGGCTCGGTGGACGGATCCGGCCCGGTCGCCGAGGCGCTGGCCGCGCGCGGCTACACCGACGTCTCGCACGTCGACGGCGGCTTTCCCGCCTGGAAGAAGGCGGGCCTGCCCGCGACCGACGCCGCCGAACCGAGCGCGGCACCATGACGGGCTTCGCCACCCGGCAGGTGCACGCCCGCAGCACCGGGCGGGACGACGCGGGGCACGCCACCGGCACGTCCGGTACGGCACCGTCCGGCACGGCACCGTCCGGTCGCGGAATGCCGTCCCGCGTGGTGCCCCGCGCCACACCCGTGTACCTGACCGCCGGGTTCGAGTTCGAGGAGTGGGAGCAGGCCGCCGGGCACTTCGGCGCGGGCGAGGGCTTCGCCTACACGCGCACCGGCAACCCGACCACGGCCGCGGTCGAGCAGCGGATCGCCGCGCTGGAGGGCGGCGCCGACGCGCTGTTCCTGGCCAGCGGGCAGGCGGCCGTCACGGTCGCGCTGCTCGGCCTGGTCGCGGCCGGGCAGCGGGTGCTCGCCGCGTCCAGCATCTACGAGGGCACGCGCGGGCTGCTCCTGGAGAACCTGCCGCGCCTCGGCATCGAGGCCGACTTCGTGGACGACGCCGCCGACCCCGCCGCCTGGGCGCGCGCCATCCGGCCCGAGACGCGCGTGCTGTTCCTGGAGTCGATCCCGAACGCGCGCAACGACCTGCCGGACCTCGCCGCCGTGGCCGACGTCGCGCACGCCCACGGGCTGGTGCTGGTCGTGGACAACACGCTGGCGACGCCGTACCTGCTGCGCCCCATCGAGCACGGGGCCGACGTCGTGGTGCACTCCGCCAGCAAGTTCCTCGCGGGCCACGGCTCGGTGCTGGGCGGCGTCGTCGTCGACGCCGGGACGTTCGACGCACGCACCGCGGGCGCGCTGTACCCGCACCTGGTCGCGCCGTCGCGCACGGGCGGACCCGGCGTGGCCGACCGGCACGGCGGGCTGGCCCGCCTGGCCTACCTCCGCGAGACCGTGGCACCCCGGTTCGGGCCCACGCCGTCGCCGCTGAACGCGTTCCTCGTGGGCCAGGGCATCGAGACGCTGTCGCTGCGGGTGGCGCGGCAGAGCGCGTCGGCCCTGGAGGTGGCGCGCTGGCTGGCGTTCCGGCCCGAGGTGGCGTCGGTGGACTACTCGGGGCTCGACTCCAGCCCGTCGCACGCGCTGGCCAAGCGGTACCTGCCGGACGGCCAGGGCTCCGTGTTCACCTTCACGCTGCACGGCGGCGCCCCCGCGGCGCGCGCCCTCGTGGAGGCCGTCGAGGTGTTCACGCACATGACCCACATCGGCGACGTCCGCTCGCTCGTGCTGCACCCCGAGAGCACCAGCCACGTGCTGCGCACCCCCGCCGAGCGGGCCGCCTCCGGCATCCACCCGGGCACGCTGCGCCTGTCGGTGGGTATCGAGGACCTGCCCGACCTGATCGCCGACCTCGAGCGGGGTCTCGCGGCCGCACGTCGCGCCGCCGGCCCCGGCGCCGCCGGCGCGAGCACCACACGCAAGGAGACACCATGACCCGCCAGCAGCACCTCGGCTGGTTCCTGGCCCGCGGCTTCGGGCCGCACGGCTGGGGCCACGACTACCTGGACTGGAACTACGACTGGACCCGGCCCGACCTCTACGTCGAGTCCGCCCGCGCCCTGGAGCAGGCGGGCGTGGACCTGCTGATCATCGAGGACGCCCCGTCGCTCGGCAGCCCCGAGACCATCGACCTGCGGGTGCGACACGCGTTCGGCGGCCCCAAGCACGACCCGCTGCTGCTGGCCCCGTACCTGTTCGCCGCGACCCAGCACCTCGGCATCGTGCCGACGGTCAACCCCGCCGCCGTGCTGCCCTACACCGGGGCGAGGCAGCTCGCGACGCTCCAGCATCTCTCGGGCGGCCGGTTCGGCCTCAACCTCGTGACCGACACCGGCAGCGCTCGCCACTTCTCCGCCGCCCCGCCGCTGGGCCACGACGCCGCGTACGACCGCGCCGAGGAGTGGCTCGACGGCGTCCGTTCGCTGTGGCGCTCCTGGGACGACGGCGCGCTGCTGGCCGACCCGGGCACCGTCGGACCGGACGGGGCGCGGGCCGGCGGGCGGTATGCCGACGGCGGCCTGCTGCGACCCGTGCGGCACCGCGGCGAGCACTACGCCTTCGACGGCCCGCTCAACGCGCTCCCGTTCGACGGCGGGGCCGACGGCGAGCCCGTGATCGTCTCGCCCGGCGGCTCGGGCCGCGGGCTGGCGTTCGCCGGTGCGAACAGCGACGTCCAGCTCGCGCTCGCGCCGCTCACCGAGTCGAGCGTGCGCGACTACCGGGCCCGCATCCACGCCTCCGCCCGGGCGGCAGGCCGCGCGCTGGAGCACGTCAAGGTGCTGTTCGCGATCAAGCCGGTGCTCGTGTCCAGCTCGGAAGAGGCCGACCGGCTGGTGGCGGCGTCGGCGGACCCGGACGACGCGACACTGCTGCGCATCGCCGAGCAGCAGTCCAGCGACCTGGAGACCGACCTGACGGCACTCGACCTCGACAAGCCGCTGCCCACGGGCCTGTTCGGCGACCACGTCTCGCACGGGTCCATCAAGCGGCTGGTGGGCGGGCACGACCTGGCCACCACGCCGCTGCGCGTGCTGCTCGGCGGGCTCGCCCGGCTGGGCCGCATCGCCGACCGCTCCGGCTGGGTGGGCACCGCCGGCGAGCTCGCCGACCTCATCGAGGAGCTGGGGGAGTGGGGCAACGACGGCGTGCTGCTGTGGGGCGACCTGCACCCCGTCACCGTGCACCGCACGCTCGACGAGCTGGTCCCGATCCTGCGTCGGCGCGGGATCCTGCGCACCGAGTGGGCCGACGGCGGCCTGCGCGCCAACCTGCGCGCGTTCTGACCTCCCGCGCCGGACGGCGCCGGTGCGGGCTCGCCCCGTGGCCATCCCTGGTGGCGGGCGGCCCCCGTGGCGGGCACCCTCCCGTGGCGGGCACCCCCCCCGGTGGCGGGCGGCGCATGGTGGAGGGCAGCCCCGGGTGGCGGGCGGCCCTGGAGGGCGGGGCGAACGCCCCAGCACAAAAGTGCGCTTCTACCCAGTCATCAGGCCCGGGATGACCCGCTGTCGTGGGCCTGATGACTGGGTAGAAGCGCACTTGGCACCAGGTGGCGTCAGCCGACGCGGCCCGGGCCGCCCGTGAGGGTGCCCGGCAGCAGGGCGCGGAGCTCCTGCTCCTCCTCCGGCGTGGGGGCCCAGCGGGTGGCCAGGAGGTTCTCGTCGAGCTGCTCCGGCACCGTGATGCCCGTGATCACGCTGGTCACCGTCGGCTGGGCCAGGAGCCAGCCCAGGGCGAGCGCGCTCGGCGTGACGCCCCGGTCGGCGGCGAACCGCTCGAACTTCTCCAGCGCGTCCCACGGGGCCTCGCCCAGCAGGTACGTCTTGAGGTTGGTGATCTTGGCGCCCTCGGGTGCGCGGTCGCGGGCGTACTTGCCGGTCAGCAGCCCGTTCTGGAGCGGGAAGTACGGCAGGAACCCGAGGCCGAAGTGCTCCAGCGCCCCGATCAGCTCCTCCTCGGGCTTGCGCCACAGCAGGCTGTACTCGTCGGTGGTCGACACGAAACGGCTGTAGCCGTGCGCGGTGGCGACGTGGTCGGCGTCGGCGAGCTGCCAGGCCTTGAAGTTGGACGCGCCCACGTACCGCACCTTGCCGTCGCGCACCAGCGTGTCGAGGGCGGAGAGGGTCTCCTCGATCGGCGTGAACGGGTCCGGGAAGTGGATCTGGTACAGGTCGATGTAGTCCGTGCCGAGCCGGCGCAGGCTGTCCTCGACGGCGGCCAGCACGTACTTGCGCGCCCCGGTCCGACCGTACGAGGGCCCGCGGTCGGCCGCGAGCGACCGGCCGAACTTGGTGCCGATCACCACCTGGTCGCGCCGCCCGGCCAGCGCCGTGCCGAACAGCTCCTCGGACAGGCCTGTGCGGTCGCCGTAGCCCTCCGCGATGTCGAAGTACGTGACGCCCAGGTCGATGGCGCGGTCCACGATCCGGTTGACCTGCTCCTGCCCGACGGCGCGCATGCCGCTGCGGCCAAACGTGCTGGCGCCCACGCCGAGCTCGGACAGGACCAGGCCGGAGCGGCCGAGCGTGCGGTACCCGGCGGGGAGGCCGGTGGTGGCGGGCACGGTCACTCCTCCGTCCCCGACGCCGACGGGCCGGACGCCGACGCCGACCCCGACGGGCCGGACGGAGCCGACAGGCCGGACGGCGCCGACGCCGCCGCGAACTGGTTGGGCGGCACCGGCAGTCCGAAGTGCCCGCGGAACGTG
Source organism: Promicromonospora sp. NPDC052451 (assembly GCF_044547525.1). Taxonomy (NCBI): domain Bacteria; kingdom Bacillati; phylum Actinomycetota; class Actinomycetes; order Micrococcales; family Promicromonosporaceae; genus Promicromonospora; species Promicromonospora sp. NPDC052451. The sequence continues at coordinate 162,234 of NZ_JBIUAP010000010.1, forward strand.
TCGGCCTCGTACTCGGTGCGGAACACGCCCTTGTCCTGGAGGATCGGCACCACCTGCCTGGTGAACCGCTCGAGCTGGTCGAGCATGGCCGGCGACTGGATGTTGAAGCCGTCGGCGGCGCCCTGCTCGAACCACTCGATCAGGGTGCCCGCGACGTCGTCGGCCGTGCCGATGGCCAGCGGGAAACCACCCCCGATCGAGTTGTGCAGCAGGTCGCGGCCGCGCACGGTGCCGGCCTCGACGGTGCGGCCGGTGCGCTGCGCGATGGTGCGCAGCAGCTTCTGGCCGACGTCGTTCAGCTCAGCCGCCAGCGAGGGCGTCAGCACGCCGTCGAGCCCCAGCGGCCGCAGGTCGGCGCCGGTGCGCTCGCCGATGGACCGCAGGCTGCGCGCGCCCTTCGGCAGCGGCGCGCGTCCGCGCTGCGCGGCCTGGAACGCCTCGCTGGTGTAGTAGTCCTCGGGCTGGTCGCCGGCGACGGGGTCGTCGTCGACCGGCAGCCCCGCGTTGAGCCGGTCGAAGAGGTCGATCGCCTCCTCGCGGGTGTCGCCGATGACGGGCGTGATGCCCGGCAGGAAGAAGACGGGCTCCTCCCGGCCGCGCAGGCGCAGCGCCCGCGCGCGGACGTCGGCGTTGAACTCCGCCGAGGCCTCCAGGGTGGGCGGGCCGGTGAAGTTGATGTCGCAGTACTGCGCCGTGAGCTCGCGGGAGAGCTCGGAGCCGCCCGCGTACAGCAGCGGCACGTGCCCCTGCGGCGGGCGCAGCATGGGCAGGGTCCCGGCCACGGAGAAGAACTCGCCCTGGTGCTCCAGGCGGTGGATCTTGCTCGGGTCGAGGTACTGCCCGGACTCCTTGTCCTGGAGGTAGGCGCCGTCCTCGACGCTGTCCCAGAGCTTGCGGATCACGTCGATGAACTCGGCCGCGCGGCGGTAGCGGCTCTCGCCGCCCAGGTCCGGGAGGCTGAAGTTCTTGGCCGCGAGGTCGTTCGCGCCGAGCACCACGTTCCAGGCCAGCCGCCCGCCGCTGAGGTGGTCGAGCGACGCGGTCAGCCGGGCCAGGATGTACGGCTCGTAGAAGGTGGGGTGGGCCGTCACGGCCAGGCCGATCTTCGACGACTGCAGGGCGAGCTGGGAGGCCAGCGTGAACGGCTCCAGCCGCCCCGCGTTGTGCGTGGTGCCGTAGTGCTCGCGGTAGACGTCGCCGGGCAGGGTGTCCCCGAGGAAGAAGAAGTCGAACTTGGCATCCTCGACCAGCTTGAGCACCTGGGCGGGGTAGGCGAGGCCGAACGGGTCGGGCGTGGCCGACTCCGGCAGGCGCCAGCCGCCCCAGTGGGTGCCGTTCAGCCAGTACATGTATCCGAGGTGCAGCTGCCGCTGTGCCGGCTCGCCCATGTCGGGGTCCTTTCGTTCGGTGCGGTCGTTCGTGGTGCGGTCGTTCGTGGTGCGGTCGTTCGTGGTGCGGTCGTCGGTCATGCGGGTGTCGTCCGGACGTCGGCGGCAGCCCCCGGGATGGAGGCCAGCAGCCGCCGCACGTAGTCGGTCCGGGGGCTGGAGATGACGTCGGCCGCGGGGCCGTGCTCGACGACGTCGCCGTGCCGGAGCACGAGGACCTCGTCGGAGAGCTCCGCGACCACGCCCAGGTCGTGGGACACGAACAGGTACGTCAGGGAGAGCCGGTCCTGGAGGTCGAGCAGCAGGTCGAGGATCTGCCGGCGCACGGTGACGTCGAGCGCGGAGACCGGCTCGTCCAGCACCAGCACCTCGGGGTGCGGCGCGAGCGCGCGGGCGATGGCCACGCGCTGCCGCTGGCCGCCGGAGAGCTCCGCGGTGTAGCGGTCGGCGACCGACGCCGGGAGCCCGGTGACCTCCAGCAGCTCGGCGACCCGCCGGGCCCGCTCGGCGCCGCCGCGCCGGCCCGGCGCGCCGATCCGGTGGCCGGTGAGCGGCTCCTCCAGGATGGAGCGCACGGTGGTGCGCGGGTTCAGCGAGGCGAACGGGTCCTGGTAGACCATCTGGACCTTGCGGTACAGCCTCGCCTGGCCGGCGCCCCGGCGGTGGTGGACCACGGGCTCGCCGTCGACCGTCACCGTGCCGGAGGTCGGCGGCGTCAGGCCCGCCAGGAGCCGGACCAGCGTGGTCTTGCCGGAGCCGGACTCGCCGACGATGCCCAGCGTGGTGCCCCGCCGCACCTCGAAGCTCGCCCCGGCGACGGCGGTGACCGCCGTCCGCCCGCGGTGGGCGGGGAACGTCCTGGTGACGTCGCGGGCGCGGACCACCACGGGGGCGTCGGGGCCGACCCGGGCGGCGGTGTGCTCCTGCCGCGCAGCGGCGGCGTCGGCCCCGGAGAAACCGAGCGAGGACGAGCGCAGCAGCTTCTCGGTGTAGGGGTCGCCGGGGTCGGCCACGACCTCGCGCGTGCGGCCCGAGCGCACCAGGGCGCCGTCCTTCAGCACGGCGATCTCGTCGGCCCGCTCCGCGGCGACGCCGAGGTCGTGCGTGACGAGCAGGACGGCGAGGTCGTTCTCCGCGACCAGGGTGCCCAGCAGGTCCAGGATCGTCTTCTGCACGGTGACGTCCAGCGCGGTGGTCGGCTCGTCGGCGACCAGCAGCCGGGGTCCCGTGGACATCGCCGCGGCGATCAGCACCCGCTGGCACATGCCGCCGGACAGCTCGTGCGGGTAGGCGCCGTAGACCTTCTCGGGGTCGCGCAGCCCGACCTTGCCGAACAGGTCGATCACGCGCTCGCGGCGCTCGGCCTTGCTGGCCAGGCCGTGGGCGCGCAGCGGCTCACCCGCCTGGACCCCGACGGGCAGCAGCGGGTTGAGTCCGAGCAGGGCGTCCTGCGGGATGTACCCGATCTCCTTGCCGCGCAGCGCGCGGTGCTCGCGCTCCGTCAGGCGGGTCAGGTCGCGGCCGGCGAAGACCACGCGGCCGGCCGTCACGCGGCCGTTCTCGGGCAGGGTGCCGGTGACCGTGCGGCCCAGCGTGGACTTGCCGGAGCCGGACTCGCCGACCAGGGCCAGCACCTGGCCGGGGCGCAGCGAGAGGCTGACGTCGTCGAGCACGCGGACGGGGGCCCGGCCCGGCAGGGTGAACTCGGCGCCGACGCCGTCGAGGACGAGCAGGGGTTCAGGCGACGACACGGGTTCTCCCTCGGTCGATGGAGCGGCCGATGCGGTAGACGGCCAGCACGGAGAGGACGATCACCAGGCCGGGCAGGAGGCTGAGCCACCACTGCCCGGCGATGAAGGTGCGGCCCTCGGCCACGAGCAGGCCCCACTCGGGGGTGGGCGGCGGAGCGCCCAGGCCGAGGAAGCTCAGCGAGGCGACGGTGAGGATGGCGCTGCCGATCTCCATCGTGGCGTAGGCCAGCACCGACCGGGAGGCGTTCGGCACGACGTGCCTCAGCAGCCGGTAGGCGTAGCCGTGGCCGGCGAAGACCGACGCCTCGACGTACCGGGAGCCGCTGACCTTGAGCACCTCCGACCGCATGAGGCGGGCGAACGTGGCGGTGCTGTTGATCCCGATGGCGACGGCGATGTTGATGGTGCCGTGGCCCAGCGCCGAGATGATCGCCAGCGACACGATGAGGCTCGGCACGGCGAGCATGACGTCGACGACGCGCATCAGCACGCTGTCGAGCCAGCCGCGCAGCGCACCGGCCACCAGCCCGATCAGTGAGCCGCTGACCAGCCCGATCAGCACCGCCACGACCGCGGCCTGCAGCGAGAGCCGGGTGCCGTGGACGGTGCGCGTGAACTGGTCGCGGCCCAGGTCGTCGGTGCCGAACAGGTGCTCGGGACCGGGCGGGAGCAGCATGGCGTCGCCGCTCTGCGCGAGCGGGTCGCCGGGCGCGAACAGGCCGGGGGCGAGCGCCGCCGTGACGATCAGCACCAGCCACACCCAGGACACCAGCAGGCTCGGCGTGCGGGCGACGTCCAGCAGCGCGCCGAGCCACCTGCGCCGTCGGCCCGCGCCGGGCCGCGGCGGGACCGGCGCGGCCGGTCCTGCCGCGACCGCGGTCCCTGTCTGCGTGACGGTCATCAGCCCTCCAGCCGGATGCGCTTGTCGACCACGGGGTGGACGAGGTCGACGACGAAGTTGACGGTCACGAAGATCAGCGCGCTCACGGTCACCGCGACCAGGACGACGGGCATGTCGCGGCCGTTGACGGAGTCGACCACGAGCCGGCCGATGCCGGGCCGCGAGAAGACGGTCTCCGTGAGCACGGTGCCGCCCACCATCACGCCGATGAGCGTGCCGAGCGCCGTGATGACCGGCAGCGCCGCGTTGCGCAGCGCGTGCCGCACCACGACGTCGGACCTGCTCAGCCCCCAGCTGCGTGCCGTCTCGATGTACGGCGAGGTCAGGGCGCCGCGCAGGTTCGCCGTCAGGAGCTGCGAGATGGTCCCGCCGCCCGCCACCGCGATCGACAGGGACGCCACGAGCAGGCCCAGGAAGGTGTCGTCCCCGAAGGCGTCGATCCAGCCGAGCCGGAACGCGACCACCTGCACCAGCACGAGCGCCACCAGGAACGGCGGCAGCGAGACGGCGACCGGCGGCAGCGACACGAGCAGCTCGCGCAGCCACCGCCAGTCCGTGAGCTCGATGACCACCGACAGCGTGACGCCGAGCACGACCGCCAGCGCCAGGCCGACGAATGCAAGCTGCAGCGTTGCGGGGAACGCTTCGAAGAACACCTCGACGGCCGAACGCCGCTGGTAGAGGCTGTCGCCGAAGTCCCCGAGGACCGCGCCCGACAGCGCGTCCCCGTACTGCACCAGGACCGGGCGGTCCAGGCCGAGCAGCTCGCGCTGCTCGGCCAGGAGCTGCTCGACGTCGCCGCCGGACGCGCCCATCGTGAGGCCGCCGGCCGCGTCGCCCGGCACGATGTAGAGCAGGAAGAACGCCCCGGTGAACGCGCCCCACACCACGATCGCCGCGTAGCCGAGGCGTCGCAGGCCGTATCTCAGCAGACCGGAACGCACCTCACTGCTCCGAGAGCCAGGCGTTGTAGAGGTACTGGTCCAGGCCCACCGGAGTGATGTCGTGCACCGAGGGCTGGAACGCCCAGATGTCCGTGTCGTTCACGATCGGCAGCACGTAGGCGTCCTCGACCAGCAGCCGGGCGGCCTGGTCGACGATCTTCTGCCGCTCGCCGGCCTCGATCACGGTGTTCTGCTTCTGGAGCAGGTCGTCCAGCTCCTGACCCCGGGCGTCGTCGTCCGCGATGAACGAGCGGTTCGAGCCCGTCGCGACGCCGTAGTTGGCCCGCAGCACGTCCGGGTCGGGCGTGGAGTGGTACCAGTAGGCGATGTCGTACTCGCCCGACAGCAGCTTCTCGTTCGCCTCGGCGTCCAGCGGCGGGTCGAGGACCAGCTCGATGCCGAGCTCCTTCCACTGCGCCTGCACGACCTGCTCGGCGGCGCCGTCGCGCGGGAAGCGGAAGGAGAGGCGGTCGCCGTCGGCGTTCACGCGGATGCCGTCCTCACCCGTCTCGGACCAGCCGGCCTCGTCCAGGAGCCGCGCCGACAGCTCCGGGTCGTACGTGAGGAACTCGCTCTGGTCGGAGTAGAAGGGGTTGGCCTTGCTGAGCGGGCCGGTCGCGGCCTCGTCGTAGCCACCCGAGACCAGCTGGGTGAACTCCGCGCGGTCGATGCCGTGCTGCAGGGCCTGGCGCACGCGGACGTCCTTGAGGATCTCCGACGAGGTGTTGACCGGCCACTCCGTGCCCGTCGCGGGGTTGGTGGTCTCGGTGATGGTCAGGCCCGCGGCCTCGAGCTGGTCCACGTACTTGGCGTTGACCCAGTAGACGAACTGCAGCTCCTCACCGCCGATGACGGCGCCGTTGCGCACCGAGTCCTCGGGGATGATCTTGTAGACCACCTCGTCGAGGTAGGCCGGGCCGGTGCGTTCGAAGTACTCGGGTGCCCAGTCGTAGTCCTCGCGCTTCTTCAGCACGATGCGCTGGTTGGGCGTGTACTCCTCCAGGTAGAACGGGCCGGAACCGTCCAGGAACTTCTGCCGCTCTTCGACCGGGAGCGCGGCCGTCTTCGCCGAGACGATGCCGGCGTGGGCCCGCGACAGGCTCACCAGGAACGCCGCGTTCGGCTCGGTGAACTCCACCTCGACCACGTGCTCGGACGGCGTCCGGATCTCCTTGATGCCCTCGACGATCGTCTTGGCGCTGGAGTGGATGCCGGGACGGTCCAGGCTCTCGAAGTTCTGCTTGACCACCTCGGACGTCAGCGCGGTGCCGTCGTGGAACGTCACGTCGTCGCGCAGCGTGAAGGTGTAGACACGAGCGTCCTCGACGGTCCACTCCGTGGCCAGCCAGGGCTCGATCTCCTTGGTCTCCGGGTTGAAGAAGACCAGCGAGTCCGTCAGCGCGCGGGCCGCGGTGCGCCACACCTGGTTCACGACGGCGGCGTCGACCCCGTTGGGCTCGGCGGCCAGGCCGATGTTCAGCGTGCCCCCGAACCGGTCCTCCTGCGGGACGGTCGCGGACGAGGCCTCGGATCCGGCGCCGCAGCCCGCGAGCACCAGGGACACCAGCACGGCGGCCGCGGTGGCGGCCGGCCCCCGGCGTCCGCGCCTTCTCGTGGCGGGCCTTCTCGTCGTGGTCACGGTCTTCCTCCTCGGATCGGGAACGTCGGTGACACCGCCCCGTGCAGTGCGGCGGGAATGAGACGGGAAAAAATCCGACGAGTCAACCAATCCGGCAAAGAGTCCATATAGTGGGCGGTCGGCGGAGCCAGCCCCGTCATCAGGCGCGACAGCGGTCCCCGTCGCCCGACCGGCATGTGAGACGCCGAACTGGGGCATTGACGAAGGGCCCGCGGCATGAGTGTCTGGCCTTCCGTCCACCCCACGGAGCACTCATGACAGCCATCGACGCCTTTCAGGTCACCACCCCGACCGAGACAGCTCCCGTACCGCCGGCCCGCGTGCCGGCCCGGATCACCCGAGCACCCCGGGCGCACCAGCCCGACCCCGCGACCCAGGCCGTGCGCGACGAGGCGCACGACCCCCAGTCGCCCGAGCGGGCCGGCCGGCTCGCAGCCGCCCGAGCCCAGGTGGCCGCGCGCTACGGCGTACCCGCCCGGCGGGCCGACACCGCCGCACCCCAGGTCGCCGCAGCCGTCGCCGCCGCGGCCGACCTGCCACGGTCCGTGCTGGACGTCCAGCTCGGGCACCGCTCGGTCCGGCGGTTCCTGCCCGGACCGCTGCCACCCTCGGTGCTGCCCACGCTGGTGGCCGCCGCCCAGTCCGCTCCCACGTCGTGCGACCTGCAGCTCTGGAGCGTCGTGGCCGTCACCGACCCGGCCCGCCTGGCTCGCGTGGCCGACCTGGCGGGCAGGCAGGGGCACGTACGCGACGCCCCGCTCCTGCTCGTCTGGGTCGCCGACGTGGCCCGCGTGCGCACCCTCGCCGAACGGCGCAACACGGCCGTGCACGCGACCGGGTACCTGGAGACCACAGTCACCGCGTTCGTCGACACGGCGCTCGCGGCCCAGAACGCCGCAGTCGCCGCCGAGTCGCTGGGCCTGGGCACCGTCTACCTCGACGGCGTCCGGGACCGGCCCGAGGCGCTCGCGGCCGAGCTGCGGCTGCCCCGGGGCACCGCGCCCGTCGTGGGGCTGCTCGTCGGCAGACCCGATCCGGCCTTCGCCGGCCGGGTCACACCGCGCCTGCCGCAGACCGTCGTGCTGCACCACGAGACCTACGACACGACGCGGCAGCTCCGCCCCCTGGCCGCCTACGAGCGGCGCATGACGGAGTTCTACCGCGCCCAAGGGCTCGACGGCGGGTGGGCCGGCCGCGTGCTGTCCCGGCTGCGCGGGCACGGTTCGCTGCGGGGGCGGGAGCGGCTGCGCTCGGCCCTGGCGGCGCTGGGGCTGCCGTCCTGGTGACCTTCCCGCCGTCTCGCCATCCGAGAGCCTGACGCCGCACCTTGCCGACGGCGGGCGCCGGTGGTGCGCTGCGGGCATGACCACAGCCAGCAGCCCCATCGCGCCCGTCCCCGCCCGCACCCTGGGTTCCGGCCCGCACGCCCTGACCGTCTCCGCGGTCGGGTTCGGCGGCATGTCCGTCGCCGACTCCTACGGCCCCGCCGACGCCGCCGAGGCCGAGGCGGTGCTGCTGCGCGCCCTCGACCTGGGCGTGACCCTGATCGACACCGCCGACGTCTACGGTCACGGCCGCAACGAGGAGCTGATCGGCCGGGTGCTCGGCCCGCAGCGCGACCGGATCGTGCTGGCAAGCAAGCTCGGACTGCCGCCCGCGGGCGGCCACCCGGACGGGCGTCCCGTCGACGGCCGCCCGGAGTACGTGCGCCGCGCCGTCGACCGGTCGCTCGGCCGCCTGGGCACCGACCACCTGGACCTCTACTACCTGCACCGGGTGGACCCGCAGGTGCCGGTCGAGGAGACGGTCGGCGCCCTGGGTGAGCTGGTCGCGGCGGGCAAGGTGCGTGCGATCGGGCTGTCCGAGGCGGGCGCCGAGACCGTGCGGCGCGCGCACGCCGTGCACCCGGTCACCGCGGTGCAGAGCGAGTACTCGCTGTGGACCCGGGACCCGGAGGACGCCGTGCTGCCCGCGCTGCGCGAGCTCGGCATCGGGTTCGTGCCGTTCTCCCCGCTGGGCCGCGGCATCCTCACCGGCACCGTGGACTCGACCGACTCCCTCGCGGCCGACGACGTGCGCCGCAGCCACGCCCGGTACGCCGGCGAGGCGTTCGAGCACAACCGGGCGCTGGTGCGCGCCCTCGAGACCCTGGCGGCCGACCGCGGCGTGACCACCGCGCAGCTCGCGCTCGCGTGGCTGCTGGCGCAGGGCGACGACGTGGTGCCCATCCCGGGGACCAAGCGGCTGCGCTACCTGGAGCAGAACGTCGCGGCGGCGTCGCTGGTGCTGACGGCCGAGGAGGTGGCGGTGATCGGCGCCGTCATCCCGCGCGACGCCGTCCAGGGGGTGCGGCACCCGCGCCCGGACCTGCTGGAGGCGTGAGCGCACCCGGTCCGAGACCGGCGTCGGGGCCTACCCGGTGACCGGGCCCGGAACCAGCCGGTTCCGGGCCCGATCACCGGGCGCGCGACGGGTCCGGACGCGCGATCCCTCAGATCGCGGTGTCGTCGCCGATGCGGTGGTAGGCGCGGTTCTTGTAGACCAGCGGTGAGGCGTCGGGCTCGCTGCCACCGTTGGTCAGGCTCGACGCGAGGGCGCGCAGCGAGACCAGGTAGCTGTCGCCGATCGGGGTGCGCTGCACCACGCGCGCGCGGAACCAGGACACGGCACCGTCGATCACGGGCTCGCCCGTGGGCAGGGGGGTCCAGCCGCCGTCCGCGAAGCGGTCGATGCCGCTGGTGGCGAAGCGGGCCGAGACGTCGTCCTGATGGTCGGCGAGGAAGCTGACCGCAAGGGTGCTCGCCTCGGAGATCGCGGGCCAGGACGAGGAGGTGGAGGCGAGGGAGAAGGCGAGCAGCGGGGGAGCGGCCGACACCGAGATCACCGACGTGGCGGTGAAGCCGACGGGCCGGCCCTCGTGCAGCAGCGCCACGACGGCGACGCCCGCGGGGTGGTTGCGGAAGACGGTCTTGAACTCCTCGGGGCTGAGCTGGGGCTCGTCCTGCTGGGCCAAGAGCTCCTCCAGGGCGGACAGGTCGATGTTCTCGGCGGTCATCGCACGACCTCCCGCGTGCTGCCCACTCCTGCGCCCACCCGGACGGGCGCACCGTCCGGGGCGACGGCTAACCCGGCCGCCCGGCGCAGCGGCTCGCCCGCGCCCGCCAGCCACGCGCCGACGACGCCGTCCAGGTCGGCGAGCTGCGCCTCGGTGACGGTCAGTGAGCGGGTCGGTACCACGGCGCCCAGCTCGACGAGCACGGGCCGCAGGTGCACCTCGCCGGCCAGCGCGTGTGCGGGGCTGCCAGAGACCACGAGCGGCACGGCCACCACGCCGGCCAGGCCGTCGTTGCCGTACAGGTCGAGGAAAGCCTTGAGCAGGCCGGTGTACGCCGCCTTGTAGACGGGGGTGGCGATCACGGCGACGGTGGCGTCCGCGAGGCGCTCCTTGGCCGCGTCGGCGGTCGGGTGCTCGGGGGCCAGGATCTCGGTGGCGAACGTGGCCAGGTCGATCGTGGTGACGTCGTCGATACCGAGGTGGGTGGCGATGCCGTGGGCCGCCACCTCGGCGGCGTGCAGCGTGCGCGACCCGGGACGGGGGTTCCCGGAGAGGACCACGACCGTGGCTGCGGGCGGGGCGGAGATCGGAGAGGTCGGTGAGGTCATGCGTGGGCTCCTCGCAACGTGTTGAGCTCGGTGGTCGCGCGGTGGGCGGTTGGTCGTGGCGAGGTATAGGCGGCAGATCCGGAGTTGACCAGGAGGAGGCCCGGACTTCTCACCATGCGGACCGGGACGTGCCAGCGGACGGCGCGCAGCGGCCGAGTACCCTCCCCGGAGAACCCGCGCTGCCGCCCGCCGATTCCCGAAGGCGCCTCCCCCCGGGGGGCGCCGTCCCGAGCCGCCGTCCCGAGGCGCCGTCCCGGGGCGCCGCCGCCCGCGGCACCCTCGTGCAGGTCGGCAAAAGGTCAGGTGGTCGGCAGCCCGGGCTGCCGACCACCTGACCTCTTGCCGACCAGCTGACGTCCTACCGACCAGCCACCACGTCCGCGGCGTGCGAGAACCAGGTCTCCCGGGCGCCGCCGTCGTACCCGACGGAGTTGAAGTACTCCCAGCCGAAGACGCCGCCGAAGTCCGCGTGCTGCGCCACGAGCGAGCCGACCGTCGCGTCGAAGGTGGGCCAGTCCACGTACCCGCTGCAGTTGCCCGGGTTGGTGACGGTGCCGGCGACCACGCGGTCCGGCGTGAAGCCGTTGGCGAGGATCTGGTCGTAGACCGTCGTGGTGCGCAGGTCGCCCCAGCCGCAGTAGAACTGCGTGTTGTACCAGTCGATCCGGTCGCCCGCCTGGCGCTCCAGCTCGGCGTAGGAGAAGCCACCGGAGAAGCTCGTCCGTCCGGCCATGTCGGTCGCCACGGGCGTCAGGGTCACGATGAAGTCCGGGCCGAAGTCGGCGCGCAGCGCGTCGATCAGGTGCACCGTGTCCGCCAGGGGGAACGTCTCCTCGATGTCGAGGTCGACGCCGTCCAGGCCGTACGTGCGCAGGAAGTCGCGCAGCACGGGGTAGAACCGGTCGAAGTCCTCGCGCAGGTAACGGTAGGTGCCCGGCGCGGCCCCGCCGAGGAACGCGCTGACCGTGACGCCCTGGTCCTGCATCGTGGCCAGGTCGTCCCACATGACATCGAGCTCGTCGTGGTCGGCGGGGATGTCGTTGACCGTGAGCGACGCGTCGGAGTTGAGGTGGATCGCGCCGACGTTCACGTCGGTGACCGAGCCGAGCAGCGGCGTGGGGTCGACGTACCGGCGCACGCCGTCCGACCCGGTCTCGTAGATCGTCTGGTAGAACGCCAGCACCCGGTGGGAGGCGGCGGCCGGGGCCTGCTCCAGCTCCTCGGCGGGTGTCGGTGCGGGGCCGGGCGCCGGAGCGGAGGCGGCGGGGCCGGGCGCCGGTGCGGAGGCGGCGGGGCCGGCCGCGGTGGTCAGGGCCAGCAGGCCGGCCGCGAGGGCGGCGCCGATTCGGGCGAGCGAGCGGTGCATCGTGGGCTCCCTTGATCTGCGTGCGGTGGGCATCTCGGACGGCGGCGAAGCGCTGTGGAGCACCCCGGGACGCTATCCGGGGTCGGACTCCCCGGACAAGCACCGGCCGTCACCCCGGTGGAAATCCCTCATACCGCGAGCTGAGCCGCATTCAGCAGGCCGCAGACGGCCGCGACGTGCCATGTTCCGGTCGCGTCCGGCCTGCTACGCCGCTCAATGCCGCTCAATGCCGCTGCTGCCGGAGAACGGCCGAGGCCGGGCCTCCCCTCGCGGGGAGCCCGGCCTCGGTGTCGTGCAACCGCGACTGCGTCAGGCGGCGACGGCGGCGCGCAGCTTGGCGCCCAGCTCGGCGTCGACGTTCGTCCAGTACTGGAAGAAGCGCTCGCGGATCTCGTCGACCGTGATCGACTGGCCCTGGCCGGTCAGGGTCTCCAGCAGACGGGCCTTGGCGCCGTCGTCGTAGACCTCGCGGTAGAGCATGCCCGGCTGGACGAAGTCGCCGTCCTCGCTGTGCAGCGTGGCGGCGGTGCGGACCAGCTCGCCGTCCGACTCCCAGGCGCCGTCGTGCCCGCGGGCCGGGTCGGCGACGGGGCCGCCGAACGAGTTCGGCGCGTAGTTGGGCGTGCCCACCTCGTTGAAGTGGTGGCGCTGCGAGCCGTCCTGCGAGTAGTTGTACACGGGGGCGGCGTGCGGCTGGTTCACCGGCACCGACTGGTAGTTGGTGCCCACGCGGTAGCGCTGCGCGTCCGGGTAGGAGAACACGCGGGCCATCAGCATCTTGTCGGGCGAGATGTCCGTGCCCGGGACCTGGTTGGCCGGCGACAGGGCGATCTGCTCGATCTCCGCGAAGTGGTTCTTCGGGTTCCGGTTCAGCGTGAAGTGGCCGAAGTGGATCAGCGGGTAGTCGGCGTGCGGCCAGACCTTGGTCAGGTCGAACGGGTTGAACCGGTACGTCTTCGCGTCCTCGTACGGCATGACCTGGACCTTGATGTCCCAGACCGGGTTGTCGCCGCGCTCGATGGCCTCGTACAGGTCGCGGCGGTAGTAGTCCGCGTCCGCGCCGGCGATCTTCTCCGCCTCCTCGTTGCTGAGGAACTTCACGCCCTGACGGGAGATGAAGTGGTACTTGACCCAGAACTTCTCGCCGGCGGCGTTGGTCCACAGGTAGGTGTGCGAGCCGTAGCCGTTCAGCTCGCGCCACGAGGCCGGCAGGCCACGGTCGCCCATGAGGTAGGTGACCTGGTGCGCCGACTCCGGCGACAGGGTCCAGAAGTCCCACTGCATGTCGGCGTCGCGCAGACCCGACCACGGCAGGCGCTTCTGCGAGTGGATGAAGTCCGGGAACTTGATCGCGTCGCGGATGAAGAACACCGGCGTGTTGTTGCCGACGATGTCGAGGTTGCCCTCGGTCGTGTAGAAGCGCAGGGCGAAACCGCGCACGTCGCGCCAGGTGTCGGGGGAGCCCATCTCGCCGGCCACGGACGAGAAGCGCAGCGCCACCTCGCCCTTTGCGCCGGGCTGGAAGGCGGCGGCGCGCGTGTACTGCGACACGTCACCCGTGATCTCCCACTCACCGAAGGCGCCGCCGCCCTTGGCGTGCACGATGCGCTCCGGGATGCGCTCGCGGTTGAACTGGGCGAGCTTCTCGACCAGGTAGCGGTCGTGCAGGACCGTGGCGCCGTCGGCGCCGACCGTCAGCGAGTGCGCGTCGCTGGCGACCGGGGTGCCGGTCTGCGTGGTGGTGTAGGGAGTAGTCATTCAGACGTGCCTTCCTGTGCTGCTTGCGGGGGTTCTTGCGGGGTCCGGCGGGTCATGACGTCTCAGCGGCAGTCGGGGCACAGGCCCCAGTAGGTGACCTCGGCGGTCTCGACCACGAACCCGTGGTCGTTGCTCGGGGCCAGGCACGGGGCGTGGCCGACCGAGCAGTCCACGTCGCCGATGGCGCCGCACGAGCGGCACACGACGTGGTGGTGGTTGTCCCCGGTGCGACGCTCGTAGCGCGCCGGGTGCCCGGCAGGCTCGATCCGGCGCAGGAGACCGGCGTCGGTCAGTGCGTGCAGCACGTCGTAGACCGCCTGGACGGACACGGTGCCGATCTCGGAGCGGACGGAGCCGAGGACGTCGTCGGCCGTGGCGTGCTGCCGGTCGCCCACCGCGTGCAGCGCCGCCACGCGGGCAGCGGTGACGCGCAGGCCGGCACCGCGGAGGAGGTCCTCGGGCGTCGCTGCGGCGGGGGTGGTCGACGTCATGACCACGACCCTAGACCCTAAACTGGAATGATTCCAGTTGAGCGGTGGCACCGGTTTCGCCCGGTGAAAACCGGAGCGGCCGACCTCACACCGGTCCGTCTGGCGATCGGTCTCGTGCTGCTGGTACCGTGTACCCACGACCGACCCGGTGCGAGCCGGGTGCGCAAAGTGGATCCCATCCCACCCGAGTCACGACAGAGCGCCGCAAGGTGCCGACAGAGGCCGGGTCCTTGGTCGGGTGTCGAGGCTTGGACGACAAGCCGACGCATCCTTTCCTCGTGATGGCCTCCACCTGTGTTCAGGGCGGGGGCCATTTCCCGTCCCTGGTGGTCAATCAACGACTTCTGAGGAGCATCACCATCACCGAGCCTCGCATCAACGACCGGATCCGTGTCCCCGAGGTCCGTCTCATCGGCCCTGGCGGGGAGCAGGTCGGCGTGGTTGCCACGGCGGTCGCCCTGAAGCTCGCCCAGGACGCTGACCTCGACCTCGTCGAGGTCGCGCCGGACGCCCGCCCGCCCGTCGCCAAGCTCATGGACTTCGGTAAGTTCAAGTACGAGTCCGACATGAAGGCGCGAGAGGCGCGGCGCAACCAGGCGAACACGGTTCTCAAGGAGATCCGGTTCCGCCTCAAGATCGACCCGCACGACTACGGCACCAAGAAGGGCCACGTCGAGCGCTTCCTCTCGGCCGGGGACAAGGTCAAGGTCATGATCATGTTCCGTGGTCGTGAGCAGTCACGCCCGGAGATGGGCCGTCGTCTGCTCGAGCGCCTCGCGGAGGACGTGTCGGAGCTCGGCTTCGTCGAGTCGATGCCGAAGCAGGACGGCCGCAACATGACCATGGTCCTCGGGCCGGTCAAGAAGAAGGCGGACGCCAAGGTCGAGCAGCGCAAGCGCGCTACGGAGATCAACGCGGGCCGCATGACCAAGTCCGAGGCCAAGGCCCAGGCCCGTGCCGCGGAGTCGCCCGAGGCCGAGGAGCTCGCCGAGGACCAGGTCACCGAGACGGTCGAGGCCCCCGTCGAGGAGCCGGTCGCGGTCGCCGCACCGGAGCCTGTCGAGGAGCCCGCTGCGCCCGTCGCACCGGAGCCCGTCGAGGAGCCGGCCGCGGACGAGGCGCCCGTCGCCGAGGAGGCCGCTCCGGTGGCACCGAAGCCGGCCGCCAAGGCAGCGCCCAAGCCGGCCGCGAAGCCTGCGGCCAAGGCGGCGCCCAAGCCTGCTCCGACCCCCAAGCCGGTGCCGAAGCCCGCGGCCCCCAAGCCGCGCGCCCCGCGCAAGGCCGGCTGAGGTCGCCCAGACCACAACGACACCGGGCCGGCTTACCGGCCTCGGTACACGTCGCCGCTCCAGCAGCGGTCGACCGACATGAGGAGAGACGGCAGTCATGCCGAAGAACAAGACGCACTCCGGCTCCAAGAAGCGGTTCCGGGTCACGGGTAGCGGCAAGGTCATGCGCGAGCAGACCAACGCCCGCCACTACCTCGAGCACAAGTCCAGCCGTCGTACGCGTCGTCTGGCCATGGACCAGGTCGTCGCCCCGGCCGACGTCAAGAAGATCAAGAAGCTGCTCGGTAAGTGACCTCGGCGTGCGCCTGACCGGCGCCGCCCGGAACCCTTCCAGCCCCGAAGTACAAGGAGTCTCACGTGGCACGCGTGAAGCGGGCAGTCAATGCCCAGAAGAAGCGCCGTACAACCCTTGAGCGCGCCGCCGGTTACCGCGGCCAGCGTTCGCGCCTCTACCGGAAGGCGAAGGAGCAGGTCACCCACTCGCTCGTCTACGCCTACCGGGACCGGAAGGCGCGCAAGGGCGACTTCCGCAAGCTGTGGATCCAGCGCATCAACGCTGCGTCCCGCGCGCAGGGTCTGACCTACAACCGCCTCATCCAGGGCCTCAAGGCCGCTGGTGTCGAGGTCGACCGTCGCATGCTCGCCGAGCTCGCGGTCAACGACGTGGCGGCGTTCAACGCCCTCGTCCAGGTCGCCAAGGACGCGCTGCCGGCGGATGTCAACGCGCCGGCCGCTGCCTGAGGTTGAGCAACATCCCGGACGCCCGGACGGTGCCGGTGCCTGACGTGACGCTCGCGAACCCGCGAGCAGACCGGGTCAGGCAGGTGCGAGCACTGTCCGGGCGTTCGGCGCGCTCCCGGCACGGGCAGTTCCTCGTCGAGGGCCCCCAGGGGGTTCGCGAGGCGGTGCGTCACGTGCCCGGCTCGGTCCGTGACGTGTACCTGACGCCGGCGGCCGCGTCGCGGTACGCCGAGATCGTGGCCGACGTGCGCGCGGCAGGCCTGTTCCTGCACATCGGCACAGCCGAGGTGCTGGACGCGATGAGCCCCGACGCCCAGGGCGTCCTCGCCGTCGTGCGGCCGGCCGGCCTGACCGTGGACGAGGCGCTGGCCGCGCGGGATCCCGCGCGCGCCGGACGGCCGCTGCTCGTGGCCGTCCTGGCCGCGGTCCGTGACCCGGGGAACGCGGGCACGGTGATCCGCGCCGCCGACGCCGCGGGTGCGGACCTCGTGGTCCTCGCCGGCGAGAGCGTCGACGTGCACAACCCCAAGGTGGTCCGGTCCACGGCCGGGTCACTGTTCCACCTCCCCGTCGTCACCGGCGTCACGCTGGAGGACGCGCTCGCTGCGCTGCGCGCCGCGGGGTGCCACGTCCTGGCCGCGGACGGCGTCGGGCCGCTCGACCTCGACGAGCTGCTCGACGACGCCGGGAGCGGCGCCGCGCCGGACCTTGCCGGGCCCACCGCCTGGGTGTTCGGCAACGAGGCCTGGGGCCTGCCCGAGGCGGACCGGGCGCTGGCGGACGCCGTCGTCCGGGTGCCCATCCGGGGCCGGGCCGAGTCGCTCAACCTGGCGACCGCCGCGACGGTCTGCCTGTACGCGAGCAGCCGCGCCCAGCGCTGACGCCCGGACGCCCACGCACCGGGTGAGGTTTGCGCGGCCCGTGTCGCGCCGGGCGGCCCTCGCCTACCGTGGTCGGATGAGGTACATCCCTGATCTGAGCCGCATCAGCGAGGCCGTGGCCGAGTCGTTCGGCGTACGCCAGGTGTACGGCGAGCCGGTCGAGCGGGACGGCGTGCTCGTCGTCCCGGCCGCTCGGGTGTCCTCCGGCGGTGGCGCCGGAGGAGGCGGCGGGAGCGAGCCCGGGGGCGACCCGGAGCGCCGCGACGAGGGGGCCGAGGATCGAGCCGAGACCGAGGCCGGTGCGACCGGGGACAGCGTCGTCGCGGCCGAGGGCGGCGGTGGCGGCCTCGGCTTCGGCCGGCACGCCGAGCCCGCGGGCGCCTTCGTCGTCGACGACCAGGGGGTGCGCTGGGTTCCGGCTGTGGACGTGAACCGGATCGTGCTCGGGGGTCAGGTGGCCCTCGTTCTCGTGGCCGCCGCGGTCGCCTGGGCGGTGTCCCGCCGCCGGAGGAGGTAGGCCCGCGCGATATCCGCTACCGGGGGATCAGGACGGGCGCCTAGGATCGTCGTGTGCGGTTGTTCACGGCGGTGGTCCCGCCCCAGAGCGTCCTTGACCACCTCGGGCTCGCGCTCGACGGCGTGCCGGCCTCCCCGCGCTGGGTGCCCCGCGAGAACCTGCACATCACGCTCGCGTTCTACGCGGACCTGCCCGAGGGGACGGTGCCCGAGCTGCGCGAGGACCTGGCCGTCGTGGCCCGCAAGCACGCACCCATCGACCTCCGGCTCCGCGGCGCCGGCTCCTTCGGGGCACGGGTCCTGTGGATCGGCGTCGACGGCGCGACGGACGTGCTGAAGGAGCTGGCCACCGACTGCCTGGCCGCCTCACCCCGCGAGGTGCCCGACGACGTCAAGCCGCACCGCGCGCACGTCACGGTTGCGCGGGCGCGTGCCGGTCAGGTCAGGCCGCCGCGAGGCCGGGACCGCTGGGGCAAGCGGGCCGGCGGCGAGCCGCGGTCGGTGCTGGAGCCCGCCGCCCAGGCCCTGTCGGTCTACGCGGGACCGGGGTGGACGGCGGACTCCTTCGCGCTCGTCGAGTCGCACCCGGGAGAAGGCCCCCAGGGCGGTCCGCGCTACGACGTCGTGGAGACCTGGCCGCTCGAGGGCTGAGCGCCGGTCCTCGGCCGGCGCCGGGTCACCGGCCGGTCACTGGTCGTCGGTCGCCCCCGTGACCAGCACGATCTTTCCCTTGACGCCGCCGCGTTCGAGTCGCGACTGGGCGGCTGCCGCCTGCTCGAGAGGGAACGTCTCGTCGACGTACGGCCGGACGGCGCCCGACTCGGTGTACCGGGTCAGCTCCTCGATCTGTGCCCGGGTCGGGTCGTTGCTGAACGCCAGGACGTGGCCCGGGCTCCGCTCCTGTGCGGCCAGCACCGCGGCGGCCGAGGCCGCGGGATCGGTGCGCCCGAGCGCGAGGGGCAGGAACCGGCCACCGGGGCCGACCAGCGCGCCGTAGGTCTCGAGGTCCGTGCCCACCAGGTCCAGCACGACGTCGAACCGGCCCAGGTCGGCGGGGCGCGTGGTGCGGTAGTCGTGGGTCGCGTCGGCGCCCAGCCCGCCGACCCAGGCGAGGCTGGACGCCCCGGCGAGCGCGGTGACGTGTGCGCCGAGCGCTGCACCCAGCTGCACCGCCACGCTCCCTGCCCCGCCGCTGGCGCCCCGGACGAGCAGTCGCTCGCCGGGCCGCAGCGCGGCCTGGTCGACCAGCGCGGTGAGCACCGTGGTGCCGGACGACGGGAGCGCGGCCGCCTCGATCAGGCTCGTCCCGGCGGGCGCCGGCGCGAGCCGGTCCTCGGGGACGGCCACGTAGTCGGCGGCGCTGCCGAACGTGAAGTGCGGCATCACGCCCCATACCGCCTGCCCCACCTGCGTCCGGGACACATCGGTGCCGACGGCGGCCACCCGACCCGTGAACTCGCCGCCGATACCCTGCGGGAGGGTGGTCGGGAGCAGGTCACCCATCGTGCCGGCCCGGATGGGCAGCTCCCCGCCGCCGAGGCCGGCCGCGTGGACGCGGACGAGCACCTCGCCGGCGCCGGGGACGGGCACGGGCACCCGGTCGAGCCGGAGCACGTCGGGGGAGCCGTACTCGTGGAACCGGACGGCGCGCATCGAAGTCATCTGTCTCTTCCTCCTGTCGGTCGTGACGCCGCCGGGATGGGATCGAGCACCGTCGGGGTTGGTCCGGTCAGGTGGCTCGGGGCGGCGTCAGCTCCCGCGGCAACGTCGGGTCCAGGGACGCGAGTCCGTGGCGGAGCGGAAACGAGAGGCATTGACATGAGCTCCTATCGGATCGGCCCTGCGCCAGGCGTGGCGCCGGCGGCCGGAGCGGTCGGCGGTCCGGTCGGCGGACCGGCCGGTGGGCGCGGCGGCCGGCCGCGGCGCGACGCCGAGCGCAACCGCCGTCGCATCGTCGACGTGGCGCACTCGTCGTTCCGGGCAAGCGGGCTCGACGTGCCGATGGCTGTCGTCGCGCGCCGGTCGGGCGTGGGTACGGCCACGCTCTACCGGCACTTCCCGACCAAGCACGACCTGATCAAGGCGCTCACGTCCGAGACGGCCGCCGAGTACGAGCGGGTTCTGGACGCGGCGCTCGGCGATCCGGACCCGTGGCACGGTCTGTCCGGCGGGCTGCGGCGGCTGGCCGCGCTCCGGGTGGCGAGCCGGAGCTGCGCCGCCCCCTTCGCGGAGGCGTACCCGGACGAGGTGGCGCGGCACGTCGCGACCACCGAGGCGCGGCTCGGCGAGCTGCTGGACCGTGCGCGGAGCGGCCCGCTCAGGGACGACGTGGGCATCGACGACGTGCGGATCCTGCTGGACGCGGTGGACGGCGTGGCGGCCACCCGGACGGACCCGTGGGTTCCCGCTCAGCGTGTGGTGGGACATTTTCTCCGCTCCTTCGCACGGGGGTAGCTCGGCGTGCCGTCGCCACGACCGGGACCAGGGCCGCCCCGGCCGTGGCGACATCGCAGACGCTACGCCGAGCCGCTGACACTCGAAAAAGTGTGCCAAGCGCTGCGCGACCGCACCACGGGAACCACGTTGCCGGCCGCCGAGGGGGCATGGAATGATGACGGCATGCAGCCGTTGACCCGCCGATTTACGCAGCCCGCCACGGGCTGCGCGGCCATCGCTGCGCGCGGGCACTGAGCTGCCCTGTGGACAACGCGTCCTGAGCCCTGGCGGGCACCTAGACTTCAGATGCCGGTACGGGTCCCCGGGCAGGGGGCGGCGCCGGCTCCCGAATCCGCCAGGAAGGCAAGCATGTCCACGCCCGAAGAGAAGGCACCCATCGATCCGCTGGACGAGGCGGCGCTCGACGCCGCGGTCAAGGCGGCCCTCGACGACATCGCCCAGGCGGGCGACCTCGACGCCCTGAAGTCCGTCCGCACCCAGCACACCGGGGACCGCAGCGCCCTGGCCCTCGCCAACCGGGGCATCGGCGCGCTGCCCGGCCCTGACAAGGCGAAGGCCGGCAAGCTGGTCGGCCCGCGGCGCGGCAGGATCAACCAGGCGATCGCGTCGCGGCAGGCGGAGCTCGAGGCCGAGCGTGACGCCCGCGTGCTCGTGGAGGAGACGGTCGACGTCACCCTCCCGGTCCGGCGTACGACGGCGGGTGCGCGGCACCCGATCGAGCTGGTCCAGGAGCGCATCGCGGACTTCTTCGTGGGCCTCGGCTGGGAGATCGCCGACGGGCCCGAGGTCGAGGCCGAGTGGTTCAACTTCGACGCGCTGAACTTCGGACCCGACCACCCGGCACGGCAGATGCAGGACACGTTCTACGTCGCCGGCCAGGACGGCGCCGAGTCGAACCTCGTGCTGCGCACCCACACGTCCCCCGTCCAGGCGCGTTCGCTCCTGGAGCGTGGTGTGCCCCTGTACGTCGCCTGTCCCGGGCGGACGTTCCGCACGGACGCGCTGGACCAGACCCACACCCCGGTGTTCCACCAGGTCGAGGGCCTCGCGGTGGACAAGGGGCTGACCATGGCGAACCTCGTGGGCACCCTGGACGCGTTCGCGCGGGCGATGTTCGGCCCGGAGGCCAGGACGCGCCTGCGTCCGGCGTTCTTCCCGTTCACCGAGCCGTCCGCCGAGATGGACCTGTGGTTCCCCCAGAAGAAGGGTGGCGCCGGCTGGATCGAGTGGGGTGGCTGCGGCATGGTCAACCCGAACGTGCTGCGAGCCGCGGGCGTGGACCCGGAGGAGTACACGGGGTTCGCGTTCGGCATGGGCATCGAGCGCACGCTCATGCTGCGCCACTCGATCGCGGACATGCACGACATCGTGGAGGGCGACGTGCGCTTCTCCACCCAGTTCGGGACGGAGATCTGAAGTGCCCCTCATCGTGAAGGACTGGCTCGCGGACCACGTCGAGCTGCCCGCTGACCTGACCGCCGAGCAGCTCGCCGCGGACCTCGTGAAGGTGGGTCTGGAGGAGGAGGCGATCCACGGGGCGGCCGTGACCGGCCCCCTCGTGGTGGGCCGCGTGCTCGAGATGACCCCCGAGCCGCAGAAGAACGGCAAGACGATCAACTGGTGCCGGGTCGACGTCGGGCCGGAGCACAACGACGAGCAGGGTGCGCGGGGCATCGTCTGCGGCGCGCACAACTTCGCCGTGGGCGACCACGTCGTGGTCGCGCTGCCCGGGACGGTGCTGCCCGGCCCGTTCCCGATCGCCGCGCGCAAGACGTACGGGCACGTGTCCGACGGCATGATCTGCTCGGTGCGCGAGCTCGGCATCGGGGAGGACCACGACGGCATCCTCGTCCTGACCCGCAACGGCTTCGACGCCGCGGACCTCACCCCGGGGCAGGACGCGATCGCGCTCCTCGGTCTCGGCGACGAGGTCCTGGAGATCAACGTGACCCCCGACCGCGGCTACGCGTTCAGCTACCGCGGCGTGGCACGCGAGTACGCCCACTCCACGGGTGCGAAGTTCACCGACCGCGGCCTGCCCACGGGCACCGAGCCCGCCGCGACCCCGGACGGGTTCGAGGTGCGGGTGCAGGACGACGCGCCGATCAACGGCGTCGTGGGCTGCGACCGGTTCGTGACGCGCATCGTGCGCGGCATCGACCCCGCCGCGCCCACGCCCGCGTGGATGAAGCACCGCCTCGAGGGCTCCGGCATGCGCTCCATCTCGCTGGCGGTCGACGTCACGAACTACGTGATGCTCGACCTCGGGCAGCCGCTGCACGCCTACGACCTGGCCAAGGTCGCGGCACCGATCCTGGTCCGCCGGGCCGCGCCGGGCGAGCGCCTCACCACGCTGGACGACGTCGACCGCGCCCTGGACGCCGAGGACCTGCTGATCACCGACTCGCCCGACGGTGCGGGCAGCCGGGTGCTGGGCCTCGCCGGCGTGATGGGCGGGGCCTCCTCGGAGGTCAGCGACACCACGACGGACGTGCTCGTCGAGGCGGCCCACTTCGACCAGATCACGGTCGCCCGCACCTCGCGCCGGCACAAGCTGTCCAGCGAGGCGGCCAAGCGGTTCGAGCGCGGCGTCGACCCGCTCCTGCCACCGGTCGCGGCACAGCGCGTGGTCGACCTCCTGGTCGAGCTGGGCGGCGGAACCGCCGACCCGGCCGTGAGCGACCTCGACGAGACCGCAGCGTCCCGGCCGCAGCCCATCGAGC
This sequence comes from Promicromonospora sp. NPDC052451, assembly GCF_044547525.1. Classification (NCBI taxonomy): domain Bacteria; kingdom Bacillati; phylum Actinomycetota; class Actinomycetes; order Micrococcales; family Promicromonosporaceae; genus Promicromonospora; species Promicromonospora sp. NPDC052451. The sequence continues at coordinate 184,742 of NZ_JBIUAP010000010.1, forward strand.
TCAAGGTCTCCGAGCCCACGCGGCTCTCGGGCGTGTCGTACACGCCCGAGCAGGTACGCAGCACGCTCGAGGAGATCGGCGCGACGGTCGAGCCCGCCGGCGAGAGCGTGCTCACGGTCACCCCGCCCACGTGGCGGCCCGACCTGGCCGGCCCGGCCGACCTGGTCGAGGAGGTCGTGCGCATCCAGGGCTACGACCAGGTGCCGTCGGTGCTCCCGTCCGCCCCGGGCGGCCGCGGGCTCACCGCCGAGCAGCGCATCCGCCGCTCGGTCGCCCGCTCGCTCGCCGAGGCGGGCTTCGTCGAGACGCTCAGCTACCCGTTCGTCGGCACGCCCGAGTACGACGCCCTGGGGCTCGCGGCCGACGACGAGCGGCGCGCCTCGCTCCGGCTCGCCAACCCGATGGCCGACGACAAGCCGCTCATGCGGACGAACCTGCTGGTCACCCTGCTCGACACGGTGCGCCGCAACGTGTCGCGCGGTCTGACCGACCTCGCCGTGTACGAGATCGGCCTGGTCACGCGTCCGACGCCCGGCGCCCCCGCGGCGCCGGCGCTGCCCGGGGGCGTCCGGCCCACCGACGAGCAGCTCGCGGCCCTCGCGGCCGCAGTCCCGGACCAGCCGCGGCAGGTCGCGGGCGTCCTGACCGGCCGGCGCGAGCTCGCCGGCTGGTGGGGCGCGGGTCGCGCCGCGGGCTGGGAGGACGCCCTCGCGGCCGCTCGCCTGGTGGCCGAGCGGGCCGGGGCCGAGGTCGTCGTGGTCCCGGACACGGACCGGATGCCGTGGCACCCGGGACGCTGCGCGCGGCTGGAGCTGACGGACGGCACGGTGGTCGGTCACGCCGGTGAGCTGCACCCCAAGGTCGTCGAGGCGCTCGGGCTGCCGGCCCGCGCGGCGGCGTTCGAGGTGGACCTGACCGTCCTGGTCGGCGCGGCGTCGGGGGAGCCCGTCGCGGCGACACCCGTCTCGGCGTTCCCGGCCGCCAAGGAGGACTTCGCGTTCGTGGTCGACGGTGCCGTCCCGGCCGAGGCCGTGCGGGCGGCCATCGTGGCCGGCGCCGGCGACCTGCTGGAAGAGGTGGCGTTGTTCGACGTCTTCACGGGCGAGCAGGTGGGCGCGGGGCAGAAGTCCCTCGCCTACTCGCTCCGGCTGCGGGCCGCGGACCGGACCCTGTCCGCCCAGGAGGTCCGCGCGGTGCGCGACGCCGTCGTGGCGTCGGCCGCGGAGCGGGTCGGAGCGGTGCTGCGTGGCTGAGCCGGACCGCACTGCCGACACCCCGGTGCCGCCGGCGCGGACAGCGCTCGTCACCGGCGCCTCGCGCGGGATCGGCCGGGAGATCGCACTGGGTCTCGCGCGGGCGGGGCTGGACGTCGCCCTGCTCGCGCGGGACGCGGACCGGCTGCGGTCCGTCGCGGCCGAGGTGCGTGCGCTCGGCGTGACGGCGGTCGAGGCGACCGCCGACGTCGCCGACGCCGCGGCGGTGCGCGCCGCGGTCGACCAGGTGGAGAGCGCGCTCGGGTCGATCGACCTGCTGGTCAACAACGCGGGCGCGCTCGAGTCCGAGCACCCGCTGTGGGAGGCGGACCCGGACGAGTGGTGGTCGGTGTTCGAGACCAACGTCCGCGGGCCGTTCCTCTTCGACCGCTGCGTGGTGCCCGGGATGATCGCCCGCGGCGGCGGGCGCGTCGTCGACCTGGCCTCGGGTGCGAGCTCCCACGAGATGCGCGGCGGTAGCTCGGCGTACAACGCGAGCAAGACGGCCCTGCTCCGCCTGGGGGCGAACCTCCACGACGACGGGTTCCGGCACGGCCTGCGGGTCTTCGAGCTCGCTCCCGGCGTGGTGCGGACCGACATGTCGACGGGCATGACCCTGCACCAGGGGCGCACCGACTGGACCCCGGTCGAGCGCGTGACGGACGTCGTGAACGCCATCGCGGCCGGTGAGCTCGACGCGTGCTCCGGGTGGTTCCTGCGGGTGTCGGACGACACCCCGGCGTCGCTCAGGGAACGGGCCGCGCAGGTGGCGGCCGAGGGGACGGCGGCGACGGCGCGACGGCTCCGGGTGCTGCCGGCGGGCAGCGACGACCCGCTGACTCAGGCCCTCACGGGACGCTGACCGGCCGCACCGGACATCGGTAGGTGAGGGGCCGGCGCCCTTCCCGGCACGAGGGGCCGTCGCCCTTCCCAGCGCGGGTAGGGCGACGGCCCCTCGGCCGTCAGCGGCCGGCGAGCACCGCGCGCCAGAGGCGACCGAGCGGCACCGACCGGGCGATCGCGGTCTGCCCGGCGATGTTCGCGTGGACCCCGTCGCCCGTGTCGTACGGCGGGTAGATGGAGTTCGGGTTCTGCGGGTCCCGCAGCACGGCGTCGAAGTCGAAGACCCCGTCGCACGTGCCCGAGCAGTTGCCGCCGGCCCGGACGAACTCGTTCACGACGGCGCGCCGCGCGTTCTGCTCGGCCGTGTAGCCGGGCCGCGGCGTGATCGGCGTGACGAACACCTTGATCCCGGCCGCGCGCAGACGGGCGAACGTGTCCCGGTAGGCCGCGAGGATCGTCTCGGCGCTGCAGTTGTTCGCGATGTCGTTGGTCCCGTAGTAGTAGATGACCGCCCGTACGTCGTGCAGCGCCAGCACGTCGCGGTCCAGGCGCGAGACACCGTCCAGCCCGCCGCTGCCGCACGCCGGGGCCGCCGTCGTCCCGGAGATGCCCTCGTTGACGACGGCCACCTGACGGTCGGGCGGGAGCTCGTCCACCACCCGCTGCGCGAGCGTGTCGGTCCAGCGCTGGAAGACGGGCGGCGGCGGGCAGCCGACGCCGCAGTTGTCCGCGCCCACGCCGTCCACCACCGAGCTGCCGTAGGCGACCACCGTGCCGGCCACGTCGGGGCCGAGCACGTCCACGGCACTGACCAGGTAGGTCCAGCCGTGCGACTCGGGAAAGGCACCGCCCGACGTGTCGGCGGTCGTGTTCCCGCCGCCCGGCGCCGAGAAGTAGTTGGTGCGCCCGGCCAGGTCATGCAGCATCATCCGGGTCGGGTTCGCCAGGTAGAAGCTCACGGCCAGGTCGTCCATGGCCGACGTCGCCAGCTGCACCGGATCGCTCCAGACCTCGCCGCCGGCCGGGATCGACACCGAGGCCGAACCGCCGAAGGTGACCGTCCGGACGCTCTCGGGGCGGACGGCGGCACCCCCGGCGCTCAGTCCTGCGGTCGTGGCGTCCACGACCAGGGGCTCGGTGCCGAACTGGTTCTGCAGCCGCACGCGCAGGGCCGGACCGCCCTGCGTCAGCCGGGTCACGACCCGGACCGAACGGTTCTGGAACGTCTCCGGGCTCAGCCCCGAGGCGCGCTGCTGCGACTGCGTCCACGCGGTCGACCACTCGTCGGCGTCGTGCGCGGACGCACCCGCCGTGACACTGCCACCGACGGCGACCCCGGTCGCCGTCAGGAGCGTGATCAAGGTTCGTGCAAGGTCTCGGAACACCATCGGTCCACCCGCTTCGCTGCTCGAGTCGTCATTGATCGAGAACACGGCGTGGTGGCTGTACGCGCCCCCCCGCCAGACGGAACCTAGGACCCGGGCAACCGACTGTCAACGCTGTCATGCCTTTCCGGGTGACTTTTTGCTGGCCTGCGAGCATGTCCGCTTCATACGGTGTGCGGGCAACCGTCCCTTCGTGCAAGGAGACCAGCATGCGCCGTCACCGTCGATCCGCACTCATCGCCGCGAGCCTCGGGCTGGCCGTCGTGCTCGCCACCGCGGGCCAGGCCACCGCACGTCAGTCCACCCCGCAGGCCGAGACCGCCGTCGAGACCGCCGTCGAGACCGCAGCCGAGACCGCCGTCGCGGCCGCCGCGACGCCGCTCACCGCGGGCAACTTCCGCTACACGCTGTCGCAGACGTCGTCGGCCCTGGTCGGCGCGCTCGACGCGGCGCTGCCCAACGTGACCATGGGTGCGGTGGCCGCCGACGCCAACCGCACGCCGAGCTGCGACAGCGCCCCGTCGGTGACGAACCGCACCGCCTACTACTGCTGGAACGCGGGCGACCAGGACACCAGCGACTGGTACCCGCAGGGCATCACCACCAGCTCCGACGCCTACGGCGAGGGCACGTACGACGGTAAGCGCCTCAACCTCGTGAGCTGGTACGACCACGCCGAGGACGGGATCGACAAGGGCGTCCGCATCAGCGTGTCGGACCTGTCGGCGAGCACGTCGGCGCCGCCCTACCGGCACGTCCTGCTGGTCGAGCCGAGCGGTACCACGAGTGCGCCGTCGTACAAGCCGGTGAACGTCCACGCGGGCGGGATCATGTGGTACGGCAACCTGCTCTACGTCGCGGACACGAGCGGTGGCTTCCGCGTGTTCGACCTCGACCACCTCTGGCAGGTCTCCACGGGGCGGTCGTCGGCGGTGGGCCGGCAGTCCGACGGCACCTACCACGCGTTCGACTACAAGTACGTGCTGCCGCAGACCGCGAAGTTCACCGACTCGACGGTGGGCGGGTACGCGCAGCTGCAGCACTCGTCCGTCTCGCTCGACCGGACCAGCTCGCCCGACTCGGTGGTCGTCAGCGAGTACCGCAGCGCGGACGACATCGCCGCGGGGGCCCAGGTGCGTACCATCCGGGTGCCGATCGACTACACGAACCGGTACCTCAAGCCCGCCTCGGACGGCATCATCAAGGCCACCGAGGCCTACCGGACGGACCTGGAGAGCGTGCAGGGCTCCACCGCGATCAACGGTGAGTTCTTCTTCTCGCAGAGCGACGGCTCGAACCACTCGGACCCGAACTCCGACGGTGACCTGCACACCTTCGTGGCGCCGTCGGGCGCGATCGTCCGGCACGGGAACGCCCTGACCGTGGGCGCCGAGGACCTGTCGTACGACCCGACGCGCGACTACCTCTGGTCGCTCGGCGAGTATCCCGGCTACCGGTGGGTGTACGCGATGGACGCCTCGTCGTTCTGACCCGCACCGGCCCGGCGTCCCGTGGTGGGGGCGCCGGGCCGAACCTAACCTGGTACCGATGACGCTCCGAATCGAAGATTACGGAATTGTCGGCGATCTCCAGACCGCGGCGCTGGTCGGCAGGGACGGGTCCATCGACTGGATGTGCCTGCCCCGGTTCGACTCGCCGGCGTGCTTCGCCGCGCTGCTCGGCGACGAGACCCACGGTTCGTGGCGGCTCGGCCCGGAGCAGGGCGGCGAGTGCACGCGCCGTGGCTACCGGGACGGCACCCTGGTGCTGGAGACCGAGTGGGACCTGCCGGAGGGCCGGGTCCGGGTGATCGACCTGATGCCGCCACGCGGCGAGCAGGCCGACCTCGTGCGCATCGTCGAGGGCGTCCACGGGACGGTCACGGTGACCACGGAGCTGCGCCTCCGGTTCGACTACGGGCACGTGGTGCCCTGGGTCACCGAGGAGGGCGCCGCGCTGCGCGCCGTGGCCGGACCGGACTCGGTCCGCCTCGACACCCCGGTCCGCATGGTGCACGACGGCGTCGCCGACGGCTCCGTCCTGCGGGCGCGGTTCACGGTGGGGCCGGGGGAGCGGGTGCCGTTCGTGCTGACCCACCACGCGTCGCACCTGCCCACCAAGGAACCGGTGGACGCCGACGAGGCGCTGACCGAGACGGAGGACTTCTGGCGGTCGTGGGTCGCCGGGTCCACGTACTCCGGACCGTGGGCCGACGCCGTGCACCGGTCGCTGATCACCCTGAAGGCGCTCACCTACGCCCCGACGGGCGCCATCACGGCCGCGGTGACGACGTCGCTGCCCGAGGACATCGGCGGCAGCCGCAACTGGGACTACCGGTACTGCTGGCTGCGTGACGCCGCGTTCACCCTGCAGGCGCTGGTCGGGACCGGGTTCCTCGACGAGGCGCGCGCGTGGCGCGCGTGGCTGCTGCGCGCGGTCGCGGGGGACCCCGCCGACCTGCAGATCATGTACGGGCTCGACGGCCGGCGGCGTCTGCCCGAGTACACGATCGGCTGGCTGCCCGGGTACGAGGGCTCGGCACCGGTCCGGATCGGCAACGACGCCGTGGGCCAGCTCCAGCTCGACGTGTGGGGCGAGACGCTGGAGGCTCTCCACCTCGCCCGCGAGGCCGGGCTGGAGACCGACCCGGAGGCCTGGCAGCTGCAGCGCGCGCTGCTCGACCACCTGGAGGAGCACTGGGGCGACCTGGACAACGGCCTCTGGGAGGTGCGCGGACCGCAGCGCGCGTTCGTGCACTCGCGGGTCCTGGCGTGGGTCGGGTTCGACCGTGCGGTACGCGCCGTCGAGGAGGGTGGTCTGACGGGCGAACCGGTCGAGCGGTGGCGGGCGGCGCGGGACCGGATCCATGCGGAGGTGTGCACCCACGGGTTCGACCCGGTGCGCAACACCTTCACGCAGTTCTACGGTTCCGACGGGCTGGACGCGGCGCTGCTGCTCATCGGGCAGGTCGGGTTCCTGCCCTGGGACGACCCGCGCGTGATCGGCACCGTCGAGGCGGTGCAGCGCGAGCTGGGTCAGGACGGGCTCCTGCGCCGGTACGACACGGACGCCGACGACCGGGTGGACGGGCTGCCGGGCGACGAGTCGACGTTTCTCGTGTGCAACTTCTGGCTGGTCGACGCGCTGCACGGGATCGGACGACGTGACGAGGCCGTGGCGCTGTTTGAGCGCCTGCTCACGCTGCGCAACGACCTGGGCCTCCTCAGCGAGGAGTACGACGTGACCGCCGGTCGTCAGCTCGGCAACGTGCCGCAGGCGTTCAGCCATCTCGGCCTGGTCAACAGCGCCCTGCGGCTCAGCCAGGGCGTGACGGTGCGGGACGAGGAGGCGGGCGTGGCCGCCGGCGCGCCGCTGACCGGCCGGGCGGTGGCGGAGGCCGCGGCTCAGCCGCGCGTCGCGACGGCGAACACCCGGCGGAACGCGAGCGGCGTGCCGTAGGGATGCTCGGGGTAGGCAGCGCGCAGCGCCGCGCCGAACTCCTCCTCGAACCGGGCGCGCAGCGCCGGGTCCGCGGCCTCCAGGGCGTGGAGGGTGGGCTGCGCGCCGGTCGCCGAGATCCAGCGGAGCACCGGGTCCGGTCCCTGCAGCACGTGCGTGTACGTGGTCTCCCACGTGTCCACGGTCCAGCCCGGCCGGGCCAGGATCTCCAGGTACCCGGCCGGGTCGGCGGTGGCCCGCCGCTCGACCGGCCCGACGACGTCGGCGTACGGCGCACGGGCGGCGACCTCCCGCAGCAGCACGTGGCTCGGCGCGTCGTGGTTGCCCGGCACCTGGAAGGCGAACGTCTGCGCGGCCCGGTCGGCGAGCGTCGGCAGCAGCTCGCGGTGGCCGGGTACCCACTGGAGCGCGGCGTTGCTGATGACGAGGTCGGCGGTGTGCGTGTCCGTGCTCAGGTCGGCGAGCACGTACTCGGTGGCCGGGTCGGCGGCGCGTGCCCGCTCGATCATGGCCGGGGAAGCGTCCACGCCCGTCACCCGGGCTTGCGGCCAGCGTGCGCGCAGGACGGCGGTGAGGTGCCCGGGACCGCAGCCCAGGTCGACGACGGTGGCGGGGGAGCCGGGCACCCGGGCGACCAGTTCCGTGAACGGCCGGGACCGCTCGTCCGTGTACTGCAGGTAGGCGCCGGGGTTCCAGTCGGGCATCACAACTCCTCGTCGTCGAGTATCTTGACATCAAGATACCTCATGCCCGGCGCGGACGGCACGGGCCCCGGGGGAGCGTCCCCGGGGCCCGTGTCACGGTGTCATGTCAGGCGGGGCTAGGCCACCTCGATGTAGTCGAGCTCCGTGAAGGCGGTGCCCTTGCCCAGGCGGATCGTGTTCCAGCCCGCCTGGAGCGTGATGTCCTTCGAGACCTGGCGCCAGGTGTCCCAGCCGGTCACCGGGTAGCTGATCGACCCGGCCGCGGCGCCGTTCACGGTGACCGTGTGCGACGCCGTCACGGCCGACCCGTTCGCGTACCCGACGTGCAGCGTGTAGCTGCCGCTGGTGGGCACGTAGATCGCGCCGACGTCGACCCAGCTGTCGGCGTGGTCGATGTACGCCACGACCTTGCCGTCCGAGGCGCCCGCCGCGTTCTCGCGCACCGAGCAGTTGTTCAGGGTGCCGCGCTCGGCCTCGTAGCGCACCCGGCTGCCCCGCACCACCGGGTACTCGCCCGCCCAGCCCAGGTCCGCGACGTACATGCCGCGTCCGCCCGCGTCCCGGTGCCCGTGGAAGATCAGCTTGTCGCCGCCGGCGTCGCGCAGCACGTCGGCCCCGCCGGGCCCGCTGACCGCGCCGTCGAGCGACTCGGTGGTCATGAGGAACCGGTACGCCTTGGTGTACGGGCCGGTGATCGAGCTCGCGACGGCGTAGTTCGTGCCGTAGCTGTTGGTCGAGTAGGGCCCGGCGGAGTAGAACAGCACGTACTTGCCGTTGACCTTCGTGATGACAGGCGCCTCGATGATGCCCGCCTCGTCGGCCCGGTCGTTGCGCAGCACCTGGGTGGCGCCGCCCTGGAAGGTGATGCCGTCCGCCGCGACACGCTGCACGTGGATCCAGGTGGTGGCGCCGATGGCGTTGCCGTCGTTCTTCCAGACCAGGTACCGGGTGCCGTCCGTGTCGGTGAAGCTGGACGCGTCGATGGCGCCGCCCGCGTCCAGCGGGCAGATCAGCGGCTCGGTGCCGACGGGCGCGAACGGTCCGCCGGGAGAGTCGGCCAGCGCGGCGCCGATGCACTGCCGGCCGGACGCCGCATGCCAGGCCGTGTAGTACAGCAGGTAGCGGCCGTCGGCGCGGCGGGAGACGTCCGGCGCCCAGGTGCGGCCCGTCTGGGCCCAGGCGCCGAGCGTCGGCAGGGCGTCCGTGGACTGGAAGGTCCACGGGCCGTCCGGGTCGGACGCCGTGGCCCAGGGCAGGTTCTTGCCCTGGTTGGTCGCGTAGGCGTAGTAGGTGTCTCCGAACTTCGACACGTCGGGGTCGGGGAAGTCCCGGTCGAGCACCAGGCTCGGGCTCACGGTCGCCTGCGCGGAGACGTCGTCGGCCGGCGACGCGCCCGCCGGCGTGCTCGCCGGTCCGGCCGCGGGTGCTGCGGCGGGTGCTGTGGTGAGTGCTGTGGGAGGTACGGCGCCAGGTGTGACGGTGGGTGCTGCGGCGGCCGAGCCGGTCGTGAGGCCGGTGAGCGCCAGCGCGGCGACGGCGGCCCCGGCGGCGAGGGCACGGGAGAAGCGGGGAAGTACCACGTTGAACCTCCGAGCTGGAACGGATGGACGGGTGAATTGTCGCCATCGCGCGGATCCCTGTAAAGCCCTGCGGGTGTGTCAGGGGTCCTGAGGTCCAACGTTGGATCGGTTCGAGGTCCTCGTGCTGCGGCAGATCGGTGCGGGTCGCTTCCCGGTGCCGTCCGGCGACTGTCCGGTGGCGGGGTGGCGACCGCCCGGCGGCGGTCCGGCGACTGGGCGGCGACCGGGCGGCGACCGGGCGGCGGCTGGGTGGGGGCTGGGTGGGGGCTGGGTGGCGTGGCGACTGGGTGGCGACCGCCCGGCGGCGGTCCGGTCGCCGGGCGGTGACCGGGTGGCGACTGGGTGGCGGCCTTGCCCCGCGGTCGGCAGTTTGCGGCGCGGAGTCGGCAGTTTGCCTCGAGGTCGGCACAGGCCTGTACCGACCTCGAGGCAAACTGCCGTCCTCGAGGCAAGCTGCCGACCTCGACCCGGCTGCCGCCCCGGCAGTGCTGCCGGGGCCGATCGCGCCGACCCAATCTGCCGACCTCGACCCGGTCTCCGCCCCGGCAGTGCCTGCGACGCCGATCGCGCCGACCCAATCTGCCGACCTCAACGCAAGCCGCCGACCCCCGCACTACTGCCGACCCCAACCCCCGCCCCGAACCGCAGCCCACATGCCCGCCCCACACGGTCCGGGCGCGCCGGGCTCAGGGCACCAGCAGCACCTTGCCCGTCGTCGCCCGCCCCTCCAGTGCCGTGTGCGCCTCGGCCGCGTCGGACAGCGCGTAGGTCGCCCCCACGCGCACGTCCAGGTCGCCCGACGCCGCCGCGCCCAGCACCTCGGACGTGCGCCACTCGAGCTCGGCGCGCGTGAGGGCGTAGTGCGCGATCGTCGGTCGCGTGAGGTACAGGGAGCCGCCCTTGTTGAGGCGCTGCGGGTCGAACGGCGGTACCTGGCCGGACGAGCCGCCGAACAGCACGAGCATCCCGCGCGGGCGCAGGGACGCCAGGGACGCCTCGAAGGTGGAGGCGCCCACGCCGTCGTACACGACGTGCACGCCCTGGCCGTCAGTGAGCTCGCGCACCACCGCGGGCAGCTCGGCGGTGATGTCGGACATCGCGGCGTAGTCGATGGTGTGCGCGGCGCCGGCGGCCGACGACAGTGACGCCTTCTCCGGGGTGGAGACCGTGGTCAGCACCCGCCCGCCGCGCGCGACGGCGAGCTGGGTGGCCAGCAGGCCCACGCCGCCCGCGCCCGCGTGCAGCAGCACGTCGTGCCCGGGCTGCACCTCGAACGTGGACCGCACCAGGTAGTGCGCCGTGATGCCCTGCAGGGGCAGCGCGGCGGCGAGGGTCAGGTCCAGGCCCTCGGGCACGTGCACCACGCCCGCGGCGTCGACGGCGACGAGCTCCGCGTACGAGCCGGGGCCTTCGTGCCAGGCCACGCGGTCGCCGACGGCGAAGCCCGTGACGCCGTCGCCCAGCGCCTCCACGGTGCCCGCGCCCTCGGCGCCCACCACGTGGGGGTACTGCATCGGGTACACGCCGGCACGGCGGTAGGTGTCGATGAAGTTCACCCCTGCGGCGGCGACGCGGACCAGGAGCTGCCCGGGACCCGGCGTCGGGTCGGGGAGCTCGGTGTACGACAGGACCTCGGGGCCGCCCGCCTCACGGGCTACGACTGCGTGCATGCACCGAGCCTAACCAGCGCCCCGCCCGCGGGTAGGTTGTGCCGGGTGAGCCGAGACATCCGCCCCTTCATCGAGTCCGACTGGCCCGCCGTGTGGCCGATCATCGAGGCCGTGTGCCGCGCGGGCGAGACCTACACCTACCCCGTCGACATCGACGAGCAGACCGCCCGTTCCTACTGGATCGAGCCTCCGCCTGGTGCCACCGTGGTGCTCGAGGAGGACGGCGAGGTGCTCGGCACGGCCAAGATGGGCCCCAACCGGCCGGGCAACGGTGCCCACGTGGGCACGGCGTCGTTCATGGTGGCCGACGCCGCGCGCGGGCGCGGGGTGGGCCGCGCCCTGGGCGAGCACGTGATCGCCTGGCACCGGGAGCAGGGCTTCCGTGGCATCCAGTTCAACGCCGTGGTCGAGTCGAACGCGGCGGCGGTGCACCTGTGGCAGGACCTCGGGTTCGGCATCGTGGGGACGGTCCCCGGGGCGTTCCGGTCGCCCGCGCACGGGTACACGGGTCTGCACGTGATGTACCTGCCGCTCGCGGAGGCATGACCCGACCCGGAACCAGGTTTCGCCCGGCTGCATAACTATGTATAGTTCCGAATATGTCCAGCAGCCAGCTCATCCGAGTCGCCGTCGCGGGCGCATCCGGCTACGCGGGCGGGGAGACCTTGCGCCTCCTGGCGGCCCACCCTTTCGTCGAGGTCGGCACGCTCACGGCGCACGCGAGCGCCGGGTCGAGCCTCGGTGAGGTCCAGCCGCACCTGCGTGGCCTCGCGCACCGCATCCTGGAGCCCACCACGCCGGAGACGCTCGCGGGGCACGACGTGGTGGTGCTCGCGCTGCCGCACGGCGCGTCCGGCCAGGTGGCGGCGCAGCTCCCGGACGACGTCCTGGTCATCGACCTGGGCGCCGACCACCGGCTGGAGTCCGCGAGCGAGTGGGAGCAGTTCTACGGCTCCACGCACGCGGGGACCTGGCCGTACGGCATGCCGGAGCTGATCCGTGCCGAGGCCCCCGGTGCCGACCTGGCCACCGTGGCGCGGCAGCGGGACAAGCTGGCCGGTGCGCGCCGGATCGCCGTGCCGGGCTGCAACGTCACCGCGGTGACCCTGGGCCTGCAGCCGGGCGTCGCGGCGGGCGTGGCCGAGCCCACCGACATCGTCGCGGTGCTGGCCAACGGCTACTCGGGTGCGGGCAAGGCGCTCAAGCCGCACCTCCTGGCGAGCGAGGCGCTCGGCTCCGCGCAGCCGTACGCCGTGGGCGGCACGCACCGGCACATCCCGGAGATCCGGCAGAACCTGCTGGCCGCCGGCGCCCCCGAGGTGAGCATCAGCTTCACGCCCACCCTCGTGCCGATGTCGCGCGGCATCCTCGCCACCACCACCGCGCCGCTGGCGAAGGGCGCCGACCCGGAGCAGGTCCGGGCCGTGTGGGAGGCCGCGTACGCCGACGAGCCGTTCGTGCACCTGCTGCCCGAGGGCCAGTGGCCGTCCACCGCGATGACGCTCGGCGCCAACACCGCCCTGGTGCAGGTCGCCGTCGACGCGGCCGCCCGCCGGGTGGTCACCGTCACGGCGATCGACAACCTGGTCAAGGGGACCGCGGGCGCCGCCGTCCAGTCCATGAACCTCGCCCTCGGCCTGCGGGAGACCGCCGGCCTCATCACCGAAGGAGTCGCGCCGTGACCGATGGAGCCGTGACCGATGAAGCGACCCCGGCCGGGGGAGTCACCGCGGCGCGCGGCTTCCGTGCCGCCGGCGTCACGGCGGGTCTCAAGGAGTCCGGCAACCCGGACCTTGCCCTCGTGGTCAACGACGGCCCCGAGTTCACGGCGGCCGCGGTGTTCACGAGCAACCGCGTGGTCGGCGCGCCGGTCATGTGGTCGCGTCAGGCGGTGAAGGACGGCGTCGCCCGCGCCGTCGTGCTCAACTCGGGCGGTGCCAACGTGTGCACCGGCCCGGGCGGGTTCCAGGACGCGCACGCCACCGCGGAGAAGGTCGCGAGCGAGCTCGGCATCGGGGCCATCGACGTGCTGGTCGGCTCGACCGGCCTGATCGGCGTGCGGCTCGCCGCGGACAAGCTGCTGGCCGGCATCCCGGTCGCCGTCGGTGCCCTCACGGCCGACGCGGCAGGCGCGCAGGCCGCCGCCACCGCCATCATGACCACCGACACCGTCGCCAAGACGGCGGTGCGCACCGTCGAGACGCCGGCGGGCACCTTCACCGTGGGCGGCATGGCCAAGGGCGCCGGCATGCTGGCCCCCGCCCTGGCGACCATGCTGTGCGTGGTGACCACGGACGCCGTCGTCCCGGCCGACGAGGCGGACGCCGCCCTGCGGGCCGCCACGCGCGCCACCTTCGACCGCGTCGACTCCGACGGTGCCATGTCCACCTCCGACACCGTGGTGCTCATGGCGTCGGGCGCCTCCGGCGTCGCACCGGATCTCGACGTGCTCACCGAGGCCGTCACGGCCGTCTGCACGGACCTGGCCCGCCAGCTCGTCGCGGACGCCGAGGGTGCCTCCCACGACATCGCCATCACCGTCACGAACGCCACGACGGAGGACGCCGCGCTCGCCGTGGCCCGCGCCGTGAGCCGGTCCAACCTGGTCAAGGCCGCGATCTTCGGCAACGACCCGAACTGGGGCCGCATCCTGTCGCAGGTCGGTACCGTGCCCGAGGAGATCGCCCCCTACGACCCGGCCGAGCTCGACGTGAGCGTCAACGGCGTCATGGTCTGCAAGGCCGGCGGGGCGTACGAGCCGCGCGAGAAGGTGGACATGGCCGCCTCCCGGGACGTGACCATCACCGTGGACCTGCACGCCGGGGCCGCCGAGGTCACGCTCTGGACCAACGACCTCACGCACGACTACGTCCACGAGAACAGCGCGTACAGCTCATGAGCAGCGACGTCGTCAACGGGCTGCGGCCCGACCAGAAGGCCGAGGTGCTCATCGAGGCCCTGCCGTGGCTGCAGGAGTTCTCCGGTGCGCTCGTCGTGGTCAAGTACGGCGGCAACGCCATGGTCGACGCCGAGCTCAAGGCCGCCTTCGCGCAGGACATGGTGTTCCTGCGGCAGGTGGGCCTGCGGCCCGTCGTGGTGCACGGCGGGGGACCGCAGATCAACGCCATGCTGGACCGGCTCGGCATCGCCTCGGAGTTCAAGGGCGGCCTGCGGGTCACCACGCCGGAGGCCATGGAGGTGGTCCGCATGGTGCTGACCGGGCAGGTCAGCCGGGAGCTCGTGGGCCTGATCAACGCCCACGGCCCCGTCGCCGTCGGCCTGTCCGGGGAGGACGGCGGCCTGCTCGGGGCCGAGCGCCGGCACGCGGTCGTGCAGGGCGAGCCCGTGGACGTGGGCCTCGTGGGCGACGTCGTCCAGGTGGACCCGCGCGCCGTGGAGGACCTGCTGGAGGCCGGGCGCATCCCCGTCGTCTCCACGATCGCCCCCGACAAGGACGACCCGACCCAGGTGCTCAACGTCAACGCGGACACCGCGGCCTCGGCGCTCGCGGTGGCCCTGGGCGCCAAGAAGCTCATCGTCCTGACCGACGTCGAGGGCCTCTACACGGCGTGGCCCGACAAGGGGTCGCTGGTGCAGCGCATCGCTGCGCCCGAGCTGTCGGCCCTCCTGCCGAGCCTGGAGGCCGGCATGGTGCCCAAGATGGAGGCGTGCCTGCGGGCGGTCGAGGGCGGCGTCCCGGCCGCGACGGTCATCGACGGACGGCAGCCGCACAGCGTGCTGCTGGAGGTCTTCACCACGCGGGGCAACGGCACGATGGTCGTGCCGGCCCCGGCCGCAGAGGAAGGTGTCACGGCATGAGCACGCTCGTCCCCACCGAGGGTTCGGCACTGGCGGCAGAGGGCTCCGTCGCCGCGTGGACCGAGCGCTACACCGGCGCCGTCATGGACACGTTCGGCCCGCCGCAGCGCGTGCTCGTGCGCGGCGAGGGCGCCTACGTGTGGGACGCCGACGGCAAGCGCTACCTCGACCTGCTCGCGGGCATCGCGGTCAACGCGCTCGGCCACGCGCACCCGACGCTGACGGCGGCGATCAGCGCGCAGCTCGGCACGCTGGGCCACGTCTCCAACTTCTTCGGCACGCCCGCCCAGATCGCGCTGGCGGAGACCCTGCTGCGGATCGCCGAGGCGCCGGACGGCTCCCGCGTGTTCCTCACCAACTCCGGCACCGAGGCCGTCGAGGCGGCGTTCAAGATGACGCGGCGGGTGGCGGCGTCGTCCGGCGTGGGCACGCGCACGCGCGTGCTCGCCCTGGAGGGCGGCTTCCACGGCCGGTCCATGGGCGCCCTGGCGCTGACGGCCAAGGCCGCCTACCGCGAGCCGTTCGAGCCGCTGCCCGGCGGTGTCGAGCACCTGCCGTTCGGGGACCTGAGCGCCCTGGACGCGGCGTTCACGCCGCAGGCGATCGCCGAGCGCGGCGAGGTCGCGGCCCTGGTGGTCGAGCCCGTGCAGGGCGAGGCCGGCGTACGGCCGCTGCCGCCGGGCTACCTCGCGGCCGCACGCCGCCTGACCAGGACGCACGGCGCGCTGCTCGTGCTGGACGAGGTGCAGACCGGCGTGGGCCGGTGCGGCTCGTGGTTCGCCTACCAGCAGCCGGAGATCGGCGGCGGCATCGTGCCGGACGTCGTCACGGTCGCCAAGGGTCTGGGCGGCGGCTTCCCCGTGGGCGCCGTGATCGCCTACGGCGACGCCGCCCGCCTGCTCGGTCGCGGTCAGCACGGCAGCACCTTCGGCGGCAACCCCGTGGCCGCGGCCGCGGCGCTCGCGACGCTCGGCGTGATCGAGCGGGACGGCCTGCTGACCAACGTGCGCGAGGTCGGTGCGCTGCTGCGCCAGGAGATCGAGATGGCCGGCGGCCCGCTGGTCAAGGAGGTCCGCGGGCGTGGGCTGCTGCTCGCCGTCGTGCTCAACGAGCCGGTCGCGCCGCAGGTGGCCGCGGCCGCGCTGGAGGCCGGGCTCATCGTCAACGCGGTGGCGCCCGACGCGATCCGCCTCGCCCCGCCGCTGATCCTCACCCCGGAGCAGGCCACGGAGGCCGCGCGCTTCTTCGCCTCGCTCGCGCCCGTCACGTCCACGGAGGACCTCGCATGACCCGCCACTTCCTGCGCGACGACGACCTGACGCCCGCCGAGCAGAAGGCCGTCCTGGAGCTGGGCCTCGCCCTGCGCGCCGACCGGTACGCCCGCCGGCCGCTGGAGGGCCCGCGCGCCGTCGCGTTCATCACCGACAAGCCCACGCTGCGCACCCAGGTGTCGTTCGCGGCGGGGATCGCCGAGCTCGGCGGCTTCCCGCTGGTGGTGGACGGCAACCTCGCGCAGATCGGGGTGCGCGAGTCGGTCGCCGACACCACCCGGGTGCTGGACCGGCAGGTCTCCGCGATCGCCTGGCGCACGTTCGGTCAGGACCGCATCGAGGAGATGGCGTCCGTCTCGCGCGTGCCGGTGGTCAATGCCCTCACCGACCAGTTCCACCCGTGCCAGATCCT
Source organism: Promicromonospora sp. NPDC052451 (assembly GCF_044547525.1). Taxonomy (NCBI): domain Bacteria; kingdom Bacillati; phylum Actinomycetota; class Actinomycetes; order Micrococcales; family Promicromonosporaceae; genus Promicromonospora; species Promicromonospora sp. NPDC052451. The sequence continues at coordinate 201,138 of NZ_JBIUAP010000010.1, forward strand.
CGCGGACCTGCTCACGATCGCGCAGCACCGCGGGCTGGACGCCCTGCCGGGCACCACCTTCGCCTACGTGGGCGACGCCGCCAACAACATGGGCAGCTCGTACCTGCTCGGCGGCGTCACGGCGGGCCTGCACGTGCGCATCGCGGGGCCCGAGGGCTACCTGCCCGACGCCGCGGTGGTCGCCCGGGCGCACGAGATCGCCGCGACGACGGGCGGCTCGGTGACCGTGACGACGTCGGCCAAGGAGGCCGTGGCCGGGGCCGACGTCGTGGCCACCGACACCTGGGTGTCGATGGGAGACGAGGCGCAGGCCGAGGAGCGGGCCAAGCCGTTCTGGGACTACCAGGTGAACGCCGAGCTGCTCGCCCTGGCCGCCCCGGACGCGCTGGTGCTGCACTGCCTGCCGGCCTACCGCGGCAAGGAGATCACCGCCGAGGTGATCGACGGCCCGCAGTCCGTGGTCTTCGACGAGGCCGAGAACCGCCTGCACGCGCAGAAGGCGCTGCTGACCTGGCTGCTGGAGCAGGACTGATGGCCGTGCGGCAGACGGCGACGACCGCCACCACCAAGGCGGCCCGGCACGCCCGGATCAAGGAGGTGGTCAGCCGCAGCGCGATCCACTCCCAGGCCGAGCTCGCCGACGCCCTGGCGGCCGACGGCGTGAGCGTCACCCAGGGCACGCTGTCGCGCGACCTCATCGAGCTCCAGGCCGAGAAGGTGCGCGGCTCGGACGGTTCGCTCGTCTACGCCGTGCCGGGCGAGGGCGGCGACCGCAGCGCCCAGTCGGACGCGAGCGAGGAGTACCTGTCCGCCCGGCTGGCCCGGCTCGCCAAGGAGCTGCTGGTCTCGGCCGAGTCGTCGGGCAACCTCGTCGTGCTCCGCACGCCGCCGGGGGCCGCCAACCTGCTGGCCTCGGCCATCGACCACTCCGTGTTCCCCGGGATGCTCGGGACCATCGCGGGGGACGACACCATCCTCGTCATCGCGCGCGACGCCGACGGGTCCGCGCTGGCGGAGCGCTTCCTCGCGCTCAGCGCCTGACGACGCACCACAATCGCACCTGAACACCACCACCGGAAAGAGAACGTCAATCATGACTGAACGCGTCGTGCTCGCCTACTCGGGCGGCCTGGACACCTCCGTCGCCATCGGCTGGATCGCCGAGGCCACCGGGGCCGAGGTGGTCGCCGTGGCCGTCGACGTCGGCCAGGGTGGCGAGGACATGAACGTCATCCGCAAGCGTGCCCTGGACTGCGGCGCCGTCGAGGCGTACGTCGCCGACGCGCGGGACGAGTTCGCCGCCGAGTACTGCATGCCCGCGCTGCGGGCCAACGGCATGTACCTCGACCGCTACCCGCTGGTCTCGGCCATCTCGCGGCCCGTGATCGTCAAGCACCTGGTGCGCGCGGCCCGCCAGTTCGGTGCCACCACCGTGGCGCACGGCTGCACCGGCAAGGGCAACGACCAGGTGCGGTTCGAGGTGGCCACCACCTCGCTGGCCCCGGACCTCAAGTCGATCGCGCCCGTGCGCGACCTGGCCCTGACCCGCGAGAAGGCCATCGACTACGCCGAGAAGCACGACCTGCCCATCGCGACCACGAAGAAGAACCCGTTCTCGATCGACCAGAACGTGTGGGGCCGCGCCGTGGAGACAGGATTCCTCGAGGACATCTGGAACGAGCCCACCAAGGACGTCTACTCCTACACCGACGACCCGACGTTCCCGCCGGTGGCGGACGAGGTCATCATCACGTTCGAGCAGGGCGTCCCGGTGGCGATCGACGGCGTGGCCGTCACCCCGCTGCAGGCCATCCAGGAGATGAACCGCCGCGCCGGTGCGCAGGGCGTGGGCCGGATCGACATCGTCGAGGACCGCCTGGTGGGCATCAAGTCCCGCGAGATCTACGAGGCCCCCGGTGCCATCGCGCTGATCGCGGCGCACCAGGAGCTGGAGAACGTGACGATCGAGCGGGAGCAGGCCCGGTTCAAGCGCCAGGTCGAGCAGCGCTGGAGCGAGCTGGTCTACGACGGCATGTGGTTCTCGCCGCTGAAGAAGTCGCTCGACGTGTTCATCGACGACACCCAGAAGTACGTCTCGGGCGACATCCGCATGGTGCTGCACGGCGGCCGGGCGACGGTCACCGGCCGCCGGTCGGAGCAGTCGCTGTACGACTTCAACCTCGCCACCTACGACGAGGGCGACTCGTTCGACCAGTCGCAGGCCCGCGGCTTCATCGAGATCTACGGCCTGACGGCGAAGCTCGCCGCCGCGCGCGACGAGAAGTTCGGCAACGGCGTGGACCTGGGCGCCCCGGCGAACCTGAGCACGGGCGCGCTGTGAGCGACGACGGCAAGGACGTCGCCGCGCGCGGGTCCGGCACCGTGGGGGGCCGCAGCGGCGAGAAGGTGGCCCTCTGGGGCGGCCGGTTCGCCGGCGGCCCCTCGCCGGAGCTCGCGGCGCTGTCCCAGTCCACCCACTTCGACTGGCGGCTCGCGCCCTACGACATCGCCGGGTCGCGGGCGCACGCCCGAGTCCTGGCAGGCGCGGGCCTGCTCACCGAGCCGGAGCTCGCCCGGATGATCGACGCGTTGGACGTGCTGGAGCAGGACGTCGCCTCGGGCGCGTTCCTGCCAGTGCTGGACGACGAGGACGTGCACACCGCCCTGGAGCGCGGCCTGCTGGAGCGCGCCGGGGACGAGCTGGGCGGCAAGCTGCGCGCCGGACGGTCCCGCAACGACCAGATCGCCACGCTGGTGCGGCTCTACCTGCGCGACCAGGCCCGCACGATCGGGGCGCAGGTGCTCGACCTCGTGGACGAGCTCATCACGCAGGCCGTCGCCGCGGGCGACGCTCCCATGCCGGGGCGCACCCACCTGCAGCACGCCCAGCCCGTGCTGCTGGCGCACCACCTGCTGGCGCACGCCTGGCCGCTGCTGCGCGACGTCGACCGGTTCCTGGACTGGGACGTGCGTGCCTCGACGTCGCCCTACGGCTCGGGTGCGCTGGCGGGCTCGTCGCTCGGCCTGGACCCGGCGGCCGTGGCCGCCGACCTGGGCCTGGAGGGCGGACCGGTCGAGAACTCGATCGACGGCACGGCCTCGCGGGACGTGGCGGCGGAGTTCGCGTTCGTGGCGGCGATGATCGCCGTGGACCTGTCGCGCATCGCGGAGGAGATCATCCTCTGGAACACCAAGGAGTTCGGGTTCGTCCGCCTGGACGACGCCTGGTCCACGGGCTCCTCGATCATGCCGCAGAAGAAGAACCCGGACATCGCCGAGCTCGCGCGCGGCAAGGCCGGACGCGTGATCGGTGACCTCACCGGCCTGCTCACCACGCTCAAGGGCCTCCCGCTCGCGTACAACCGCGACCTGCAGGAGGACAAGGAGCCGGTGTTCGACCAGGTGGCGACGCTGACGACGGTGCTCCCGGCGTTCTCGGGGATGGTGCGCACCATGGTGTTCGACACCGACCGCATGGCCGAGCTCGCCCCGCAGGGCTTCTCGCTCGCCACCGACATCGCCGAGTGGCTCGTGCGCCAGGGTGTGCCCTTCCGCGTGGCGCACGAGGTGGCCGGGTCCTGCGTGCAGGAGTGCGAGGCGCGTGGCATCGAGCTGTGGGACCTGTCCGACGAGGACCTCGCCAAGATCTCGGAGCACCTCACCCCCGAGGTGCGCACGGTGCTCTCGGTCGAGGGCTCGCTCGCCTCGCGTGACGGCGTGGGCGGTACCGCCCCGGTGCGGGTCGCGGAGCAGATCGAGGCGGCGAAGGAACGCTCGACGGAGTTCCGCTTCTGGGCGGAGCCGAAGTAGGCCGTCCGCCGGCGGTTCGTGCCGGTGGTGCACCGATGTCAGGAGGGTGGATGACCGTATCGCCTGGTGTGCTGGGGGACCTGCTCGAGCAGGTGCGGGACGCTGACGCGCGGCTCGTCGTCGTCGACGGTCCGGCCGGGTCCGGCAAGACGACCCTGGCCGCGCAGCTCGGCGACGCGCTGGAGGCCCCGGTGATCCACATGGACGACCTCTACGAGGGCTGGGCCGCCGGCCCCGACGGCGGCGCAGCGAACCTCCGCCGCTGGGTGCTGGACCCGCTGGCCGCAGGGGAGCGGGTCCGGTACCGGCGCTACGACTGGGTGGCGGGCGCCTGGGCCGAGTGGCACGACGTGCCGCCGTCGGCCCACCTCGTGGTGGAGGGCTGTGGCGCGGGCGCGCGCCAGGTGGACGCGCTCGGCGCGTTCCGCGTCTGGGTCGAGGCGGACGACGCCGAGCGGCTGCGCCGCGGGCTGGAGCGCGACGGCGCCGCCGCGCGCGAGCACTGGCTGCGCTGGATGGCGGACGAGGCGGAGCACTACGCGCGGGAGGGCACGCGGGAGCGGGCAGACCTGCGGCTGGACGGTTTCGGCCGGCCGGTGTGAGCAGGAGGCGTCCGATCGTGCGGTGAGAGAAGGTGGCCCGCGGGGGTGGGTTGCTGACAGTAGACAATGTCTACCGCCAGCAACCCACCCCCGCGGGCCACCTTGATCCGACAGCCCAGGAGCCACCCGAGTGATCACCCCATGACCGTCCCGTCCCGCGAGTTCTTCGTCCGCCCCGTGGTCGACGTCGCCCGCGACCTGCTGGGCGCCACCCTGAGCCGGCGCACGGCCGAGGGCACGGTGACGCTGCGCATCACCGAGGTGGAGGCCTACGACGGCCCCACCGATCCCGGCTCGCACGCCTTCCGCGGCCCGACCAGGCGCAACGCCACGATGTTCGGCGAGCCCGGCCGCCTGTACGTGTACCGGCACCTGGGCCTGCACCACTGCGCCAACGTCGTCTGCGGGCCGGCGGGCACGGCGTCCGCGGTGCTGTTGCGCGCGGGGGAGGTCACGGGACCCGGGCCCGACGGCGTCGCGCTCGCCCGAGCGCGCCGGCTCGCCGGCGGCGTGGCCCGGACCGATCGCGACCTGGCCCGCGGCCCCGCACGCCTCGCGGTAGCACTGGCGCTCGACCTGGCCGACGACGGCGCCGACGTCACCGACCCGGAGGGCGCGGTCGTGCTCTCGGTACCGGTGCCGGGCACCGAGGGCTCGGGCGTGGCGCCGACCCGCACGGTGCTGTCCGGGCCCCGGGTGGGGGTGAGCGGCGACGGCGGCCGTGCGGACCTGTACCCGTGGCGCTACTGGCTCGACGACGAGCCGACGGTGTCGCCCTACCGGGCCGCGGCGCCACGGCGCCGGGCGGCACCCCGGAGATAGGGCCTAGGACTCCTATGCCTAGTGCTGCTAGGGTAAGCATCCCTAGCAGCACTAGGCATAGGAGTGCAGGTGCACATCGACAAGGACCTGGTCGCGGCGTCGGCCACGCCGCTCGTCCTCGGCATCCTGGCCGACGGCGAGTCGTACGGCTACGCGATCCTCAAACGCGTCAACGAGCTCTCCGGCGGCCGCATGGAGTGGACCGACGGCATGCTCTACCCCCTGCTCCACCGGCTCGAGCGCCTGGAGTACGTCAGGGCGACGTGGGGCACCTCCGACGTCGGGCGGCGGCGCAAGCACTACGCGATCACCCCGTCCGGGCGCGAGGCGCTCGCGGAGCGGCGGCAGCAGTGGGCCGTCGTCTCCGACGCGCTCAAGCAGGTCTGGCAGGACGCCCAGCCCGGTCCCGCCGTCGCGGAGGGATGGGCCTGATGAGCGAGCAGAACCCGGCCGCCCCCGAACGCGCGGGACACGCCGCCCTGGAGGACCAGATCGACCAGTGGCGCGGCTACGTCCGGCGACGGCGCGCCATCTCGGCGGCCGACGTCGACGAGATGGAGGACCACCTGCGCGGCCAGGTCGCCGACCTCACCGCCGGCGGGCTCGACGACGACGAGGCGTTCCTCGTCGCGGTCAAGCGCATGGGCAACCTCGACGACGTGTCGCGGGAGTTCGCCCGCGAGCACTCCGACCGGCTCTGGAAGCAGCTCGTCCTGGTCCCCGAGGAGCCCGGCGACACGAGCCGCTGGCGTGAGCTCGGCGTGGTCCTGGCGCTCGCGGTCGCCTCGGGCATCTGGGTCAAGATCCTGCTCGACGCCGCCGCGGGCGACGACCTCGTGCTGGTCCGCAACGCCGTCTTCGCCGTCCTGCCGTTCCTCGCGGGCTACTTCGTGTGGAAGCGGCGCGTGCCGTGGCGCGTGAGCGCCACCCTGCTCGCCGCGACCGCCGCGCTCGCCCTGGTGGTCAACCTCTACCCGTTCGAGCCGGGCCCTCACGACGAGCCGGGCATGACGCTCTTCCTCGCGATCAGCCACACCCCCGTGGTGCTCTGGCTGCTCATGGGCGCGCTGTACGCCGGCGGTGCCTGGCGCTCGGGCGCCCGGCGCATGGACTACGTGCGGTTCACGGGCGAGCTGATCATCTACCTCGCGCTCATCCAGCTCGGTGGGGGCCTGCTCATCGGGCTCACGTTCGGCACCCTGAGCCTGGTCGGCGTGGACTTCGAACCGTTCCTCGCCGACTGGCTCCTGCCGTTCGCCGTACCGGGCGCCCTGCTGGTGGGGGCGTGGCTCGTCGAGGCCAAGAAGAACGTCGTCGAGAACATCGCGCCGGTGCTCACCCGGGTCTTCACGCCGCTGACGATCGTCATGCTGGTCGCACTGTTCGTCGCGCTGCTCGTCAACGGACCGCTCACGGCGGTGGACCGCGAGCTGCTCATCCTGATGGACGCGATCCTCGTGCTGGTCCTGTTCCTGCTGCTGTACTCGATCTCGGCGCGCGACCCGCTGGCGCCGCCCGGGATCTTCGACTGGCTGCAGCTCGTGCTGGTCGGCGCGGCGCTCGCGGTGGACGCCGTGGCGCTGACCGCCATGCTCACCCGCATCGCCGAGTTCGGGTTCACCGCCAACAAGGTCGCGGCGCTGGGGCTCAACCTCGTGCTGCTGGTGCACCTGGGCTGGGCGGCCTGGCTCGCCCTCGGGTTCGTGCGCGGCCACCGCACGTTCGGCGCGATCGAGCGCTGGCAGACGGGATACCTCCCGGTCTACGGGATCTGGGCGGCGATCGTGGTGGTCACCTTCGGCCCGCTCTTCGCCTTCGCCTGACCCCGGCGGCGCCCGTCCTGCCGCTCCGCCGAAGTGCGCTTCTACCCAGTCATTGCGCCCGAGAACACGCTGCTTTCGGGGCGCAATGACTGGGTGGAAGCGCACCGTCGGTCGCGCCCGCGCCGTCAGGCCGGGTACGTCTCCTTGAGCACCCGGGCCAGGTGGCGGACGATCTCGCGCGGGCCCGACTTCGCCGTGCCCCGCTCGACGTCGCTGTTGTAGTTCGTGTTGGTGTTCACGTCGTACGTCAGCACCCGGCCGTCGGCCGTGCGGATGTTCTCGATGCCGGCCACCTCGATGCCGTGCCGCTCCATGAAGGCGAGGTACCGCTCCACGACCGGGTCGTCGTAGCCCTCGCGCTCGGAGAACAGGCCCCACTCGTCGTCGGGCGCCATCGAGACGGTGGCGCCGACCGGCGGGATGGGCCGGCCCGTGACCGGGTCGACGGCGCACGCGTCGGCCGGGCAGAGCTGGAACCCGCCGCGCTCGGTGTCGCCGCGGACGGCGTAGACCAGCTCACCGCCGACGAGCTCCACCCGGGTGATGCCGCCGTCCGCCGCCACCACGTACTCCTGGATCAGCGTGATGCCGTCCACGGGCTCCTCGTAGTCGTCGGACGCGAGGTGCTCAGCGAGGTCCTCGAACGAGTCGAACTTGCGCACGCCCAGGCCCTTGCCGCCCTGGTTGTGCTTGGTGACGAACGGCGTGGGGAAGCCCTGTGCGGCCTTGAGCACCTGGTCCCGCCCGACGGCGGCCACCGTGCGCGGCGTGTCGATCCCCGCGGCCCGCAGCGCCGTGAGCTGGTCCACCTTGCTCATCTCGAGCTCCAGCACCCGGCGGCCGTTGACCGTGCGGCGGCCGTACGCCTCCAGCCAGGACAGCACGGCACGCGAGTAGTCCTTGGTCAGGCCGTGATCGCGCGTGTGGCTGCTGGCGGAGATGCGCGACCAGAAGACGCCCTCCGGCGGCGCCTCGTCCAGGTCCAGGACACCGTCGGTCAGCACCCACTCCTCGTACTCGACGCCCTCGGCCGCGAAGGCCTCGGCGAACGGCGGGAACCACTCGGGGTTCTCGTGCAGGGCATAGATCTTCGGAGCGCTCACAGGAACCTTCCGCACGGTCGGGTGACGGTCAGAGGACCCGTCCATCCTGTCACGGCATCAGTGCAGGTCCGCTGTGTCCTGGGGCACAGCGGCCGCTGCCCGGCCCTCGTCCCCGGCGGGCTCGGGCGCCCGGTCGATCTCGGCGAGCGACCGGCGCGCCGCCGGCACCGCGAGGATCGCGCCCAGCACCACGACCAGCAGCACGCCGGCCAGGACGAGCAGCGACTCCACGGAGAACTGGTCGGCCAGCGGACCGAACACGACCATCGAGAGCGGCATGGCGACCGTGATCACGATCCCCACGAAGCCGAACACCCGCCCCTGCATCTCCGGCTCCACGCGCTCCTGGATGATCGTGAACGCCGGTGTGTTCAGCGCGGCGAACATGATGCCGATCAGCAGGCCGAGCGCGAAGAACACCCACATGTTGGTGGACAGGCCCAGGCCGGCGACCAGCACGCCCGTGAGGATCACCGAGCCGACCATCAGCCGCACCCGGCGGGTGATCCGGGGTCCGACGGTCGCCATGATGATGCCGCCCAGCAGCATGCCTCCGCCCCAGAACAGCTCGTTGGCGGTCAGCTTCCACACCTCGTCGCCGAACGTGCGGGTGACCATCAGCGGCGTGAGGTAGCTCGGCGCACCGACCAGGAACATGACCAGCGCGAACAGCGCGACCAGCCACTTCACGGGGGCGTTCGCGCCGATGTAGCGGACGCCGGCCGCGAGGTCGCCGAAGTAGCTGACCGGTCCGTCCGCGCCGTCGGCCCGGACCAGGCGCGGCACGGTGACCAGGGCGAGCAGCCCGACGCCGATGAGCGCGGTGGCCGCGTCCACGAAGAACACCGCGACGATGTCGAAGGACGCGTAGATCGCGGCGGCCAGGGCCGGGGCGAGCAGCATCATGCCCGACTGGATCGACTGGAACATCCCGTTGACCCGCATGAGCTGGTCGGCCGGCACGATCTGGGGGATCATCGCGCTCACCGCGGGCGTCTGGATGCCCGCGAACACCGAGCGCACGGCCAGCGCCACGTAGATGACCCACAGGTCGTTCACGCCGCTGAGCATGAGCAGGGCCAGGCCCAGCGTGACCACGGCGATGGTGGTGTCCGCGCCGATGATCAGGAGCTTGCGGGAGTGCCGGTCGGCCCAGACGCCGCCGAAGATCGACATGAACGCCTGCGGCAGCATGCCGAACACGATGCTCAGCATGAGCACCGAACCCGACCGGGTCTCGATGGTCAGGTGCCACATGACGGCGAACTGGACCAGCATCGAACCGAGCAACGAGATGGTCTGACCGGTGAGGAACAGCCCGACGTTCCGCTTCCAGTGGGGCATGTCCGTGGCGCTCATGCTCCGATCCTCCCTGACGGTCCGGCGGGGCGCAGGGCTTTTTTCGTGTCCATGCCCGTTCGACGACGGCGCCGGCCGGAACTCATCGGACCGGCCGGCGACCGGCTCAGAGGAACAGCTCGACCACCGGTACGGCGACGTCGGGCCGCGCCGTCGGCAGGTGCAGCGTCAGGGTGCCCGGCGGCTGCCCGCCGGGCGTCGTGTTCCACGCCTTCTGGCCGGGGTCGGTGCGGGTGGCCCGCAGCTCCGAACCGTCGTGCAGGAGCTGCGCGTACCGCACCCGGTCGGCGAGCCCGCGCAGGTGCACGTGCGCGAACGGCCACGCGAACAGATGCAGGTACAGCCGGTCGGCGCGCTGCGTGAGCACCACGCCGGGCGGCAGGCCCGGCGCCAGTGCCTCGACCAGGGCGGGGTCGGCGGGCCCCGCCCCGTGCACCGCCCGCCCGTGCAGCCGGGTCCACGCGCCGAGCGCCGCGAGCGTGGTGGTGTCGCGCGCCGGGATGGCCCCGCGCCCGTCCGGGCCGATGTTCAGCAGCAGGTTGCCGCCCTTGGCCACGGTGTCCACCAGCATGCGCACCAGCAGGTCCGGGTCCTTGAACCGGGTGTTGTCCCGGTCGTAGCCCCAGCTGCCGTTCAGCGTCTGGCACGCCTCCCACGTCAGCAGCGCGCCGTCGTCGTCCCGCATGGGCCCGTCCGGCTGGTACTGCTCCGGGGTGACCAGGTCGCCCGGGATGCCGAGGCGGTCGTTGACCACGGCCTGCGGCTGCAGCTCGCGGACCAGGGCGAGCAGCCCCTCCGCGTCCCAGTCCTCGGGGTGCTTGCCGCGCCAGCCGTCCCGGTCGTGCGCGTAGGTGTAGTCGAAGAACACGTAGTCGACGGCGCCGTACCCGCTGAGCAGCTCGCGCACCTGGGCGTGCAGGTAGGTGCGGTAGCGCGCCATGTCGCGCCCCGCGTTGAGGGAGTGGGCGTCCGGGTCGTCCCGGCGCGGGTGCAGGTAGTCGACCGTGAAGTCCGGGTGGTGCCAGTCGATGAGCGAGTGGTACAGGCCCAGGCGCAGCCCCTCGGCCCGGACCGCCTCGGCCAGCTCCGCGACCAGGTCGCGCCCGCGCGTGCGCGCGACGGAGTAGTCGCTGACGGCGGAGTCCCACAGGGCGAAGCCGTCGTGGTGCTTGGTGGTCAGCACCACGTACCGCATGCCGGCGTCCTTGGCGGCCCGCGCGATCGCGCGGGCGTCGAACAGGTCGGGGTCGAACACCTCCGCGTACCGCTCGTACTCCTCGGTGGTCCGGCGTTCGTTGCTCATCACCCATTCGTGCCGGGCGGCGGTGGAGTAGAGCCCGAAGTGCACGAACAGGCCGAACCTGGCCTCCGTGAACCAGGTCCGGTCCGGGTGGGGCAGCGGCTGGGACATGTGCGGATCACTCCTCGTCGAGCGTGTGTCCCGGAGCCAGGGGCAGAGGTATGACGTATCGCTCCGGGTGGGTCGAGCCTATCGGGTCCAGAAGGTGATCGAACCCTACGATCCGACCCGGATCGGTGCTATAGATTGGATGAATCGTCAACGTAGCCGTTTTCCAGAAGGAGTTCCCGTGACCACACCCCTTGAGTTCGACGGCGTCCGCGCCATCGTCACGGGAGGGGCGTCCGGCATCGGCGCCTCCGTCGTGACCGCTCTGCTGGCACGCGGCGCCCAGGTCGTCGCGATCGACCGCTCGTCCGACGGCGTGCCCGCGGGCGCGTCCGGCGAGATCGCCGACGTGACCGACGACGCCGCCGTCCGCCGCGCGGTCGAGGCCGCTGCCCAGCGTCTGGGCGGCATCGACGTCGTCGTCAACAACGCCGGCATCGGCGCCCAGGGCACCGTCGCCGACAACGACGACGCCGAGTGGCTGCGCGTACTCGACGTTAACGTGCTCGGCATCGTGCGCGTCACCCGCGCCGCCCTGCCGTACCTGCGCGAGTCCGCGCACGCCGCGGTGGTCAACACGGCGTCGATCGCCTCGTGGACGGGCCTGCCGCAGCGCGCCCTCTACTCCGCCAGCAAGGGCGCCGTCCAGGCGCTCACGCTCGCGATGGCCGCCGACCACGTGCGCGAGGGCATCCGCGTGACCTGCGTCAACCCCGGTACCGTCGACACGCCCTGGGTGGGCCGGCTGCTCGACGCCGCCGCCGACCCGGCCGCCGAGCGCGCCGCCCTGGAGGCCCGCCAGCCCACGGGCCGGCTGGTCAGCCCCGAGGCCGTCGCGCACGCCGTCTGCTACCTCGCCAGCCCGCTCGCCACCGCCACCACGGGCACGGCGCTCGCGGTCGACGGCGGCATGCACGAGCTGCGCGTGCGCCCGCCCGAGCAGTCCTGACCCCACCTGCCCACCCGTACCGAGAACGAGGACACGATGCACCTGCTCCGCCTGGGCCCCCTCGGCCAGGAGATCCCCGCCGTCACCTCCGACGGCGCCACCTACGACCTGCGCCCCCTGACCGCCGACGTCGACGGCGCGTTCCTCGCCGCCGACGGCGTGGCCCGCACCCGGGCCGCCCTGGCGGCGGGGGAGCTGCCCGTGCTCGACGGCGCGGACGCGCTGCGCCGCGGGGCGCCGATCGCGCGCCCGGCCGCCGTCGTCTGCATCGGGCAGAACTATGCGGCGCACGCACGCGAGTCCGGTGCCGAGCCGCCGCGCCTGCCGATCATCTTCTTCAAGCACCCCAACACGGTGGCCGGACCGGACGACGCCGTGCCGCTGCCACCCGGGGCCGAGAAGGTGGACTGGGAGGTCGAGCTGGCGGTCGTGATCGGCCGGCGCGCGAGCTACCTGGCGTCGCCCGAGGCGGCGCTCGAGCACATCGCCGGGTACACCGTGGTGGACGACGTCAGCGAGCGCGCGTGGCAGCTCGACGACTCGCTCGGCCAGTGGTCCAAGGGCAAGTGCGGGCCCGGCTTCCTGCCGACGGGCCCGGCGCTGGTGCCCGCCGACGAGGTGGACCCGGGCGGCCTGCGCCTGCGCTCCTTCGTCAACGGGGAGCCGCGGCAGGACTCGTCGACGGCGGACATGATCTTCGACGTCGCCGCGATCGTGCACCACCTGTCGCAGTACATGGCCCTGGAGCCGGGCGACCTGATCTGCACGGGCACGCCCGAGGGCGTGGCCCTGTCGGGCCGCTTCCCGTACCTCGCCGACGGCGACGAGGTCACCCTGGAGATCGAGAACCTGGGCCGGCAGACCCACACCTTCACCTCCTAGGACGACGACGTGTCAGACGCTCAGGTCACTCCGGTGACCTGAGCGTCTGACACGTGCGGGGGATCAGCTCGCCGGGGAGATGCTCATCTCGCCCGCCGGGCCCTGGCGGTAGACCGTGAAGTAGCCCGGCGCCGCCAGCGGGTTGTCCGGGGTGTCGTCGAGGTAGCTCCACACCGGCTCGCCGTCCACCCGCAGCACCACGCGGGTGCCGCCCTCGACGGCCACGGTGCCGAACGTGATCTCGTGCGTCGAGTTCGGCTCGATCACCGTGTTGGGGAACACGTCGATCATGAAGACGTCGGGCTTCCAGCGCTGCATCTCGATGACGTCCTCCTTGATGACCACGAGGTAGCCCGAGTTGCTGTTGGTCCACACCGGGAGGCCCGCGGCCTTCGAGCGGACCGAGAACCCGAACCAGCCGCCGTTGAAGTCGCCGAACGACGAGTCGAAGCGAAGCAGCTCGTCGCCGAACGTCGTCGGGGCGAACCCGGAGGCGCTGCGGGGTGCCAGGTGCGCCGCGCCGTCCGCGACGGTCACCCCGCCGGACGGCGCCCACGCCGCCGCGTCGAGGATCTCGGCCCCCAGGTCGGTCACCGGGTGGTCGGCCGCCTGCACCGTCACCGTGGACGACGCCGACAGCCCGGGCACCGCCGTCGAGGTGGCCGTGATGGTGGCGGTTCCGGCCGCGACGCCGCGGACGGTCCCGCCGGCGTCGACGGTGGCGACCGCGGTGTCGCTGGAGGCCCACTCCAGGCCGGTGCGGGTCGCGTCCGCCGGGGTGAACGTGACGCCCGGCTCCCACGTCTCGCCCGGCTCGATCGTGGCGGCCGACGGCGCGAGCGTCACGCTCGTGGGATCCACCCCCACCAGCGAGAACGTGACGTCGTCGAAGTCCAGCGCCGTGAAGCCCTGGACGTAGAAGCCCACCTTGCCGGCCGCGGACGGCGCCGGGTTGGCCCCCGACACGACCTCCTCGCCGTCGAGCAGCACCCGGACGCCGTCCGCCGTGACGACCACGCGCACGTCGTACTGGGTGCCCGGCGCCAGCCCCTCGCCCGCGGGCAGGGTCACCTGCTTGACCGTGCCCCACGCCGCGTCGAAGATCGTCCACGTGGACCCGGCCGCCGCGTGCCGGTACCGGACGTACCCGCCCGGCGTCGCACCGGTGCGGTCGTAGACGAGCATCTGCCCGCCCTCGGGCACCTCGGCCGGCGTCGTGACGGTGAAGTCCAGCGCGTACTGCGAGAACTGCCGGTCGAGCTGGGTGTTGGCGCCGTTCTTGATGCGCAGGACGTGGTCGCCCGTGCCGTCGTCGACGATCGCGCGGTTGGCGTCGGTGGGCCAGCCGTTCGCGCCCGACTCGAAGTCGGTCGAGTGCAGCACGCCGTCGCCGGCCGCCACGGTGACCGTCATCTCGTCGCGGATGCCCGGGTCGGCCGTCGACTCGACGGTCACGACCAGCTCGCCCGGCCCGATCGCGGTGAGCACGCCGGACGCGCTCACCGTCGCGACCTCCGGGTCGCTGGAGGTGTAGGTGACGGCCTGGTTGGTCGCGTTCCACGGCACGGCCTGCGCCGCCACCGAGAGCTCGTCGCCCAGGGTGACCGTGAGCTGATCGGCGGGCAGTGCCAGCGACTCCAGCGCCACCTCGTCCGGCGTCTGGGAGTGGCCCACGTGCCCGTCGGTGCCGATCTCGTCGAACGGGATGGCCTCGAAGCCGGGGATCTGGTCGAACACGGCGGCGTCGGGCCGGAAGGAGTAGTCACCGCCCGCCGCGTCCACGAACCCGGGGTCGGTGTCGGTCACCCAGTTGTCGCCGTAGTTGAGCAGGTTGTTGGTGTCGAGCGCGCCCTCGGCGTTGACGTCGGGGTTGCGCGTGCGGTTCGGGTTCCAGATCACGTTCCGGCCGAACGAGCTCTTGTTCGGGTAGTAGTGGTTGTCCTCGAAGAAGTGCCCCAGCTCGGGGTACCTGGTCAGGTACGGCGTGCCGACGAAGTCGTTGTTGTCGGCGAACACCTTCTCCCACTTGGGCATGTACACGCGGTCGACGGTGTTGCCCTCGCCGTCGCCCATCCACTGCGTGTAGTTGTCGTACGGCACGGTGGTGTCCACGAACACGTTGTTCACGGCGTCGATGTAGTCGGCCGAGCCGGACTTGATCGCGTCGTTGCCCATGTTCACGAACACGTTCTGCTCGATGTTCAGGTCCCACGTGAAGTTGTCCGCGTAGATCCCCTCCACGCCGTGCTTCGTGAGGCCCACGTCGTGGAAGTAGTTCTGCCGGAACACGTGGCCGCGCTGCTGCGGCGTCTCGCCCGAGTTCATGTAGATCGCGCCGAGGTCCTGGAACGTCTTGCAGACGTCGTAGACCTCGTTCTGCTCGAACAGGTGGTCGTTGCCGTGCACGATGATGCCCGGGTGCGGGGCGTCGTTGATCTCGTTCCCGCGCGCCACGTTGCCCACGCCGTCGAACATGACGCCCGGGTTGTAGGCCTTGTGGTAGTAGGCGAAGTCGTGGATGTGGGAGTCCTCGACCCGGTTGTTGCCGGGCGCCAGGGTGGTCTTGTTCCCGCCCTGCAGCACCACGCCGACGCCGCCCACGTGGCGGATGTCGCTGGACACCACCGCGTGGTCGGTGCCGCCCCGGTTCACGGGGATGCCGTCGTAGGTGTACCGGCCGGGGGAGTTGAACAGCACACCGCCGTCGGTGAAGTTCTGGATGTCGCTGTTCGAGATCGTCACGTGGCTGCCGCCGAGGATGACGGCTGCGTTGGCCCGCCCGTAGTCGAGCACCAGGTCGTCGAACGTGACGTACGAGGTGCCGTCCGTGCGGATCATCGGCTCGTCGAGCGTGGTGACCACGGGCGCGCCCCGCTCCGCCAGGAACGACGCGTTGGGCACCAGGTACAGCACGCCCGTGGCCCGGTCGATGAAGTACTCGCCGGGGGCGTCGAGCTCCTCCAGCAGGTTCTGCGCGAAGTGGAAGTCGGGGTACCAGGTCTTCATCAGGCCCGACATCTCGCCGTAGCGCAGCGTGATGGTGCGCGCGTCGGTGTCGATCGACTCGATCTTGTTGTACGACCACTCCCAGCTCTGGCCGAAGATGCCGTCCAGCCAGATGTCGTCGGCCTGGCCCCAGTGCTGCGGCCGGTCGTAGGAGTAGCTGAACGTGCCGCCGCGGTCCTGCAGGTCGGCGTCGTCCTTGGTGGGGCCCGGGTCGATGATCTTGTTCATCTGCACGGTGTCCTGCACCGCGCCGGCGTTGGGCCAGCGGGCGAGCGTCATGTCCTCGCCGTCCACGTACAGCTCCATGGGCGGGGTGGTGCTGACGTCGTTGGCCTTCCAGTACCCGTGCCGGCTGAGCTGGCCGTAGTCGTCGATCCCGAGCTCGCCCAGGTCGATCTGGAGGATGTCGTCGCGCGCCGACGTCTCGATGACCCGGTCCAGCACGGCCTGGTCGGTGACGGGGGAGAAGCCGTCGTACGGGAGCTCCGTGCCGCCGGAGATCGTGGCGGTCTCGCCCGGGTAGGAGCGGTAGGTGATCGGTGCGTCGGCGGTTCCCGAGTCCTCGGCGCCGAGCGTGAACGACGCCGACCGCTCGTACGTGCCCTCCCGGAGGTAGACGGTCACGCCGTCGTCCGGGAGGTTGCCGGCCGTGCGGAGCGCCCTGATGGCGTCGCGGGCGGCCTCCAGCGTGGCGAGCGGGGCGGCCTCGGTCCCGGCGGCGGCGTCGTCGCCGTCCGGGGCGAGGTAGATCGTGCCCTGCGCGCCAGGGGCGTGCGGGCCCTTGCCGGGCTTGCCCGGCTTCCCGGGCCGGTTGGCCGGCCCGGCGTCGAGGGTGGCGCCCGCGGCGCTCGCCGCGGGCGTGGTGACGGACGTGTGCTGTGCCCCGGTCCGCGGGGCCGCCGTGGCGGCCGCGCTGGTGGCCGTCGCGCCGACGACGCACGTGGCGACGGCGGCGGCGAGCAGGGCTGACAGATGTCGCTTCATTGCGAGTGCTCCGACCTCTTCGGTGATGGTCATGACTGCGGGTCGGCATCGACCCACGACTGGCAGCGGGAGCGATGCTACATTAATCGATAATCGCTGACAATGGTGCGGAGTTGGCGTGCACCGCTACCGTCGGACCCGTCCGACACCTCGAAGGAGAGCCATATGACCAGCACCGACAGCGCCGAACGCCTCGTCTTCGTCGGGGACTCGATCACCGACGCCGGCCGCGACCGGGGCGACGACACGTCGCTCGGCGACGGCTACGTCAGCCTCGTCGCCCGTGACCTGCCCGCGGCCCAGGTGATCAACCGCGGCATCGGCGGCGACCGTGCCGTGGACCTGGAGGCCCGGTGGGAGCGGGACGTCGCACCGACCGCCCCCGACGTGCTCACCCTGTACGTCGGGGTCAACGACATGTGGCGCCGCTTCGACAGTGCCGACCCCACGAGCGCGGAGGCCTTCGAGACCACCTATCGCCGGCTCCTGGACCGGGTGCCCGGCAGCCCGCGCCTCGTGCTCGTGGAACCGTTCCTGCTGCCTGTCCGCGAGGAGCAGCACGGCTGGCTCGACGACCTCGCCGGCAAGCGTGCGGTCGTCACCCGCCTCGCGGCCGAGCGGGGTGCCGCGCTCGTCCCGCTGCACGGCCTGCTCACGGCTGCTGCTGCGACGCACGCCGGGGGAGCGGCCGCCCTCGCGCCCGACGGCGTGCACCCGGCGCCCGAGGCCTCGCGCGCGATCGCGGACGCCTGGCTCGCGGCCTACCGGTCCGGTGCACAAACGATTGTCGATAATGGGGCTAGGCTGCGAGGATGACTGATGCGCTGAGCGGTATCCCGGGTCTCGAACGCGGGCTGCTGTCCGACCAGATCTACGACCTCGTCAAGTCGATGATCAAGTCGTCGCAGCTCGCCCCGGGCGAGCAGCTCGTCGAGTCCCAGCTCGCCCGCCGGCTGCGGGTGAGCCAGGCCCCGGTACGGGACGCGCTCAAGCGGCTCGCCCACGAAGGCCTGGTCACGCACGTGCGCCACCAGGGCAACTTCGTGACCAAGCACTCCGACGAGGAGGCGCAGCAGGCCAAGGAGGCCCGCGTGGCGCTGGAGGCGCTCGCGGGCCGGCTCGCCTGCGGGCGCCTCACGCCGGAGACCCGGTCGAGCCTGGAGCAGGTCATTGCCGCCATGCACGACACGGTCGACGCCCAGGACCTGCCCGCGTTCCGCGAGCTCGACTTCGGGTTCCACCGCGCGGTCATCGAGGCGAGCGGCAACACCTACCTGCCGCGCATGTGGGACATCATCGAGCCGAGCCTGCGTTCCATGCACCTGCTCGGTGACCCCGAGTTCACCGGCGACTGGCACGAGGTGGCCGACTGGCACCGCAGCCTGCTGGACGTGCTCGACGGCAGCGACGCCGATGCCGCCTCGGCGCTCTTCGAGGCCCACGCGGCAGGCACGCTGCTGGACGACGAGCAGGCCTGAGCGGCGCCGCGCCGGACACGGTTCAGC
Source organism: Promicromonospora sp. NPDC052451 (assembly GCF_044547525.1). NCBI lineage: Bacteria > Bacillati > Actinomycetota > Actinomycetes > Micrococcales > Promicromonosporaceae > Promicromonospora > Promicromonospora sp. NPDC052451. The sequence goes on from NZ_JBIUAP010000010.1 coordinate 219,391, forward strand.
CCACCTGGCACCTGCTCGCCGCGGGTTCGTCGATGCGGTAGAGACGAGCCGCGGTGCCCGACCACAGGGCCGCCGCGGCGGCGTCGTCGAGCCGGGGCAGCGCCCGGGCGGTGCGCTCCAGCACCTCGGCGTAGGGCGCCACCCGCGCGGACATGGGCCAGTCGCTGCCGAACATCAGGCGCTCGGCGCCCAGCAGGTCCACGGCGGCGCGGCCGATCGCCGCGACCCGGCCGGCGTCGTCCGGTCCCCTCGTGTGGAGGCCGGAGACCTTGCCGTGCACGCGCGGGCGTGCGGCGAGCGCCGCGAGCGCCTCGTGCCACGCGCGGTCCGGGGCGGCCGCCCCGAGGCCGAGGTGGCAGACGACGACGTCGAGCGCCGGGTGGCGGCCGGCCAGCGCAGCGACGGCGGGCAGCTGTGCGGGGCGTACGAGCGTCTCCAGGACGCGGCCCGTCGCGGCCAGCCCCGCGCACAGGGCATCGAGGCCGGCGACGTCGGACAGGTCCGTGGCGCCGCCGGGGACGGCGAGGCGGATGCCCGCGACGGGCACGCCCTCGTCGAGCAGCGGCTGTGCCATGCCGGCCCAGGCGGACCGGTCGCCGGGCCGGGCGTCGTACTGCAGCACGACCGGACCGGGCAGCGGTCCGTGCGCCGCCGCCTGGGCGGTGAGCCAGCGGGCCTCGCGCGCGGTGTCCGCGGCCTGGACGGCGACGGCGGCCCGCACGGGCCGGGGAGCCGCCGCGACGGCGGAGGCCAGGTCGTCCGGGGCGACCCGGTGCGGCAGCCCCAGGTCCTGGGCGAACCAGGAGATCCGCATCGCGCTCGTGTCCCAGAGGTGCACGTGCGCGTCCACGATCCCGCCCCCGGCCGCCGCACCGGTCGCACGGTCCGCCCCTCCCGCGCCGTCCGTCCCGTCCGCGCGGCCCGGCCCGACGACCTCAGTCATGCGGCCCCGGTGCGATCCCCGCGGCCGCCGACGCCCTCGCGACGTGGTCGAGCGCGGCCCAGAGACTCTCGGGGATCTCCGCGTCGGCGGCGTCGGCGAAGGCGTCGACCTCGGCCGGCGTCCGCGCCCCCACCACCACGGCCTCCACGCCCGCGACGCGCAGCGGGTACCGCACGGCGGCGGTCGGCAGCGCGACGCCCGCGGCGGCGCAGGCCGCCGCCATGCGCAGAGCACGGTCCACCTGGTCAGGGGTCGCGGGGCGGTAGTCGAAGTACGGGGCACCCACCGGGTCGGCGAGCACCCCGGAGTTGTACACGCCCGCCCCGATCACGCCCACGCCCCGGGCGCGCGCGGCGGGGAGCAGGTCGTCCTCGGCGGTGCGGTCCAGCAGGGTGAGCCGGCCCGCGGGCATGACCACGTCGAGGGCGGCCCCGGCCTCCCGCACCAGGCGGGCGACCGGCACGGTGCGCCCCATGCCGACGCCCACGGCCCGTACCACGCCCTGGTCGCGCAGCTCCAGGAGCGCGGGCAGGGCGCCCCGCAGCGCGGCGTCGACGTCGGCGGGGTCGTGCAGGTAGAGCAGGTCCACGCGGTCGGTGCGCAGGCGGGCGAGGCTGCCCTCCAGCGACCGCAGCACGCCGTCGCGGCTGAGGTCGCCGACGGTGCTCGTGCCGGTGGCGCCCACCGGGACGGGGTCGCCCGCGGCGTCCACGATCGTGCGCCCCACCTTGGTGGCGATCACCACGGTGTCGCGGTCGACGCCCGCCAGGGCGGCGCCGAGCCGCTGCTCGCTGATGCCCTCGCCGTAGTGGGGTGCGGTGTCGAAGAACCGCACCCCACGCTCCAGGGCACGGCCGACGGTCGCCTCGGCGGCGGTCGCCGCCACGGGCGTGAACAGGTTGCCGATGGGCGCGCAGCCCAGCCCGTACGCGGTCGCGACGTCGGGTCGCGCCGCCGGGGCGGGGCTCAGCGGCCGGAGCTCTGCGCGGAACGCCATGCCTCGAACTCCCCTCGGGTGTCGGGGGTCAGGGGGTAGTAGTCGCTCAGCCGGGCACCCTCGTCGAGCCGCTGCCGGCTGAACACCTCCCACTCCTCGTGGTCCCGGGCGGACTCGATCACCTGGTCGGCCATCGCGCGCGGCACGATGACGGGGCCGTCGTCGTCGGCGACCACGAGGTCGCCGGGCATGCACAGCACGCCGCCCACGGCGACGGGCACGTCGAAGGCCCAGGGGAAGAGCTCCGACTGGGAGGCGTAGTGCGGCGTGACGCCCGTGGACCACACCGGCAGCCCGAGGTCGCGGATCTTGCCCGAGTCACGGATGCGGCCGTCGACGACCATGCCCGCGCCGCCCTTGCGCTGGAAGTAGCGGGCCAGGATGTCGCCCACGCAGCCGGAGAACCGGCTGCCGAACGCCTGGACCACGAGCACGTCGCCGGGCCGCACCGTCTCCAGGACGTGCCACAGGGCGGTGTGCCGCTCGACGTACTCCTGCTCGTCGCCCGCGGCCAGGTCCTCGCGCTGCGGCATGAACTGCAGAGTGAGGGCTGAGCCGACCACCCGGTACCCGGGCGAGAGGGGGCGCGGGCCCTCGACGAACGACCGGCGGATGCCCAGCCCGTGCAGCTTGGCGCAGGCGGTGGCGGCGGAGACGTCGCCGAGCCGGGCGACGGTGCCGGCGTCGGCCCGCTCGAACGCGCCGCCCCGCACGGGCAGCGTGACGTCCGGGCGGACGAGTCCGGCGGCGGGATCGTCCGCCGGCAGGCCGGCCGCGCCGGGACGCGTGAGGGCTTCGGTCATGGTGAGGCTCCTTCTCGGAACGGGTGGGGTGCTGGGGTGGGTGTGAACGGCGGCTCAGGACCGGGGGCTGCCCGCCACGGCATGGTGCGGCGGGGTCAGGGCGGGCCCGGTGAGCAGCACGAGGTCCGCGCGGTGCGACGGCGGCAGCTCGACCAGCAGGTCGGCGGCATCCAGCGGGACGGTCACCGACGTGGGGCTGCCGGGCCGCCCGGCGGACGCCGTCGACGGCCCCGGGTAGACGCCGCCCGCCTCGCCCCGGGTCACGACGCCGGTCAGGCGCTGCTCCCCGAACCGGCCGGGCCGCACGCGCACCCGCCGCGTGCGGGTCGCCGACAGGTTGACGAGGGACAGCTCGACGCGCCCCTCCTGCGGGTCGCCGTCCAGCCGTGTGACCAGGGCGGCGACGTCGGGCGGCAGACCGGGGCGGCCCCGGTCGGCGTCGGTGTAGGCGACCGCCGCGAACGGCAGGCCACCGTTGTAGAGCGTCTGCGGCGTGCCCGTGACGAGCTGCCCGAGCACCTCGGTGACCACGGGGTTGACCCGCTGCCAGAAGTGCAGGTGCACCGTCGCGGGGTCCACGGGCTCGGCCTCCATCACCGCGACCCGGCGGGCGAGCTGCCCCAGCGCCATCGACAGCGCCCGCTCCGGGTACTCCGGGAACGTGCCGTCGAGGAACGTGAGCCACGGGCCCTCGTGCCCCGCCTCGACCTTGTCGCGGAACGGCCGCACCTCGCGCGATCCCGGGGTGCCGTCCAGCACGCGGTCCAGGCGCTCGCGGTCGGCGGGGTCGCGGGTCCACCACCACAGCCAGGCGGGCAGGTCGGCCTGCAGCGGCCCGAAGTCGAACCAGCCCTCGGCGCCGTACCGGTAGGGCACCAGGAGGGCTGGCTCGGCGGCGTGCGGGCCGAGCCGTTCGAGCCAGCTCCCGCGCAGGCTGAAGGGCGTCTGCGTGACGGGCGCGGTGACCGCCCGGTCCAGCACCGTGTCGAGCATCGTGCGCACCAGGTCGAGGGGTCCGTCGTCGCGCGGCCCGGCGCCGCCCGTGAGGAACGACGCGTTGAGCGCGCCGATCAGCGTGCTCATGCCCACCGAGTGCAGGCCGTGGGGCCAGGTCCAGCCGTAGTGGCCGCCGTACCAGGCGCCGTCGTGCAACCCGCCGACGGCGCCGTCGGGCGCCACGTTGTCCGGCATGAGACCACCGGCGGCCTCGGCTCGTGACCGCCAGCCGTCGACGTACCGGGCCACCCACGCGGCCGAGGCGGCGTCGCCGTCGTACAGCCAGCGGTTGGTCACCAGGGACGTGGCCGCCAGGTTGACCGCGGTGTCGCCGGCGGCGCGGCGCTGCATCTCGTCGCCCATGAGCTGGGCCTTGGCGGGGTCCTCCAGGTCGGACCAGCGCGTGATGCCCGGCAAGCCGTGCAGCGGGAGGCCGTAGGCCGCCATGTAGTCGAGCGAGGCCGGGTAGGTGAGCCACTCGGGGCCCAGCCCGGGCAGCGGGCCGCGGGCCCCGTTGTGCGGCGCCGTGATGATGTTGCGTGCCGGGTCGTAGTTGCCGTGCGCCGGGTCGGTGTAGAGCTCGGCGAAGCGCCGGGCGCGCTCGGCGAACCGCTCGTCGCCCGGGTCGGCGGCGCACAGGCCGTAGAAGAACAGCAGCGACTCGCCCTGGTGGAACCAGTCGTACCCGTTCTCGTACTCGCCGCTCAGCATGCCGGCCTCGGTGAGCTGCGCCGTCACGCCCTCGAAGTGGTGCTTGGCGGCGTCCAGCACGGCGTCGCTGCCGCCCAGGGCGTAGAAGGCGGGCCAGTTGAAGAACGGCTCGTAGAGGTCGTCCACGCCGTCGCGGTGCTCGAACCCGCCCGCGTGCAGGATGCGGCCGTCGGGCCCGCAGTACCGCTCGGCGAACAGCCGCCAGGCCTCCTCGGTCGCGTCGAACAGGCGGCGTTCGAGCACGGCCCAGGCGGGGACCTCGTGCAGGGGGGTGGTAGGGATCCGCATCGCCTCAGCCCTTCGTCGCCCCGGCGACCAGGCCGCCGATGATGTGCCGCTGCATGACGACGAAGAACACGATCGCGGGCGTCACCGCGAGCAGCAGCGTGGGGAAGACGGTCGTGTAGTCCGTCGAGAACTCGCCGACGGCCGCGTACACGCCCGTGGTCACGGTGTAGATGCCGGAGCTGGGGCCGAGGATGATCTGCGGGCTGACGAAGTCGTTCCAGACGCTGATCGAGTTCAGCACCACGATGGTGGCCACCACGGGCCGCATGATCGGGAAGATGCAGGCCCAGAACGCCCGGATCTTGCCCGCGCCGTCCAGCGCGGCGGCCTCGTCGATGTCCCGCGGCACGGTGCGCAGGTACGCGGCGAACAGGAAGATCGTGACCGGCAGCGTGGCCGCCGTCTCGAAGAGGACGAAGCCGGGGATCGTGTTGATCAGCCCCAGCACCCGCAGCACGAACACGACGGGGATGAGCGTCACCTGGCCCGGGATGAACAGCCCGGACACGAACAGGAGCAGCAGCCCCAGGTGCCACTTCGAGCGACCACGTGCGATCACGTACGCCACGGGCGCGGCCAGCGCGATGCCGAACACGTTGACCAGCGCCACGAACAGCAGCGTGACGCCGTAGGCGCGCACCACGTTGAACTTCTCGCTGGTCAGCGCCGCCTGCAGGTACTCCAGGCTGAACGTGTCCGGGCCGATCGCCAGCGGGGAGGCGATGATCGCCTCCTGCGGCTTGAAGGCGTTGATCACCATGATGTACAGCGGCACCAGCATGACCAGGGCGCCGGCGCCGAGCAGCGCCCACTTGAGCACGGTGCCCACGCCGGGTGCACGCAGCGTCCGTCGGGGGGTCGGGTACCTGCTCATCAGTCCGTCACCTTCTTCTCCGCGCCGCGCCGGGCGAACGTCACACCGAGACCGAGCACGGCCGTGGCGAGCAGCAGGATCACCGACTGTGCGGCGCCGAACCCGAGCTCGGACTGCGCGAACGAGTCCCGCAGCACCTGGTAGACGATCGTCTGGGTGGAGCCCGCGGGACCGCCGTCGGTCAGCGCCAGGACGATGTCGTAGACCTTGAGCAGCCCCACGAGGGTGAGCACCAGGTTCACGGTGAACACGGGGGCGATCAGCGGCAGCGTCACGTTGCGGAACTGCTGCCACCTCGAGGCGCCGTCCACGGTGGCGGCCTCGTAGTACTCGGGTGGCACCGACTTGATGCCGGCCAGGAACAGGATCATGTTGAAGCCGAAGTGCGACCACACGATCGTCAGGATCACGCTCGCCTTGGCGAACCCCACTTCCGTGAGGAACGGGACGAGCGGCACACCGAGGTGCCCGAGCAGGCCGTTGACGGCGCCCTCCGGCGCCAGCATGGCCGACCACAGGAACCCGATGATCAGCGCGCTGATGATGTACGGGTAGAAGAAGATCGTGCGCATCAGCGTGTTCGCTCGGCCCGAGCCGGAGATGAGGGCCGCGATCGCGAGCCCGACGCCGTTGCACAGCACCGTGCCGAAGAACGCCACGACCGCGGTGAAGATCGCGGCGTCGACCGTGCGGGGGTTGCGGAACGCCTCGGCGTAGTTGTCGAGCCCGATGAACGTGAAGTTCAGGCTGTAGCCGTTCCAGTCGGTCAGGCTCAGCACGAACGCGAGGATCATCGGGACGATGAACATCGCCAGGAACACCAGGACGGCGGGGCCGCCCATGACGATCCCGGGGAGGCGGTCGCGCCACACCCGCGCCGCCGGGCGGCGGCGCGGGCGGGGCACGACGGTGAGCGTGTCTGCCATGTCGGTCACCTGTCTGCTGGCGGGGTTCAGCCGATGGTCGAGGCGAACCAGTCGTCCATGGCCGCCTCGACGTCGGCGGCGGGGGTGCCGCCGATCAGGGCCTGGGTCTGGGCGTTGATCTCGTCGGAGTAGCCCACGGGCAGGGTGCGCTCGCCGTAGCCCTGGCCGGTCGGGGTGTAGGCCTCGGCGGGCGTGTCGGCCACGATCTGCTGCAGCTCCTGGCCCAGCTCGTCCATGTCGTACTCGTAGCCGTCGCGGAAGTTGCCGTCCACCTCGAGCTGGTCGGCCACGGCCGTCTGGTCGGTCACCAGGAACTCGACGAGCTCGGCGGCCGCGTCCTGGTCCTCGCTGGTCTTGAGGATGGAGTAGGGGCTGGCGATGTTGGCGCCCATCGCCGGCGTGCCGACGCCCTGTGCGGCGGGGGCCGCGAAGACGCCGATCTCGGCCTTCTCCTCGGCCTTGGCCTCGGTGCCGGCGAACCAGCTGCCCATCGGGTAGATCGCGCTCTTGCCCGACAGGAACGCCTGCTCGGCGTCCGGGTACTTGATGCCCAGGGCGTCCTTGGGCACGTAGCCCTTCGCCACCCACTCGGCGTACGTCTCGACCGTCGCGCCGTAGGTGTCGGCGAACGTCACCTCGCCCGAGCTCATCCGGGCGAACCACTCCGGGTCCTGACCCACGATGGTCGGCAGCCCCAGCGTCTGCAGCGAGTGGCTGGTCATCCAGTCGCCACCGGTCTGGATCGGGGTCCAGCCGGCGTCCTTGAGCTTGCCGAGCGCCGTGGTGAGCTCCTCGACGGTGGTGGGTGTCCCTGTGATGCCCGCCTCCTCGAAGGCCGTCTTGTTGTAGAACCACAGGCTCTGCAGCTGGAAGCCGATGCCGGCCATGTAGTACTTGCCGTCGATCGAGTACTGGTCGGCCAGCGGCCCGCCGGAGGCCCACTCGTACTGCGACAGGTCCACGAGCTCGGGCGCCAGGTCGACCGTCGGCGGCAGCGACTGCACCACGTCGGGAGCGTCACCGGCGGTCAGGAGCCGGGGGAGGGCGGCGGCGACGCCCTCGGCTCCCGGGTTCTGCACGACGACGTCGATGTCCGGGTGCGCCTCCTCGAACGGGGCGACGAGCTCGTTCCAGAACTCCTCGGTCAGGTTGGGGGTCACGTTGACGAGCAGGCTCAGCTCGGTGGTGCCGCCGGCCGCGGCGTCGCCGTCGGAACCGGCACAGCCGGTGAGGGCGAGGGCGGACACCGTGAGCGTGCCCACGCTCACGAGGGTGCGGTGCTTGATCATCGTTGATCCTTTCGGGGGATGCCGCGGCACGCTGCTGTGCGTGGCGCGCGACGTGGCGCGAACGACTCTGGAGTGACGTCTCAGGGAGAGTAATCGATAATCGTTGGATTGGGAAGAACGTCGCCGTCGGGCCCGCGTAGGCTCGCCGGGTGAACCGGACCGACCGCCTGTACGCCATCGTCGAGGAGCTGCGGGCCGTGGCCCCGCGCCCGCGGAGCGCGTCCTGGCTGGCCGACCGGTTCGAGGTCAGCCGCCGGACCGTCGAGCGCGACATCGGCGCGCTGCAGCAGGCCGGGGTGCCCGTCTGGGCCGAGCCGGGCCGTACCGGTGGTTACTGCCTCGACCGGTCCAGGACCCTCCCGCCGGTCAACTTCAGCCCCGACGAGGCGGTCGCCGTCGCCGTCGCACTGGGCGGCCTGGCCGGGACGCCGTTCGCGCCCGCGGGCTCGACGGCGCTCCGCAAGATCCTCGCGGCCATGCGGGACGACGACGCGACCGCCGCCCACGACCTCGCCGCCCGCGTGCACCTGCTCGGGGCGCCGCCCGAGGTGCCGCCCGTCCCCGCCGTGCTCACCGACGCGATCACCGCACGCCGGGTCCTGCGCCTGCGGTACACCGACCGGGCGGGCGCCGCGACGACGCGCGACGTCGAGCCGCTCGGCTTCGTCGGCTCGTCCACGGCGTGGTACCTGCTGGCCTGGTGCCGCCTGCGCGACGGCGTCCGGGCCTTCCGTCTCGACCGCGTCGACCGGGTCACGGCGACCAGCGAGCGCGCGCCGCGGCGGGTGGTCCGGCCGGAGGACGTCCAGGTGCCCGAGGGCGACCTGCGCACCCTGACCCTCCTGGGCTGACCGGGCGAGCCGCGCTCGCCGCGGAAACACCGACACCGGGGTGTCGTCGAGCAGGCCGAGGCTGGGGGCACGAGCCACGGACGGACCGTGGCAGTGACCAGGAGGACCATCCCATGCGCCCTGCGACCCTCGCCTCCGTGCGCCTCATCACCGACGACGTCGACCGCCTGGCGGCCTTCTACGAGCGGGTCACCGGTGCGACCGCGGACCGGCCGTCCCCCGAGTTCGCCGAGCTGCGCACGGAGAGGGGCACCCTCGCCATCGGCAGCACCCGGACCGTCCAGCTCTTCGGCCCCGGCGCCGCTGGCCCGGCGGACAACCGGACGGCCATCGTGGAGTTCCTCGTCGACGACGTCGACGCGCTGTTCGCCGGCCTCGACGACACGGTGCCGACCGTGACCCCGCCGACCACCATGCCCTGGGGCAACCGGTCGCTGCTCGTCCGCGACCCCGACGGCACCCTGGTGAACCTGTTCACGCCCGTGAGCGCCGAGGCGCGTGAGCGGGCCGGTGTCGGACAGGCCGGGACGGAATGAGGGCGAGTCCCGCGCCGCCGTCGGGCAGACTATGACGTGCGGGCCGGCAGGCCCGCCGAGCGACACCTGACCGACAACGACCGGTCGACCCCATCAGAAGGAGCATCCACGGTGACCCACATCTTCGACGAGCTGCAATGGCGAGGCCTGGTGGCGCAGTCCACCGACGAGGCCGCGCTGCGTTCTGCACTGTCGGAGGGCACCGTGGACTATTACGTGGGCTTCGACCCCACGGCGCCGTCGCTGCACATCGGCAACCTCGTCCAGATCCTCACCGCCCGCCGCCTGCAGGACGCCGGCCACCGGCCCTACCTGCTGGTCGGCGGCGCGACGGGCCTGATCGGCGACCCGCGCGACTCGGGGGAGCGCACCCTCAACTCGCCCGAGATCGTCGCCGGATGGGTGGAGCGCATCCGCGCCCAGATCGAGCCGCACCTCTCCTTCGAGGGCGACAACGCCGCGCGCATGGTGAACAACCTCGACTGGACCGGCCCCCTGTCGGCGATCGAGTTCCTGCGCGACATCGGCAAGCACTTCCGGCTGGGCACCATGCTGTCCAAGGACATCGTGGCCCGGCGGCTCGCCTCGGACGAGGGCATCAGCTTCACCGAGTTCAGCTACCAGGTGCTGCAGGGCATGGACTTCCGCGAGCTGTACCGGCGCCACGGCATCACGCTGCAGCTGGGCGGCAACGACCAGTGGGGCAACCTGCTGGCCGGCGTCGAGCTGATCCGCAAGGCGGAGGGCGTCAGCGCCCATGCGCTGACCACGCCGCTGATCACCAAGGCCGACGGCACCAAGTTCGGCAAGTCCGAGGGCGGCTCCATCTGGCTCGACCCGGAGATGACCAGCCCCTACGCCTTCTACCAGTTCTGGCTCAACCAGGCCGACGCCGACGTCGTGAACTACCTCAAGGTGTTCACGTTCCGCTCCCGCGAGGAGATCGCCGAGCTCGAGCGCGAGGTGGCCGAGCGGCCCTTCGCGCGCGAGGCGCAGAAGGCGCTCGCGGGCGACGTCACCACGCTGGTGCACGGCGCGGGGGCCACGGAGGCGGTCATCGCGGCGAGCCAGGCGCTGTTCGGCCGCGGATCGCTCGACGAGCTCGACGCCCGGACGCTCGACGGTGCGGTCGCGGAGCTGCCGCGCGTCACCGCCAAGGCGGGTGACCTCGTCGCCGATCTCATGGTGGGCTCCGGCCTCGTCGCGTCCAAGGGCGCCGCGCGCCGCGCGATCGCCGAGGGCGGTGCGTACGTCAACAACGTGAAGGTCACGTCCGACGACGCCGCGCTCGCCGCCGAGGACCTGCTGCACGGCAGGCACGCGGTGCTGCGCCGGGGCAAGAAGACCCTGGCGGTGGCGACGTCGGAGTGACGCCGGCCTGACCGCACCGAGCGTGCCGGCGGCCACCCGCTGACCAGCGGGTGGCCGCCGTTCGCATGTCCGGCCGGGCATGTCCTGATACTTGCCCGAAATCGGGCAAGAAATTGCTGTTCGCGATCGAGTGCGTCAGTCTCTCGGATATGAGGACGTCTTCCGACCTCGTCGCCCACGTGGCGGCGACCACCGGGCTCACCCCCGCCGAGGCGGCGCGCGTGATCGGCGACGTCGTGGCGTACTACGCCACGCCGGTGGAGGAGGTCGTCCGACGGCGGCACGCCGAGCTGAAGGTCCACGGGGCGCGCAACCCGGAGATCTTCGAGCGCATCGCCACCGAGCTCGAGCACCGGGTCGTCGCGGCCCCACGGCTCACCGAGCGACAGCTGCGCCGGATGATCTACGGCTGATCCCCAGCACCACACGAAGGAGCACCACCATGTGCGGAATCGTCGGTTACGTCGGCGGCCAGAACGCCGCCCCTCTGCTCGTCGAGGCCCTCGGCCGGCTCGAGCATCGCGGGTACGACTCGGCGGGCGTCGCCGTCGTCGGCTCCCAGGTCCGCGTCGCCAAGCGCGCCGGCCGCGTGCGCGACCTCGCCGAGGTCCTGCCCAAGCGGATGCCCGGCCGCGTGGGCATCGGCCACACCCGCTGGGCCACGCACGGCCCCGCCACCGACGTCAACGCCCACCCGCACACGGACGCGAGCGGCGCCGTCGCCGTGGTGCACAACGGCATCATCGACAACGCCGCCGCGCTGCGCGCCCGGCTCACCGACCAGGGGGTGCCGCTCGCGAGCGACACCGACACCGAGGTCTTCGCCCATCTCGTCGCCCTGTCCGACGCCGACACCCTCGAGGGCAAGGTCGTCGAGGCGCTGGACGCCGTCGAGGGCACCTACGGGCTGGCCGTGGTGCACGCCGCCTTCCCGGACCGGGTGGTGGTGGCCCGCAACGGCAGCCCGCTGCTCGTGGGCGTCGGGGACAAGGAGATGTTCGTCGCCTCCGACCTGGCAGCCCTGGTCCGGCACACCACCACGGTGGCCCACCTGGCCGACGGCGAGCTGGCGACCGTCACGGCATCGGGCTTCACGACCTTCCGGCGGGACCTCACCCGTACGCAGACCACGGCGCGCGAGGTCGACGTCGACCCGAGCGCCTACGAGCACGGCACCGTCGACGGCCGGCCCCGCATGTATACCGAGATGCTGGAGCAGCCGGCCAGCGTGGAACGGGCGCTCCGCGGCCGGCTCGACGAGCGGTTCGCGACCGCGCACCTCGGCGGGCTCGAGATGGACGCACGCGAGCTGCGCGCGATCCGGCGGGTCAAGATCCTCGGCTGCGGCTCCGCCTACTACGTGGGACAGATGGGCGCATCGCTCGTCGAGGAGCTCGCACGCATCCCCGCCGACGCCGAACCCGCCAGCGAGTTCCGCTACCGCAGCCCCGTGATCGAGCCCGACACGCTGTACGTCGCGGTGAGCCAGTCGGGCGAGACCATCGACACGCTGCTCGCGGTCGAGGAGATCCGGCGCAAGGGCGGCCGGGTCATCGGGCTGGTCAACGTGGTCGGCTCCGCGATCGCGCGGGCCTGCGACGGCGGGATCTACCTGCACGCGGGACCCGAGATCGCCGTCGCGTCCACCAAGGCACTGACCACGATGTTCGTGGGCTTCGCCCTGCTCGCCCTCCAGCTCGGGCGGGTGCGCGACCTGTCCGTCGCCGACGGCCGCCGCCTGGTCGCGGGCCTGCAGGCCCTGCCCGCCCAGATCGAGCAGGTGCTCGACGGCGAGGAGACGGTCGCGCGAGCGGCGAAGGCGCTCGCGGCGGCCGAGAGCCTGTTCTTCGTGGGCCGGGTCCGGGGCTATCCGGTCGCCCGGGAGGGTGCGCAGAAGTTCAAGGAGATCAGCTACCGGCACGCCGAGGCCTACCAGATGTCGGAGCTCAAGCACGGCCCGCTGGCCCTGGTCTCGCCCGAGGTGCCCACGGTCGCCGTCGTGCCCGACGACGAGCTGACCGACCGCAACGTGGCCGCCCTCCATGAGATCGCGGCGCGGGGTGGCCCCCTCGTGGTCGTGACGCACGCGGGCGTCGACCTGGGGGAGCTGCACGCCGAGCGGATCGACGTGCCGAAGAACGAGCGGGAGCTCGACCCCCTGCTCCTGACCGTGCCGCTGCAGCTCCTCGCGTACCACGCGGCGCTCACGCTCGGGCACGACGTCGACAAGCCGCGGAACCTCGCGAAGTCGGTCACCGTGGAGTGATCCGGCCTGATGCCCTGGGCCCGCCGTTCCCTGGTGACTGCCGATTTGGCGTGCGGGCCCAGGTCTGTGTACTGTTCCTGTCGTTCGCCCGGCAGGGAGGCACGGACAGGAAGCGCGTCGAGCGCGACTGGCCGGTCCCGGGGTGGAAACCAACCCAGTTCTCGTAGTAGCCTAGTGCGCCCCGGAACTGGGTGGGGGCTTGTCAGATCGCCTCCCACGATCATGGGTCCTCACGAGGGTCCTTGCGCCGGGGAACGTGATAGGGTAAGTTACAGAGGTTGCCTCCGATCGAGGAGGCCCCCTACCTCGCGGAACATCGAAGCTCAGCTTCTGGGACGCGAAAATGGGTACCAGAATTCATTCGGACGCTCGAATAATTCGCTCACGGTCTCGGCCGGAGGGGATTTGGAAAAGTCCGAAAGGTCCTGGTAGGTTAGAGGAACTGCCCCGGGCAGGGAAACGGTCGGAAGATTGTGGCTCTGACGGTGTGCGTCGGTTGTTTGAGAACTCAACAGTGTGCTTGATAGTCAATGCCAATTATTTGACTCTCTTGTTTCAGGTCGCATCGCCATAATGG